>NZ_QWLJ01000035.1 GCF_009917385.1 Roseburia sp. 1XD42-34 | reverse complement strand
TGTGTGGTAACTTGATTCTACAAGAAAAGGTCTTCCTTTTTCTATTTATTCATTTACACAAATTATTTTACGCTCTCCTTGAGCGAAAGGAATGTGATTTATGCAAAGAAATATATTTAAGTTTATTATATTTCCTTTTTTATTTATTGTATTAACTGCATGCGGAGGTGACAATGCAGAAACCTCTAAAGGAAAGACGAAAACAATTAGTGAAACAAAAGAGGTGACAATAAATGCTACAACTGATTCTGTAGCACTAAAGGGGCACACGGTTATGATTGATCCTGGACACGGCGGAAGAGATCCAGGTTCCGTAGAATCTAACGTTGTACATGAAAAAGATTTAATTACGAATACATCAGATGCGATAAAAAAAGCATTACAAAATGCTGGAGCTAATGTTATAATGACAAGGACAGAAGATGAAAAAGTATCGTTAGAAGATAGAAGAAACATGAGTAATGAAGAATCACCAGATGCTTTTATCAGTGTTCATTACAATACATTTACTGATCCAAGTGTAAGTGGTTTTAGTACGTTTTATTTTTCTAAGGAAAAGGATCATCGGTTAGCGCAGAGTATTAATCAATCACTTACAGCAGCTATTGAATTACGGGATCGGGGAGTCAAGGAAAACAATTATTTTGTATTAAATGATAACGATGTCCCATCTATACTGTTAGAATTAGGTTTTATGAGTAATCCAGATGAATTAGCAACCATCCAGTCTGAGGAATATAATCAAATAGTGGGTGAAGCAATTGTAGATGGATTGAAAAACTATTTTGAAGTAAGCTAAAATGCTTCAATTTAGGAACGTTTCGAAGGAGAGGGAATCATGAAACGGAAACATATCATCACCTTTATTGTTTTATTGCTTATGTTTATATTTACATCAGCATGTACGAATAACGATAAAGAAGAATCAACTGGTAAGCAGTCCAATGCTGAAAAAAACGGTGAAACAAATCAGAGCTTACAGCTTCCTGAAGGGGATTTGCAAAAATTAGATAGTGGCAAAGATGTAAAAGCTTTACAACTTGCTTTAAAGAATATTGGCTACGATATAAAAGATAATGGGGAATTTGATGATGCTACTGTATGGGCAATTACAGACTTACAGATGCAGAAAGATTTACCTTTAACTGGTATCTATGAACAAGAAACTGCAAAAGTGGTTCAACAACTACTTGAAGATAAATCTAGTGGTTTTGAAGCAGGGAAAGAATTGCCTGCTAAAGCAGAGCCTGTTACCACAGATAGTGGGACAAATGTTACTACAAACCCTCACGAACAATTAGTATTAGTAAATAAGGAAAATGCCCTACCAGCAGACTACACACCTGTGGACTTAGTGACACCTAATGTCCGTTTTCCTTTTACAGAAGATTTACCGAAAAAACAAATGCGTAAAATTGCTGCTCCTGCGCTTGAAGAGTTATTTGCAGCTGCAGATAAGGAAGGGCTGGAGTTGTTTGCCCAGTCTGGATATCGTTCCTATGATCGACAAACGTCGGTATTTGCTTCCAATGTACAATCTTTAGGTGAAGCAAAAGCAAACCAAGTAAGTGCTCGTCCAGGTGAAAGTGAACATCAAACGGGTTTAACGATGGATGTGACTAGTTCTGATGTTGATTTCCAATTAAACGAGGATTTTGGCAATACAGATGAAGGTAAATGGTTGGCAAAGAATGCAGCTGAATATGGATTTATCATTCGCTTTCCAAAGGGAAAAGAAGAAATTACACAATATCAATATGAACCATGGCATATTCGTTATGTAGGTAAGAAAGCCGCTCAAGAAATCATAAAGAATGACCTGACATTAGAGGAATATATATATCAAGAATAAATGTATATCCGAAAGCAGAAAAACTCCCTTCTCAAATAGAAATATGCAGGGAGTTTTTCCCTTAAAAGATAAGAAAGAATAAAAATTGTTGCTTTGGGGATACGGTCTTAACGGAATAGCCACATCCGGCGCATGAGCCCAGCAACTAGGGGACTTCACGAAATCGCCTTCCGATAAGTCATCATCGGTACGTGCCTCACCATGATTCCTAAAACTTTAGTTGATTTGTTCCAGTCACTACGTTGCTAACCGGACGCTCTGCGCCTTTGTTCTATTAATTTGATAAAATATATAGTAATGGAATGCCATGCACATTTAAACTAATGCTGTGGATGGGATTGGCCACATTGCTTGATTTTCTGCCATATCCCAGAACATATACTCAAAGTAACTTGTCTTGACAACGATATCTTCTAATATAGCCAACTCATGCTCTGGTTTATCTTTAGCAATGGCATTTATTAAATCAATGCAGTCGTTAGCAAGTGCTGTGAATTCATCTGAGGAATACATTTGTATCCAATTTCCATAAAATTCATGTTCCAATGCGTTTGGCCATGTTGCTAGTATTTTCCCTATATAGTTGTAGCTCCAAGCACATGCGAGAACAGCAGCGATTGTATTTTCTATGCCACCTCGTTGAGAGACATTTAGCATATAACTTGTGTATGCAGTCGTTGTCGCAGCCGCTGCTGTTTTTTCTAACTCTTGGTTAGAAATACTGAATTTATTTGCATAGTTACGGTGCAAATCCATTTCCATATGTAACGTGCCGTGTAATAGATTGGCAAAGGTTGTCATGGTTGTTAAATCATTTGCCTTTGCACTACCTAGTGCAAACAGGCGAGAATATTCGATTAAATAAACATAATCTTGCTTCATCCAATGTTTAAACTTTTCTTTGTCTAGCCAACCTTCTCCTATTCCCTTCACAAACGGGTGTTCCAAATATGACTTCCAAATGGGCTCCACCTTTTTCCATAAACGGTCTGTAAATAATGGTTGCACGTTTAATTCTCCTCTTCCATGTTATTATTTTAATGCTAGAGAGGTTATGAAAACAACTCACCTTTGCATTATGAGGAAAGATTACTTAGCTCTTTGATGAAATGAAGCAAAAGCCATAAAAAAATCCCATTCAACGCGTGTAAAGAATGGGAGTGCATGCTTGACTAGCTTGTTAATCTGTTGCAAGTCATCACTTCCCTACGCTAGTGTAAACTAGATCAGGTTCAAAGGGTCAAGTTTCCTTTCTCAGCAATAAAATTGCTCCCCTAGCGAATTTATAATATGAAACTATTTACAGGCTATTTAACCATATATGATGGAATAGAGCAAATAAAATGAGAAAATAAGTGTTTTTTAATAGATTGATAACTTAAAATAGCACACTATGTTTGTATATTTAAATCATTAAAAAAGGAGATGGGAATGGGATTTATTCCAGATTTTTGTATTAATCAGTTGCATTTTCATGTTATTGGGGTGGTTCATTTTGGAAAATGAAATTACTCGTTGTGATTGTAGGCTATAATGAGTCAACTTTTAAGGGGAACAAAAATCAGTTAGCTAAAGTAAGATTATTTTCAATAGGGTATGGTGGTTTATTGATTCTACTCTCTGTTGTGGAATATCTTTTATACGACTGGGGATTATGAATAGTTAGCGCCTGCTTACTCTCGCATCAATTGGAATATTTATATAAGGGTACTTCTGTTACTTTAGAAGTTAATTTGCACCTATTTTAAAGTTCTATGTTGCACATTTAGCTGATAAACTCTCTTTACATTTGGTGACATCAGGAAATCATATTTAAAATTTTTGGAAAACCCAAAAATAAAAAGCTGAATTTCTCGGTGTTGTAAGTGAGAAATATGGCTTTAGTTACTTTATAAAAGCGCCGTTGTTGGAAGACTAGCTATGCTGTTAAAAACAAGTTTTCTCTCCATCCGCACTATTCTTTAAGTCATTTTTCCTCTTCGTTTTTAAGATAATAATGAAAAATAATTAAAACCCATTACCAGCCAGTACACCTACTAGACACTTAATTAAAAAAGCTGTATCAGGTGCATAATAGTAAATAGTATGCCAAGGTGAACCAAATAAATAGATTAATGTTGGGATTAAAGCAATTGAAAAAATAATGGACGTTAAACCAACCACACTCCATAATTTTACTCGTACGATGTTTTTCTTCTTCAAATGGAATAGATTCCATATAGAAAATAAAGTCAATAAGATAGTCACAATTAATGTCATCCATTGCATCTGATGACTTGCCGCCGGGACTTCAGAAAACTTACCGTCTTCTATAATTGTTTTAATACCTTCCCTAATATGGACTGTTTGTAGAACTTCAGAAAAGTTGTTCTTATTTGTCAGCAGTATGAATCCATAATTCTTTTTGGGGTTTACCAAAAGCTCAGTGCGTGAATCAGGAGTTTCTCCCCCATGAAAGAAATAAGTATCTTTCTCCTCTGTAGAAATTCTCCAACCTAATCCATAATACATATCTTCCCTTCTATGAACTTGTGGTGAAGTATAAATTTCAAAATAATGATCAGATAATAAGTCTCCACCCTTTAACAAGAATTGTATGTATTTCGTCATATCGTTAGCTGTGGAAGCAATGTATAATGGATACTTTGCATCTTTTTGGTCTATTAAAAGGTGCTCCCATCAGGTAGGATGAGGGTAGAGTATGTAAAGGAGAGGAATATTCATGCTTTTAGAAGTAATTGCAACGAATTTAACAGATGTGATTGAGGCAGATCGGTATGGAGCGGATCGGATTGAACTTAGTCCTGCAATGGCTGAAATTGGCTTAACACCTAGCTTTGGTTTACTAAAAAATGCGGTAGAAGCTGTAAACATTCCTATGAATGTAATGGTTCGTCCACATAGTCAATCGTTCGTATATAATAAACATGATTTAGATACAATGAAAGCAGATATAGAGTTAATTAAGAAAGTTGGAGCAAATGGGATTGTGATTGGTGCATTAACGGTTAAACAGACCATTGATGAGGAAGTTTTAAAACAGTTGTTGGATGTGGCTGATGGTTTGGAAGTAACCTTCCATCGGGCGTTTGATTTTGCTCGTGATCAAGTAGAAGCATTACAATGCTTAGCAAAATATAAGCAAATTACAACGATTTTAACAGCCGGTGGTAATTATAAAGCTCCTGACGCAATTCCACAACTGCAGCACATAATTGATTTAGCCAATGATACACATTTATCCGTTATGGTTGGTCACGGCTTAAGGCCAGAGACGTTTGCCGATGTGTATCATCAGGTAAAGCCACAAGCTTTTCACTTTGGTTCAGGTGTACGAATAAATAATTCGTTTGCTCATTCGCTTGATCGTAGTAAAATACAACAAGTAAAAGGAACAATGAAAGGAAATTAGCCTGTTTAAGAACAAAGGCGCAAGGCGCCCGTGTAGCCACATAGCGATTGGAACGAATTAACTAAAGTTTTAGGAATCATGCTACTAAAACAGGGGTGAGCGGCAAGCCGGGTATTTAGTCGGTCTTCCTCTTAGCTACGAACCAATGATGACTTATTGGAGGACGATTCGTGAAGACGCCTAGTTGCTGGGATCATGCGCCGGACGTGGCTTATTTAGTTCAATTCGTTATCCCAAAGCGATAAAATTTACTTTCTTATCTTTTGAAAAGACCAGGGTTCTATCATTGATAAAACTCTGGCTCAAACTATTATTTCTTTGTTTTTGGGTTAAAAGCATCTTTAAACCCTTCACCGATAAGTTGATGGATAAAATAGTTAATGTAATTAATAAACCTGGTGGTAACCATACCCACCATAGGTTTTCGAACGTACCAGGGTCACGGGCTGCTTGTAGCATATTCCCCCAGCTTGGCGTGCCAACTGGTACACCGAAGCCAAGGTAACTCAATCCAGTTTCGGCAACAATCATCGCTGCTAATAAAAGTGTTGCCTGAACGATAGTGGTTGATATGACGTTAGGGAGTATATGTTTAATCATTACTTTAGAAGGCTTGGTACCGATTGATACCGCACTTAATACATATTCATTTTCCCTTTCAGACATAACCTTACTTCGAATTACTCTTGCGGCTTCGGTCCAGCTGAGTAAGCTAATAACAAGAATTAATGCTAACACACCACTGTCAACAAAAATCGCTTGTAATACAATAACAAAAATCAGGAACGGGAAATTCATCATAAAATCAGTAAATCGCATAACCTGAGATCGTTCCTATTAAAGTAGCAATGAATATAATGATGGCCGTACAAGAAAATCCAATTAATAACGATGTCCGTCCACCATATAATAGCATGGTAACGATATCCCTACCTGCACTATCTGCACCAAGTCAATGTTCAGCAGAAGGCGGTGCTTCAACAAGCCTTGGATTTATGCGACTTGGATCAATATCAGATAAAAGTGGTGACGCTATGGATAATGCTGTTACAACTAATAGGAAAATAAGACTTGCCATTGCAGGCATATTTCGGATGAATTTTTTTCGGGCTATTGCCCATTGTGATAAACTTTTCTTCTTTGGAGGGGTCTGCTGAACAGTTTGGTTTGTTATTGGTTCCATTTAATCTACCTCTTCCATTAATCCAATCGTATTCTAGGATCCACTAACGCATAGAAAATATCAGCTAGCAGATTTCCAATAAGTGTCATAACGGTTAATAGCATCGTGATCGCCATAACTACTGTGTAATCTCGATTAATTAATTGAATCTACAAATAGTTGGCCTACCCCTGGATACGTGAAAATGGTTTCAATAATAACAGATCCTCCGATAATACCAGCTAAATCAAACCCTAATAGCGTAACAATAGGGATAACAGAATTACGTAAAATATGTTTATTATATACTTTCTTTTCAGGTGTTCCTTTTGCGCGTGCCATACGCACAAAATCTTTTTGAGAACTTTCAATCATGTCATTACGTAAAAATTGCGTATAGCTAGCAATTGGCAATAAACCAAGACATAATGACGGTAAGATAACATGTTCTACTTTACTAACGATATATTCCCATGTCCCAAGATCTACCCCTGAACCAATACTTCCAGTTGCTGGAAGCCACCCTAATTGAAAGGAAACAAAGTAAATGAGCAATAAAGCTGCTACAAAACTCGGCATGGCAAGTGCTAAGTAATTTAATACTTGTACACCATAGTCGCCTAATGTGTAGGGATGGCGGCCTGCATATCTTCCCATTAAAAAGGACACTATGTATGTAATGATCATGGCTACAACAGCTAGTAATATGGTATTAGGCAGTCGCGATAAAATTAATTCTGAAGCGGGCATCTTATGCACGAATGATTGCCCAAAACCCCCTTGAAAAAATCCACTGACCCAGTTTAAATACTGAACATAAGTGGGATCATTATAGCCAAGCTTTTCTCGCATTTCTTCAATATACGCTGGGTTTGTATTTAATGGATCAATTCTCCCTGTAAGGGCATCTCCTGGCATGAGGTTTGCCAGGAAAAACACCACTACAGAGACAAGGAAAATAATGGGGATCATGATGGCTATTCTTCTTAATGTGTATATGAGCATATTATTTCCCCCTTATCGTTAATTTTATATTTTATTCTTCGTTAGCGTCTGTTACCCACCATAAATGTGTGTTTTGCTGAGATGTAAATGAATTGGTGTGGACATTTTGTAGACGTTTGTTTACTGCATATACATCCACTGGTGCGTATAGGAAAATGTTTGGCAATTCGTCGTTAATCAGTTTTTGCCATTCAACATAAACATCTTTACGGTATTCTTGATCAAAAGCTTCATCGCTAAGCCCTTTTTCAATTAACTTATCTGACTCTTCATTTACCCAACGCGCATAGTTCGATATACTATCTGATTTCCATAAACCTGTTGGGTCTGGATCAGAAGCAAGTCCCCAAGCGCCCATAAAGGTTTCGACAGAGGGTTCATCCTTTTCCAAGACATCATAGAATAAATTAAACTCTTTTAGACCACCGTTTAATTTCGCATTGATGCCAACATCCTGCCAGTTCTGTAGAATGTATTAAGCACGTGGTTCAGAAATATCTGAACCTGACATCGTATCGAAGTTTACCGTAAACTCTTTTCCGTCTGGATCCTCTCGCCATCCATCATCATTGACATCAACATAACCAGCTTTATCCAATAATTCTTTTGCTTTTTTAGGGTCGTAATTGTATTGTTCAAGCTCTGATTGATCCGCATATGCCCAGCTGACAGGAGGTACAGGTGCTCCAATTATCTCGCCAAGGCCATTGGAAAAGGAATCGAGAATTCCTTGAACATCAATTGCATAAGCCATTGCTTTACGAAGCTCTTTGTTTTGGAATTTTTTATTGTCCATCACGTTTACGCCTTTCTCGGCATCCCAATGACCTAATTTAAAGCCGATATAGTTAGCTCAGTGCTGGCTCCTCAATCGCTTCTACGTTATCAAGCTTTTTAATTTCAGGGTATTGGTTACTTGGAGCTTGCATGATATCTATCTCCCCATTTTTAAGAGAGCCTGTTGCTACGGAAGCATCGATAACCTTATAAACGACACCGTCCAAGTATGGCTCGCCTTGCCAGTAATCGGCATATTTCTCCATTTCTACCATTTCGCCTGGTACGATGTTTTTTATCTTAAACGGTCCAGTACCAATTAGGTTTTTACGTACGGCATCTGATTCCGGTAAATCAGCTACTTCTATTCCCTCATAATGGTGCTTCGGCATTTGACATAACACTTTTTCCACATCCTGATTCGCCAACGACGCAAACAATTTCTTTAGAGTTGACGTTGAAACTCACATCCATTACGGCATGATGTAATTCATTATCTATTAAAAAACCTGTATGTAAATTTTTTATTTCAAGTACGCTTTGGTGTTTCTGCGACAAAATAAAACCCCCTTATCCTCCAAAAATAATACATGGAACTTTAAGGTATTGAAAAAATATGCAATGTACTAAAGATGTTTGTTAAAGTTTGCCTTGAGCTGATGAGTTGTAGAATATTAAATTATCTGGAATAATAAATGGCATAAAATTAACGAAATAGTTAATTTTAAAATAACAACAAGAATAGGGTGATTATGATGAACAGGCTGTTTGAACAAGGGTATTTAGGTACACAAGTATTAAAAAATCGCTATATTCTAGCGCCCATGACTAGAGTAAGCTCGGAAGCAGATGGAACACCCAATGAACGTGTACACCGTTATTACGAACGATACGCAAAAGGTGGTTTTGCCGTTGTTATTACGGAAGGTGTTTACCCTGATACAAAACATAGTCAAGCCTATGCATTTCAGAGCGGATTAGCTACTGAACAACACGCTGCGAATTGGAAACCAATTGTAGAAAGTGTCCAATCCCATGGTGCATTAATGATTGCACAATTAATGCACGGTGGGGCACAAACTCAAGGGAATTATTATACGAATGTTACTGTGGCACCATCTCCATTCACTCCTCCGAGTGATAAAGCTGAAATTTACGGAGGTAGCGGTTCTTACCCTAAAGCAAAGGAATTAACACTTGCTGAAATTAAAGAAGTGAAACAAGGATTTGTTCAAGCGGCTAAATATGCGAAAACAGCTGGTTTTAATGGAGTGGAATTGCATGGAGCAAATGGTTATTTACTCGATGAATTTTTATCGCAAGGGATTAATCAGCGTACGGATCAGTATGGCGGCAGTATAGAAAATCGGGTCCGCCTTTTAAAAGAATTGATAACTGATGTTCGTGAGGCGGTAGGGGGGACAATGATTGTAGGTATTCGCATTTCCCAATTAAAAGCAACAGATAAAGATTATAAGTGGCCTGGTGGAGAAGAAGAAGCAGCTACTATTTTCTCTGAGCTTGGAAAAACAGATGTGGATTATATTCATATCTCGGATGATGACGCCACTACGCCAGGATTCGGTGTGGGAACGATGACAATGTCAGAATCAGCCAAAAAATATTCCGGTAAGCCAATTATTGCTTGTGGAAGCTTGGGCGACCCAGAAAAAGCTGCTACGGTTATTGAACAAGGACTAGCTGACTTTGTAGCAATTGCCCGTCAGGCGTTAGCCAATCCTGATACGCCAAATCGAGTGAAAAACGGGAAACCGTTAAATACATTTGATGGAAAAGCGATTCTGACACCAAAAGCATATGTAAAAGATTTTGAGCTAGAAATGTAACGTGTCCTGAACGACTGTCGTAAATAGAAGCATGCTATTGGGTGCTTTTATTTACGACAGTTGTTTTTTAGAAGATAAGAAGTATAAAAATTTTGGCTTTGGGGATACAGACTTAACGGAATAGCCACGTCCGGCTTAAGCACCCAGCAACTAGGCGACTTCACTCCATTGCCCTACGATAAGTCATCATCGGTTCGTTACCTCACCGTGATTCCTTTATCTCACGTAATTCGCTCCAGTCGCTACGTTGCTAACCGGGCGCCCCGCGCCTTTGTTCGAAGATAAGAAAGTATCCTTTTCAACATCATTATCCCGCATGTGGCTTTTAAGTAATAAGACTAGCCTTTCTCTTCTGCAAGCTAAACCAAAGGCGGATAGATAAAGCTCTAAAAAATATCCAATCTTGTTTAGGCTACATTCTTGCGTAACTAACAATTAAAGGTAGAAAGGAGAAAAATCCTCGCTGATGATGTGGTTGCGATTTTATTAAAGCGGCTTAATAGAAGAAAAGACAAGATGAGAGAAAGCCCGGTAAATATTTGCAGACTTGTGGGATTAATATAACTTGCAATCAATGCCTTTTATATGCTATAGTTTTTAAAATTTACTCATATTACTTGAGTAATATTGGTGGGAAATATGTCAAATAATTAAAGGAGGTATGTTTAAATGAGAAATGTAACATTAGAAGCTGTATTTTTACATCCGATTACGCAACGATATCTGAAACGTTCAGGTGTGGCTCACGCGATTGCTGTAGCAGAGCATGCATTTGTATTAGCGGAGCAATCTCACGTAAACCCTGACCATGCTACAAAGGCTGCATTATTACACGATGTGGGTCACTACACCTGGTACCGGGATGGCAAATGGGATTATGATATGTATCGAAAAAATGATATTCATGCGATTAAAGGAGCAAGCCGTGCGCATAAATTACTAATTCGAATTGGTGAGGATCGTCAGGTGGCTAAGGAAATAGCAGTAGCTATCCTCCTTCATACAGATTCTTATTTGCCAAACGGGGAATTGCAATTAAAGCCATTACAGCAAGTGGTTCACTTGGCGGATGAAGCTGATGAAGAAAGTGGCGGAAATCATCATTATAGGCGCATTGATGATAAAGTAGCGTTAGAACGAGTTCAATTATTAGACCAAAAGATTGAGCAATGGTTAAGAGTGAACGAGATGAAACATATTATTTAGAATCGAGAAAAAGTAGGAAAGCACATAATTAAGGGTCGAAGCTATACGCCTTCATCCCATTTCTCTTGCTTTCTGGTTTACATATTTTCTGTTAACTGCTAAGGACTCCGATATTATCCGCTTTGAAAATGTCCTCCCATATAGATCTTATTCACAAATATTCGTCTTTCCCTCTATCCATGACATCCAATTCTATGATTTTCAACTTGAAAAAGATTTGCCTGCCAATAAAATTTTGCTTCAATTCCTCTTTACCCCACCTTTTTAAACCGACTTTATATTACATGTTTTAAAGGTTTTTCGCTTTTTCTGAATTAGACTATCAGCACATGAATCAGCAGGGAATCATATAGTTAAAACAAGAGTGAAGTAAAGTGGGAGGTTTGATGGTGAAGCCACCATTACTTAAAAATAATTATATCTATACGATTCTCTTATTTTGGGGTGCCCTTGTTGTTGTCTCTGCTGTTTATATAATAATCCCTATTACGGATTCTTTAGCAGCTTATTTTCAGGTAACAGAACAACAAGCCGCTTGGATGAGCAGTGTATTTTCTGTTTTTTATGCTTGTGGTTTTCTGTTGTTTGCTCCTTTATCACAAAAATTTGGAAATAAACAGATTATCGTTTTTGGACTCTTGGTACTAGCTTGCTTTACGTTCTTGACAGCCCTGCCCCAAGCTTATAATACGGTTTTAACTTTCCGAGCATTGCAAGGCTTGTTTGCGGCAACATTCGCTCCCACAGCTCTTGCATATGTGTTTGAACTATTTCCTGACCATTGGCGTATTACCGTAATTGGTTATATTAGTTTTGGCTATGTGTTATCTGGTGTTATTGGTCAAGCTGTTGCAGATCACGTAAGCCAGTTATTGGATTGGCAGTCGGTGTTCTATTTGTTTGCTGCTATTTATATCGTTACGGCTCTTTTGTTTATATGGTTATTACCAAAAGTAAGCAATGAAACGAAAAAAAATGTTATGGCTGAATACATGCGACAATGGAGAGTGATTTCAAAACGGAAAAATTTACTATTATGTTACGGTATTACTTTCCCCCTGCTGTTTACTTTTATTGGCATGTATACGATTTTAGGAGACTATTTGCAAGCAGCACCCTATTATTTATCAGATGAGGATATTTTCTATGTGCGGGCCTTAGGAGTTATTGGTATGATTTTTTCGCCAATTGCAGCGAAAATAGCTTGTCGGGTGAAAGAACTGACGCTTCTCCGCTTTAGCTTGTGCCTCAGTATGATTAGTTTAATTCTGATGGGTGTAAGTAGTAGCCTGCCGCTTATCGTGATTATGAGTATAACGTATGTAGCTGGGATAGCTTGTACCTTCCCGGTTATTATGAAGATAATTGGTGACATTAGTGGACTAGAAAGATCTGCTGCTTCCTCATTTTATGCATTTGTTCTATTTATTGGTGCTTCTCTTGGTCCGATTATTTCGCTGGTTGTGGTAGAAATATGGGGGAGAGCAGGTACACATTTATTCCTAGCAGGATGTATAGCAATAGCCTTCTTAATGACACTAAGTATGAAGCTTCATGGAGGATATAAAAGAGCAGACCCATTCTCAGAAATCCACCTGTAATCACACATGCATAAACGATAAGGGAATAGTTTGCTGTCATACTTTATCGTTTATCCATAGATGCCGCATCCAATTATAGCTGGTTCTTTAATATACAGATGCTTTCGTTTCTCCATAATCAATTTCAAAACCAAGATCTTTTAACATTTGAAAATCTTTTGTGGCTACTTGTCCAGTGGTGTTTAAATAGTCTCCTATGAACATAGAATTTGCTGGATATAAGCTTAGAGGTGTAGACTTCTTAAATTTACTTCATGCCCTCCAGACATTCTAATTTCGGTGGTGGGGTTCGTAAAAAGAAACAAGCATAGAACTTTTAAGCAATACAATGGGTTTAACTCATCCGTTCCTTCAAGTATCGTTCCTTCCATTGCGTGTAAAAAATTTACAGGAATAGAAGCAGCTTCTAATTCTTTTAAGGCCAATGCCATTTGGATAACATCTTGTTTCGTTTCTTTCATTCCGATAGGTATGACTTGTAGCAATATTATGGTGGTGAGCTTTAGACGTATTTATATGGTGATTATATTTGTCAACACCTGCATCTTTTAGTTGCTCTGCTTGTCCTGGTTTTGAGATGCCAAGACAAACACAAATTTTTAAAGGGTAACTTTTCTTTAATTTCCTTAACGGCACTTGTAATGTGGTTCAATTCCCGTTTTGTTTACCCTCCCACTGGCAACAATGCAGTACGTACCAGCATTCATTTGCTTGGATCTTTCTGCCTCTTTTATAATGAAAGCTTTGTCCATCATTTTGTATTTTTAAATGGGATTTGTGGAAACGCGGAACTGTGCACAATACCCATAATTTTCTGAGCATGCTTTCGTATTTATAATCATAGTTAATTTTACTTTATTGCCGTAGTAGAGTTTTCTAATAGAATAAGCACTATGCAATAGCGGTAGAATAGCATTGTCTGGGCAATTTAAAATGGCTAGACTTTCACCCTCGGTTAATGCGTACCCTTCTATAATATCATTTGCTAAATATTGAAAATTTAACATAAATAGAATTTCATCCTCTCATATTTATATGTAAGTAAAAACAACATAAAATCGTATTATTGTTAACTTTTTTTTTTTTGATTAACGATAATGCAAATGTAAGAAAATGTAGGTATAACTAGTGTTAAAAGTGTTGAAACTTAACTCTTACATTAAAGAAGAGATTGCGATATTCTATTGCATTATGTGAAGCTGATAATTTAATAGATATGATAAAGAGGAGAAAATGCTCTTTTTCTTTCTTCCAAAAAATAGAACTATTCAAGCAGCAGAAAAAATGGTAAAATAAAAAAGCAACTCTAATTTTTTTTAACACCTTGCTAGACGCTGCTCGTTATATCCCATTTCTTAAACTCTACCACTCATCCAAATATTCAATAGGATAAGGTTGTACAAAAAGCAAGTTCTTATATCTGAAGAAAGACCTTCTACAACGAAAAAGTAAAGAAAGCGCATTCTTTTAACTAGACTAAAGGCTTTAAAAGCTGAGACCTAAAAAAGTTGAGAATACTGAGTAGTCTTTCGCTTTCTATTTTATTAATTATTCGGTTTTTGGTCTACGGTTAACAGAGATAGAACAAGAGAGGAAGATGCTTATGAGTCTTACAAAGAAAATATTAATTGCCCTAATATTAGGAGTTGCTGTAGGTATTGGCTTAACGTTTGCACCTACTAATGTGTTTTCTGTGATTGATACGTATGCATTGAACCCAGTTGGAGAAATATTTTTAAATTTAATTATGATGATTGTAGTGCCAATTGTCTTTGTGTCTATTGTACTCGGCACAGTGGGATTAGGTAATCCATCAAAATTAGGAAAAATAGGAATACAAACGATTAGCTTTTACTTAATAACTACAGCTATCGCTTTAGTTATAGGTTTAGGGGTAGGAGTGGTTCTGAAACCAGGTGAAGGTGGAACGTTTGACATAGGTGATGCTTCATATGAAGAAGAGGCAGCGCCACCAATTATGGATACAATTGTGCAAATTATACCAAAGAATCCAATTGAAGCAATGTCTACAGGAAACATGCTACAAATAATCGCTTTTGCTATTTTTATTGGAGTAGCATTAGCTGTGCTTGGTAAGAAAACGAGTGGTATACGCAATTTATTTGAACAGGCAAATGAAATATTGATCTTCCTTGTTAATGCAATTATGAAAACTGCTCCCTACGGTGCGTTTGCCTTAATTGCCTCAGCAGTGGGAGAAGCTGGGTTAGATGCGTTAGGTTCGATGTTTATGTATATGTTTGCAGTTATTTTAGCCTTAGTGTTACACGGTGTCATTACGTACAGCATTGCTATTAAGACATTAGGAAAAGCAAGTCCAGTGAAATTTTATAAATCGTTTTTCCCGGCAATGTCCGTTGCTTTTAGTACTTCTAGTTCAAGTGCTGCATTGCCAGTATCGATGAAGATGGCGCAAGAAAAACTGGGTGTAAAAAAATCAATCAGTAGTTTTGTTCAACCATTGGGTGCGACGATTAATATGGACGGGACTGCAATTATGCAAGCAGTTGCTACAGTCTTTATTGCACAAGTTTATGCAGAACCGTTAGGCTTAAGTCAAATGCTAATGGTTGTTTTAACAGCTACGCTAGCAAGCATTGGAACTGCAGGGGTACCTGGGGTAGGATTGATTATGTTAGCGATGGTGTTAAAACAAGTAGGCTTACCTGTAGATGGAATTGCCTTAATTATTGGAGTAGATCGATTATTGGATATGTTACGTACATCCTTAAATATAACAGGAGATGCGGCGTGTGCGTATATTATCTCAGAAAATGAAAAACGCAAAAATGATCTGCTGGAGGAAAAATCAGCTTAAACCATGTTAGCTTTAAAACACGTCTATCCGTAGGCGTGTTTATTTTGAAGGATAAGAAAGCATAAAATTAGTGCTTGAGATAACGAAATAACCGAATAGCCACGTCCGCCGCATGCGCTCAGCCACGCGTGACTGTAGAAATGCGCCATAAGTCATCATTGGTTCGTCTCTAAGAGGAAGACCGACTAAAAACGGGCTTGCCGCCTGATGTCGGCATACTCAGTTTTAGTGGCATGATTCCTTTACCTTTAGTTGATTTGTTACATTCGCTACGTTGCTAAACAGGTGCCCCCTTTCTTCATGGGGTTCCTGCCCTCTTTTTCATTCATCGTATGGATGTAAAATAAAGATAACACTTTAAAAATGTCACAAAATGTTCTAAAATAGATACTAGTTACCTAAATGTTTACATAATTTTAAAAAGAATGCCTCTTGGCTGCTTTCATATTTAGGTAGTGTTTAGTATGAATCAGCTTAATTAAAGTGTAAACAGCAGGAATATGTAACCGATACCAATTTTAAAGCATACGAGGTGATGATACGTGGATATGGAAAAGATCCCTGCTAGAGAAGGGAATCATAATCTTAAGGATTATGAACGATCGAGACAAACATTTTCGTGGGACAGTATAAAATCGAACTTTTCTTGGTTTGAAACAGGCAAGGTAAATATGGCTTTTGAGGCAGTGGATCGTCACGCTGATAACCCGGAGAAAAAAGATCAGACTGCGTTGTTATTTTCATCACCGGATCGAGAAGAAAAGCTAACCTTTGACGACCTGCGTCGAGAGAGTAATAAGTTTGCGAACGTATTAAGGAAATATGGAATAAAAAAGGGGGATCGAGTATTTTTATTTATGCCGAGAACGCCAGAGTTTTATGTTGCTTTCTTTGGTATTTTAAAAGTTGGTGCCATTGCAGGGCCATTATTTGAAGCATTTATGGAGCAGGCAGTTAAAGATCGACTTCAAGATAGTGAGGCGAAAATGCTGATTACAACGCCTGATTTATTAGAACGTGTACCAGAAGCTGAATTACCAGCACTTGAGAAAATTATTCTAGTTGGCGAGGAGCGGGCTGAATCATACATTTATTATCACGAGGAAATGAAAGCAGCTAGCGATCAAACAGAACTGGAATGGGTTGATTTAGAAGATGGTATGCTTCTTCATTACACCTCTGGGTCGACAGGAAAGCCAAAAGGAGTTTACCATGTGCACAATGCAATGCTTCAGCATTATGCAACAGGTGATTGGGTGCTGGATTTAAAGAGAGATGATATTTATTGGTGTACCGCTGATCCTGGCTGGGTAACAGGTACGAGCTATGGAATTTTTGCACCTTGGCTCCACGGTGTGACGAATGTTGTCCGAGGGGGAAGATTTACCCCTGATGATTGGTATCATACGCTTGAAAAATATCGTGTAACAGTTTGGTATACAGCACCAACTGCATTACGTAAATTGGTCAGTGCAGGGAAAGAAACGGTTGATAAATATGATCTTTCTCCATTACGTCATATCTTAAGTGTTGGTGAACCTTTAAACCCAGAAGTAATTTCATGGGGACTGAAGGTCTTTCATCTTCGTATTCACGATACATGGTGGATGACAGAAACCGGAGCACAATTAATTGTCAATCTTCCCTGCTTGGAAATACGCCCTGGTTCCATGGGTAAACCGATTCCAGGCATCGAAGCAACGATTATTGATAATGAAGGAAATGAATTACCCCCTTATCAAATGGGGAATTTAGCTATTAAAAAAGGTTGGCCATCGATGATGCGTGCCATTTGGAATAATCCTGGGAAATTTGAGAGTTATTTTATCCAAGGTTGGTATGTATCTGGGGATAGTGCTTATAAAGATGAAGATGGATATTTTTGGTTCCAAGGACGCTTAGATGACGTCATTAATACATCAGGGGAAAGAGTTGGCCCGTTTGAAGTGGAAAGCAAGCTTATCGAGCATCCTGCTGTAGCAGAAGCTGGTGTAATCGGTAAACCGCATCCAGAACGAGGAGAAATTATTAAAGCATTTATTACGTTAAATGATGGGTACGAGGACTCGGAAGCATTACGAGATGAAATAAAACAATTTGTAAAAACCGGATTAAGTGCTCATGCTGCACCTAGAGAGATAGAAGTAAAAGATTCTATTCCAAAAACGCGCAGTGGAAAGATCATGCGGCGTTTATTAAAATCCTGGGAACTCGGATTGCCAACTGGCGATACATCTACATTAGAAGAATAAGAGGTAACAAAACTGGTTATCCCATAGTTGGATGACCAGTTTTTATCGCGCTTAGAAAAAGGGGGGGTTTGATGTTACGCCGCGTCATCGAAAAATTTGGATTAAATGTACTACAATGGAATGAGGTGGACGACTCACATAGCTCAACCGTTTATCAATGTACTTTGTTATATGGTAAAAATATTTATTTGAAAATTCCTTTTACAAGGCTGAAATTCCAACGTGAGTTAGCGGCGTATAAAATTTTACAAGGAAGTGTTCCAATCCCTTATTTGATAGATTATTGGCCCGGGGATGAGGAGTGCCCTGGTGCTTTGTTATTATCTGAATTAAGAGGAAAGACGTTAACAGCAAGAACAACAACGAAAGTAATTTATCAAGTTGGGACGCTTCATGCTAACATGCATTCGGTTACCCCATCTTACGATAATTTTATAGGCATAAATAACGAATTTGACAACTGGTCTAACTTTATTGAACGCCAGTTTCAAAGTTTTGCTGCAGATGTAAGAGACATCTTGGATGAACGGTTATACGAAAAAGCTATTGAAAAATATAAACAGATGAAACAACAATTGCCACCTCCAGATGGTCCAAGTTTTGTACATATGGATTTTCGCCCAGCAAATATCATTGTTCATGATGGTAGTGTTTCAGGAGTAATAGATTTTGAAAGTGTAAGGTTTGGCTCAACAGAAATAGATTTTACTAAGCTGTATCGCGATATTTTAAGTTTGGATAGTAGTTTGTATCAAGCATACAAAGATGGCTATAACAGTATTCGACCACTCATTAACTTAGAGGATGTATTACCTTTTTATCAATTTACGGATGCTTTTAATAGTATCGGTTGGTGTAAACGTAGAGGAGTGGAAAAAAATGCTCTGTTTTTAGAGGAAAACGTAGCGAGGCTAAAAAAATGGGTACGATAAAAGAAATAGCCTTAAAAAATTGGTGATCAATCAAGATTTCTAATGTTATTGACTCTCATGAATTAAACCTGATGTTGAAGCACTAATAGCCCCGCTTAAAGTTAAAAACAAAACACCTAATAAAACAATAAACTTTTTACGAATATTCCCTCCTTTTAAAATAAATATAACATTTCACATATATAATTGAAATGTTATTCAGATAAATGGTAATTTTGCTGTATATTGAGTTTTTTAAAAAGCAGGTTACCATAATATAAAGGAGGGATAAAATTTTGGATTTCATATTATTTATGCTACTTGGATTTATTGGAAGCATTGCTTTGATTTTTTTATGCATAGTCGGTTTATTGAGGTATTTCAGGAAATAATTCTACACCATACAAAAAAGGGATTGGATAAATTATGTTATAATCCCTTTTAAACTAGATAGATTATAATACCAAAGATGATGTTTTAGTTTTGTTTTCTGTCTTCAATTTTTACAAATAAACCGGATTACTGAAAATTTAAAGATGCAATTCTAACTAGCGTAAAATAGCCTACATCTACGTAATAGGTGCTAATAATTTATAAATAGAGGGTGAAGCGATTGTTATCAACGAAAGAAGATATTATGAAGGCTATTGAGCAAGACGTTGAAATGATGACGATATTAAAAGCAGTGAAGTCACTAGATTTACCAGATTGCTGGGTATGGAAAAGAAGTTTCTGAGCTTGCTAAGTACTCCGCAAAAGACAGTGATTATCTTGTAGATAAGCATGTATTTGAAGTTTTTTATAAATCGTTAAAAGGAAAAAGGCTTATTGTTTATTCGGGTTTATTTAAAGATACGTTAAAGAAATTTAAAAATGGGGAACTTGACAAATATAAGGAACTCGATCAAACCGAATATGTGTATGCATTAATGTATAACTGGGGAAAGAGAAATTATGTTTTGAAGGAACAAAGAGAATTAACAGAAGAGGAAAGAAAGCAATTAAATTGTGAGTTAATAGATGAGATGGATATAAGAGATTAAGAATTACTAAACGTCTTTTCTATTCCCAGGCTCCATCGCTCAGCAACTCCATTCCAGTTGCTACGTTGCTGAACGGGAGCCTCGATCCTTTTTTGAGTTTTGGAAAAGATCTTCGAGAAATTTTGGTTAGTATTTCTGCTTTGCTTTATTAAAAATTTTATCTAAATTGTTCGATTCACTGTCACTGTATAATTCCAAATCCGTGGTTTCTAGAGGCACTTTTCCATAAGTAACACCCCTTGTTGCATAACTTCCATCATTTTCTGGCTGTAAGAAAAGTAAATATTTTCCTTTATTGTTCATATTTTTGTACCCATTAACTGAGTAAATTTTATTAGTTTCTTTATCTTTAAAAGCACTTTCTAATATAGTTATATTACTATCTACTTTGATTTTACTATCTTTTACATCGTTTTTATGAACCGATTCAATTTTGAAATCCGATAATGTATAGCCAGCGTTTACGTTTCCATTAATTTCTGAACGGAATATTTCTGTTTTGATATCTTTCTCTTTTATTCCGGAAACTATAATAAGACTTCCATTTTCCAATTCTTCCAGATTATCAAATCCATCTGCCTTTGCATTAAGTATTTCAAATTTATTTTCAGCAGTATTGGTTTTATCTTGAGTTTTAGCGTTGTTTTTCGTTGGTTCAGAATAAAACAATAAAATTGCGACTAAAGCTATTAATGATACTGCAATAGTTATAATTTTTTTCATAATATCCCCCTCCGTGCCTTAGTTTTTGTAAAATAGCTTTAATACTTTTTCTTTATTCCAGCTAAATCATCGCTTAAAGGAACAGTTTTATTATTAAATCCAAGTGCTCTCATTACAGCTTTGCTGTTATTTTTTTCTTGTGTATGAGCTAACCCCAAAGCGTGACCGACTTCATGAACAGCAGTTTCTGTTCTTTTAGTTTTGTTTAATTCCGTTTTCCATTTTTTATTAAATGTAATAATCTCATCACTAGCCCTATATTGCGCGTAATAATCCCCTAAATTTCTATTTATATATTCAATTCGAACCTCTGCTCCAGGAGTATTTACTCTTTTTGTAAATTGTATTTCTGGAGCTTTATTCCAAGCCAAAACGCCTTTTTTCACTTCAGCAACAAGACCACTAGTAAAGTTGCTATTAGGTCCTTGAATATAATAATGAGCATCTTTAGGATTACTAATTTTTGACCCGTTAAATTTGTATGCACTTACATTAACTGGCATCATTAGAAGCATAAGAATAACAACAATTAAAACTTTAGTTCCCTTTCTTTTTTTCATTTTTTCTCCCTCCTCTTTATTTTATTAAAAACTATCATCAGCAGATATAAATGTCAATTTAATATATTCCAATAAATCTGAAATGTAAAAAAACGATAAATATGATAGTATATTTAGTTATAATCAAAGTTTGTTTGATGGAGGGTGATTAGTTATCAAGAAAGTAATTGTATTTGCATTAGTAACAACAATTATTTTATCTGCATGCGGTAATACTAAAGAAAAAAACAAAGAAAAATATAATGAATCAATTAATAAAGTTATTTTACTTGAGAAAGACAGAATACAAGAAGAAGGAGTTAACAGAAAAGATATAGGGATCGCGGTTTTTAAAGATGGCAAGTATATTAAACTCATTTATACATTAAAATCTAGGCAAATTGATTCTGTATACAAACTAGATAAAACTCATAATTCATATACATACTTAGATTTAAACCAATTAAGTGAAAAAGATCAAAAAAAAATGGATGAAATTTTAGATGAAGAACCGGAATATCTTGAGAACCTTGGTTTAAAATAAAATTAAGTGAACTTGTTTTGTGAAGTAAATATTTAAGTTCAAAATAAAAGAAGAAAACAAGTTAAATCAGGAGAATTTAATATGAATTTACCGCACCCAACCCATCTTGGCACTGGCACTGAATCGTTCGAATAGCGAGCTATCTCTTTTGCAATTAAACAACAATTGTTGTAATGTAAGCGTAATGAAACAATTGTTGTTTAAAAGGTTGGGGTAAGAATGGAAATCTATGATGTCGATCAAGCTTTTGCATTGCTGAAACAATACAAGATTACAAGTAACAAAGAAAGTGTACGCAGATGGCTCCGTACTGGTGTCATCAAAGGAATACCGCCAAAATCTCGTAAAGAAGGCTGGCGGATTACCAAAGATGATTTACAAGCGTTTATCAAAAAGCGTTTGCCAGAAGAAATGCTGTTTTCAAACACAACATATGTTGCAAAAGAACAACCAAAAGAAACTGTAACAGAACAACAAGCACGGGAAAAAATGTGGTGGGAACTCGTTCGGCAAAATATTTTTGAAGGATTTATTGATATCAAGAAAACAAGAATGTATGAATGCGTAGAACATGCAGGTCACTCGAAAAAGTTTGCCCATGAAGTGTGGGATGAGGTAAAGGAACATAAAAGAGGAGCTACCAAACCACGTATACCGTATTTACTAGATGCCTTTCTCTATGACGGAGAACGCGTTTTGATGGATGAAAACTATGAAATACATGAAGAAAAAATTCTTTTTGCGTTGATGGAACATATACGACAAAAACGCGTCAACAAATAAAACAACATGTGTTGTATAACCCGTGTTGTTTTTAAATATATAGTTATATATAAAAATGTGCACGGCGTGTAAAACGAGAGGCAACAGAAATGATGCGAATGTATATATATTAAAACAACATAAGTTGCATAAAACATAAAAGATTTGAGGAAATCGAAAGACTGGTTTAGCCAGTCTTTTTTTATTGGAAAGCTGATTCTCCTCCAGTAAAAGAGATGAAAGGAGGGAATCAAAATGAAAATAAGAGTTCATTTTGAAATTCAAGTGCATCGTTATATGTTGCACTTTTTAATGGCATTAGCAAAGGTCTTTATTCTTTTTAGTTAACATGTTGTAAATGAAAAAAAGCAACATCAGGCATTCGTCAACGGTAAATCGGACGGAATGAAGCGATAGCGGAATGAAGGAGAATTTAAGGAGTTGACGAATTCACTGCACCCAAACCCTTGTGGCATCTGGGTATGTGCAGGTTTTGTAAGGACGAAAATTTGGGATATATTGCATGGAATAGAAAAGACACCACTTCCTGATATTGATGTTATTTATTTGAATCATCAAAACACGGCAGAATATTTGGATAAACAACTTGAGGAGAAACTTCACGCCATTTTGCCTGCCTTTCCATGGTCGGTAAAAAATCAAGCAAGAATGCATACTAGAAACCATGTTCCACCATATTTTTCATCCGAGGATGCTATTGCGAAATTTCCAGAGACCGCAACAGCGTTAGGAGTAAGACTTGACCAGCATGAAAATGTTATTCTAACAGCTCCGCATGGTATAAAAGATGTTCTTAAGCAAGAAGTAAAACCGACGCCATTTTTTTTGCAAACGGAAGCAAGAATGCAAATCTATCGACAAAGAGTAAGTAAGAAGAATTGGCAATCTACGTGGAAAAAGCTAAAGATTTATAATATGTAAATACGATAGAAGCCCATTTTATTTCGCATCTAATGCTTATCTGTTACATTACGTATAGGGGTATTTTATGATATATAACTATTTAATCTATCATGAAGCAAGGAGAGGAAACAATGTCAAAGGAATTTTGGGATGAAAGTTTCTCTGAAAAGGAGTTTGTTTATGGGAAAATAGCGAATGCGTTTGTTCGTTCGATGAATGAGGTGCTTGCAGCAGGTTCGACAGTAGCTTGCTTTGCAGAAGGGGAAGGAAGAAATGCGGTCTATTTAGCGGAACGGGGACATCATGTAACAGCATATGATCAATCCAATGTAGGGCTTCAAAAAACAACTCAACTAGCTCAAGAAAAAGGCGTAACTGTTAAAACCGTCGTCAAAGATCTTATCACAGAAAGCGTACCTGTACAACAATATGACGCTGCTGTTATGGTGTTTGGCCATGTTCCTAAAGAAAAGCAATCCTTTTTTATTGATAATATGTTTAAGTCGCTCAAAACGGGTGGCTATTTCATATTTGAAGTTTATTCAGAAGATCAATTAGCATATAAAAGTGGAGGACCAAAGGATAAATCGATGTTGTATCATCCTGTAGATTTGTTGAACTGGTTAGGTGGTCATAAATGGGTTCATTTTTATTATGGAGAGGCAGAACGGCATGAAGGAAAGAGACATTCAGGACTTTGCCATGTTGTACAAGCAGTCGTTCAGAAAACAAAAATGAATGGATGAAGAAATTGAACCATAGGTGAGGAGTTCGCAAATTAGCACCTAAGGAAAGTAGTCCATTTGAGAATGCAAAGCGAAGGGAGTTCCTATAAACATTTAATAATACTCAGCCGTAGCTACGGCTACTTGCAGTCAGTGAGGGGTAAACCCACCCTACCCCTTACTGATTAGATTTTCTCTTATTCCAAATTTAATACGAGCTTCAAAACAGAATAAAAACAGTTACGAAGCGCTCATATCAGCCGCAGGACCAAAAATTTCATAATGGATATCTGTATCGTCGACATGTAACTGTTTAAGGATAAGCATGGTTGTTTTCATAAATCCTTTTGGACCGCAGAAATAAAAGGATGCATGGATAGTTGGCAGCACAGATTGTAGCCAGTTGTAACTGATATAGCCATTTACATCACATGGATGCTCTTTTTCAGGTTGACTATATAAAGTATAGCTTGAAACATTGGCATGTTGCTTACTAATTGTACTTACACGATCCCTAAATGCGTGATAATTACCTGTTTTTGCAGCATGAATAAAGACGACTTTTCTATTGGGTTGTGTTTGAATAGCTGTTTCCAACATGCTCATCATCGGCGTTATCCCTACTCCGCCACTAATGAGCACGATAGGTCTGTTATCGTTTCTATTTAGAAAAAAATTACCAGCTGGAGCTGTAAGTGGTAAAACACTTCCTTCATTTACGGATTCATGTAAGAAATTGGATACCATTCCTTTTGGAGTTTTGTCATCACCTGTTTCACGTTTAACACTAATTCGGTAGTAATCTTTGTTAGGCGATGTAGATAAACTGTATTGGCGCAGATGGGTATAAGGTTCTTCTGGGATTTCTGCTTTCAACGTTATATACTGCCCGGGAAGGAAACTAGGTATGGCAAGACCATCTTCGGCTTGTAAATAAAATGATGTAATGACGTCACTTTCTTTTATTTTTTGAGTGACTTTAAAGTTACGGAATCCTGCCCATCCACCCAATTGTGCTTCTGCTTCTTTATATAGCTGTTGCTCCATGTCGATAAAAATTTGCGCAATGATACCATATGCTTTTTCCCATGCAGCCATTATTTCATCATTCGCTGCATCTCCTAACACATCTTTCATCGCTAATAATAAGTATTTACCTACAATTGGATATTGATCTGGTTTTACATTTAAACTTCTATGCTTATGGGCAATTTGCCTGACGTGAGGTACAATTTTGGCTAATTGTTCAATGTTTGCTGCAGCCGCATACACCGTATTGGCTAATGCGACAGGTTGGTCGCCACGTCGTTGATTCGTTTGATTGAAAAGGTGATTTAATTCAGGGTGATTACTTAACATCAGTTGATAAAATCGCTTTGTAATGGCTGTTCCTTGCTTTTGTAAAATTGGAACCGTAGCTTTAATCAATTGTTTACTTTGTTCATCTAATTGAGTTTTTGCTGTTGTTTTCATAAAAAATCCTCCCATACAATAAAGATGTATTGAAAATACATCTTTATTGTATGATAAAGAAAAACGATATAAAACCACTTCCACCACATTTGTGTTACAATATTGTGAAAAACAAAAACAATTATTTAGTAGGTGACATCATGAATCTTAAAAAATACACCGACTTCTCACTTCGCGTATTAATATTAGCTGGAATGGAAAAAGAACAGGAACTAACTACTATTAAGGAAATTTCTACCGTTTATCATATATCACAGGAGCATTTACGAAAGGTCGTTCACAACTTGACAAAGCTAGGACTTATCGAATCCATTCGAGGCAGGAATGGGGGTATCCGTTTGGCAAAGGCAGCGGAAGAAATCAATATCGGCCAATTAGTTCGAACATTGGAAGATGATTTTGTATTATTGGAGTGCTTTAACAAGGAATCCAACCACTGTGTTATTTCGCCAGCCTGCACTTTAAAACATGCACTAAACAAAGCATTGGTGGCTTTTTTTCAAGTGTTAGATGAATATACATTGAAGGATTTGATCCATAACGAACAAGAATTACGTAAGCTAATGGGCATATGATGTTTTAGTTTATGATTTTCGGGAAAACTTACTTATGTAATATTCATAAAGGAGGAATCGTTTGTGAGTAAAAGAATTGCTACTGTCATCACAGATATGTTTGAGGATGTAGAATATACAGATCCAGCCAAAGCTTTTCGAGATGCTGGGTATGAAGTAGTTACAATTGAAAAAGAAAAAGGGAAACAGGTAACAGGGAAAAACAACCAAGCTACTGTTACCATTGATTACGGAATTGACGATGTAAATCCGAGTGACTTTGATGCGTTGTTTATACCAGGTGGTTTTTCTCCGGATATGCTACGGGCAGATGAACGGTTTGTTACATTTGCTAAACATTTTATGGATGAGAAAAAACCTGTCTTTGCCATCTGTCATGGTCCACAGCTGTTAATTACAGCGAAAACGTTAGAAGGAAGAAAAGCGACTGGATTTAAATCCATCCAAGTGGATATGGAATATGCAGGCGCTAAGGTTGTAGACGAAGAAGTAGTTGTTTGCCAAAATCAACTCGTTACAAGCCGCCAACCAGATGACATTCCGGCTTTTAATCGTGAGTCTTTAAATGTATTAAAATAGGAATTAAAAAATAAGTCCTCTTTCAGCAGAGGGCTTATTTTTTCCAACTATTTGAATTAAAGTTGTATCGTACAAGCAGTTTTCTAATGCTCCATAAACGTAGTAAAAGTGACTGCATAAACTTATGTTAACTTTGTAATCTTAAACTGATCTTGTAATAATAACCAATTTTGTGGGAAGGCGAGCCCTAGCTTCCAATAAGAAATGCCTAACAAGCCTAATTCTTTAATTAGATTAAACTTTGCCTGAATGGATCTTGCATCCTCAAACCAAACCTCATGTCTCGTTCCTGTGCTATCCGTATAGGTGAAGAACGGAGCCTGTGCTCCTTGATCAAACATAATTTCCGCATTATTTTCCCGAGCGATAACAATTGCTCGTTGCGGACTAATAGCTTGTGCAGGCTTTCCATCATCCGCCGCATAAGGCAGTGTCCAATCATAACCATACAGATTTTGTCCTAATAAAATTTTGTCCGCAGGCATTTCTGTGAGAGCATAATCCACTACTTTACGTACTTCATCAATAGGGGAAACCGCTAATGGCGGACCATAGCTATAGCCCCACTCGTAGGTCATTAAGACAACAAAGTCAGCAACTTCCCCATGCACAGCATAATCATGTGCTTCATACCACTGACCGGGTTGAGTGGCACTTGTTTTCGGTGCTAATGCAGTTGACATTAGTAATCCTGCTTGGGAAAGTCGTTCCTTTGCCTTACGCAAAAATGCGTTATATGCTTCGCGATCTTCACTTGGCAAAAATTCAAAATCAAAATGGACATCCGTATATCCACCAGTGGTTGCGGTATTAATAATATTATCGAGCAGTGTATTTTGTACGCTTTGTACAGTTAAAATAATATGACCGAGTTCCTGACTGAATTCTCCTCCCTCAAGGTTGGTTACGACGAGCATTTTTGCTGTATTATTCTGCTCTGCAATTTCTGCAAGCCCATTTAACGGTGGTGGCATTAAGCTTCCATCCCGACCTACTCGATAGCTAAAGATGGCTAAGTAGGTTAAATAAGGTGCTGCTTTTTGGGCTGAGTTTTTAAGTGTTTCCGAAACGGTATCGCCGGTAGGCTCAATGTAAGCATTTGTAGTTATAGGGACCTTAGGAGCGGGCGGTATATAAAGACGAAATCCTACGGGTAAAACATTGCCTGGAGGAATACGATTAATTTGTGCCAGCCTTTCATAGGATATCCCAAATTGTTGTGCAATTGAAAACAAGCTGTCACCAGGCTGGACAAAATAAAACTGTCCAATGATAGGAATAACCAAAGCTTGACCGACCACAAGGTTATTAGGCGCATCTAGCTCATTAGCATTGATTATTGCCTGGGTCGATGTACTGTATGTAGTAGCAATTTCAAACAACGTATCTCCAGCAGTAACGACGTGGATTTGCAAACAAACTCCCTCCTTTCAAAGTTTTGCTACTTTTAGTTTATGAGGAGGAAAGCTTGGATATGTCAATTATATTGCTGTAGTATCTGCTTTCATGACAGCATGTAATAAATATAAAGCATAGTCATTGTTATCCTTTCCTTCTGAAGCCATACAATTTTCTGGTATATACATGCTGTACCCATACATATAAGCGTCTTTAGCCGTGAATAGAATGCAAATATCTCCAGCAATACCCGCCAAAATAAGATGTTTTTTCCCAAGTTCTGTTAATAATGCTTGTAAAGGAGTTTGAAAAAAAGCAGAATGCTGTGGTTTAATTAAAAAATAATCATCGTCGTCTGGCTCTAACTTTTCAATGATATTTTTACTTTTATCGTTATAGCAATAATCGGTGATTTTCCGAAAGTCTGCTTGCCAAAGTCCGTAATGATCATTAACATAAATGATTGGAAGCTTCTTTTCTTTAGCGAAGTTACGTAATTTAATTAGATTTGGAAGGATTTGTTTTGTATTCGCTTCTAATTCCTTCCCGCCAGGAAAATTAAAATCATTAATAATATCTACAAACAAAACAGCGCTATCGTTTAAAGGTACGTTCACTATTGTTGCTCCTTTCTTCATGTATGCGCAATTGCTATGGAAAAGTGGATAAACGAGGATTCTAGTAACATCTTTGCTTTTCCAAAAGTGCTTTTATGTATTATTACCGATTCTCTATTTTTCAAACTAAAATGAAATGTTGGGATACCTTTGATGGATGAATATATGATGAAAATGGCTATTCAAGAGGCAAAACAAGCAGCAGAGCAAGGGGAGGTTCCGATTGGGGCTCTTATTGCATATGATAATGAAGTGATTGCTACTGCGCATAACTTACGTGAAACGACCCAAAGCACATTAGCACATGCAGAACTACTTGCCATTCAAAAAGCGAATGAAAAGATTGGCAGCTGGCGCCTGGAGGATTGTACGTTGTATGTTACGTTAGAGCCATGCCCGATGTGTGCGGGTGCAATAGTACAATCACGAATAAAACGGGTAGTCTACGGTGCATATGATCCGAAAGCTGGCTGTGCCGGCACACTGTTTAATTTACTAGATGATGCACGATTTAATCATCAGGTTGATGTGACTGCAGGCGTATTGGAAGAAGAATGCGCCAATTTGTTAAAGGATTTTTTTAAAATGATTCGCGAGCGAAAGAAGTTGGATCAAAAAGAGAATTAGAAGTTTTAGGATGCCTTCCATAAATTTCAGCAACTACGTTTTCTCTTTTAATGTCCTTTTTTAACAAATTCGGTTCCGATCTTTCCATCATCTTCTATTGCAATTTGCTTGTATTCTCGTTATAATGGTTAGTACCGTGCTAAGCGGGGAGGTAGCGGTGCCCTATACTCGCAATCCGCTATAGCGAGGCCGAATTCCCGTCTGAGGTACGATGACTTTATGGTCTGCCTTAAGGGATTGGTGTTGACGCTTAGGTCCTGCGCAACAGAAACCCATGAACCCTGTCAGGTCCGGAAGGAAGCAGCAGTAAGTGGTCATTTCTGTGTGCCGCGGGGAAGCCTAATCCGAGCCATGAACTTAAGTAACGCATAGGGTCACCGTATCGATGAGGGGTGCACGGTATACATAATGACTATAAAAAGCTCTGTCCAATATTGGATAGAGCTTTTCTAATATTATAAGAAAACCCAATCGTTTTGCCGAAAGAATGGCTCTGATTTTCTTATGCAATAATGGGCTTATGGAAAATAGTAGGTAAATACGTTTGCATCTACCTACTTTAAATTGCCCGTTTTTAATGTCATGATAGGATCTCCATAAAGCAAAATCTTCACATTGTCTATTACGCTATTCTTCAAGTCACGCACTCCTTGTTCTGTATTCTTGTATGAAAACAAACGCCTAGATTATAACTCATTAAATAAAGAGCTGTTGTAGACTCCCTAAAAACAATTTACCAAAAGCTCTGTATGTTGGGTTACTCATCTACAGTTATGGCTTTCAGTTTAAGTTACTATACAAAAAAAGTACAAGAGGAGGTGAAACTCATGTACTTTCATATAACAAAACGGACAAATAAGGCGAACAATCTATTCCTAATTATCTAATGGGCTTATTCCCATGAAAAAAATCTATCACCGCTATGGTAAAATACTTCGCTTTCCTGTAGGATCTTTAGCTCTTCCCATTCCCGCAGATGTCACCTATCTTTACTTGGGTAAAAACTTTGCGTGTATATAATTGGCGATTCGATTTATGGTTAGTTTTTTAATCAGTTGCCAATTATTTACCAGCTCTTTAATTTTCATTAGACTATTTCTTATAACCATCCACAACAAGATTAAGCTTTCCTGTTTCTGGATCCATCACAAGTCCGTGAACAGGGACTGTTCCAGGCATTAACGGGTGGTTTCCAATCGTGGAGACGCTATGTCTTACACTATCTTCCACACTATCAAACCCTCGAAAGAAACGGTTGAAATCAACTCCTGAATACTGCAGTGTGTCCAATGTTTCTTGAGAGATGCCACGATGCTTTACTTTCTCTAACGTTTGCTCTGCTTTTACACTGGCCATACCACAATCATGATGCCCAACAACATAAATTTCATCTACTTCAAGCTCATAGACACCTACTAAAATACTACGCATAATACTTCCGAACGGGTGGGAAACAAGCGCTCCTGCTGTTTTAAGTATTTTTGCATCTCCATTAGAGATGTTCATTGCTTTTGGTAGTAGTTCCACAAGCCTTGTATCCATGCAAGAGAGAATAAGGACATGCTTATTAGGAAACTTACTGCTTTGATAGCTTTCATACTCCTTTTTTTCTACAAAATCTTTATTATGTGTTAAGATTTCTCCTAAAAGTTTCATATACAAAACCCCTTTTTAGTAAATATAAAAGCTGTTAGCTTGCTGTTTAGCAATTAGCTTTTCAAAGAAAAAACTCTATCAACTTTTAAAAGCTAGACTGTTTTAATATATATTTATTATATCGAAAAAATTGGCATTTCGCATATTCATTTTAAAAAAGTCTGTCTTACGTTTCTCTCGATATAGATATATCCTCTATATTTTCAGTACTCTATTTATGACACTTTTATTGGTTTTTAGTGCAATAATTGTTTTAAAAAACATACAGGCGTAAGTGATCGCGGAGGAAAAACACAACGCTTTCCAGAGGCTTGTTGTCATAGCCTCCTCGTTAGAAAAGCTTGGCTTGTCAAGGCGAAAGTTTTTGTTTTACATAAACGAAAAAAACTTATACTCTCCTAATAGCGAAAAAACAATTTGCATTTTTTTCTGCGGGTCTCCCCAACAGCATTCGCTCTTGTTTAGCCATTAGCAAATAATTCAATGTTTGCTTTCACTATATATCGCTATGGTTCACATTTCCCCCATAAATAGAGTATAATTAGAAAGAGATTTTAAAGGAGAATCATATCATGAGCTATCAGGCTTTATATCGCGTTTGGCGTCCGACGGTTTTTGCCGATGTCGTTGGGCAAGCCCATATTACTCGAACATTGCAGAATGCGATTGCACAGGAGAAATTCTCTCATGCTTATTTATTCTCTGGACCAAGAGGGACAGGAAAAACGAGTGCTGCGAAGATTTTTGCCAAAACAATTAACTGTGAACGTTCCCCAGTTAAGGAGCCGTGTAATCAATGCGCTGCATGTAAAGGAATTCAGAATGGATCGATTTCCGATGTCATTGAGATTGACGCTGCTTCCAATACAAGCGTAGAGGATATAAGAGAGATTAGAGAAAATGTAAAATACGCTTCCAGTCAAGTACCTTACAAAGTATATATCATTGATGAGGTACACATGATATCGGTAAATGCTTTTAACGCCTTACTGAAAACGCTGGAAGAACCGCCAAGCCATGTAGTATTTATTTTGGCGACAACGGAACCACATAAAATCCCACTAACCATTTTATCCAGATGCCAGCGGTTTGATTTTAAGCCGATCTCCAACACTTCTATTGTCGACCGGTTACAAACGATTGTGGAAGCGGAAGGAGTTACCGTATCTAAGGAAGCTTTAGACACCGTAGCATTGGCTGCTGAAGGTGGGATGCGTGATGCGTTAAGTATTCTTGATCAAGCTATCTCCTACAGTGCTGAATCCGTAGAACTGGAGGATGTTTTAGCTGTTACTGGCGGGGTCTCCCAACACACATTAACGAATATCATTCGTCATATGTATGAAAAAAATATCCAGCAAGCGGTAATGGAATTGAATGAATTAATTCAAAAAGGAAAAGATCCTGCTCGCTTCGTTTATGATATGATTTATTTCTTGCGTGATTTGCTGTTATACAAGAGTGCTCCAACATTGGAAGGATTATTGGAACGGGCGAGGGTGGATGAGCCTTTTCAAGTGTTAGCAGATACTGTACCAAACCAATGGATACAGGAAGCCATGAGACAATTAAATCAGTGTCAACAGGAAATAAAATGGACGAATAGCCCGAAAGTTTATATTGAAATTGCTATTTTAACAATAGCCAATGGTATACAGGAACAAGGGGTAAACAATAATTCCTTAGCCGATTCAGATACGATTACAAGACTTTCTTCACAAGTTGGCAAGCTGGAAAAGGAGATAAAGTTGCTGAAGGAAAATCCAGTCATACCAGCACAGCTAGCACCACAGCGCGAAAGCAGAAAAGCACCTAATCGGTCTGCTAAAAACACGTATAAAATACCTTACGAGCGGATCCGACATGTGTTGAGTGAAGCAGAAAAATCAGCCTTAAAGCAAGTTCACTCCCAATGGGGAACATTTTTAGGGCAATTGAAAAAGGCAAGCGCTCCTGCACATGCTACGATTCAGGATAGTAAACCCGCTGCAGCATCCGATCAAGCTCTTGTCGTAGCATTTAAATATGAGATTCACTGTTCATTGTTTTTAGATAATCAGGAAACGGTAGAATCCGTTTTGACTTCTATATTAGGGAAAACGCTGACCATTATTCCGATCCCAGAGAAGGATTGGGTGGAACTTCGCAATGAGTATGTTGCTAAACAAGAAAAAACCTCATCCCAAGAGGAAGCTGTTGAAGATCCAGTAGTTATGGAAGCGCAGAAGCTATTTGGTGATGATATAATAGAAATTCACGATTAATTTGATTACAATTTTAAAAAGGAGGTATTTCCATGAAGGGAAATATGAATAATATGATGAAGCAAATGCAAAAAATGCAAAAGAAAATGATGAAAGCACAGGATGAACTGCATGAGATGACATTCGAAGCATCTGCTGGTGGTGGCATGGTGACAGTTGTTGCTAATGGTAAAAAGGAAATAACTGATGTGCAAATAAAAGAAGAGGTAATCGATCCAGATGATGCAGAAATGCTGCAAGACCTTATCCTAGCAGCAACGAATGATGTATTAAAGCAAATTGATGATAAAACAAATGATACGATGGGACAATTCACGAAAGGGTTAAATATGCCTGGAATGTTCTAATTCTAGGAGGCACATGAATGTATTATCCAGAACCGATTTCTAAACTGATCGACAGTTTTACCAAATTGCCAGGTATTGGCCCAAAAACGGCTGCCCGTCTGGCATTCTTTGTATTAAATATGCAAGAAGATGATGTCTTGGACTTTGCTAATTCATTAGTAAATGCCAAGCGTGAGCTGACACATTGTTCTGTTTGCGGACATATTACCGATCAGGATCCTTGTGCGATATGTCAGGACACATCAAGAGATCAATCTATTATTTGTGTCGTTCAAGATCCGAAAGATGTTATTGCAATGGAAAAAATGAAAGAATATCATGGAAAATACCATGTATTAAATGGTGTTATCTCCCCAATGGACGGTATTGGACCAGAAGATATTAATGTACCCAGTCTGATTCAGCGATTAAAGGACGAAGAGGTAGAGGAGTTAATTCTTGCTACCAATCCAAATATTGAAGGAGAAGCAACAGCGATGTATATTTCCCGACTTGTTAAACCATCAGGCATTCGTACCACACGGATTGCTCACGGTTTACCTGTAGGCGGTGATTTGGAGTATGCAGACGAGGTTACACTTTCCAAAGCACTGGAAGGTAGAAGAGATGTGTAGGAATTAGGTGGATACATGGCAAAAAAAATAAAGAAAAAAGATGTAGATGAGGAATTATTACGTACGATGAGAGAACTGGAATTAGAGTGGAAGCAAATAGCATCCATCGTTTCCAAGAGTGTAGAGCCTACCATAGATGGGCACTATTGGGAAGCTATTTCCAGGGCTAAATATATCTATTTACTCAGGGAAGCTAGGCACCGAAAATTACGTGCCAACTTTCATTAGTATTTTCAAAGACAAACTAGCGGAGCGGATTGATATAAATGCTGTCTTAGCCGCTATATTGAAGCAACATACAACAGAATACTATATTCAAAAAGACAAGACGAGAGAGCTTGTCTTTTATTTATCTTATAAGATAAAAATGCTGTATAATTCCTACTTCTGGAATTGGATAATTTGCATTACAGCAAGTCTTAAGTGAGAGATTATATCATCACCTAGATGGCCAATTCGTAGACCTTTAGATCTTAACATACGGTATTAACAATCAGAGAGGTGGTGAATGAAGTAGCTCTTACTGACATTCCCTTTATATAGGAATTGTTTCATTTGGTCTTTCTATCCATGGAAGAAGTAACCTATCTATAAGAGTGGCTAGTTTCCGCTTTGTTTAACGCTCGAGTTTTGGAGAATGGAATGAACAACTATATTCATAGGATGATGTTTTCCTGTCCTAACGAAGCGAAGGATTAGCTCAGGTAAGTTCTTTTTTATGTTATACATGCATACATAGTAGAAAGAGGTCATAGAAAAAAATTGCGATTGGTTAAGAAAAAGGGGTGAAGGATTTGAGCTCGACATTAGTCATTTCGATTATGGTAGGATTAATCATCCTGTTGTTGTTAGTAGGAACGCCTGTTAAATTTATGCGTATCATTGGGCAAACTACTGTAAAGTTAGGGATAGGAGTTTTGCTGCTATTTTTTATTAATGTATTTGGTGGTGCCATTGGATTACACATCCCGATCAATTTTTTCACGGCTGTAGTATCTGGTTTTCTTGGCATTTTTGGTATAGCTTCTTTAGCCGCAATTCATTTGTTTATTATTCCGTAAGACAAGCTATGAGTCCATGGAAAAAGTTTCAAAGATTCCCTGTATAAAATTCATTAGTTTAGGAGAAGCTAATGAATATGGAGGTGGGGATATGAAACAGCGAACCATATATGAACGTTGTGGCATTTGTGAAGAGGAAAAGAAGGATGGTATTCATTTATATACCATGTTTATTTGTTGCGAGTGTGAGCACAATATGATTCATACAGAACCTAGAGAAGAGAAATATAACTATTATTTACGTAAATTAAAAAATATCACGAAACCGAAACTATATTCCTAGTTTAAAAAGTCTTTGCTTGCAAAGGCTTTTTTCGAGAGATAAGAAAGTATAAAAATTTTGGCATTGGAATAACGATATAACGGAATAGTCACGTCCGGCTTAGCCCCCAGCAACTAGGCAACTTCACAAACCGCCCTACGATAAGTTATCATTGGTTCGTGGTTAAGAGGAAGGCCGACTAAAAACGGGCTTGCCGCCCGATGTCGGCATACTCCTGTTGCAGGACCATGATTCCAAAAACTTTAGTTGATTCGTTCCAGTTGCTACGTTGCTAAACGGGCACCCCGCCCGCGCCTTCGTTCGATCTAAGAACCATGACAAATAAACTTGCTATGCATCCAAGATATGTTAAGCTAGATAAAAACGATATTTGACTACTTTATTTCTATGATGTTGTTGCAAAATTCCCAATTTAGGCATTGATAATGTAAACTGCAACAAGTACGAGAGATCATAGCGCCTAATGTGGATTCGTTGATCTAACAATCATAGAGAATAAACGAGCCCCCTTTTTATCACCATGTTTAATATGGGGTGAAGTATTCAGTAGATAATATTTAGGAGTATACATATATGGAACAGCAACAATTGCCTTTGTATCATGCATTACTAGAATTTCAGAAAAAGCATCCTATTTCTTTTCATGTGCCAGGTCATAAAAATGGTCATGTATTCCCAGCTGAAGCAAGGGATGTTTTTCAATCCATTCTAAAAATAGATGTGACAGAATTAACTGGCCTAGATGATTTACATGCGCCAGAAGGGATCATTGCTGCCGCAGAGCGATTAGCGGCGGCGTTTTTTCAGGCGGAGCAGACATTTTTTCTTATTGGGGGAAGCACTGTAGGTAACCTAGCGATGATTTTAGCCGCATGTAAACAAGGCGATACCGTTATCGTCCAGCGTAATTGCCATAAATCAGTAATGAATGGGTTAGAATTGAGTGGCGCCAAACCAGTGTTTGTTGCACCACAATACGATGAAAAAGTACATCGATATACGCATCCGCCTTTTTCTGGGTTGCAGGCAGCGCTAGAACAGTACCCAAATGCAAAGGCAGTTATTCTTACTTACCCAGATTATTTTGGATCCACTTATAACCTTGGTGACATGATTGAACTTGTACATTCTTTTGATATCCCTGTGTTAGTAGATGAAGCTCATGGAGTTCACTTTTCGCTTGGGGAGCACTTTCCAGCCTCGGCTTTAAGTCAAGGGGCTGATGTGGTTGTCCAATCCGCTCATAAAATGGCACCAGCGATGACGATGAGCTCCTATTTACATTGTAATTCCAAGCGGATTTCGATCGGGCGAATAGCACAATATTTACAAATGCTGCAATCGAGTAGCCCGTCTTATCCTCTATTAGCTTCATTAGATTTGGCGCGTTATTATTTAGCATCGATGACACGAAAGGCGATTACAGAATTAATGGAAAGTGTCCAGACGGTTAAACATATTTTTGCGAACTCTTCCTATTGGGATATTTTACCAAGTGATGATCCATTAAAAATCACGCTCCATGTTAAAGATGGCTTAGCAGCAAAAGAAGTTGGTAATTTGTTGGAGCAACAGCAAATATATCCAGAACTTGTGACGGAGAAGCAGATCTTATTAATTCATAGCTTGGTACCTTTTATAGACACAGAGTATTTAAGAAAAGCAATGAAAACAGTGAACGGGCAATTAAAAAATATAGTAAAGCATGGTACAATAGACATAAATCATTTTACACCTGCTCGTATACAAGAGTTGGAATTATCCTATGGTATAATGAACCAACTCTCTATTAAGTGCATCCCTTTGAACGCTGCTGAGGGATATATTGCTGCAGAAGCAATTATTCCATATCCTCCTGGAATTGCGTTGCTTCTTAAAGGAGAAAAAATAACCAAAGCACATATTGAAAAGATACAACATATGAAAAAACTTGGATTACGCATACAACAACGACATACAAATGGCATTTATGTATATGCAGAAATAGAAAAAGGGGAAGAATGACATTGGGCGGATACTTTATCACATTTGAAGGCGGCGAGGGAGCTGGGAAGACAACCGTTTTGCATACCGTAACAAAAAGGCTAAGCCAAGCTGGTTATGATGTGCTTGCTACCCGTGAGCCAGGTGGAATAAAAATTGCAGAAAAGATTAGAAAAATTATTTTAGATCCGCTCCATACAGAGATGGAAGAGCATACAGAGGCGTTACTATATGCAGCAGCGAGAAGCCAGCATCTTGCCGAGAAGATCGTACCAGCACTTAAGCAAGGTAAAATAGTACTTTGTGATCGCTTTGTAGATAGCAGTCTTGTATATCAAGGTTACGCTCGTGGGCTAGGTATGGATGAAGTATTAAAAATTAACCAATTTGCAATTGGCGATTGTATGCCAGATCTGACATTATTTTTTGATATAGAGCCAAAAAAAGGATTAGAACGAATTGCGGCGAATAAAGATAGAGAACAAAACCGCTTAGATTTAGAAAATCTTACATTTCACGAACATGTATACAAAGCGTATCATATACTTGCAGAAAGATTCCCAGCACGAATTCAGTCTATTGATGCGAATCTGACGCTGGAAACTGTTGAGCAGGAAGCCTTTGACCGTATCCTATCTTTATTAAAAAAATAAAAAGGAGCTGGCTAACAATGAAATTACTTATTGCAGTGGTTCAAGATAAAGACGCTAATCGTCTGGTGGATGCATTAGGAGAAGAAAATTTTAAAACAACCAAGCTTGCTACAACAGGCGGATTTTTGAAAGAAGGTAACACGACGCTTATGATTGGTTGTGAGGATGATTACGTTGATGATGCTTTATCGATTATCAAAGATAATTGCTCACACCGTGAACAAATGGTTGCACCAATCTCTCCTATGGGAGGGAACGCCGATTCTTACATTCCAAAACCGGTAAAAGTAGAGGTTGGCGGTGCGACGGTGTTTATTTTACCAATCGAATCATTTTTTCAATTTTAAGGGTTAAAAACGAAAAAGGGGCTGAAGGTATGAAAATAAGTCAAGAAGTTAGAGCACAACCAGAAACGCATGTTCCTCGCATGTCTAATGAGGGAAAACGTGCTTTTCAAAATATGCTTCAGTCCCAATCCGCACATATGAAACAGCAGGAGCTACAAGTGATTGTGAAGAATATTTCACTGCAAGGGGAAAAGCTGGCTCGATTTCGCTCGTTTCAAGACTTGGCAAAAATTAAACGATTAGTGAAAGGTTTTTTACGAGAGACGGTAGGCAGTGGTCTCCGTTTACAAAAATCACAGAGCTTTAGTGTGAATGGTAACAACCGACAACTAGCAATTGTAAAACAAATTGATGAAAAACTAATGCAATTAACGGAAGATATAATGAATCAGGAAAAAAAAGCAGTAGACCTACTCGGCTTAATAGGAGAGATTAAAGGTCTGCTGATTAACTTATATATGTAAATGAAGGAGATACATATGGAAACATGGTCAGAGGTTGCTAACATTCAACCATTAGCAAGCAAAATTATCTTAAATAGTATAAGAAAAGACCGGATTTCTCATGCGTATTTGCTTCAGGGGGAACGAGGGACTGGTAAAAAAGCGATTGCCCTCCTGATTGCTAAAGGGTTATTTTGTGAAAAAAATCCAGTTTCTGACCCTTGTTTAAAGTGTAATGCATGTAAACGTATTGCTTCAGGCAATCATCCAGATGTGCATTGGATTGATCCTGATGGACAATCTATTAAAATAGAACAGATTCGCAATTTGCAAAAGGAATTTACATATTCTGGCATGGAGTCTGACCAAAAGGTATATATTATTAATGGTGCCGAGACATTAACGGTCAATGCAGCTAACCGAATCTTGAAATTCTTAGAAGAACCGAGCAAAAAGACTACCGCTATTATGTTAACAGACAATAGTCAGGCTATCCTTCCGACCATTCGATCCAGATGTCAGGTTATTGATTTACGCCCCCTTCACCCAGGCGAATTTCAAAAGCAATTAATAGAGCAAGGATTGGATCAACGCAGTGCGATATTAATGAGTGCTATTACAAATAATTTACAAGAAGCATCGGACAAAAGTCACGACGAGTCGTTTGCCACAGCCCGACGGATAGTGATACAATTAGTTGAAATACTTTTAACCAATCCTGAAGATGTTTATTTATTCATTCATCAGCATTGGGTGACTCATTTCAAAGAGCGAAATGAGCAGGAAGAAGGATTGGATCTCTTGCTTTTTGCCATAAAAGATATTCTTTATTACCAAATAGAACATGAAGCTGGGATGGTGTTTTTCGCCCCTTCTGATGAATTGCTGAAAAGAGCAGCCATGTACGTTTCACAGGAGAAACTGTTAACTGATTTACAGGCTGTTTTACAAGCAAAGCGAAAATTGAAGCAAAATGTTCATCCTACATTAGTGATGGAACAGCTTACACTTCAAATGCAGAGGTGATGGGGAATGATAGAAGTAATTGGCGTCCGCTTTAAAAAAGCGGGTAAAATATATTATTTTGATCCAGGGGGAGAGTCGATTTCACTAGATAGTTATGTTATTGTAGAGACGATACGTGGCATAGAGTTTGGGAAAGTAGTTATTACAAACAAGCATGTCGATGAAGAAGATGTCGTCCTACCATTAAAGAAAGTCATCCGTTTAGCGACTGATAAGGATAAATTAACGGTTGTAGAGAATCAGGTACAATCACAAAAAGCCTTAGAAGCTTGTACAGAAAAAATTAAACAACATGACTTAGATATGAACTTAGTGGAAGTGGAGTATACATTTGATCGTAATAAAATCATATTCTATTTTACAGCAGATGGCCGAGTGGATTTTAGAAATTTAGTAAAAGATCTGGCGGCCATGTTTAAAACGCGAATTGAATTGCGCCAAATTGGAGTTCGTGATGAAGCAAAGATGTTAGGTGGAATAGGTCCTTGTGGTAGAATGCTTTGTTGCTCTACCTTTTTAGGGGATTTTGAACCAGTATCTATTAAAATGGCGAAAGATCAGAATCTATCATTAAATCCAGCTAAAATATCTGGGTTATGTGGCAGATTGATGTGCTGTTTAAAATATGAGAATGACGATTATGAGACAGCTAAACGTGAATTACCGGACTTAGGAGAAAAGATGGAAACTCCCTTTGGAAGCGGTAAAGTGGTTGGCTTAAACATCCTGGAACGACTCATCCAAATAGAAATACCTGATAAAGAACGGGTAATCGAATATACGTTAGATGAACTAATTGATGAAGGAATTTTAGCGCAAGCCACAGAATAACGGGGTGAGTAGCGTGAAGAATAGGCGAATATTTGATCAGGTTTCGGATATGGAAAAACAAATAGGCGAGTTATATGAGCAATTAGGTGATTTGAAAGGGAAATTGAGTGATCTATTAGAAGAAAATCATCGTCTAACTATGGAAAACCATCATTTGCGCAGTCATTTAGAACATACAAATAATAATGCTGATGTAACGGACGAAACAAAGCAGCAAGAAAAGACTTTTCCGGGGGAAGGCTATGATAATTTGGCTCGCCTGTACGAGGAAGGATTCCATATTTGTAATCTGGAATTTGGCAGTCCAAGACGAGATGAGGATTGCATCTTCTGCTTAGACTTTCTTAATAAGACGAAATAACATAGACAAAGTAATTTTGTTTTCCTTTTCTATTAAAGGAAAAGTAAATTTGGCTGCCTGAAACGGGCAGCTTTTCTTTTCACGTTATTTTAGTTATGACTGCACGGCGTTTAAATGAAGGAAGTTGGAAAATAGGGGAAATAGATCAACTATGAAAATAGCTGTTATCATTTTTATTGTTGTTATGAAGAGAAAGTAGCTTTTAATCATTTAACTAGCGGCGTCGCTTAGCTTAGGTGGCAAGCAAATGAAATCAACACAACCTCTGTTTGCCACCTTGTTTGAACAGACGCTTATATGCGTAAAATGATAATAGCTAATCCAAATTCTAATTAAATCAATCATTATAAGTATAGATAAGCTTCCAATTTCAAATGGTGGATAATCTATGTTACAACAAGTACAAGTAAATAACGTACCTAAGCGCCTGTTTTAAAGCAGTCTTTAGGCACACTATTATGGTACAAACCATTAGTTAAGATGCATGAATATCCCATTGACTTTAGGGTAGCACTTGGTGGCAGGTACTAATCATATTTTTTATAAAGCAGGAGAAAGGATAGATCTATGGTTGAGTTATACGACAATGAACGATTGGATTATTTATTAGCAGAAAAAGGAATGCAAATCATCCAAAGCCCAGACGTTTTTTCTTTTTCCTTGGATGCTGTTTTATTGGCTCACTTTGCATACGTACCGATAAAACGGGGAAGAATCCTTGATTTATGTACAGGAAATGGAGTCATTCCATTACTATTATCCAGAAAAACAAGAGCTTTTATCACTGGTGTGGAATTACAGGAAAGAATTTATCGAATGGCGGAAAGAAGTGTGACATTAAACAATTTAACAGAACAAATAAATATACTTCATGCTGATTTAAATCATTTGCAGCAACTGCTTCGTCATAGCAGCTTTGATGTCATTACCTGTAATCCACCTTATTTCCCAACGCCGTTGCCCTCAGAGCATAATGAGAATCCACATTTAACAATTGCCAGGCATGAAGTATATTGCACATTAGAAGATGTGGTAAAGGCTTGTAAATTATACGTCCGACCTGGTGGAAAGATTGCCATGGTGCACCGTCCAGGCAGATTAGTGGATATTATCCATTTGTTTCGTCAATATAAATTAGAACCAAAGCGGTTGCAATTTGTTTACCCGAAGCGAGGACGTGAGGCAAATATGCTATTAATTGAAGCTACTAGAGACGGTAAACCAGATTTAAAAATCTTGCCCCCCCTCTTTATTTATGATGAGGATGGGGCATATACAATAGAAGCAAAGGATATTATTTATGGAAAATAAACACACTGTCTATATATTAAGATGTAAAGATCGGACACTTTATACGGGGTATACGAATAATTTGGAACGCAGGCTTAAAATGCATCAAGAAGGAAAAGGTGCAAAGTATACGAGAGGCCGGGGACCATTTCAGGTGGTTTATGTGGAATATTTTGAGACGAAAGAACAAGCAATGAAAAAAGAATATACCATTAAACAGTTAACAAGAGAAGAAAAATGGCGATTTATTCGGGATAGACTGAAAGAAGTGATGATAAATGAATAAGCAAAACAGTTTTGAAAAAGATCGTGCAACTGTCTATGTTGTACCGACACCTATTGGTAATTTAGAAGATATTACGTATCGTGCACTAACAACACTCCGCTCTGTATCTTTGATTGCTGCAGAAGATACGAGAAATACAAAAAATTTATTACGTCACTTTGATATAGCTACTCCGCTCATGAGTTATCATGAACATAATAAATTAGCACGTGGAGAGCAACTATTAACGAAAATAATGCAGGGGGAGTCGATTGCATTAGTGAGCGATGCGGGTATGCCGGCAATCTCTGATCCTGGACATGAGCTTATCCAAGCCGCAATCCAGCATGATATTCCTGTCGTTGTTTTGCCGGGTGCTAATGCAGCTTTATGTGCTTTAGTTGGTTCCGGTTTATCTGCTAAAGAGTTTTATTTTTATGGTTTTTTGCCTAGAAAGAAAAAAGAAAAGAGAATTGAATTACAGCGGCTGGCTTCATTACAAGCAACCCTCTTGTTTTACGAGTCACCTTATCGTGTGAAGGAAACACTGCAAGCAATTAGCGATGTAATGGGGAATCGACATGTTGCTTTGGCAAGAGAGCTAACTAAACGTTTCGAATCCTATTTGCGTGGTACTGCTGATGAAGTAATCGCTTATCTAGATACAGCAGAAATTAAAGGGGAATGCTGTCTTGTGTTGGAAGGGGAAACGAAAGCAGAACAGTCAGACTACTTATGGTGGAGCAGCTTAACGATTGTTGAGCATGTAGAACATTATTTGAATTCAGAATCCTTATCCAGTAAGGAAGCAATCAAACGTGTAGCTAAAGAAAGGGAGCTTTCCAAACGGGAAGTTTATCAAAAGTACCATGTTAGAGAAGGTGGGGAGGAGGAAGAGGGCAAAAATTAAAGTTCTGTTTATATAAAATAAGATGTATAGAAAAAAGACCTGACGGGCAATGTATGCGTCGGGTCTTTTAAGACTTTATTTATTTAGTCTTGATTCTATTTCTTGCAGGAGTTGTTGTGCACCTTCTGGGCTAAGAACAATTTTGCCGTTGGCTAGTGAAAGATTATCATCGGATACTTCACCAGTAAGATGACAAGTCATGTTCGGCTTATACTTTTTAAGTATGATTTTGTCATTTTCAACGTAGATTTCCATTGCATCTTTTTCTTGGATTTCCAACGTACGCCGAAGCTCCATCGGGATAACTACACGGCCAAGTTCATCAACCTTACGTACAATTCCGGTAGATTTCAAAATATTTCCCCCCTATACTTTCGAAAAACGGGACAGCCTTCTTGGGGCGCACATGCCAGCGTTCTTCAAAATTAGTAAACTAAAAAAATCGTCATAATTCGACATCTTTCTATGCAATAGAATACCAGTGTTTCTTTTTTCTGTCAATAATTATTTACCAGAAAATTAAATAATTTGGATTGTTTTGAAAACACTACTATATTAGGCTTTTTCGGCTCTTTTGGTTATACTAAAGCTATCCCCTTAACCAAACTTATGGTGTGTATTATTGGTAACGTAATTTATGAAATAGTTTTGATTTCGCATATGATAGTTGATCTAGACGCAGAACGAAACCATTCTTAAATTTAGCATACTATTCAAACAATTAATTTCGGGTATTTTTAATCTCGTGTGTAAGTTGCTGTAAGACCCTAGCTTTAGAAGCTGAATAATCTATGCTGCAATAAAGTGGCAGATGCCGGTACTAATATGTTTTTTTGTTCCTCTAGCACTTTGTGTGGACAAATGAAAACCACCACTAATGGAAAATTTACTTTAACTTAATTTCAAAATATCTCTACTATAATTCGACTTTACATTTTGTATCTTAGATTGTAAAGTATTTAACACTCTATTTGGCAAATAAGCTGATAAAAGCTACAATAGTAATAGCTTAAAAAAGGATGTTAGGTAATGCACAAGGAGGTAAGCAAATGGTAAATAATAAAAGAACTTTTTATATAACGACACCGATCTACTATCCGAGTGGAAATTTGCATATTGGACATGCGTATTCGACAGTTGCTGGAGATGCGATGGCTCGATATAAACGATTGCGCGGGTTCGATGTTATGTATTTAACTGGAACAGATGAGCATGGACAAAAGATCCAAAAAAAGGCGACAGAAAATGGGGTTTCACCACAAGAGTATGTCGATCATATGGTGGATGGTATTCAAAAGTTATGGGAAAAGCTAAAAATATCGAACGATGATTTTATTCGCACGACAGAAGAGCGTCATAAAAAAATGGTTGCGCAAATCTTTGATCAGCTTGTTAATCAGGGAGATATTTACTTAGATGAATACGAGGGCTGGTATTGTACGTCTTGTGAATCATTCTTTACAGAAAGGCAATTAGATGAAGGGCAATGTCCAGATTGTGGCGGTCCGGTTGAGAAGGTAAAAGAAGAGTCGTATTTCTTTAAAATGAGCAAATATGTCGACCGACTTGTTCAGTTTTATGAAGACAACCCTACATTTATTCAGCCTGAAAGCCGCAAAAATGAAATGTTGAATAATTTTATTAAACCTGGGTTAGAGGATCTAGCTGTTTCGCGAACTACATTTGATTGGGGAATTAAGGTTCCTGGTGATCCGAAGCATGTCATTTATGTATGGATCGACGCATTGACTAATTATATAACTGCGTTAGGATACGGAACGGATGATGACAAGAAGTATCAAAAATATTGGCCGGCAGATGTTCATTTAATGAGTAAAGAAATTGTGCGGTTCCATACCATTTATTGGCCAATTATGTTAATGGCACTTGATCTCCCATTGCCGAAAAAGGTGTTTGCTCATGGGTGGATTTTAATGAAGGATGGAAAAATGTCCAAATCAAAAGGAAATGTCATTGATCCTGTGAAGCTAATTGATCGTTATGGTTTGGACGCTCTTCGCTATTATTTACTTCGAGAAGTGCCATTTGGTTCGGATGGGGTATTTACGCCTGAAGGGTTCGTAGAGCGAACGAATTATGACTTGGCTAATGATTTAGGTAATTTATTGAACCGTACTATAGCCATGATTAATAAATATTTTGCAGGCAAGATGCCAGCATATCAAGCTGCTGAAACAGATATTGATGACGCATTAGAAGCATTTGGTAAACAGACCATAGAAAAAGTAGAAGATGCGATGGAGGAAATGCAGTTTTCTGTAGCTTTAGGGGCTATATGGCAACTCATTAGTCGCACGAACAAATATATTGATGAGACAGAGCCTTGGGTTTTAGCCAAAGATGAAACGAAAAAGGACCGGCTGGGTAACGTGATGGCTCATCTGGCCGAATATTTACGGAAAGCAGCTATCTTGCTTCAGCCATTTTTAACAGAAGCTCCAGCAGAAATTTTCCGACAGCTGGGTATAGAAGATGCCAAGTTAAAAGATTGGGATAGCCTTTATGAAGAAGGTAATATTAAAACTGGCGGGTCAATTGTAAGTAAAGGGCAACCGATTTTTCCGCGTTTAGAGGTGGAAGAAGAGATTCAAGCTATTAAAGCAATGATGAATCCGCCTAAAGAAAAGAAAACAAAGGTAGAAGAGAAACCAACAAAAGAAGAAATTGTGTTTGATGATTTCATGAAAGTAGATATGCGTGTTGCAGAAGTATTGAAGGCTGAGTATATTAAAAAGGCAGACAAATTATTGAAGCTACAGCTAGATTTAGGAACAGAAAAGCGCCAAGTCGTATCAGGCATTGCTCTCTATTATCAACCCGATGAGTTAGTTGGGAAAAAAGTAATTTGTGTAACGAACTTAAAACCAGTGAAGTTACGTGGAGAAAAATCAGAAGGCATGATACTTTGTGGAGAGGATGCAACAGGGAAGCTAGTGTTAGCATCTGTAGAAGCTGATCTTCCGAATGGTTCAGTTGTAAAATAAAGGAATGTAACAGACGCTGGGACATAACTAAAACAGCTAATTAAAAAAACGAACACTAAAATGAATCTTCAATGAACGGGGGATTCTTTCATCCGCTCTTTCTTTGTAAGAGTAAGAAAGTAAAAATGAGGTGCTTGGAGATAACGAAATAACCGACTAGCCACGTCCGGCGCATGAACCTAGCACGATGCGACTTCAAATCGTCCTATGAACATTGGTCCGTCGCTAAGAAGGAAGGCTGTAAAAACGAGCTTGCCGCCCAAACGTCAGCATACTCCAGTTTTAATGGCATGTTTTCTTTATCCCTGTTGATTCGTTCCATTCGCTTACGTTGCTAAACGGGCGCCCGGCGTCTCTGTTAATACTACAATGGTATGAAAAAAGTCTCTAAACGAACGGAGAATTTAAGTAGCGTTATCTCTCGCCTCGCTCGTTGTAGCATGTTTCTACAACTCTTGAAGTGGTTGACTTACAGCATTTTATATAAGGGAAATGGATCATGGCTTTTGTTGTATAGTATTTCTTATGTCTCAGCCTCTTTTCCTAAAGTTGTTAAGGAGTGAACAATTTGTTATTTGACACACATGTGCATTTAAACGCAAGGGATTTTTTTGAGGATCGTGAAGAAACAATAAAACGGGCTTTTGATGCAGGTGTCACACGTATGTTAGTCGTTGGCTTTGATCGTGAAACCATTCCATTAGCGATCGAAATTGCGGAACAGTATGAGACGATTTATGCTGCGGTTGGCTGGCATCCAGTTGATGCGGTAGATATGACAGAACAAGAGTTAGGGTGGATTGAAGAGCTTTCTTCTCATCCTAAAGTAGTAGCACTTGGTGAAATGGGTTTGGATTATCATTGGGACAAGTCACCGAAAGAGGTACAAAAGGAAGTATTTCGCAAGCAGATACGATTAGCAAAAAAAGTACAACTGCCGATTATTATTCATAATCGCGAGGCAACAGAAGATATTATTTCGATTTTAAAGGAAGAAAAGGCGGAATCAGTAGGCGGAATCATGCACTGCTACAATGATTCTGTAGACTATGTACAGGATTGCTTGGATATGAATTTTTATATCTCACTTGGGGGACCAGTTACCTTTAAAAATGCGACCTTACCAAAGGAAGTTGCTGTCCAAGTTCCATTAGAACGATTGTTAATTGAGACCGATGCACCATTTCTAGCCCCACATCCCTATCGGGGTAAAAGAAATGAACCAGCTTATGTCAAATTAGTTGCAGAAAAAATTGCTACACTAAGAGGGTCTAGTTTGGAAGAAATTGGTGAAATTACGACAAAAAATGCCCTTTCTCTCTTTCGGTTATAATTAGGGCGGTTGTCATAAAACTGAATTAATTTGTTAAAAAATAGGAAAAACAAGGTAAAAACAGCGGGAAAGTTTTAATAAAACCCTGCTTCCTTTACCTTGTTTTGTTTTTGACATAAACCTTGATATACCAAGGTTTATAGAATAAGAAACCTAATAAAAAGCCTTGCTCTTTTGTGGTGTAATGGAATTGTAACGCAAACGTAACGGTAATTACTTTGACTTTACATATAACTGTTACTATAATCAAAATGCATTAAGAGGGAGGCAAAAGCATGCGAAAGTTTTCAAAGCTAATGCCGGCGTCGACAATGAAACTGGTTCTATCTTTTATTGGTGTTTTAGCACTTGTTGCATTTTCCGGATTCATTTTATTTGATGCTACAAAGGCAGAAGTAGTCATAACAAACGATGGCGAAGACCAAACGGTAAAAACACACAAAAGCACCGTAAAAGAAGTACTGGCAGAAGTAGGTATTCGTGTCGGAGAGCATGATCACTTATCCCACAACATGAATGATTCCATTAAAAACGGAATGGAAATCAACTACAAACAAGCAAAGCAAGTGTTCGTGACAATCAATGGAAAACAAACGGAATATTACACAACTACAGATACTATAGATGCATTTTTGAAGGAAAATAACTTGTCGTACCATCAACGTGATGATGTTTCTTTCGCCAAAGGGGATGCCATTACTGATGGATTGCATTTGAAAATCGACCAAGCGTATGAGATTACGGTTAACGATGGTGAGAATGAGATGCGTATTTGGACGACTGGAGGTACTGTTGCAGAAGTACTTGAACAATCAAATGTAACATTTAATAAAGACAGCGCTGACAAAGTGAAGCCTGCTTTAAACAAGCCAGTGGCAAAGGATACAGTCATTTCCATTGTCCGTGTTAAAACGGAAAAAGATCGTGTAACAGAAGAGCTGGCGTTTGAGACAGAAGAGAGAGAAGATAGTAATTTGCTAAAAGGTGAGGAACGTGTCCTCACTGAAGGGAAAGCTGGCAAGGTGAAGAAGGTTTACCAGATCGTGAAAGAGAATGGAAAAGAAGTAAGCAGAGACCTCATTGATGAAGAGATTGTTGAGAAAAGTAAAAATCGGATTGTTGTAATAGGAACAAAAGAAGCGGAACAGGATAACAATCTAGTAACATTAGCAAATAAACAACCGAAAACAAATAATAAGCCTAGCACTGTATCAACAGCTAAGGAGAAGCAAACAAGCTCAGGAAACACCTTTACGATGTCCGCGAGTGCTTACACGGCTAGCTGTGGAGGTTGCTCAGGATTCACCACAACAGGGATTGATTTAAATGCTAATCCAAATATGAAAGTAATTGCTGTTGATCCTAGTGTTATCCCTTTAGGGTCAAGAGTTTGGGTAGAGGGATATGGTGAAGCCGTTGCTGGTGACACAGGTGGCCATATTGTTGGAAATCGGATTGATGTGCATGTCCCATCCAAAAAAGCTGCATATAGTTGGGGTGTAAAAACAGTAACTGTGAAAGTTCTTAATTAATTTCAAGCTCTTACCATGTATCGTGGTAGGAGCTATTTTTTTAGGCTCTATACTAAATGTTGGGGTTTCCACACAATTTGCGCATAAAAAAATATACACGCAAACATCCAATTCTTTTATACTTGAATTGACTAGAAACAAGAAA
>NZ_QWLJ01000034.1 GCF_009917385.1 Roseburia sp. 1XD42-34 | reverse complement strand
AAGTATAAAAAAATTGGAAGTCATGTTGGGTAGGTGAGATTCCATCTCACTCCACCCCAACATTTGACATAGAACCGCTTTTTTCATGCATACATTAACACGTTCGGATTCAAATTTTTCGTTTCCTAACTTACAGACTTATCATTTCATTTTAGCAAATGTTAAATTCATTCCAGTTTATATGATATAACACATGTTTGTGTAAAGAGCTATCCTGCTTAATCTTTGGGTGGTTGAAGTCTCGCAAATAAATCATTCCAATTTTTTGCATGACGTTTTGTGAGGGGGTATTCACTTCGGCTGTAAAGCTATAAATATCAGAGAAGCCTAATTTTGTAAATCCATATTGCAAACAAGCTGCTGCTCCTTCTGTTGCAAATCCTTTACCCCAAGACTCTTTTTTTAATCGCCAGCCAATTTCGATACATGGCGTGAAATCTGCCTCAAATGTCGCTTTATGAAATCCTATAAACCCAATAAACTCTTTGGTTTCCTTTTCTTCCACCGCAAAGAGTCCATATCCATTCGCTTTGATCTTATCTATGATTAATGTGTAAAAAGCTTTTGTTTCTTCGGTTGATAATGTTTTAGGAAAATACCGCATCACATTTTCATCTGCATTTAGTGCAGAAAATGGAACTATATCTGTTTCACCCCAGTCACGCAATCTTAATCTGGACGTCTCTACATAAATCATCTTACACCACCTCATCTCTTTGAAAAATTTCTTTGACCTCATACAATTTTAATCCCCCCATGAATTGATACAAAAAACCAGTGGAAAAGTAAATCACTCTTCCACTGATCCTTCCTTTTTACAGCAAAACTTGCCATACCAAATTAATCATCCGTCATCGTCTTTTTAAAGCAAATATACATGAACAACGCTGCTGCCAAAACCCAACCAGCAATAATTCCTAGTGGCACCCAAGAGCTCTTCTCGTGCAATTCAATAGCTTGCATAATTGGAAACGTATCGGTAATTGTCATGATGATGCCATCCTCGTCTAACTGGAGAGAACCAAGGATAGGTGTAAACCCAAACAAAAGCATGACAGGCATAGTATAAGCAGACGTTGCAGAAATAGATTTAGAAAATAAGCCAATGCCAATACCTAAAAACAGAAAGAACAAAAACAATAAAATCAACGCAAGAATAGCTTTCCCATTCAATAATGGGTCACTTCCTATAATGGCTAAAGACACGGTTAAAGAGACAAAAGTTATGAGTCCGACTACGAGACTTTTACCGACAAGAATGTCTACCATGGAGGCAGGTGACTGAATCAGTCCGCGTAATGTTTTCTTTTCATTTTCTTCCGCCATCATGGTCATCATACAGGTTGACGTAACGGAAGAATACGCTATTCCTACATTTAGATACAAGAAATAGATTGGGAACTCTTCCCCATTACTCATCTGCTTATATAATAAGGCTAATACTATCGGGATAAGCGGCATCATCAATAGCATCATATTTTTCATAAAATCTTTTATATCTTTTTCAAAAATAGCGCTTATGCGTTGAATATTCATCATACCAGCTCCTCCCCTGTTACTTTCAAAAAGACTTGCCCTAATGTTGGCTTATCTGTCTGCATGGATTTTACCCGATTATATACAATCAATTCCTTAATTCGATCTGCATTGTCAGGTGTATTTTTAATCACGAGCCTCTCTCCTTCATATGTTTCGATATGAAAGTCGTGCGTGGAATGCTTATAGCGAAGTTCATCTGGATCATCCAATTCCACTATTTCCCCCTCGTGAAGAAAAGCAACACGATCGCATAAGGAATTCGCTTCTTCCATATTATGTGTCGTTAGAAAAATCGTCGTTCCTGCTTCATTCAATTTAAGTAATCCTCGATGAATATGCGCCATATTTCCAGGATCTAAAGCAGATGTTGGTTCATCTAAAAACACCAGTTTTGGTTTATGAATAAGTGCTTTGGCTAATAGCACCCGCTGTTTCATCCCCTTGGACAACTTAGAGACTGTTTTCATTCGTTCCTCATGCAAATTGACCTCACGTAATAGCACATCTATTTGCTGCAAAGGGGCACGATACAATTTACAAAATAGTTTCAAATTGTCGTAGATAGTTAGCCGTTCATATAGTGAACTGTTATCGGATAGTATCCCGACCTTCGACTTAAAATCAGCTGTTCCAATTTGGGATGAATCCATGCCAAGAACTGTTACTTTTCCTGCCGTTTTGCTCAGCTCTCCCGTTAAAATTTTTATGGTCGTTGTTTTTCCTGATCCACTTGGACCAAGCAACCCAAAAACTTCACCTTTTTTCACCTCGAAACTAACATCTTTAATCGCTATGTTTTTTCCAAATGATTTCTTTAATCCTGCTACTTCCATTATATTTTCCAATTGAAAGCCTCCCCTAACTAACTACTCCCATCATAGCGATCCTTACAGACGAGTGCAGTTAGTAGATGACGGAATGTACCTTCAAGAGGTCGAAATGTACTAATTTCCAGTTAAACGATATACGTATAGAAGCTATTTGTATCAGTTATTTGGTTGAACTGTACAATTTTTTATTAAAATCATATGAAAGCCAATTTTTTGAGTAATATCAAAAGAACGGAGACTATTTCAAGCTAAATTTTTCTTGAATGTCTTGTATTTTGGTTCGTGATAATGGAATTGTTGACTGAGCGTTGTTATCTATTCGAAGAGAATAGGCATTTTTAGACCAGGTTATAATTTCACGCACTTTTTGTAAATTAACAATATACGAACGGTGACAACGATAAAAGCCGTACACTTCCAATTTTTTCTCCATTTCACCCAGTGTTGAATCCAACATATAGGATGAATCGTTAACCATGATCATGGCTTTTCCATCTTGACTTTCAATGTAATCAATTTCTAGGGGGTCAAATAATATCACCTTATCATCTACTTTTGCTGGAATCTTGAAAAAATGAGTAGTAGTAACTGCACGGGGTGTTGTAGATTCTTCCACACTACTGTCTTCCTCGTCGACTACTAATGACTGGATGCCATTGCCCCCTAACTTGTATGCTATATCTCCAAGCAACAAGGCATGTTCCATATTTGACACCAAAATTAGCACGGGTATTTGGCTGTTTTTTAATTTTTGCAGCATATGTAGGAAGGTGTTTATTGTTCTAATATCAGCACCATGAACTGGTTCATGAAAAATCAACGGGCGCACACCGCTCATAAAGTATTTAGCGTAGTAGATGCGACGAACTTCAGATTCCGTACACTTATGTAAAGGCTTTTTAGCACAGTTTTGTAATTCAAACAATACAAGAATTTCAGGCAATGGCGTTTCACAGTGGAACCATTTATGGAAAAAAGCAATATTCGCTGCCACGGATATCCGTTGGTACAACCCTTCCTGTTGATCAAAAACGGTGAATCTGCCGTTGTTGCGGAGGACTTTCACGAGCTCATCCTGCATCTCCGTATCACTGTAAACTGCCGTAGTGTCACCATCCTCTATAAGTAGTGTAAAGGGAGGTAACGAATCGTTGCTATTCATGATCTCTTCATTAATCGTAAAATGTGTCATAAAGCAAACTCCTGTTCAAACTTATGATTAAACTATTACCATGATTTAGTATACCATGAAGCACCTAGTAAATTGTAAATGTTCCTTGCAAAAAAGGATATCGACGACAATACTATTGAATATTACTTTATATATTGAATTACCATTCACATTTGAAAGAACAACTTCTGTTTTAATATGGTAACATGGAATAGTGACATCACTTTTGCTACCTATATTACTAATTATCTTCAAACCTGCGCAACCTAAGTTTTTGTGGTTGATCGTAAAAACTTTTGGTTTAGCATTACATCTCATAAGCCCCCAAATGAATTTGGACACTAAGAGTATAGTTTAATATAATACAAAGAGTCAGGGAGGCTATCCACATGTAGTGGGATGGTGTCAAACTTGAGCTTGAATGTCCAGTACTTGAACTGATTGTTCCTTGACTGACATCCTCAAAATACAGTTCCAGAATCTTACGATAATTAATCACACAAAAACCTCCTGTATAATAGAGTCATGCTCGTTGGCATGCAGGCTCAATTATACAGGAGGTTTTTTCCATTGCTAGCTCTCTAGTCCGCTTCAAGTGGCTCTTTCTTCCGCAATCAATGGCTCAAAACTCCGCACTCGTGGCTCAATTCATCTGCAATAATCATTTTTTTCATGGAAATCTTTCATAAAGCAATCAGCTTCCAGATAGTTTAATAGATTTTTTTACTTAGCATGGACAGCTCTATGAAAATTTATACTAAACACTAAATAACGAGGAAGCAAATAAGATATTCGCAGAAACCTTTAACGCATCGATACATATGGGTAGGAAATCCCAAGGCAGGTTTAAATCACCACTTGAAACAGGATAAAGCTTGATCAAAAATACAAAATATATAGCAATCGCGACCACCACTAAAGCTCCAATGATCATTTCAATGCCGACACCAAGGACCCGCTCGCGCCATCAGTTGTTGTACAAACGTCCCCCAACCAACTGGTGAATTATCGCAATGCCAAAACACTATAAAGGTTACAACAGCTTTTCAAAGTTGTTCCGTTTTTCGTGTTCGTCACCCGCGGATATCTATACCTAATTTTTTTTGCTTCCTCGCTATTTAGTATGGGAGCAGAACGTAGTTTAGGAGGGTTTACGTGGAGTGGCGGGCATGATAGCGTTTTTGGCGTGAGCCAATATTCCTTTCATGTTGGGGTCTTGGCTCGTCAATCATGCCCGCCGAGGCTCCATGTCAAACCGACTACAATTCTATCTTTTGGCTATAATACCAATATTAAGTAGCGAGGAGCAATTTTTTATCGTTTCGTTATCATTGCGTTTGAGAAAGAGGGAGATCCTTTCACCTAGTATGAATTTCACCCCACTCATTTCATTCTAAGCCCCAGCTATCATATCATGAACTTTAGCAACTTCTTCATTAGGGACTTGATAGTAATAAACCCCCTCAATCTTCGTGCCACTTCCTTGCATCATATAGCTATTGACATTTTTCCGTACATCCGCGTATCCAAACAGCAAGTCTTGCATATCATCAAAGTCCATATTTGTTGCCATATTATTTCCGAGCACATCAATCACGCCATTAATTTTATTGACAGAGCCAACTCTAACTCCTTTATCAATAATCCCTTCAATGACTTTACGTTGACGTTCGGTACGGCCAAAATCTCCAGCAGGATCTTGCTTACGCATACGGACAAAGTGCATCATTTTATCACCGTCTAATTCTACTGATCCTTTCGTAAATTGATATTTACCATCATCCCATTCTACTTCATTATCAACTTGAATGGTACCCAGCTGGTTGACAAGTTCCTCTAAACCATCCGTATTCATACTGACATAATAATCTAAATCAATATCGAGGAAGTTCTCTACCGTAGCAACGGACATCTCAGTACCTCCATAAGCATAGGCATGATTAATTTTATCCTCTATCCCTTTTCCAACGATCGTCGTCCGTGTATCACGAGGAATGCTGATTAGTTGCATGGTATCTTCGTTAGGTTTTAAAGATAGCAATACTAATGCATCAGAACGCCCCCGATCCCCCTCCCTTTCGTCGATACCAAGAAGTAAAATATTTAATGGCTCTGTCGCCTTTACTTTCTGCTTAGCTACTTTTGTATCAATTGTATCTATAGGCTTATTTATTTTGTCATTTGCTGTGGACTTTGCGTTATTATATATGGAAAATGCGTAACCACCAGCGCCAAGTATAAGTACTAAAATGATGGCAAGTGGAATTTTCAGCCAAAGCTTACGTGATTTTTTCCTTTTACTGCGTTTCATCAGATTCACCAGTCCATTTCTTTTCTTTATTTTCAGTTATTTGACAATTTCCCGTAGAAGATATTTCTACTTTAAAAAGTATATCATAATTTGTCAAAAACAAATGCCCTAATGGCAACTTGAAAGCTACATTAGGGCATCTCATCAACCATACACGGGTTGATGATTAATCTCTGCTAAACAAATCTCTGGTATATACTTTATCAGCAATATCACGAATATTGTCATCAAGGCGATTAGCAACAATGACATCCGCTTCTGCTTTAAATGATTTAAGATCATTGACAACACGTGAATTATAGAAGGTTTCTTCTTGTAATACTGGTTCATAGACGATTACTTCAATGCCTTTCGCCTTAATCCGTTTCATAACCCCTTGAATCGCAGAATGACGAAAATTGTCTGAATCTGTCTTCATGGTTAAACGGTAAATCCCAACCACTTTCGGTTTACGATCCAAAACCATCTTGGCAACATGATCTTTTCTTGTCCGATTCGCTTCCACAATAGCCTGAATAATATTGTTTGGCACATTTTCATAGTTTGCCAATAATTGTTTCGTATCTTTCGGCAAGCAGTAACCACCATAACCGAATGATGGGTTATTATAATGCCCGCCTATGCGGGGGTCTAGCGATACCCCTTCAATAATTTGTTTGGGGTCCAAACCTCGGACCTCTGCATAGGAATCTAGCTCATTAAAAAACGATACGCGCATAGCTAAATATGTATTGGCAAATAATTTAATTGCTTCTGCCTCTGTTGAACTTGTGAATAAAACAGGGATATCCTCTTTCTCTGCTCCCTGAACTAATAAATCAGCAAATACTTTTGCCCGCTCGGACTGTTCGCCGACAATAATTCGAGATGGATTCAAGTTGTCATATAATGCTTTACCTTCCCGTAAAAACTCTGGTGAAAAAATAATATTACTTGTCGCAAATTTAATGCTAATCTCTTTTGTATAACCAACTGGCACAGTAGACTTAATAATGATTATGGCATTAGGGTTTGTATCTAATACATTACGAATAACAGCTTCTACGGTGGATGTATCAAAATAGTTCTTATCGGGATCATAATTCGTTGGCGTGGAAATAACTACATACTCTGCATCTTTATACGCTTCTTCTATATCAGTCGTAGCACGTAATTTCAATTCCTTATTTTTAAGGAAACGATCAATTTCTGCATCGACAATAGGAGATTGTCTACTATTGATCATATCTACTTTCTCTTGCAGAATATCAAGTGCTACCACTTCATTATATTGTGCTAATAATACAGCATTTGCTAACCCAACGTATCCTGTTCCTGCAACTGCGATTTTCATGAGAAGTTCCTCCAGTTTTGATTAGGTTATTTGAGTTTACTATATAATAACTTATAAACTCCAATAACTGTAGCCTTGTTTTTCACACTCTTTTTGTTTGAAAATACTCTTAATATCAATAAGCACTTTTTTGTCTGTCTTAAACATTTTATCAAGCACGTCTAATGTATAATTTTCTTTAAACGTTTCATGTGGTACAGCTAAAACTATACAGTCTAGGTTATTTAGATCTTCTTTCTCAGCCAGTGTAATGCCAAATTCGTCGTAAACGTCAGTTGCTTCAGCTACTGGATCATGAACGAGGACGTCAATACCATACTCTTTCAATTCGTTAATAATATCAATGGCTTTGGTATTACGCACGTCAGCGACATTTTCTTTAAATGAGATACCCAAGATTGCAATTTTTGCATGATTGACTTCTTGTTTTGCTCTAATCATCTTTTTAATGATATTGTTAGCAATAAATTTGCCCATGTCGTCATTAATTTTTCGACCAGATAGTATGATTTGTGAATGGTAGCCTAGCTGTTCAGCTTTGTATGTAAAGTAGTAAGGGTCTACCCCAATACAATGTCCGCCAACTAACCCAGGTGTAAACTTCAAGAAGTTCCATTTTGTTCCTGCTGCTTTTAATACAGCATTGGTGTTTATATCCATCTTATCAAATACCATAGCAAGTTCGTTCATAAAAGCAATATTAATATCTCGTTGTGAGTTTTCAATTACTTTTGCAGCTTCAGCAACTTTAATGGACTCTGCCTCATGAATGCCTGCCTCAATAATAGAACCGTATACAGCTGCAATTTCCTTTAAGGAATCGTCATCACAACCAGATACAATTTTTGTGATTTTTGTTAATGTGTTCACTTTGTCACCAGGATTAATACGTTCTGGAGAATATCCAACTTTAAAATCTATTCCAAACTTTAATCCCGATTCTTCTTCAAGAATTGGAATGCAAATTTCTTCTGTTGTCCCAGGGTATACAGTAGATTCATAAACGACGATAGAACCTTTCGTTAATTGCTTACCTACAGTTCTACTAGCTCCAATAACTGGATTAAGATCTGGGGTCTTATCTGTATTAATTGGTGTAGGAACTGCTACCACATGAAATTTGCATGATGCAATATCCCCTTCCTTACTTGTAAATGACATGGTTGTACGTTTCACCATGTTATCACCTACTTCATTTGTAACATCTACACCAGAGAGATATTTATCTAGCTTTTTTTCATTTAAATCAAAACCGACAACATCAAATTTCTTTGCAAATTCAATAGCTAACGGTAGGCCGACATAACCTAAACCAATGACAGAAATCTTTTCTTCTTTGTTTAAAATTTTTTCATATAAACTCATTGTTCCATACCTTCTTTCTATAATTGACTTATCACTAGATAAAATATTCTATAAATTTACTAGTTTTACATTAACCTATAATAATCTACATACCAGTCAGCAAATTTTTGTAATCCTTCTTCAATAGATGTCTTAGGCTGGAATCCAACTGCTTGTTGCAACTGTTCTGTTGAAGCGTATGTAGCAGGTACATCGCCTGGTTTAATTGGTTCAAATATTTTTTCAAAAGCTATTTCTTTATTGAGTGCGTTACTTAAACATTTTTCCAAAGTTTCAATAAAGACCATCAATTTTTCTGGGTTATTATTTCCAATGTTAAATACTTTATGTTCCACTTCTCCTTTAGGAGGATTGCTTAATAAACGTTCAATACCTTCAACAATATCATCAATATATGTAAAATCACGATAAAGATCGTTTTCAAAATCGGCATTATTAAAAATCTTGATTGGCTCTCCATTAAAGTACTTGTTGGCAAAACCAAAGTAAGCCATATCTGGTCTTCCCATCGGTCCATAAACTGTGAAGAAACGTAATCCTGTAGCAGGTATTTTATATAAATGACTATAGGTATGAGCTATCAACTCATTTGATTTTTTCGTTGCAGCATATAACGACACAGGATTATCTACGAAATCTGTTTCTTCAAACGGAACTTTTTTATTAGCACCGTAAACGGAACTAGATGAAGCATAGACTAAATGATCTACTGGATGATGTCTACAGGCTTCTAAGATATTATAAAACCCAATAATATTACTTTCTATGTAGACATCTGGATTTTCAATAGAGTATCTAACTCCAGCTTGTGCAGCTAGATTTACTACAATATTTGGCTTGTATTCAGCAAAAGTGCTCATCATTAGTTCTTTATCTGAAATATCACCTTGAATGAAAGTGAAATTCTCATAAGGCTTTAGCTGCTCTAAGCGGGCTTCTTTCAGTTTCACATCATAATAATCATTCATATTGTCTAGACCAATAACAGTGCAACCTTGGTCTAGTAGTTTTTTAGATAAATAGAAACCGATGAAACCAGCTGCTCCTGTTATTAGATAACTCTCATCAATATGTATATTGTACATTCCTACAATTTCTCCTTTGTTTCAAAATATCAAATCTAATTGATGCTTTAATTTTTTTCACTATTATTAGTATAGGCGTAATACATTATTACAATAAAATACAAAAAATATATAATTGAAAATGATATGGAAATAATCAACAGAAATTGATTTACATTTAAATAACTAATCTTAGTAAAGATATAACCACCCGTAGAAGCAAATATAAATAGAAATTGTAGAATTAATTCTAAATGTTGTTTTTTCACTATCTGCAAGCCATATGCGACTGTATTAACAATAAATCTTACTCCAAACATTGGCGCGAGTATTTGTACATAAACACCAGCTTCCTTCCACTTTTCACCGAACACTAATTCAAAAACTTTGGGAGAAAAAAAGAACAAAACTACTACCATTGGAATGGATATAAACAATAGAAAAACAGATATTTTATTAAAACTTCTATAAAACCTTCCAGTTAGGTTAAACTCACTTGATGCTTCTTGAAAAAAAACCTTTGCTACATTATTACTAATTACAGTTAAAGGTAGCCCTAAAGCTTTATAAGATATAGAATAAAAACCTAAAACTGCCAAACCAAATAAAGATTCAATAAAAACTAAAATAGATGTATAAGAAAATTTGTTAGCAAAGTTTGCAGGGGCTGAATATAGCGGCTGCCTGAAATGATCTCTTAGCACCTCTTTCATCTCATTATTTTTTACACTTCTAATTTTATTAATATGAAGGGAAATTGTTTTAGCTTGTTTCTTTAAGCCCCCCAATAATCCTATGGTATGTGAGAACAGCAGTCCTAATACACTAAGTTTTAGAAGTCCAAGAGCGACTGATCCTACGTTTTGAATTAGTGTTTTAATTATGTAAACTGTAGTTATAACTTTATACTCTTTTTTTCGATTATTATAAGCCTCTAGTATTCTATTTAACCCATTAAATAAAAGCATAAAAAATATAAATACTATGGCATACCAATAGCTGCTGTACTCCTCATTAAAAATAAAATAGTAAGATCCGTAACTAATTGATATAATCAAGCTTAGAAAAAATGTAATAAGGGAACTAGATTTAATTAAAGCAAAAACTTTATTTTCATCTTGCTCATAAACAATTGAAACATCATACCTTCCGCAAATAATACCTGCGAAAAGACCCTCTGCAGTTAAAACTAGGGTGTATACTCCTAATTCTTGAGGTGAAAAAATTCTAGTTAGCAACGGCGATGCAAGTATAGTTAAGGTTTGTGCAAAAAAAGACCCTGATGTCAGGGATATAACGGCTTTAATAAATGACTTGTCTTCAAATATTTTTTTTATTTTTCTCATGTCCCCTCCCCTTTATAAAATAGAATATATATTTTCAAGGTAGTTTTGGGATGCTCGGTTATCTGTTAGAAGTTCCACAGTTTTTTTAGCATTTTTGCGCACTTCATTTAGTTCATAGTTATTTAATGCTAATATTTTTTTAACAGCATTATAAATTGAATCAATATTTTCTGCTTCAGCAAGAAAACCATTTACTCCATTGATAATAATCCCATCAATCCCCTGCCCTTTAGACCCTATTACAATATTACCAGCTGCCATAGCTTCTAAGTACACTAGCCCTAAAGTCTCTTTTTTGCTAACCATTATAAAAATATCTGCTTTTTTCATTTCTTCAAAAGTACCGTCTCTTGTCATTTTTCCAGTAAAATTAATATTACTTATATTACCACATTTTTCTGCTTCTTTTACCAATTTCTCTTTTTCAGAACCTTCTCCAACAACTGTAAAAGTATAATTATCTTTTGAGAGTTTACTAAGTGCTTTAATACTATTAATAACATTCTTATTAGCGTCTAAACGCCCAGCATATAAAAAGCGTAATTCCTGTTTATTCCAATCTTTTTCTTTTAAATGTAAATTTGCATACTTTTCAGGGATACCAGATAGGCACATAAATGTAGGAACAGAAAGTGTAAGTATTTTTTCAAAATCCCGCTTTATTACATATGAACGAAACCCAATAGCATTAAATTCATCAAAAAAATCTCTCCAATACTCAAAACTATACCTATTTTTTATGTTTTTTATATCAAATGAATGTATTATAGCAATTTTCTTAGTGATCATTCTATCTCTTTTTAAAAAATCCATATAGTATGTAGGAAAATGAACTATTCCTATCTGAGGATCGTAGTTTTGCATGTAACAAAAATTACTGAATACCATCGAATATCTTGAACTAAAATACTTTAACGTCCTAATTTTTTTTGGTAACAAAAGGAGGTATTGAAAAAACAATAAGCTATTACCGTAATTATCTTTATACAAATACTTTTTATAATCACTTTTAATAGGAAGTATATCAAATAAATATCTCCAAGCTTTTTTAAACCCATGCATGTACATATGCAAAATTAAAATATTATTATACTTTGAAAGTTCACTTATTAAGTAATAAACTGCTTTTGTGTCCTCGTAAATATCATTTCTATGGTTTATAGGGTAAAATGGTGTAATAATTACTATATTATTTTCTTTTGCTCTCATTTTTTAGCATCTAGCCTTTTTATAATTTTTGCAGGATTTCCTGCAATCACATAATTACCTTCTTTAAAACTTTTAGTTACAATAGATCCAGCCCCTACTATTGTATTATCACCTAAAGTGACTCCTGGCAATATAATAGAATTCATCCCTACCCAACATTTTGTGCCTAAAATAATATCTTTTGGCTTTTCATGTGTGTCTAAATCATTTATTTTATGATTTTGAGTAATTAAACCAACATTTGGAGCAATGTATGTACCTTTACCAATAAATATTTTACCTTCAAAGTTTTGAAAATAACACCCGAAATTTTGAAAATTGTTCATATCATCCAAGTCAAAAATTAAATTTTCAACTTTATTTATATTATTTCGATGAGATACTGGAAATGGAATTTTTCTATTATAGCCTATAATTTTTTGCATGAATATACATTTCCAACACCACCTCCATCCCTTAGCAGAATTGCTAAACCATCTTCCTTGTAAATAATCTTTTTTGTAAAAAAAAGGCATAACTATCCTTGATAACAATATGAATAATTTTATAAAGTACTTTCTCACCAGTCTTAACCTCCTTTACATAAATAGAAATACCAAGTTAGAATTTATATAAGTTTTCGTTCAATCTATAATTCTTATAAATATATATAAGAATTATCAGAAGTAATACTACGTCCAATCTGTTACGAATTATAGCAGATAAATCTGAATTATTTACAATATTAATAACAGAAAAAGAAATTCTATAAAGGACTATCTTTATAGCAAAATAATCATTAAAAAAAAGAAAGATATTGTCAATATATTTTAACAATCTACCGCTAATAAAAGATACTAATATTAAAGATAAATAGCCAAATTGATAGTAATGTACAGTTAGAAAATCTACAGGGACTCCTCCTGAAGGGTTAACTCCTAAAAGATAACCATATGCAGCTGTATTTACACTTGTTAAAGATACAATTAGTTCTTTATTAAAACCAAAAATACTTAATATACCACTAGGTATCATTGTAAACGGCCATATAATATAATCATAAAAATTGCGAAAACCGTTAGTTTCTATTAAATAATTTCGTATTGAAAAGTTCGTAAAAGGATAACTAAACTCACTTAAAAAATCTGTAATGAGATTGCTTTCTTTGTGGTAAAATTCACCATAAGAGATATAATTAAAAAGCCCATCCAAATAGCTTAGTAGGATTAATCCTGTTACAAAGAGTACGATTAAGCCAGTGAAATTCTGCTTTTTCTTTCCATTATTTCTCAACAAAAAAAGAAACGGCAAAAAGAAAATTACAAGTGGCGCTCTACCTTGGTTATATAATAAAAACAAAATGGCAAAAAACATCGCAAAAATAAACTTTATAAAAGCTATTCTTTTCTTTTTAAGTCTGTAAATGTATAAATATAAATAAGGAGGAATAAGTATTACTGTTGAAAGTGTTACAAACTGCAACGAACTAGAACTTATATAATCCGTTGTTGACTTATTTATTCCTCTTGTCACACTACCTAAAGATAAATATGCACTTAGTGAACCAACGTCCAGAATTACAATCATAATACTACTTACACCAATAATAAAAATGATATCAGTTAAACTATGTATTTTTTTGTATAGCTTATTAGGTACTTCTAAACTATTAGGTGTTTTTTTCTTTTCATTATTTTTTCCTTTAAAATTTAAATGATAAGATACTACAATTAAAGCTAGGCAGGCAAAGCTTATTAGCAAATTTAAAAAAAGCTCTTCATCTCCTAATTGATTTAACACTCTAGTAAAAATTGAAGTCTCATCTCTATACAATTTAAAGAAAGTTTGAATAAAGGGTACTAAAAAGTAAAACAGAGTATAGGTAAGAACGAACATACTAATAATGTTAAACCCTTTTTCTGAAATCATTTTCTTTACATATACATATATTATTAAAAATATAATTAAATAAACAATTAGTGAAAGAAAAGAAAAAATATTATTAATTTCCATACTATACTCCCTAAACTTAAGCTATTTTATCCAAGTTGAAGCCACAACTTTTTTTAAATATTTTCCTATAAAATAAGTGGTTAAAATAACTAAATGCATTTTGAATATCTACTTTCTTTGTTTTTATCATTTTATAAGAACCAATTATGTCTCTTTGCGAAATTAACTTGTAACGAAAAAGCTGTAAATTTATCATCTTGTAAAAAACTTTTTTTTCTTGCTCACTTAACTCTTCTATATGTGCTTTAAAAGTACTAACATAATGTTTGGTTATTTTGTCCATATCGAATTGCCGTTTATAAGAGTGGTGCCTATAATATACTAATCCCATTACATCTACATATGCTATTTTATATTTTTTTAGTAACCTAACTGTAAACTCGATATCTTGATTTCGTTCAAAAGTTTCATTGAACCCTTTCAGCTCTTTAAAGACATTCCTTCTAATCATTAAATTTGATCCAGCTTGAATAAATAGATTTCTACAAAGTTCTTCATAAAACAAACTGCCTTCCCTAGTCTCTGCACTAACAGTGTCTAGTTTACCATTTCTTAAGCGTTTATATTTAGTGTAGCAGGCTCCCCAAGCTTCATCTTTGCTCTCCAAACAATTATATTGAGCCTCTGCTTTACAAGGGAGAAATTCATCATCATCATCCAAAAGCATTATATATTTCCCCACAGAATTTTTAAAGCCGGTATTTCTTGCAGCGGAACCGTTCATATTATATTTATGCTTTATATACTTTACTTGAACATTATCGTAATATTCATTCATCACTTTTTCAGTTTCTTTTCTTGCTTGAGTGTTTGGATTATTATCATCAACTACAATAACTTCTATATCTTTAAAGGTTTGATTTAAAACGGAATTAATTGCTCTTTTTAGTTTATGTGGTCTATTATAAGTTGGAATAATGACACTTATTTTAATGTGCATATAAATCTCCTCCCCCAAACATTAATATATTTCTTCTAAGTATTTATGGACTACAATTTGTCTGTCAAATTTTTTTTCCACTATTCTCCGGCTTTGTAACCCCATTTGTAGCTTAGTCTTATTATCTAGTTGGATAAATTTTTCTATTTTCCTAAGTAAATCTGAAGTATTACATGGGTCTATAATCAATCCATTTCGACCATGATCAACAATTTCTTTACATCCACTGCGATTAGTTGTAATTATTGGTCTGCCACAGGCAGAAGCTTCTAATAAAACATTCGACATTCCTTCTGGATAAAAAGTTGGGTGAATTATACAATGGGCTTTTTTATAAAAGGGTTTAACATCTTTTTGCATTCCATGATAATTAATAATACCTTTTTTATGCATATCTTCAAGTCTATCTTTATAGGCTTCCTCACAATATCCAAGTATATGAAACTCTGTGAAATCATACTTGGATTTTATATGCTTAGCAGCATTTAAATACTCTTCAATACCTTTTTCCTTCATTATGCGTGCAACAAATAAAAAATGGACTTTTTCATTTGTTGGATATTCCATATAAGGATAATCATCTAAATTCACACCAGATCCAGGTATAATTTTAAACCGATTACTAACTACATTTTTTTTAACAAACAGATCCTTATTCTCATTATTTTGAAAGAATACGCATTTTGCCTTTTTTAAAGAGATTCTGTATAAAAATAAAGTTATTTTTTGCAACCACCCATTATTTTCTACCGCTGAACCTAAACCTGTTATATTAGCTACATATGAAACTCCATTAATCCTGCTAGCTATTCCACCATAAATATTCGGCTTTATAGTGTAGGTTAAAATTATATCAGGCTTACATTTCTTTACTAATTTTATGTATGTAATTAATAGCTTTAAATCAGTTAATGGATTCGTTCCTCTTCTATTAATCGTGGTGTCTATATACTTACACCCCATTTTTTTCAGTTCAGGAACTAAGTCTCCATATGGGAGCGATATATATACATCATTATTTATTACTAGTTCTTTAATTAATTCTTTCCTAAATTTGTATAAGCCTACATCATTATTAGCTAATATTAGAATTTTAGCCATTTTTTAATCTCCTAACTGGAACACCTACATATGTGCCTGACTTCTTTATATCTTTTACTACTGTTCCACCAGCACCAATTAGTGTATTAGCAATAATACTAATATTATTATTCACTATACTTCCTATACCTAACCATGACTCTGATCCAATTTGAACGTTTCCTGCTAAATGTGCCCCAGGAGAAACATGAACATAATCATTAATGATGTTATCATGATCTACAGTAGCGGCAGTGTTTATTATACAGCCGTTTCCAATTTTAGTACCGCTGTTAATGACTGCATTCGCCATTATTACCGTTCCTATGCCTATTACTACTTCTTCCCCAATACAAGCACTAGGATGTATTAATGTAGCAATTTCCCCATTTTCACAATTAATTTCCTCTTGAATATGCTTTCTTATTTCATTATTTCCGATACCTACAATAAAACTATATCTATGTACATGTTCAAATGCTTCATTGATAGTTCCAATTACTTCCAAGTCCAAAACTTCTTTTTTACTTGTATCATCATCTAAAAAAGCTATACTTTTCCATTGATTCATTTTCTTAGCAATATCAGCTAATACTTTACCGTGCCCACTAGCACCAATAATAAGTAGTTTATTTTTCATAAACTTGTTCTTCCCTCTCATTTCCATTAAAAGGTTCCATTGTAGCTGCAGTCTCTGAATTAATTCCTTCACGTACTATGGCTTTCTTTATAGTTATAAATATAATTTTCCAATCCCCTATAAAACTTACGTTATCAACATATTCTACATCATAATTAAATCTATCTTCCCAGCTAATAGCGTTTCTACCATTTACCTGAGCTAGTCCTGATAATCCTGGTCTTACTTCATGACGTCTTTTTTGATGTTCATTATACAGGGAGAGATACTGCATCAATAATGGTCTCGGACCAACAATGGACATATCACCTTTTAAAATATTAAAAAGCTCTGGTAATTCATCCAATGATGTAGATCTTAAAAGCTTACCAAATTTGGTCAGTCTTACGTCATCTGGCAAAAGCTCTCCATTTCTATCTTTTTCATCGGTCATTGTTCTAAACTTATACATAGTGAATATCTTTTCATTCATACCTGGTCTTTTTTGTTTAAAAAGAACTGGACTTCCAAGTTTAATTCTTACAAGAATTGTAATAAGAATAAAAACAGGGCTAAGTATTATAATAGCAATTAAAGACAGTATGAAATCCATAGGTCTTTTTAAAAACCTTTTATAAATACCACCCTTTTGTTTTTTCATTTTTATAACCACAACCCTCTAATTATCTTCACTACTCTTTCCAAGTCCGCATCTGTCATTTTTGTATCAGATGGTAAACATACACCATTAGCAAATAATTTTTCTGCAACATCATTACCAATAAAATCATATACTTTAAAAAATGGTTGCATATGCATTGGCTTCCAAATTGGTCTAGACTCGATATTTTCTTTTTCCAAAGCTCCCATAATATCGATTGGTCTTACTTTACCATTCAGAGTAATACAACTTAACCAACGATTTGGTGCATCAAAAGAATTTGTTGGCATAAATTCAATGCCTTCTAGATTTTCTAGCTCTTTCTTATAGTAATTAAAGATATAATTCTTCTTAGCGACACGACCATCTAACACTTTTAACTGTCCACGGCCAATGCCTGCCACTACATTACTCATGCGATAATTAAAGCCTAGTTCACTATGTTGATAGTGACGTGCTTTATCTCTAGCTTGGGTAGCCCAAAAACGTGCTTTTGCAATTTTTTCTTCATTATTAGAAATAAGCATTCCGCCACCTGAAGTAGTAATAATTTTATTACCATTAAAGGAGAAAATTCCGTAGTCTCCAAATGTACCGGTTTGCTTGCCCTTATAGTATGTACCTAATGATTCTGCTGCGTCTTCTATTAAAGCAACATCATGCTTATTGCATATATCTATTATTCTATCCATATCTGCAGAAAGACCATATAAATGAACGACAATAACCGCTTTTGAATTAGGATATTTTTTAAATGCTTCTTCTAGTGCTTCTGGATCCATATTCCACGTCTTTTCATCGCTATCTATAAAAACAGGTGTGGCAGATTGATAGATGATCGGATTAGCTGATGCAGAAAACGTAAGTGACGGGCAAAATACGACATCTCCTTCACCAACACCTGCTGCTTTTAAAGCCAAGTGAATAGCAGCAGTCCCAGAAGATAGTGCTGCTGCTGATTTTATTCCAACCTTATCTGCCAATTCGTTTTCAAATTGGTTCACATTCTCACCTAGTGGAGCTATCCAATTCGTGTCAAACGCTTCATGGACATATTGTAATTCATAACCTTCTTCACTCATATGAGGTGATGCTAAAAATATCCGCTCATCCATGTTAAAGACTACCCTTCTATTTAAACTGATGCTTTTTCTTCCTGCACTTTCTCCACTAAATACTTCAATAAGTCGTCACGAATTTCTTCGTTTTCTAATGCTAAATCAATTGTTGTTTTCACAAAGCCGAGCTTTTCCCCAACATCATAGCGTTTCCCTTCAAAGTCATAGGCGTAGACGTTTTGCACTTCATTTAGCTTTTGAATCGCATCGGTTAATTGAATTTCTCCGCCAGCGCCAATCTCTTGCTTATCAAGGAAGGTAAAGATTTCCGGTGTTAACACGTAACGGCCCATGATCGCCAAGTTGGATGGTGCGGTACCTTGTTTTGGTTTTTCGACAAAGTGATCCACCTGATAACGACGACCTTCAATCGTATTCGGGTCGACTATTCCATAGCGATGCGTTTCACTATCTGGTACTTGCTGTACACCAACAACGGGAGACTGTGTTTCTTCAAATTGGTCAATCAACTGGCGAAGTCCAGGTGTAGCAGCTTGAACGATATCGTCCCCAAGTAAAACGGCGAATGGTTCATTGCCAATAAATTTGCGAGCACACCAAACGGCGTGACCTAATCCTTTAGGTTCTTTTTGGCGAATATAATGAATATCGACCTTGGAAGGATGCTTTACCTTTTCAAGTAAATCAAACTTCTCCTTTTTAATCAAGTTGTCTTCCAGTTCAAAATTGTTATCAAAATGATCCTCGATGGCGCGTTTTCCTTTTCCTGTTACAATAATAATATCTTCAATTCCTGATTCCACTGCCTCTTCAACAATATATTGAATCGTTGGCTTATCTACAATCGGTAGCATTTCTTTCGGCATCGCTTTTGTTGCAGGCAGGAATCTCGTCCCTAATCCCGCCGCTGGAATAATGGCTTTTTTAATCGTACGCATAAATGAATCCCCCTTCATCGTTTACGAACCTTTCACTGTGACGTAACTATGTTCCATATAAACTATCTGCATAAGTGCGTCTTTCAAGTCTTTGCGTGTATAATTTTCAAAGCTATGAATAATTTCGTTTATTACGTCCTGATCGACTGCAGACGTTTTGCCAACATAAATCTTTTCGTATACTGCTTCCGAATGTACTTCATCTTCTCCAAGCAGCTCCTCGTACATCTTTTCACCCGGCCGGATGCCTGTAAATTCAATAGGTATTTCTTCTTCTGTATAGCCAGATAGCTTAATCAAATTTTTCGCAAGGTCAACGATTTTTACCGGTTCTCCCATATCAAGAACAAAAATTTCGCCGCCTCTCGCCAAAGTTCCAGCTTGAATAACAAGGCGGGAAGCTTCTGGAATGGTCATGAAGTAACGCGTCATTTCTGGATCGGTTACCGTAACTGGACCACCTGCCGCGATCTGTTTCTTAAATAGTGGGATGACGCTCCCTCTACTACCTAATACGTTACCAAAACGGACTGCAGTAAATTTCGTTTTACTACGCACTGCTAAGTCTTGGATCACCATTTCCGCAATGCGTTTTGTCGCTCCCATCACATTTGTCGGGTTGACGGCCTTATCCGTTGAAACTAATACGAATGTATGTATACCGAATGTAGCCGCAGCCTCCGCGGCATTTTTCGTACCAATAATATTATTTTTTACCGCTTCGTGCGGATTTTGCTCCATTAATGGGACGTGCTTGTGCGCTGCTGCATGATACACAATGCGCGGTTTGTACGTTTCCATAATTTCAAACATCCGATCACGGTCTTGTACATCACCGATAACAGGTACGATTTCAATGCCTGTGTCGCGATATTTCTCCCGTAATTCCATATCAATCGTATAAATGCTGAATTCGCCATGACCTACTAAAATGATTTTCCTCGGAGAAAATTTCATCACTTGCCGGCATATTTCGGAACCAATTGACCCACCTGCTCCAGTTATCATAACCGTTTTTTGCGTGACATATCTGGAAATCGCATGAATATCAAGTTCCACAGGTTCACGTCCCAATAAGTCCTCGACTTCGACATTTTTCAAGCTACTGGCAGTAATCTTTCCCGTCATTAAATCTTCAATTTTCGGGATCATTTGAACCTTTGCTTTCGTCTGACTACAAAATTCTACAATTTTTTTCAATTGACCATTACGAAGCGACGGGATCGCGATAACAATATGTTCAATCTCCATATCATCAACGATTTTTGGAATATCCCGCACCCTTCCTTTTACAGGGATATTATATAATTGCATTTTCTGTTTCGTTAAATCATCATCGACAAACGCAACTGGACACAACTCTGCTTCTTGGCTCTGATCACGTAATTGGCGCGCAATCATCGCACCAGCTGCTCCAGCGCCGACAATAAGCGTTCTTTTATGTACACGGTTATCTTTGATATATCTGTCACGTACTACACGCCAAAAAAATCTAGAACCACCAATAAATATAATATGTAACATCCATGTTACAAGCAGGGCTCGCTTGTAAATACTAAAGTTATTTGCAAGAAATTGTACAACTGTTGCGCCAAGTACAGAAAACGTTACGGCCTGAACGATGGCAATTAACTCACCAACACTGGCGTAGGCCCATACTTTGTTATACAGCTTAAAAATGTACGCAAATATATGATGAAAAATTAAAAGTGCAACTGCGCTAATAACGATTGCGTCGATGCTGACAACAGAGGTATAAGGGTATACGACCCACGAGGCAATAAAAATAGCAGTCGTAACAATTACCGAGTCTAGCAAAATTAACAGACCTAGCCTAGATTTGTACCCCATATGAATGCTCCTTCCTGTCTGATTACATTGTTGTGATTAAGACTTTGGAGATGAGTTTTTCAGGCGTTTTTTGTAGATTATTGTATAGCTATATTGTTAACTCTCATCCCTTAACAACTTTAGCTGTTTGTCTAGCAATGTTTTTATATCGACATTTTTAAAATATTGTTAAACTCTAAACATGCCAAGTTAAATAAAAGATACGAGTCATGTATATCCTACGTATACAAACTAAACATTATCTAAAAACAGCAAGCATAGCAAAACGTGTTTGAAAACAGCACGGTTCCATGCTGTTTGGATTGGATTCACGTTTCTTCGATGTACATGCGTATAATAACGAACAATTTATATGTAATAAACTCTACTGTTTTCTATATTTCTATGTTTATTCGATAGCAAGAGTGTGCGCTAACGCACATTTTCATCATACTATATACCTAGTCATAATTTTAGTTACTTCTAGAAATAAAAGTCATAACAGAAGTAATGGTAATAGATGTAAAGATTTTCAAATCAATAGGAAGTCTCGAAAACACTTCATCGATTATGTGACTGGCTTTTTTTCTAGCAACTCTTTAAAATAGGTCATTAATTGCTTGCGATTATTCATTTGAAACGTTTGATAAATACTGCTAATATAATTCTTTACCGTCCCTTCACTTAAGTAAAGGCGCTGTGCAATATCTTTATTGGAAAGGCCTTCCGCCAACAAGTACGCAATATCAAGTTCTCGTTTAGAAAGATGGATTCCCAAATGCTTAAACGCTTCATCAAGCACTTCTCGTTTATCAAGCTTGCGCTCTAAAATGCGTTTAGCCAAAATTCGCGCAACTTCACCAGCAAAGACTACTTCACCACGCATAACCGAGTGCATGCAAGCAATCAGATGGTCCCCGTGTAAGTTTTTCAGTACAAATCCATCTGCCCCCGCATAAATAGCAGCTACAATCAAATCTTCATCTGTAAAGGAGGTGAGTACGAGAATTTTCACGTCTGGTTGCGACTCTTTCATGTGCAATATGAGTTTGATTGCGTCTGTATGAGGCATATGGATATCTATTAAAACCAAATTCGGTCGACACTCTTTGAAGTAAAGAATACTTGTCTTTCCATTCGTTGCCGTTGACACGACTTGCATATCTTGCTCCTGCATGAGCAATGCTTCCATTCCGTCTATAAACAACTGTTGGTCATCCACGATCATGACGCGTATCAATGCGCTCCCCCCTACCTTATTAAATGAACCATCTTGATCTTGGCACAACTGACAAGTACCTTAGTTCATATCGCTAGCGCAAACGTATTCCCAAGAAATGATTACAAATGCCATTGCTTAGTGCCTGCAGCTATGGCATTTGTAATCTGGATGAAGCTTCTAAACAAACCTTTAAAGGTGCGTCAATTCATAACAACAAAACAACACTATTTTTATCATTACGGGACGGGACTATAACCTATTAATCCATAAAAGATTCGAAACGTAGGTTCATTATCTCAGCGCTGAGACTGTATCTCCGCTAAATGAAGGCCCTATATCCATATACGAAAGATGAAACACTAAAAAGTTAATTTAATGTTCATATCTATGTCTTATATACTAATAACACAGGTTAACAATTTATCCCAGCTCAAAGCATCACATTTAAGAATAAGAAATGGTAATTGCCTAACTATATAGCATCTTTACAAGCTGTTTCAGACCACATTTGCATTCTAATTTAGGTCGCTTGATTTAATGTATCGTATAAGAACACACGCTTAAAATAACCCAAGAAATTTCTTCTTCTTTTTAATCCGTAATGGCTCTAAACGGTTGACGTAGTCATTGTCAACTAGTAGATTGCTATTTTCTAAAAACATGTAGAAATAGTCACCGCCAAAACTTTTCTTTATATCTTCATAGGCTTCCTGCAAATAAAAGGCTCTTGAAGTAGTATTATGTGCATCGGAAGCAATAAAATGTGTCAAGTTTGCTCCAATGATTTGTATCGTGAATTTTTGAATATCTTTTCCAAATTTCCCACCCACACTGCCTGCTGTTACTTGTGTAAGAGCTCCCTTAGACACCAATTCATATAATAGATTCGGATGCTCCAAGAGTGCCCTGTTCCTTTCTGGATGCACAATAATCGGCGTATAACCTTCCACTTGAATATCGAATAACAGCTGTGTAGTATACCGTGGAACAGAATCAGAAGGGAATTCCACAAATACATACTTGCTATAATTCAGTGGGAGAAGTTCATTTTGCCTTATACCTTCTACCATTTCGCCATAAATACGTGTTTCCTGACCAGGCAAAACCGTAAGCGGAACACCTTCTCGTTTAAGGAAATCGTTTAAAATCTCCACACTATTTTCAATTTCCCAACGAAAATTATTAAACGCACCATTTTGATGATGCGGTGTCGCAATGATTGTATGTATTCCTTGTTCTATAGCTGCTTTCGCCATTTTTAGACTTTGTTCTTCATTTTTCGCACCGTCATCAATACCAGGTAATATATGACTATGAATATCTATCATTGCATTCACATCCTATTTTTCTTACCCATTCTCTCTTATAAACTTAGGTAAATTATAACAAACAATCATTTGACGTGCACTTTGTATGATGAAATCCTTAAAATTTTTTTAACATATTCGGGTGACTTTTAGCCGAAAAAATAAACCTACACCTCGTATTTAGGAAACTCCTTATCCCAAAGAATAAGGAGTGTCGCTTATTTCGCTCCGTAATAGTAATAATAATTGGACTGTTTCTTTTCCCGATCGTTTAACACTGTCCCTAGTAATTTTGCTCTAGCTGGCTTCAATGATTCGACAGCTTTTTGCGCCCCTTCGACCTCTGTTTGCTTGCTCCTGACTACAAGTATCGAACCGTCTACAATATTGGCCAAAATCTGCGCATCGGTCACAGCTAGCACTGGCGGCGTATCAAAAATAATGATATCGTAAGTAGCTTTTAATGTCTCCAGCAGTTGTTTCATTTTTTGGGAAGCTAGTAATTCCGATGGGTTAGGTGGAATTGGACCGCAAGACATAACTTCTAAATAATCGACGTCACTGTGTTGCACAACCTGTTCCAATGAACTTTCGCCAACCAAAAGGTTACTAAGCCCCCGTAAATTATCAAGGCGAAACGTATAGTGTACTGTCGGTTTACGTAAATCAGCATCTATAAGTAACACTTTTTTTCCTTGTTGCGCATACACAACTGCTAAGTTAGCAGCCGTCATAGATTTACCTTCACCTGGCCCAGAAGAAGTAACGAGTAGCGTGTGAATTTCTTCATCCACAGATGCAAAATCAATGTTCGTACGAATGGTACGATACTGTTCAGAAATAGGGGATTTGGGATTCAATTTCGCAATTAAATGACGCATTTTCGTTCCTGGTCTAGACGGATTTTTTCTGCGTAACATGGTGACGCCCCCTTTCCTGATTGCTTGGCTGTGGTCGGAATTGCTGGTCGCTAATATCCTTTTCCTCGATGGAAGAGATCGCGCCAAGCACTGGCGTGCCAAGTTGTTTTTCTACATCTTCTTCACTCGTAATCGTATTATCCAAGTATTCCAGTAGAAATGCGATACCAACACCGATCATCGCACCAAGCACGATAGCAATGGCTATATTTAACATGGAATTTGGCGAAACTGGGGACGGGTTTGGTCCAAGTTCAGCTTCGGATAAAATGTTTACATTATCGACATTCATTAATTCAGGAATTTCGTTTTGAAACGTAGTAACAGTTGTGTTCGCCATCTCAACAGCAAGTTTAGGGCTTGAATCGGTGGCTGTCACCGTTACAACCTGTGATTGCTCCTCACTGGAAACCTGAATTTTTTGTGCCAGCTCATCACTCGTCATATCTAAGTTAAGTTCATCTACAACCTGATTTAGGATGCGCGCACTTTTAATAATGACATTATATGTATTAATGAGTTCCACATTCGTTCGTATTTCTTCGACATTGTACTGCATTTGAGAATCTTGCTGACTTTGGTTAACGATAAAGGAAGAATTGGCTTCATATGTTGGCGTTAACACAAAATAGCTAACGATCGCAGCAATCACCGCAGCACCAAATATACATGCCAAAATAAGCATTATACGCTTTTTTAAGACAGCAAATATCTCCTTTAAGGAAATCGTCTCTTCCATAAAGTTACCTCCATTTTCTATTTAACTAGCATTGTTAGCTGATAACCTAGTATTGAATTATAACATAAAACGACAACGATTTGATGGTAAATTTATGAAATTAATGAGTGGAAATAGGTAAAAAGTGCACCCACTAAACGTAAACATTATTATATTACATTCTAATTACAAATAACTTGTCAATTATTTGCAAATTAACACAGAATATCAAATTAATTATTAGCAAATAATTTCCAGTATAACCCTCTATTTGTTAGAAAAGATGAAGAAATAGCGAATTTTCATATGAAAATTTAGGTGAATGTTAGGTAACCAATTTTAAAAAACAGCTAAAAATAATTTTCAGGCGCTAATCTTAACAATAATCTCTATTTTGAAGACATTTTGAAGAATATTGGCTTTGTTTAGTATATGTTGACTGTCAGTTTGTAATATATGTATATTCTTAATAATCATGTAGTATCTAATTAATTTCAGCCATTTGAAAAAATCAATCTATTAAAGTAAAAATTCCATTAGGGTCACTTCCATGCTTGACCCTAATGGCAAGCACGGGAGCGCAGGTTTTTAAAAGAAGACTATTCATGAGGCTACTACCGTATTTCTTGGTTGTCCTGACGCAATTCTTTATAACTGTCAACCTTCTATATTCATCTGAATGAATATGGACTTCTTTATTTGCTTTCCATCACTGGATTTAGCGTTTTGAATGTGGGATAAAAACTATTTAGTTAAAAAGAACGCCTTGAAAAATCTAATGGTGATGTAATTTTAAGCTCAATTAAAACACGGTAAGACTTATTGTTTTTATAGTTATTTTACTCTCCCACGGCTAAACAGACTAAAGACCTGATAATTTTTCGCTGTTTTTTTGAATTAAAACTTCAAATTTCGGGATAAAGGCCCGATATTAGATTAAATCGGAACTTTACGACTAGTTCTTTAGTTTGCCCAAGATGAGTTAGTCTGGATGAGAAAAACAATAGAGAACAATACAAAACTACCACTTCCGTCATAGTGCCTACATGCCATAAACTATAAAAATCACCAGGTCAAAGAGGTTAAGTCGGCAGCTTTACTTAGTTTGAAACAAAAACATATTCACTCAGCCAGTCGTTTTTAAAGCTAGTTTGTAGTCTTTTAACACTAGTGCCATTGAACTGTTTTTATAGGTTAGCACCCAAAAAAACTATTTCTTTAACTAATACTATATGCGTTACTACACGGGATGCTAAATAGTAGTTTACTTACTTTTTTTAAGGGAATTTTGTATATCATAATTACCCTCTCCACCACGTGGGCAAAAAAGAGTAAAAAGGATCGAGGTGACCCAATACCTCACCGCGTCCTTGAAAAAGAAAAACACTTTTTCTGTGTACGATGTATTGCTATCTTAGTTTTTCTTGCCCTATTACTACGCCGACTCTAGCATGTCCTGTTTCTCCTAAGTGCAAGTCAGCGAAGATTCGTAGCGCTCTTGTACAGGATGTACTGACTCTTACGTCTGCCATAAGACTTTTAGGCAGTTTTGCAGGAGACTCATGCAATACAGATACATGAGCATTAGTATAGGTATTATTATAGTTCATGCGCACGGAGGAAAATAAGTATCTTTTTCAGGGAATGAAGGACAAGGCAACTAGGAACAATCGATACTTCAATTTTTAGGTTATTTTAACAACCCCTTAAAGCTTAATCTATCGTTCTCTATTCTAAGACTAGTTGAACAGGCCAACAAAGAACTCAAAGTCATTGTGAGCCAAATTTTGACAAGCATCTAAAGATCAGTCGAAAAATATTTCAAAATAAACAAGGAGGATTATTTAATGACTAACAAAAAAGTCTTAATGTCCGTAACAGCAGGAGCAGCAATTGCGTCAGCACTTTTCGCCGCTGAAGAGGCAGAAGCCGCATCGTATAAAGTAAAAAGTGGTGACTCATTGTGGACAATTGCCCAGAAATATAACACAAGTGTATCGAAACTGAAGTCCATTAATAATTTGTCCAGCGACTTAATCTTCCCGAGCCAAATCATTCAAACAACCAAAAATGGAAATTCATCTGGATCTAACAACTCCAATTCTAATTCCGGCAGTTCCAATAGCGGAGCCAACAGCAATGCTAATACATACACTGTAAAACGAGGAGATACATTAAGCGGAATCGCCTTTAAACACAATATTTCCATTCGTGATCTGATGAAATGGAATAACCTTAATTCCACTTTAATCTATCCTGGAAATGTTTTTGTTGTAAATAAAAATGGATCCACTGGCAATTCTGGTTCAAGTAATTCTGGTTCTGGTAGTAGCTCAAGTAGTTCAAATGGATCGGGTAGCTCATCAAAGACATATGTCGTAAAATCTGGTGATACACTCTCTGAAATTGCAGCAAAATACAAAGTTTCGGTTTCTAATTTAAAGCGATGGAACAACCTACGTTCCGATTTAATTGTGGTTGGACAAAAACTTAGCATCGGAAAGAACGCAAGCAGTGGCGGCTCCAATAGTTCAGGCGGTGGAAGCAGTTCGACCGGTAATAGCGGAGGCGGTTCTACTGGAAATGCTAACGTTGACTTTAACGTGAACAAAGTGGTTAGTACTGCAAAAGGCTTCCAAGGCGTTCCTTATGTCTGGGGCGGTTCTTCACCATCTGGCTTTGATTGTAGTGGCTTTATTCATTACGTATACAATAAAGGCGGCAAAAGCATGGGGCGAACATCAAGTACCGGTTACTACAACCGTTCTTATCATATCAATAATCCAAAAGTAGGCGACCTTGTCTTCTTCGCAGGTACTTACCGTCCAGGAATTTCACATCTAGGCGTGTACCTAGGTAACGGCAACTTTATTCACGCTGGATCTAACGGCGTCGAAATTAGCAATCTAAGTAACTCTTACTGGAAGAAACATTTCGATAGTTTTAAACGGTTTTATTAAAGTAGAACATGCTCTTATTAAGAGCATGTTTTTTCTTTCATTAAAGCAGATAGACATACGATGTCATTTACAAAAAACTGTACTACATAAAACAGACCTTCTCTGCTGGTCGGTTTTTCACCTTAGGAAGTTCTTTTGGCTCCAGATGACTTCCTTTCAACAGGGATAAATTTGCTTGATCGCTTCAGAGGAATTATAGAATTTAAACAAACTGTCCCTGAGTAATTGCTGGTTAATTTTATCGACTTTTCCATGATCGCTTACCTTGTATCGAAGTAAAGCAAGAAAAGTTCGAAAACAAGTTTAATTTTATATAATGTGTATTACTTCACATAAAACTTATAAAAACAGACAAAATCCAAAAACAAAATATAGGTTTAAAACCTTTTGTTTATACAATTTTGTCTGTATCCTTAAGTTAATTTATTTAAAAGCGGAGTTAACCTCCAATTTCGAACATCTTTAAGCAAACTGGAGATGGAATTACATACTCCGTACCTATATATTTGGGAGTGCCATTTTCTTCTATTTCCATTACAACGACATTATCCGAATGCTCATTAGCTATAAACATATGTCTATCATTAGGACAAATTACAAAGTTTCGTGGCCATGTTCCTTTAGTAGACACATTACTGACATAAGATAGATCCCCAGATTTTTGCACTAAAAAAACCGAAATACTGTTATGACCTCTGTTTGATACATATAAAAATGGCTTTTGTGCAGCTAAGTGAATATCAGCCCCATAATTAGTTATTGCGTGACTTTCTTGGGGAACTAAAGCACATTTATGGGATAGAGGGTTCCTTTTTTCTAGCTGGTGATTTTCAAAAGGCAATGTACTGATTTCTTGTACAGTTTCCAAATGAGTAATCGATTCATTATAACAAAGGGCAGTTACAGTGGACTGAAATTCATTGGCCACGTAGACTCTGCGGTAATTTGGTGAAATAGCAATGTGTCTAGGACCAGTTTGTGAAGACAATACCAGATTATATTGTAGATGCAATTTCCCCTCAGAAAGCAAGTATAAATAAACGCAGCTTAGTCCGAGGTCCGTTACAATAAACTTAGATGTTTGTGGAATTTGAGTAATAGCATGTGGATGAGAGCCAGTTTTGTGTACAATATGGTCAGATAATGCTCCAATTGTATTATCTGAAAGCAATGTATATACGGACAACGAGCCGTCTCCATAGTTAACAGTAAATAAATGTGAATTTGATTCATCAACCAAAACATAGCATGGTCCATTTCCACATAATTGATCACTAGTCTGATTTATAATTACTCTTTTACCTTCAAACACTGGCTCCTCCGGAAACCTCTCTTTCTGCTCTAGATCTAGTTTCTCGCAGGGATTTACTGCCTGTTCTTGGCTTGATCCTCTTCTTTGTTTACTGTAGCGTATCTCCTGTAGCGAATCTTCTACCTGCGGACCGTTCCCCTCATTTAATGGATCACCATGTTTATCACAGTCTAACTTTAAGAAAGAATGGTTTTGATTATAATGTGACTGAAATTGATTATCCATATGAGAGCAATTCCCTTGTTGTTTGTCTGGCTTCTTAATCCAGCTATTCCCTTTTTGTAAATTAAATGACATCACCTTCCCTTGCTCTACTTCGCTTATAGCATAGAGTGCATTTTGGCGCTGGTTAAGTGTTAAATAGGAAGGGTTTTTTACACCGTTAATAGAATCTAACAGCTTGAGAGAAGCAGACTTTGGTTCCCACTGTACCAACTGTATTGTATTGTCAGTCTCATTGCCATAAGTTCCGATAAACATCAACATGTCGCACATTGTATCCATGTATACGCAGCATCCTTTCTAAATCGGAAGGACGTGAAAAAATACATTTGGGGAAGCCATCCGATAATAGTAGCTGGACCACCCTAAACCGCTTGAATGTGTTATATCATGATAATAAAGTCGTTCTTCCTCTAATTCCTCAATTCGGTCAATTTGTCCATCTATATAATCATTAATGCGATAAATTGCAGTATCTATCCTATTTTTTAATCCGCCATAACGTATGTCTATTACTTCCCAACCAAAAGGTTTGTGCATCCTAAGCCATTGGTTTCGATGCGCTGCTCGCAATGCTTCCACCTTGTTTAAAATCTCTGGTAAAACTTCACTAGCTATCCGCTTTAGCTCTTCTTCTTCTCCAGTATCATAGGCTGCTTTCAATTGAACACCAACCGTTGCTTTTAAAGCTAATACAGCTGCTAGTTTTTCGGGCACGTCAAAAATATAATCCAAAGCAAGTTTGGGGTTTCTTACTGCGTTTAATTGCTTCTCTAAACTTGCATAATAACTTGTAAGCTCCAAACCTTCCACATGTTTATCAAATAGGCCGATTAAAACATCTTGCCATAATAAAAATTTGGATGGATTAGTTTGTTCTGTATTTCCATCTTCAACCCCAACAGGAGTATCTAATTTACCTAACAACAGATAGTTTTTTGCTTCAATACCTGTACAGAATTGAACCCTCTCTCTAAGCTTCTCATGATCTAATTCTTTGGAATAAGCGTGTTCTGCATACATTTGCAACCCAAGAAGTGCGGTATAATAATTATTCTCGTAACCGTCATCTCCCCATAATGTAACAAACACATCTTGGACTCCTTCATCTTTGCATGCTTGGAGAGCAGCTTGACCTGCTTGCAGAGATAAACCATAATTTGGGGCAAACGTATTCCAAACCCAAACCCCACCTGCAAAAGCTGGTTTATTACCAAAGGCTTTATGCTTTCTTATCAATGATACATAATCATCTTTATTTGTATGTGCATAGTCCCAATACATCATCGTCACGTTTTCTGGTGTTATATCAATCATTTCCTGGGGAATTTCTGTTGACATATCATAATGTGCTTCTCCTGTTTTTGATGCAAGCTTAAGAAACATATCGCTCCACATCATCGGCTCTAGACCGTATTGTTCAGTAATTTTCAATACTCTTGACAGATGCTTGATCATAAGTTGTAGACGATCTTTATATCCGTATTTATTCAAGTAAACTCCTCTGCCTAGTTCTTCCGCTTCGTCCATCCCAATATGAATACGTTTACTCCGAAAAGATTTCCGGAGCGTTTTAATCATTTCATCAATCAATTCGTACGTTACTTCGTTTTCGACGAGTAATACTCCGCGTGTATCTTTTAGATGAGCTGCTGCACTCCATTTTAAAAATTCTTCTAAATGAGCTAAAGTTTGAATACAAGGAATTAATTCAATTCCAAACCGGTGTGCATATTGATCCAATTCTATTAATTCGTCTTGCGAATAACGTCCACGCATATAACCAAAGTACGGCTGACTTTTGAGTTCATACACATCTTCCATATACAACATCGTAGCATTAAATCCCATTAGAGCCAACGTTTGGAACATTTCTTTAAATGTTTCTACTTTCATAACAGCATTGCGGGATAAATCAAACATTGGACCAATGGTCGAAAATTGCATTTTTTCCTGAATATGAAATACATCCTTATTTTTTACATGTTCTACAAATAACCCAAATCCTCTAAAAAAAGTTACTCGTTCATTATAGATAATCTCGCCTTTACCAGCGGATAGAGAAACAGTTAAACCATGCTGTTTATCATCAATACGTTTTACTTTAATAGGGAGACCTTCACCCGTTAATTCAATCTGTAACTTATCCTGTAACAAGTGAACGCCTTCTAAGACTCCTTCCAGATCACCATATAATGCTAGTTTCATATTCATTCTCCTTGTAAAATAGTCATATAAGCTATCAATTATTTCTCAGCTAAGGAACAAAGGCGCCCGGTTAGCAACGTAGCGACTGGAGCGAATCAACGAAAGTTTTAGGAATCATGCTCCTGCAACAGGAGTATGCCGACGTCGGGTGGCAAGCCCGTTTTTAGTCGGCCTTCCTCTTAACCACGAACCGATGATGACTTATCGTGGGACGATTTCGTGAAGTCGCATCGTTGCTGGCGATAGAGCCGAACGTAGCTATTTGGTTATTTCGTTATCTCCAGGCACCAAATTTTATACTTTTTTACCTTCTAAAAAACCCCAGACCTTCCAAGCTTTTCATTATGCAGTTATTGCTTCATTTACTTTTCCTGCTCCTTGTTTACAGGGAAAATAAAATAGTCCATTTCCTTTCGTATTCATTGATCTCCTATAATAAAAAGGCGTTGTCGAACGATACTTGAACGAACTGGGAGTTTTTTGTATTTCCCTTCTCAATTAGACTTTTTGATAATGTTAAAGATGGTTAAATAACTATTTTCAATTAAAAAAAGGATAAGTCCGTGCAAGGGGGCAATACAGTTAGACGGACTTATATGATTGGGTATCCACCCTTTTTCCTCTTTTACCAATCTATCAACTTATTACATCCGTTAGCTATTGAAATTAAAATATCCTAACGATGAGCCTAAAGAACGCAGCTTATTTCCTTGCTCGCCAGAGGCTATATTTCTAACAAAATGCCAGACGTCTGCTTCTCCAGGGATTTCGTTTTGTGTCCACCATTTTGCCTCATAGATGGCTCCGTTGTACGTAACAGAATCTCCACCTAAATATACCTTATTCGCATCCCAAGCAGCAGGCTGCTCTGGATTTGGTTCTTCTGGCTCACCTGGGTTTCCTGGCTCTACATAATCGCCATCAAAATCCACATCAATTACGTTATAAAACGCATTTGCTGTATCGGCTACTTCCCAATAGGCAAGAATAACATGATAGCCAGTACGATCTGGAATAACACAATCATGGTTAACTGTAAAAGGTGGACGTGCGCCATTATCGTTAACTGTGCAGAATTTCTCAAAGTCGGATCGTTTCAGCGGCTCGTTGGGGTTCCAGCCTTCTTTTGTTATATAGTAATCCCATTTGGCTGTAGCATGTGCAGCTGTTAAGGTCCATTCAAATGTGAAAGGACCACTAGCTATCGGAACTTTTGCCCAACGATCACTCGCTTGTTCGTCCAATTCGTGAAAAATATTAGCACTAGCAATTTTTCCATCTGGAGGACCTTCTTCAGGAAAATTGCCTGGAGCTTCCAAACTCTGTGGTTCATAAATAATGGAACCGCAATCATTATTAGCACCCTCTGCACATAATAAAGCTCTGCTTTTCGGCTCATTAACATATCCATGGGCGGAAATCGAGCTAGAAAAAACAAACAGACTAGCCAATATAATAAACGTACCTAATGAAAATTTAATGGTATTTGATAAAAAACGCATACAAAACCTCCCTCATAAATTTGAAATACTTTTTTCACTAACGAGCTATGGATTTCTCAAAATAGCTTAAACGACCACTTGCTAAAGCAGGTGGATTTATACATAAATGTCGACAACTAAAATCATTTTTTAGGTTAAAGACCTTAAAGATCTTAGGCTGAAGCTAAACTCACTCTTTTAGCTTGAATATTTGTATAGGTTACACACTTAACTAGACAAAAAGATAAGGCTAAAAGCGGATTTCGTCTAAAGAAAGTGGCGTTAGACCACGCATTTGCAATTAAAATTCATTGACTGATAAGTGGCTTCTAGAAGTATACTCTTGAAGTGAACCGCTAAAGAGTGACTAGTTGTTTCAATAGAAAAGTAAATGGTTTGTTTAATTGAATAAAACCATCACTATAGAGCCTCTCCATTATCTTGGCTACAATCCCATATCCCTCCTTCCATAGATAAGCTAATATATGATCACCCCCTTTAAAAAATAATAGTTCGTTTTCACGAATGTTTGATCTAGCTCTTTGTTAGTGAATTCTTTGAAGTACGAACGCTAAAACGTAATATATTTGGACAAACATTAATCCGATTAGAGTTTTTATCGATTAAAATTGTTCAAATTTACTAATTCAAATTGTTTTTAGTAGTTTTTTCACAGGACTTTAATAGATTTTACTTTTCTATTTATACATCGAAATTAACAACGTATTTGTGCACAGCCGTATTATAAAATGCAACGGAATACTCAAATAATTGGTCATTAATGTCATAAGAGTATCTGATTCTTTGTAAAAGTGGCCTTAGCTCTATTTGTAATTTGTTAGCAATTGTTGTCTCTGGCACCTCTACTGCAAATTCATCTTTAAACCGATGAAATTTAATTCCTTGTTGAAATAAGATTTCATATAATGAATTTAATAACTGCTCAGGTTCATCAGGTAAAATTACAGACAGCGGAATATAATGATTGAAGTGAATATATGGTTGCCCATCCAAGGTGTAAAGTCGTTCGAGACAGTAACATTGCTTACCAAAATTCTTTTCCAAAATAGATCCATTTATCGTCTCTATCTTCATAAGAGAAGCAAATTCTTTTTTTAGATTATTTCCCTCACTAATTAAATATTCAGAAAACCGTTGCCCTTTAGATAATTTGGAAACAGCATGATTATCTAATACGATGGTTCCAATGCCACTTTTCTTTTCTACATACCCTTGGTTAGAAAGTTGTTCTACTGCCCTTCGAACCGTTATTAAGCTGACCTCAAATTCGTCTTTTAACTCCAGCTCGGAGGGGATTAATTCTCCTTTTGGATATATGCCATTAATAATACGTTCCTTCAAAATATCTTGCACTTGTAAGTATAACGGACCTTTTTTCATTGTTAATTTCATATGCTTTCTACCTTTCTATTTGTACATCTTTTTGATTAACCAAAAACAGTATTTCTTCTTCGGAACAAATAGGAGAATCTCCGTACGTCGTATGTGCAAGCACACAAGCAGAAGTTGCAAATTCAACTATGGCATCCCTTGCTGATTCATTTATTACCCCATGAATGATACCACTAGAAAAGGCGTCTCCTGAGCCAATTCGATCCATCGCCCGGTAATCATATTTCCGAGAGAAACATATTGAATCATCTTGATATATAAAGCCGCTTATTTGCTGATCAGCTTCTTCCCTTAGACTTCCAGCAATAATAGTAATATCGTATTTTTTAGCTATTTCAGGAATCAATTGTTCAATTCTTCGTTGGCGGTTCTTTTCAATTGATTCCATATTTAAAATATACAGTGCATCTCTATCTGTCATAAAGCAAATATCAACATAGGGGAGTACTTGTTCGTAGCATTTTTGCGCTTCTGTATAATCTCCGTTCCATAGCTTCGGACGATAATTAAAGTCAAATGCAACGGTTATTCCTAATTGCTTAGCTTTTTTAGCGAAATATAATGCATTGTAACGCATTTGCTTGGAAATGGAGAGCATAATACCACATAAATGTAACATGGATGTATCCTTTAATATCTGTTCTACATTATAGTCAGTAATTTTAGATGTACAAAAACTACTTTCCTTACGATTGGAATAAGTTACGGTCGTATTTCGTACATGGAAGCCCTGTTCTAAAAAATACATACCTAAATAATTACCACCTATAGCTATGTCTGATGTTTCAATACCTAATGAACGAATATATGATTTTGCAGCATCGCCTAAGGTGTTTTCCGGTAACTTTGTAATGAAGGATGTTCGGTGTCCAAATCTGCTCAGTGCACTCAAAATATTTACACCAGTTCCAGAATACAAGATTCGCAATTCCTGAGCTTGCGCCAATTTTAAATAGTTCGGGACTTCCAATCGCATCATTACTTCTCCAAAAGCTTTAATATAATGTTCTTCTTTTTTCATATTAATCATCCTATTTTTAGTCATGTTCATCTTCACTCGCCAACTCTTTCAGACTAAGAGAAAGTAAGTTTTCAATCTAATGTCTCCTTCACTAAATGTTAAATGAAATTTTTGGGCATTTAGTAGCTAATTGGCTTTTCGATTTTTCCTGCTAATCGGAAAAACCATTCTCTTCGTTACACTTTGGATAAACATGCAAACATCTAATCCATGAAGTTGAGGTGAGACCAGTTGGTCAACTTTTATTTCTACCGTCAGTGAGATTTTATTTTACATCTATTCGTGCCCCTCGATTTAGAATTCTAGGAAAAAAGATAGTAAGTAATTTATGGCAATTCCTTTGTCATAAATCTGGCCAACTTAAATATTTTTTCTTCTTATATGCGATTACTAAGTTTGCTCGTTTACTATGACAGAAGCTGCTTGAATTTATCTATAATAACTGGAACATCTTCTTCTGCTAACGGTCTTGGATCTATTTCGAAATAGCCATTATTCACTTGGTAATCACGAGTATAGATTGCAAATTCCCCTTTCCTCAACGCTTGTGCAAGATAAGATGCTGAATGAGTAACTAACTGCTCATCTACATAAATTCGTGCCCGATAGATTTCTCTTCCAGCCTCATCCTGCTTTATAGCTACAGTGATCCCACGTAGTTCATTTAAACATTGTAAGCCTTCTAAAATCGCCATTTGATTTTTTCGAGTTAACTCTACGTTGATTTCCTTATACTCTATCAATGCTTGTAGTAAGCCAAATATAGATTCCTTCCCAATTTTCATTGCTCTACCAATTCCGCGAAGATGTTTTATCGCATACGAAACATATAGTTCTTTTCCAGCTAAGATACCTGAGGTTGGTCCTGCGATTGCTTTTGAACCACTTACAATAAAGAGATCAGCATGTTTTGCATAACGTGAAAACGATTCTTCTGCAGCTGCATCTACAATGAATGGCACCTGAAATCGTTTGGCTATATTACTGACATCTTCCATCAAAGGTGTATTCTTCTGCACACAATGATGAGACTGAACAAAAAATATCCCACAAGTTCTTTCAGTAACTGCTGATTCAATTTGAGCTAATGAGCAACCATTTGCATAGCCGACTACTTTAAGCTTCCCGCCTCCTAATTGAATCATCGTTTGAATTGGCGCTCCGTAATCAACCAAATGCCCCATCATGATAACGATTTCATTTGCTACATACTCATCTTTTTCTAAACGATGTTCTACTTGATATGGGTTGTTTTTCGTTATAAGCCCTGCTACTGCTAATACGATTGCCGAGGAGGCAGAATTAGTCACCATTGCTGCTTCTGTCTCCATATAGTTAGCTATCCATTTACCGGCTTCCTGCTCTAGTTCTGCCATTTCATAATAATGTTGTGCACCTTCTTTCATTGCATTAACAACCGTGTCTGATAAAGTAGATACACCTAAAACACTCATTCTGCCACTAGCATTAATAACTTGTTTCAATTTCATCTCAGCTGCACACAATATATTCCCCTCCCAGCATAACAGCGTATGGTTTAATTTGATTTACAGTTGTGACTGTTTCTCCGTAAGCATCTTCTAATACAAGCTGTTCCTTTTCGACTGTAAAAAAAGTTAAATCTGCTACTGTTCCTTTATCTAATGTTCCGAACTCCGGTTTATGAAGGATCGCCGCAGGTATTTCTGTGACTTTTTTGATCACATCTACCAAACTATAACCTAATGCTAAGAACTTATTTAATGTTGTAGCCATATCATACACAGGACCATTTAGACGATTTTTTTCATAAATATCAGTACTAATCGAATGAAATGGAAGCTGATGATTCTTCGCTTGCTTGGCAATTTGAAATGAAAAACTAGAAGTTCCATGACCAACATCTAGATAAACACCTCTCCTTAGCGCATGATAAACAGATGGATGAATCTTTTGTTGATGATTAAAGATAGTATTTCCTTCCTTTGCATGAAAGCAATGTGTGATCACATCTCCTTTCTCCAGTAAATCTAGTATATCCGTTATTTTTGGGGGAGCACTGCCGATATGTACCATCAAGGGCTTCTGTAATAAATCTCCGTATTTCCTTGCCAATTTTAATGGTTCTAATCCATTTTCACCGACAACACTTTTACTCATTCTCACTTTTAAGCCTACAAGTAACTCGGGATAAGCTTGGAAGGAGTACTTTATTTTCTCCCATGAAATATTTGTTAAATCTACTAGCTCATCACTTACCTTCAAGCCTGTTTGAGCAATATTTAAAAAAGAAAATACTCTTGTTTTACTACCTTTTGCTACCGCATACAGATGTTCAATATTGTCTGCCCCACATGTACCAGCATCTATTACTGTCGTAACTCCTGTTTTATAGCCAATTTTATCTGGATGGGAACAGTATGGTTCCAAGCAAGGGTAAGCATGTGTATGTAAATCAATCCAACCAGGAGAAACATAAACTCCTTCAGGAACTGAAATAACCTCTCCTTTGCGGAAACTTCGTTCTGTCACAGATTGAATATATCCATCCATAATTTGTATATTACATTTTCTATTGTTTAATAAAGAAACTCCATTGATGTTTAACATTTTTTTACTCCTAATAACAGGCTGCGCAAACAGGGAAAACTGTTGACACAGTCATAATTTTAATATGTTCAGTTTTGCAAAAAATCCATATATCTGTTTTCAGCTTTTCCTTCTTCCTATTATCCGGCATTCTTTTCTTTTAATGATGAGACTTTATTTCGCTCTAGTTTTACGCTTTTACAGTTTCATATTTAGCAAATGATTGTGAAGCAGCCCACATGACAAATAAAGCCGTCAAACTACCACCAAAGAAAAACAAAAGTGCAGGTATAGTTATCCAAACGAAATAATGGACAACAGAGAGAACCCCAAAAAGAAAAATGGTTAAAATCGGATGACAAATCCCAATTATAAACGGCCACTTTAAGTAATCTAGCCATTTCAAATTAAAATGCACAAATACAGGAAAAAAATAAAGTAAAACGACAGCATACAACAGTAATGTTCCTAGTACAGAATAGCTAACGATATAATAAATAAAACTTTCTTGTGCCCGTAAGATATTAAATTCGATTACGAGAAAGTAACCTATAAATATAAATACAAAGCCTATACTATTCGTTTTAACAAAATTCTCTCGATACGCCGTCCAAAATAGCCGAAAAATTGGCATGTCTTCTTCTCCTTGCATCCATTTACGCACAATCATAAACATCGCACTTGTAGCTGGCATGAGTCCAAAAACCCCCATTCCTAAAATGGTAAAGAACATCCAACAAAAGTTTAAATATGCTAGCCTTACTGTCCAAACAGAAAATCGATAATACCCATTTACAAAAGTGTGCATCATGGACTCTCCTTTTTCATCTAAATATGTAATTCCTACTGTTCATTGCAATTATCATAGATACGTTAGTAATGTGACAGGTCATAATCAATTACATTCTAGCATTTCGTAATATGACATTATGAAGCTATGTTGTTAACAAATCTATACATTTAAAGCATGTTGTTAGCCCATGGTATACATCTATTTCAGGTAACCCACCATCATCTACTAAGCTACTATTCTTTCACCGAACCGATCAGTACTCCTTTTACAAAAAACCGTTGTAAAAATGGATAAACAATTAATAACGGCAAAGATGAAACAATAATGACAGCATATTTTACTAAAGAGGCTGTTTTAACCTGATCAGCAAATGATTGCGCTGCTCCCGCTGCTGTAGCTGCGCTATCTGCGCTCGTCTCATTAAGAATTAATATTTGTCTTAATATCAGTTGTAATGGAAACAATTGCTCATCAGATAAGTAAATTAATGCGTTAAAATATTGATTCCATAAAGCGACCCCGTGAAATAAACCCATCACTGCTATCATAGGTAAGGATAGAGGTAATACAACTTTAAAAAATAAATAAATATCACTTGCTCCATCTATTTTAGAAGCTTCTACGAGCTGATCAGGGATGGTTTGCTGAAAAAACGTTCGGGCAACCAATATTGACCATGCTCCGATAACACCAGGAATAACAATCGCCCACATCGTATTTACCATGCCAAGGTTCTTCACTACTAAATAAGTCGGAATGAGTCCGCCGTTAAATAGCATAGTAAACAGAATGATCCATAAAAAGGTTTTCTTTGCCATCAACTCCTTACGCGATAATGCATAAGCTGCAGGTAATAAAATAGTCAAATGAATGGATACACCAATCACAGTGTACATAATCGTATTGCGATATCCAACCCAAATCGCTTCATTTTGAAATACGCGAATAAACCCATCAACCGTTATTTCTACGGGCCACAACCACATCCTGCCTGTGTTTACAGCATGCGGGTCACTAATAGAAGCACTAATGACGAAGATAAGCGGATAAATAATAATCAAAGTTATCATTAAAACAAGGAAAAAATTCAAACGATCAAACGCTTTATCAGATAAACTAAATTTTGACATATATGTTATACCTCCTTACCATAAACTATTACTGCTAACCTTTCTTGCAATATGGTTAACGGTTATTAATAGTACGATATTAATAGCTGATTCAAATAATCCTATTGCAGCTGCAAAGCTATATTGTCCTTCTAACAAACCCGTTTCATATACAAATGTCTGAATAATATCAGATGTCTCGGAGTTAAGGTTGTTCTGCATCAGCAATACTTTTTCAAAACCAATTTGCATGAAATTGCCGATATTTAAAATAAACAGGATGATGATGGTTGGTAATATGCTTGGTATATTAATATGTAAAATTCGTTGAAATCTAGAGGCACCATCTACTTTAGCAGCTTCGTGTAATTCAGGATTCACACCCGCTAAAGCGGCTAAATAAATAATCGTCCCCCACCCTAATGATTGCCATTGCCCAGACCAAACGTATATATGCCGGAACCATTCAGGACTTGTTAAAAACGAAACTGGTTCTATTCCAAATGAACGAAGTACATGATTAATTATGCCTGTATTTGGGTCTAAGAATGCGACTAGCATTCCTACAACGACTACAACCGAAATAAAATGTGGTGCATATGTTAGCGTTTGCGTCCATTTTTTAAAAGTCCCGTTCCGCAATTCATTTAACATTAAAGCAAATATGATTGGTAAAGGGAATAACAATAAATTATAGGCATTTAAAATAATCGTGTTTTTTAATAAACGCCAAAAGTAATATGATTCAAAAAACCGCACAAAATGCTCGAACCCTACCCAAGGGCTTCCAAACATCCCTAAATTTGCAAAATAATCTTTGAAGGCAATTTGCACACCATACATGGGAATATAATGGAAAACAAAAAAATATGTTAAAACGGGTAATAGAAATAAATATAATTGCCAATTACTTCTAAAATTAGTTGTAATTTGGTACCTTTTTTTCATCTGGTCCATTGTTTTATCTCAACCTCCTTTTCGAATAGATAACCAGTTAATAGATCAATTTGCTGACAATTCAAAATATAGGCTGTTTCTTTTGAGGGAATTGGGTTTTCTGATAAGTCTGTATAGTAAAAGCTATCGTTTTTCCTACACGATAAAGCCTACTTCATGCTTCTCTATATTGAAAGTAAAGCAAAGGGAGTAGTTGTTTTATATTCATAAGCTTGATCTGTTTTTCTTTACTCCCATGCTTTTATCAGGTATGGATTTCTCCGTAGCTACCGTGATCTACCATCTTCCCTTTAGACTAAGCCTTAGGTCAAGTCCAGTATCAATTTTCAGCTGTTAGCTAGCGGAAAGATCAGTTAAGCGCTTACAGATAATTGCTTTAACTCTCCTGATATCGCTCAAATGCACTCTGATAAACTTCTATAACATCTTGCAATCCCATTCTTTCAATGGTTTCCACATATTCATCCCATTGAGAAAGATCTGCATCTCCGGAAATAAACTTATCTCGCATCTCCTCCACATATTTTCCAATATCTTCACCAACTGATTGAAGAACCTTGTTTTCAGCTTCCGTAAACGTAAATCTAGGCCAAATCTCCTCAGGGACATAAGGTTCAATCTTTTCCGCGGCTTCCATGGATTGTGGTGCCGACTCGCCACCTTGGAAATAATCCGCCTTAATAATTCCGTTAATAGAGCCTAGCCATGTTAACTGCTTGGAAATTGCTTGTTCAAACGTCATATCGCCTTCAGGATTTAATATGTGATCCATATAGGTGATTGCTCCATCTTTCTCTTCAAATGTTTCACCTTCCACTCCCATGTAATATAATTGCGCTCCTTCATCACTATAAAAATAGTCCATCCACCTTACCGTTGCTTCTGGATTTGGATTTTCACTCGTAATAACTAAATTGGATGTATCCCAAACCGATGAAGAAAGTTTATTATATTTTTGATACCCATCTGGTCCTTCTAAAGCAGCCACACTATTGTATTGAGAGCCTATCTCTTCCCCGAATAGTTCGATTGGATCGTAAAAAATCATACTCCCATATAAATTATCTGAGGCATTAGCCAAAAACTGTCCCCATTCAATTGAAAAGATGCTTTGATCGATCAACTTTTCTTCATATAGTTTGTTAATATATGTCAACATTTCCTTATATCCATCTGTAATAGCGTAAAATCTAACACTACTTTGATCATCCGGATTTAAATCAATATTCGCATTTGACGGGCCGTGGTTCATAACGCCAAAAGATCCTGATAACCATTGTACAAGCTCTTGTATCGTAGTTCCTCCGTACGGTATTGTCTTCCCGCCGCCAGCAGGATCTAACTCTTTGACACCTGCTAGGTAATCATAGAATTCGTCTGTTGTTTCGGGTATATCCATATTTAGCTCACTCAACCAATCTTCGTTTATCCAAGGTCTTGCGCTAAGTCGTAACGACAAGAAATCTTCTTCAATTAATGCTGGCATTGAATAAATGTTTCCATCTGGAAAAGTAATCGCTTTTCGAATACTTGGGTCATTTTGCATTAACTTTGTTAAATTGGGCGCATATTGTTCAATTAGATCGTTTAACGGTAAAAATACTTTTTGCCCTCCGTAGCGTAACAAATCTGTATTCGGTAATTGAGATAGGAAAAATGCGTCTGGTAATTCACCTCCACCTAAAGCAAGGTTCCGCTTTTCTTCTAACGCTTCTGGATTGATTTGATCCCATTTCACATTAATATTTGTCATATTTTTATAATGATTCCAAATAAGTATGTCATTCCAATCATTGTCTTCATTTTGTGCTGGTTTATTAGCAAAGAATTCTAATTCTAACTCTTCGTCGACAATTGGCATTCCTGATTCATTTACATCGTTTGCGCTCTTATTTTTATCTTTAGAAGACTTTGCTTCTTCCTTATTACATGCTGTCAAAAAAAGTACCATTACTAATAAAAAACTTCCCCATAAAAACATCCCTCTTCTAATCTTCACGAAAATCCCTCCCTATTCATCTGTATTTTCCCAGTTAATAACTACCAGTTCTAAATTTTCAGTTTTTTAACTATATATCACCCTCTTCTATAAAAATAACTTGTTATAAAAGTTATTTTTGAAATAATATCATTTTTTAAACAATAAGTCAATATAACATTATATTGTTTAATACTTTTAATAAGTTAGTTTTGTTACAACTGATTAACCTGGAAAATAATTATGGCAGCATGTAAAATATACTCAATAATTTTATTTAAAAGAACAGGCTCTTCCCAAGAAGGGTTCACAAATTTGATTATAATTAAAAATTTTTTGCAATCATTACGTTAGGTATTATATTTGTTATAATTTCCCGAAATATGTTATAACATTATTTAACTAAAGGTAAGTTACTTTGTCCTTCATGAAAAATACCCTTCTACGATGAGAAATAATGTTTGGAAAACAACCTTATCATAGCATGAAGCTTCATAAACAGAGGATGTGACCTTAATCAACAGAAACAGGCGGGTAAGACCAGTCTGTTTGTTCGAATGAAAGGAGATACACACGAAGTTAAGTATTACCTAATCAATTAGGGAGGCTGGCGCAGGGCGAGAAAGCAGGGGCGGTTAGACAAAGTGATTGGCGAATTAATCAAGTAAAAGGTGATATTATTTGGTTTTGGCATGGTTAACTGGAGTAGCCAACTTGTTTCTGCTCGTGCGAGCATGTCGTGCTGTTTTTCGCTTTGCTTCCCCTCCTTTACGAATATGTCGTGTCACCTTTCTTATCGCTCCCTCTCTTGTTCTGGATCTGTATCAAATCCACTGCGATTCTTTCTTTTAATACCCTTCCAACACTAAATAAGAGGAGCCCTTGTTATATTCAGAGCTCCTCAAAGTGAAAATCTTACACCACCTTACATTCGGAAAAAAACTTTTCTAATTCTTTTAAATTTCTCAGCTCCTCTAAGACCATTTTAATTAGCGAATGTTCTTGTGGTAAATTTGCTATCTTTTTTAAAGTTCTTTCATATCCTAGTTCCAATACCATCTTTTGCAGTTGTATTGTTTCATCATCATCTGCATTTTTATAAGTAAGAGCAGCTGCGATAGTTTTAGCCAAATATTTTGGCGGTTTGCCGACGGCTTCCATATATAAAATCGATGGGCGTACTAATCTATCATTTCGACTTAATTTGCGAATTGGAGATCGCCCTACTCTATTTACTTCATCAGAAATATACTTATTATTAAATCTTTTTATAATATTGCGAATATATTTTTCGTGAGCTTGCCTATTGAATTGGTACTTTCTTATTAACGCTTCCCCAGATTCACGTAAAGCGCCTAAGATAGTTTCTTGTACTAGTGAATCCTTCATTGCCTCTTCAATAGTGTTATAGCCAAGGAACTGGCCAAGGTAAGCAGGAACTACATGCCCAGTATTTACTGTGAACAGTTTCCTTTCAATATACGGCTTTAAATCATTTACATAAATAATATTCCATATTGGAGGCTGTTTACCTACTACCATTGTTTTATCTATAATCCATTCATAATATTCTTCTACTACTACATCTAAAAGTGCTGGATTTGTTTGATTTGGAACAATACGATCTACAGCTGCATCTGGAAAACCATAAATACGTTTAAATAATTCCATTTTTTCAGCAGGTATATAACGCAAAATGTTCTCCTTTAACTGTGTACTTCCTCCTATAGCATTTTCACAGGCAATTATATTTAATGGCTTATGATTTTGCGTCATGCGCTTTATTAATCCTTTAGCAATCAACTCTCCTAGCTGAGGTATTACATTGATGCCAACTGCAGTAGTAATAATATCTGCATCTATAATTTTACTAATAACTCGATCAGGTTCTTTTATACTATTTATTCCACTTACATTCTTAACTTGAACACATTCCTTTTCGTCAGCTGCCAAAATAACTTTATACTGTCTTTCTTTATTTAACTCTTTTATTATTTCCTCGTTAATATCAACAAAAACCGTATAAAAACCTGCTTGATACAGCAAAGAACCTATAAATCCTCTTCCTATATTTCCAGCTCCAAAATGTACTGCTAACATTTTAATTCACCTCGCTAAATAGCTTTCTTACTTTTTCCTTTGACGTTTCTTTTAACAGTCTGTTTACGTTATCTGTATCAGAAAGAATAATAGCTATCTTGGACAATGTTGCCAGATGCCCCTCACCTTTTCCAGCTATTCCAATCAATATTTTAACTATATTACCATTTCCATAGTCTAATCCTTTAGGCACAGTTACGACAGAAATGCCCGTGCACAGAATATCTTCGCTCGCATCCTCTGTTCCATGAGGAATAGCTACATAATTCCCCATATACGTAGAGGTAATGTTTTCTCTGCGTAACATTTTCTCTAGATATGAATGTTTGACATATCCATTTTTAACCAGAATATTGCCTACATATCGAATACCTTCTTCTTTATTAGCTAAAGATACATTTAAGTCAATATTTCTTGTAGATAAAACCTCTTTTGTCATCACATGATACTCTCCTTAGATGTTATTCTTTTCTAACAATAACGTTTGGAATTGTTGGATTAAATACAGCCTTATTTCATCTTTTGTTCCAGATTCAAATACTCTAATACTTTCTTTGCCATATAAAATTATAAGACTGCTTAAGTAACTTAATATTTCTAACACCTCTTGATTAGTTGCTTTAGGGGCTAACATAAATAGAATTCTAGTCACTTCAATTTCTTTTCCATCCATACCTTTTAATAAAACGGGATATGATAGTTGCTGAATAAAGAAAGCCTCTTTATTCACTTTATTTGACCTTGTGTGAAACAAAGCCAAGGACGTATCTGGAATTCCTAACCCGCTTAATTGGGATCGTTCCATCAATTCAGTGTATATCATATCTTTATCTGTAATAATTCCTTCTAGCTCTATCCTATAACAAACAGACTTTAGTATTTCCGTTAGTGTTTTTTTACCTCGACTCTTTTTTAAATGAAAGGATTGTAATACATTTAAAACAACTTCTGAATACATAGCTTTCGAGTGCAGTTCCATAACAAAATCTAGTTCTTCTGGTTCAACACGATTATCATTTATTTCCTTCTCAACCTTATCTATAGTTACTTTTCTATGTCTAAGTCTTTTCTTAATACGATCCACCTCAACCTGCATTAACAAAGGTGAAGTAAGAACATAGTCTATATCACTTCTATTAAGAGGAATAGTAGAAACAATAATGTCGTAAGATTGTAAATGAAGATTCGATATTTCAAAAATTGATTTATGATCTATACTTTTTATTTCCGGAACCTTTTGCATGAGGTTTGTCGCTAACATTTTCGCTGTCCCTATTCCACTTGAACATATAACTAAAGCTGTAAAATTATTCTTTAATTTTCCATACAGTAAAACAGAAGCAAAGTGCAGAACAAGGTAACCGATTTCATCCTCTGGAAAATCTAGCTTTGGAAATAGTTTTTTCACCCCCTCTTTTAGTATCATAAAAAGATTTTGATACTCTTTTTTAATTTTTGGCAACAGGGGGTTCCTTATCTGCATATTCTGCTTAATGCGATGAATTGCCGGGCGTAAGTGCGTCATTAAATCATTTAATAAGGAACTACATTTCAATAAATCCTCCTCTATATGTTTGCCAACATAAGAAATTAACTTTTTCGTCTTTAACTGTAAGTTATAATTGTCCTCTTCCAATACATACAGTTCTTTAGAACGTAACTTTGCACCTAGTAAGTGCATCGTGATATAGTATACTTCTTCATAAGGTATGGCTATTTCAAGCGTTTTCTCCATCTGCTTTAAGATATCCTTTGAAATAGAGAATTCTTTCGTTTCTTCTAAATCTCGATAATTATTTATTTGGTTAAAAGATACATTCTCCCCTTGTTGTAAACGCTCAATAGCTAAGGCTAGATGTACAATTAATCCAACGTAAGCGCTATCTGCTAATCTATATGGCAAACACTTTCTCGCTTCGTGAACGCACTTTTTTATTAGGTTTATCTTTTGTGAATCAATAAAATCTAACAACTTATCAGAAATAATATTTTGTGATTGAACTGGAAATATATCATCTCTAATTAATGAAACATATTTAAATAAGTTTACATTTTGTTGAATTAAGTAGCTAATTGCAGCTCGTTTATCTACTTCTTCACCAACAATCTCTATACCATACCCTCGCTTACGAATTAGCTTAAGATTATATGAGCTTAATTCTTCCTCGATAATATTTAGGTCAAAACTTATCGTTGCCATTGTTACGTGCAACTCGTGCGAAAAGGTATATAACTTCATTGGATCACTCGCTTTTAATAGACTTGCAAAAATGATTGCTCGCCTTTCTTCGGGTGTGTAATGTAACATTTGATCTTGATACAATTGATCAAAATGTTTCAAATCTGCATGATCTCCTATTAATTGAATACCTTGTCCTATTTTCCTTCTTATATGCAAATTAAATTTAGCTAAGGTACTATCCAAGTCTTTCAGATCGCGGTATACGGTGCGCTCACTTACACGAAGCTTTTTAGCAATTTCTTCAGTAGTAATCGCATGATCTACTTCCCTTAATAGCTCGATTATTTTTCTTTCTCTTGCATTAAGATACAACCCGACCACCTTACAGCCCCCCTAAAAGACTTCTATGAAAATAGATATTACCATTTTGTTTATTTTAGCTTTCTTCCATAAAACGGTTTACTAATTCGTCGTACTTTGGACTATTCAAAAAGTTATCTACGGATATATGTTCGGCTTCCGGCCTTTTTATGTTTGCTCTCTCCGTTAAATCTTTATGCGTGATAATGATATTTGCATCGCTAGGAATGTTATTAATAGCAGTATTTTTTACATCGATATCAATAGAAGCATCTGAAAATTTCTTTTTGAGTAAGCTAGCCCCCATAGCGCTTGAACCCATTCCAGCATCACAAGCAAATACGATTTTATTTATTTCTTTGTTTGAATAATTATAAGCTCCTTTTTGTGCCAGTATAGTGGAAGATGGCTTACCTTTTATATTGCCCATTTTCTCACGTGCTTTTTCCAAACCTAGAGGATCGTTTTTATCCATTTTTATGATGAATGATGAAATTATAAATGAAACAAGTGTCGCCATTATTACCCCCAATATTACTCCTAAATGACTTCCTGGAGCTGTCATAGCAAAAATAGCGAAAATACTACCTGGCGACGCAGCAGCAATAAGACCTGAATCAAATAAGTTAAAGAAGAAAACTCCACTTACCCCCCCAGAAATCACAGCAATAATTAATAAAGGCTTCATTAGTACATATGGAAAATAAATTTCGTGTATTCCACCTAAAAACTGAATAATGACTGCTCCTGGTGCAGAACTTCTTGAAGTTCCTTTTCCAAAAATAGAAAACGCTAACAGAATGCCTAAACCCGGACCTGGGTTTGTCTCTAGTAAGAATAAAATGGATTTTCCCGTTTCCGCTGCTTGTTCCACACCTATTGGACTAAGAATGCCGTGATTAATGGCGTTATTTAAAAACAGAATTTTTGCTGGTTCTATAATCATATTAGTAAGTGGTAACATTCCAGCGTTGATAATTACTTCTACACCATTAGCTAATAGTCTATTTAAATATTGTACGATGGGGCCAATTCCCATATTAGCTGCTGATGCTAAAATAGCAGCTAATATGCCCGCAGAGAAGTTATTATATAGCATTTCAAAACCTGAGCGGATCTTTCCCTCGAACATTCTATCTATCAACTTCATTAAATAGCCTGCAAAAGGTCCCATTATCATCGCACCGAGAAACATAGGTATATCTGCACCGACAATGACGCCCATGGTGGCTGTTGCACCAACAACTCCCCCGCGTAATTCATATACCATACGCCCACCTGTAAAACCGATTAATAGTGGCAACAGATAATTTATCATAGGCTCCACTAATGTAGCTAAATTTTCATTCGGTATCCAACCGTCAGGAATAAATAGAGCTGTAATGATTCCCCAAGCAATAAATGCACCAATATTCGGCATTATCATACCACTAAGATAACTTCCAAATCTCTGCAAGCTTAAACGAAAGCTTGTCATCTTCTGCTCTCTCCCTTATATTTGTAATCGTATTTTTTAATCTATATGGCGCCATTACGGAATTAATCCCTTAACTAAAGTATAAATAGCTCCTAGATAATACTCAATCTAATCCAAATACTATTTTGTCAATAAAATTACTGACATTATTAAATGAATGGTGAACATTTCACTTATAAAAAGGGCTATACTTTATATGATGTTGCTTTAAAAAAATGTTAAAATGATACATTTTGTCACTTCACCAATCTAGTTGTATCCTGTTTTTATGTGTATTATGTAGAGACGTGATATGTTTTTGACATTTTTAAAGAAAAGACTTTGATGGTATAAATTCAAGAGGAAACTAATTCAGGATGGAATTAAAAGTAACCCGAACTATGATTCGAAATTCTTCAGTTAGAATACGAATAAATTCGGGTTTTTTCCTTTATCAAATTCGATCTATTTAACCATTCTCTTGTTTAAAACTAAACTTGATGTAATCGCTTGTGATGAATAGTTTTGTTATCAAAAAACATGATAATCCAGGTATTTAAGTGTCTATACGAAATATAAAAATACCATGAATGTTGTTTATAGAATACGGCTGCACATTTAAGTATTGTTGTTCAATGCTACTATCTAATACTTCAAGCTTGTTCATAGTACATGGCAAGCGTTTATTTTTGTGAACTTTATAATCTAAGCCAACGAAAGTTTCCTGTTATCATCAGAGAGAAAAAAGTTCTTAACGTTATTTAGCACGAAGAATCCGTTCTTTATTTTATCCGTTAAGGCAATAGAACACCTAAGAACCATTCCCAGCTCACCAGATCAAAAGAGCAAAGGAATTTGCGCATATAGATGCTAAGAGACATGGGAGGTCTCCACGATAAAAAATCGAAAATGGAAGGTTCAATTATAAACATATCCATTTTACGAAGATTATGAACTAAACCATAAAAACTATTTCTCATATCTAATCTATAAATATCCTAATTTAGATAAATTTAACTTTAATTTCTATCGTAAAATATAACTGTTCGGGCAATCTGGAGTAGTACGACGAAATGCCTAAGATATCTTAATGTATAGAGAAGCGAAGACACAGCCGGAGGGTCTGACTAACCAGAAGTACCAAAAAATGTTCCTACTAAGTCGAGTGAATCAAGTAATGGTGAAGAAATGCTCCCAAGTGCACCCACATACACTTCAATTTGGTAACTATCGATTTCATTTTATTAGTGTTGGAGCTATCAGCTTTCATGCTTAAGAGAAAATATTCCATTTAATCATTCTTTAAACTTAGAAGGTATTTTTAAAAATAATTATTACTAAAGACGCCGAGGTTATTACCTCAGAGGCTTTTTATTTGGGACTGTCAATAATTTTGTGTAAATAACCGAATACCTTTTCTCGTAGTTCTTGTTACTTGTTAAACATATCTGTTA
>NZ_QWLJ01000033.1 GCF_009917385.1 Roseburia sp. 1XD42-34 | reverse complement strand
GAAATTGACATATTTACAAGCAAATTAGTAAGGAATAATAGGCGGAAAAATAATGCCTAAACATAATATACGAGGAGGATTATTCATGAAAAAAACGGGATTTATTTATGATGAAAGCTATTTTTGGCATCAAACTGGCAATGGAGCATTAAATCTTAGTTCTGGTGGTTGGATTCAAGAGGATATCCATGCTGAAAATCCAGAAACGAAGCGTCGGGTTAAAAATTTACTAGATCGTTCGAAATTTATTAAAGAATTCCAGCTTATTGAACCGAGAACAGCGACAAAACAGGAAATAGAAATGAATCATGACGCGGCGTATATTAAACGGCTAAAGCAGCTAAGTGATGCAGGTGGTGGTGATGTAGGAGAGCATGCAATTGTAGGTCCGAATTCGTATGAAATTGCCCTATTATCGGCTGGCGGGGTGTTGACTGCTGTGGATGCAGTCATGCAAGGAGAAGTGCAAAATGTCTATGCTCTTACACGTCCGCCTGGTCATCATGCTGAATTTGGAGAAGGGATGGGTTTTTGCTTAGTCAATAATGTTGCGATCGGTGCAAAGTATTTACATAAGCAATATGGTTTGAAGCGGATTCTGATTCTAGATTGGGATGTGCATCATGGAAATGGGACGGAGAGCGCTTTTTGCTCTAATCGAGATGTACTCTTTATTTCTATTCACCAAGAGAACATTTTTCCGAAAAATCGTGGGGAGATTACGTATATAGGTGAGGGAGAAGGTGAGGGCTTTAACGTAAATATTGAATTACCAGCCGGAACTGGAAATGAAGGGTATCAGTATGCATTTGAGCATGTAGTGGAGCCAATTGTAAACCAATTTCAGCCAGAATTTATTTTCGTATCAGCTGGTCAAGATCCAAGCCGATTTGATCCTTTAGGAAGAATGCTCGTTACAGCAGAGGGGTTTTACGACATGGGATTAAGAGTGAAACAATTGGCTGAAAAGCATTGTAGTGGACGCTTAGTCGCTTGCCACGAAGGTGGATACAGTACAGCATACGTTCCTTTTTGTACATTAAAAGTTATGGAAGCGTTATCTGGGAAAAAGAGTGGAATTGACGACCCATTTGATCAGGGGTACCATGAAGGCCCTTTGTATCCGAATCAGATGGAGGCGGTTCATAAAGTAATTGGTGTTCAGAGGAAGTATTGGGATTTGTAAAACAGCTTTATTAAGAGATAAGAAAGAGTATAAAGATTTTGGCTTTGGGATAACGAAATGAACCAAATAAGCTATGTCCGGCTCTAGTGCCCAGCAACTAGGCGACTTCACTCCATTGCCCTACGATAAGTCATCATTGGTTTGTTACCTCACCATGTTTCCTAATCAAGTGGTCTGGCCATGTTACTCATAATATCGCTCAGAAATTGTGCTTGTTAAAAACCGTAACAGAAATTCTTGCCAACTTTAAAATTACTTATTGCGTTAAAGATAAAAAAGAAGTCCTACTGGCATTAGAACAATTTCAAAGTAAATGAGAAAAGGCGTATCCACATGTCAGAGATGAAGTCCTCTAGTTAGTTTCTAAGGAGATCATCACATTTATCTCCTTTGGTCATGCATTTTATTTTTTAGACCTATCATAAAGGGTATTACATCTATTTTTGCTGATCCAAAAGTGAACAAATAAATAATATACTTTAACACAGCCCATTATAATCAAAAATTAAAGTTCGAAAGTTAAGGGGATCAGTATGACTTTAGTAATAATGAGTATATTTAAAAACAATGGGAAAACAGGATAATGAATTCTAATACGTCTCTTAATACTTAGAAAAAGTCTGAATAGCAAACTCAACCTTAGTTATCTTAATTCCACAAGCTAATTGACAGTGTTTTGCTCTACACATATAGTAATTGTATAAATATTTGATGCAATTATTGGCAATATATTATTGAAAATTTCCCATGTAAAATAGGAGGGAATAGAAATGGCAATGATTGAAAGGCAAACTAAAATTATGGAAATATTAAAGAAAAGAAAAGTCATCTCAACTCGTAAATTGGAATCTATATTATATAGTAGTACTTCCACTATAAGACGTGATTTAATTGAATTAGAAAAACAAGGGAGGGTAATTAGAGAACACGGGGAAGTAAGATTATCAATACCTAAAAACATGGATTATTCTTATGAATCCAGGTTAGATGAGCACGTAAAACTTAAATATTCAATAGCAGAAATAGCTTCTACTTTTATTGGATCGAACCAAGCCATTTTTTTAGATAGTTCTTCTACGGCTTCTTTTATTCTTCCTTTTCTAACAGAAATTGACAATTTGCGGATTATAACAAACAGTGTTGATCTAGCCCCTCACTTGAATAAAATGCCTAATGTCTCATTATTTATTACAGGAGGAGAAGTTATTCACGGGACAAATTCGATACTTGGAAACTTTGCAGTAAACTTTCTTGATAACTTTTATACAGATATTGCTATTTTTAGTTGTAGAGGTATTGATAATATTGGTAGTTATGAAGCCGACTATAACCAGGCTTTAATTAAACAAAAAATGATAAGTAACACCAAAAAGACTATATTATTAGTTGATTCTTCAAAATTTGATACCAGGCACTTTTTTAAATTAGCTCATTTTAGTGAAATTAATCACATAATCACAGATAAAAAACCAGATGATAAATTTCTCAATAATCTAAATCAAGATTGTGAAGTTGTTTGGCCTGGTTGTTAATTTTATATAAATGATTTCTCCATAAAAAAACAAAATTTTGATTTTGAAACCTCTTCTCCTTTAATGCGTTAGTCATAAGTAAGTTCTTGATCCTTCCATACTTTCAATTTTTTGTGGATATGCTCTGTTCCGGACCATTTATTTTCTTTCTCTGCTTCTCTTTATAGTGTATTTTATTTTACTTCTACGGTTAATTTATCCAAGTTAACCGACTATTGGTCCAGGCTATGCTCTAGTTCTTGAAACGTGGACAAAACCCCCATTTTTCCTTCTAAACAATCCTCTTTACCCCTCCTTTTATGATCATTATACCCATTATCCAGTATCTCAAAAATACCATACTTAGCGTATTCTTGAACAAATTTGAACGAAAAAGATAATGTTTTTGAACAAAAGCCAATACCCCTTCAGACCATTGAAATCGCTTTCCCTAGGATATATATTTTATTTAGTGGACAGAAAATGTAAAGGAGAGAATATTAATGGCTTTAAGTTATCCTAAACTTGGTATCAGACCTATTATAGACGGCCGTCATGGCGGTGTAAGAGAATCTTTGGAAGAAAAAACGATGACAATGGCTCGGTCAGCAAAAGAACTGATTGAAAATAACCTTCGCTATGCAGACGGAACTTCTGTTCAGTGTGTTTTAGCAGATCGAACGATTGGTGGAAGAGGGGACGCTGGAGCTGTTGATGAACTGTTTAAAGAAGAAAATATCGTTGGTACACTGTCTGTAACAGCGTCATGGAATTATGGAACAGAAACATTAGACTTAAATCCGAACACAATTAAAGGTATTTGGGGTTTTAATGGAACACAAAGACCTGGAGCGGTTTATGTTGCAGCCGCGATGGCTGCATATGCAGAAAAAGGATACCCAACGTATAAGATTTACGGAGAGGAAATTCAGGATTTAGATGATGATAGTATCCCTAAAGAAGTAGAAGATCAAATTTTAACCTTTGCTAAAGGGGTATTTGCTGTAGGGCAAATGCAAGGAAAGTCTTATGTCAATATTGGTTCCTCCTGTATGGGAATTGTTGGGTCTCAAGCTGATGATGACTTCTTTAATAAATATTTAGGAATGACTGTCGAATATGTTGATATGACAGAGATCTTAAGAAGAATGAAACTGGAGATTTACGATAAAAAAGAATATGAAAAAGCATTGGCTTGGATTAAGAAGTATTGTAAAGAAGGTACTGATATCAATGAAGGAAAGGATTTCCCAAAAATCATTGAAAAATCAAAAGTTATTCCTGCCGAAGAAGATTGGGAATTTATTGCAAAGCATGCGATCATAACTCGAGATATTTTATACAGTAATGAAACATTGGCAGAATTAGGGTGGGAAGAAGAAGCTAAAGGTCGTAATGCTATTTCTGGAGGCTTCCAAGGGCAAAGACAATGGACAGATTGGTTACCTAATGGAGATTTTACGGAAGCTATTATGACTTCAACTTTTGACTGGAATGGGCCAAGACCAGTGACTGCATTTGCGACAGAAAATGATACGTTGAATGGAGTTTCCATGCTCTTTGGAACTTTATTGACTAACAAAGCACCACTATTTTCTGATGTAAGAACTTACTGGAGTCCAGAATCTGTTGAGCGGGTGACGGGTCATAAATTAGGTGGAAAAGCCAAAAATGGAGTAATTCATTTAAAGAATTCAGGAGCTTCCGCTTTAGATTGGGCTGGTCCATTAACAGATAAACATGATAATCCTATCATGAAGGAATTTTGGAATATGACTGAAGATGATATAGAGAAAATCATGGCCAAAGTAGAATGGAATAGAGCTAATTATGAATATTTTCGTGGAGGAGGATTTTCATCGAGATTCTATACCGATGTTGAAATGCCAATGACAATGGCTCGAGTAAATCTCGTTAAAGGAGTAGGTCCAACTCTGCAAATTGCTGAAGGTTACAGCTGCGCTCTAGATAAAGAGCTCTCCGATATCTTAGATGAACGTACTGATAAAACGTGGCCGACAACTTGGTTTGCACCTAAATTAGGGGCGGCAGGGTTTGAGACTGTTTATAATGTAATGGCTAATTGGGGCTCAAATCATAGTGCTTCGGTTTATGGACATGTCGGACACGAATTCATTACCTTAGCAAGTATGCTGCGTATTCCGGTAGTGCTGCATAACGTTGAGGATGAAAGGATTTTTAGACCACATTCCTTTACTGGTTTTGGAACCAAAGAAAAAGAGCGAACTGATTTTGAAGCATGTCAGGAATATGGTCCACTATATAAATAATACCTCCTCGCTTGGAATGGGGTATCCATTCCAAGCGGAGAACATATTCTAAAAAGCACTCGAATTTCTACCAAAATGAAGAAAACATCTGGCCGATTAGAGAATAGGCGATAAATTGTAATTAGTTTTATAATTTAATTTTTAAGCTACAATGGAGGTATATATATGGGTCTGTTAGAAAAGGAACGAATACAACTAGTCGAGTACGGAAAGAAATTAATTGATTCTGGGTTAACAGTCGGCACTGGAGGAAATATTAGTCTTTTTGATAAAAAATCTGGTTATATGGCAATCACTCCAAGTGGTATGGATTACTATAAATTGCAAGAGGAAGATATTGTGATCATGGATTTGAACGGAAAAATTATTGAGGGTACCTTAAAACCTTCCAGCGAATATCAAATGCATGCAGTTGTTTATCAAAATCGCAAGGATGTGAATGCTATGATTCATACTCATGCGTTATATTCAACTACAATATCCTGTTTGCGAGAAGATTTACCAGCTATTGACTATCTTGTGGCTCATTCCGGTGGGAAGAATGTCCGCTGTGCTGAATATGCGGCTTATGGAACGAAAGAGCTAGCTGAGAATGCATTTAAAGCAATGGAGGGAAGGAAAGCCGTATTGCTTGCGAACCACGGTATAAATGTAGTCGGCAGTAACCTTGACGAGGCATTTGCGATCACGGAGCAATTGGAATTTTGTGCTCGTTTATATTGGCAATCAAAAGCAGTTGGAAATCCCGTAATTCTATCAGATGAAGAAATGGATAAGATGGTTACTAGATTTGTTACTTATGGACAATAAAGGATTCAAGTTTGGTCAATTCTACCGTTGCTCCTTACTTTGCTGGAGCCTCAATCCTAAAAACGTGTTAAACCCTTTTATTTACGAATAACACCATAACCTAATTCAATATGCATCATTTTTTAAAGGTATTTTCAAAGTCTTTAACTAGTCTTGGATATACGAGTCAAGGGAAAGATGGCTATTTCCAGCAACAGATATTATCTGTTGCTATGGACTTCTTTTTCAACCAAACAACATTTATAGTTGGATTGTGAGTTGGCTAAAGGATATCAATCTCCTATTTGTTTCTTAATCCAAAGCGTACTGAAAACACAAACTCATGATCTAATTATTTTAAAAAAGATTTTCCTAGTATTATTATAGCCTTACTTCCCTTTCAATATCAATTCTATATAAGGTTTAGTTAAGCAATGGTTACTTTATATTAGAATAAGTGAGGTGAATAACTAATGGCTTATAAAAAAATTTTAGCCGTTGATTTAGGGGCAAGCTCAGGAAGAGTTATGCAGGGGTTATTTGATGGTAAAAAAGTTGAACTATATGAAGTTCATCGATTTAATAATCATCCTATATCTGTTGGAGATAATTTATATTGGGATGTATTAAATCTTTTTCAACAAATTAAAAAAGGCATTGTAAAATCTTCTAATGATGGGATACCTATTGAATCAATTGCGGTAGACACTTGGGGGGTAGATTACTGTTATCTTGATAAAGATGGTGATCTTATCTCTAATCCACTCAGTTATCGTGATCAAAGAACGAAAAAATATGAAAATAAATTCTATAATAAGTTATCAAAAGTAGACTTCTTTACAAAAACTGGAGTTCAACCAGATTTAATTAATAGCATTAACCAAATCCACGCAGATCTAACTAGTAAACCATATCTGAAGAAAATAGTAAAAAAAGTGTTATTTATGCCTGATCTTATTACCTACTTATTGTCGGGTCAAATAATTAACGAATATACAATTTCGAGCACGAGTGGCTTATTAGATGTAAACTCCAGACAGTTTTCTAAGCAAATAATGGAAAAAATTGGTATACCAATTGATTGGTTTTCCACTATTTCAAAGGGAGGTAAAACTGTAGGTACCTTAACACCTGAGTTATGTAATGAATTAAGGGTAGACGCGTTCAAGGTCGTAGCCGGAGGAAGTCATGACACAGCGAGTGCAGTATTAGCTATCCCATACTTAAACTCCATTCAAGAAACTGCTTTTATTAGCAGTGGAACTTGGTCTTTAGTTGGTGTTGAATCCACGCATCCTGTAATCACAAATGAGGCCTTTGTAGCCGGGCTAACGAATGAAGGCACGTTTGGTGGTAATTATCGCATTTTAAAAAATACAACAGGATTGTGGATTTACAATGAATTAAGACGTGAATGGTCTCTAAAAGGAGAGAGGTTAGCACATAAAACTCTCGCCGCTCTCGCGGATGAAATAGAAGATAATAAATCGTACATTAATCCTAATGCTGATCCTTTTTCCAAACTAGGAAATATGGAAGAAAAGATACAAAACTTTTGCATGAAAACTAACCAAGAAATTCCAAAAGCTAAGAGGCGTTTGGTTAGAGTGATTTTAGAAAGCTTAGCAATGTCTTATCGAAATACAATTGAACAGATAGAAGATATTACTCATCGTCAAATTAACCAAATACAAATGGTAGGAGGAGGAATCCAAAACGAATTATTATGTCAACTTACAGCAGATTTTACGAATAGAGAAGTAATAGCAGGCCCCATAGAAGCAAGTTCTTTAGGAAATATAATTTCACAGCTCATAACTTTAGGGTTAATAAATAGAAGAGAAGATATTGTTGCATTAATTAAAAACTCTGAGGAAATTAAAATTTATAAACCTCGCAAAACTGCCTGTTTAGAAGATAAATATAATCAATTTTGTAATATCTTAATATGAAAGGGGACAAATAATATGTTAAAAAAAATACCGTCTATATTAAGTCCGAATTTAGTGAAAATATTAATGGAAATGGGTCATGGGGATGAATTAGTCATTTCAGATGCTAACTTTCCGGCAGAAAGGGTCGGGCAAAGAGTAGTAAGAGCGGATGGGCACACTGTTCCCGAGTTGTTAAAGGCAATTTTAGAGTTATTTCCACTCGATAAATATTCTAATTATCAATATGCGTTAATGGAAGTTGTTGAAGGTGATGATGTTGAACCCGTAATATGGAATGCGTATTCAGAAGTTATTGAGCGAGAACATCCGAATGCTCAAGTTAAATATATGGGACGATTTGATTTTTATAAACAAGCACAAGGCGCTTTTGCAGTTCTTATTACTGGTGAAACAGCGTTATATGGAAATGTAATTATAAAAAAAGGGGTAATATAACTCAACTTTTGCAGGATAAAAAAAGTATATGTTAATTTACGGTGTGTTTTTATATAAGCATTAAATTTATTGTGAATATAATCACAATAAATGGTTATTGTGCCTTAAAGATTCTGAAGAGATTTGCTATTCGTCTTGAAGGAACTTGATATTCCATGGGTGTCATAATTTCCGGATAATTACCTGGTCATTCATTGTGTAATCTCTTTTTAGGCAGGAAAATGAAACACTTTTTTGTTACTTGTATTCGATTACAATTCCAACAATAGTACCTAGTCAAGTCTTGCGCTAATAGAACGAATAATGATATTTTTACCATCGCTCGGTATCTCGGTAAGCCATCAACAGAACAAAAATTCTTAATTCATGTGGTGATAATGTATAAGCTTTTTCACCAAGCCAATTATGTTTTGGTTTTTCCGTTATCATTTTAATCAGCTTGTAGATTAAAGTCGAATTGGTACGTGAAAAAGAAGTATTAAAGCTACTATTTAGTACACATTCGAATCTGTAGTATTATGTTCCGATGTAGTTAGTTTGCAGTGAAACCAAATAGCCAAGGTTTAGCCATTGATTTTTTACTATTTAGTTGAAGGAGAAAGATGAAATGATTTCTGGAAAAAAGCTTGTAAATAACAAATCGATATATGAAAGCGAAGCAATAGCTTTTAAAGAAAAATTAGCATATGGGCTTGGAGATGGAGCCACTGCTTTTGCGGCAATAAGTGTTGCTTCTTTTTCAATGTTTTATTTAACAGATTATGTTGGTATAAATGCAACAATATTAGGAGCAATTTTGTTTTTTAGTCGATTTTTTGATGCTGCTACAAATGTTATAATGGGACACTTTGTTGATAAAACTACTTCCAAACATGGAAAAGCTCGTCCATGGGTTTTATGGACAATTATTCCTTTCGCAATAACATTGGTACTATCATTTTCAATACCAACTGGTTGGGGCGAAACAGCAACTTTAGTATATGTCGCTGTTATTATTAACGTATATTTTATAGCATACACAGCAAGTAATATACCGTATGGGACTTTAGGGAGTTTAATATCAAGAAATCAGAATGTAAGAAGTGACTTAAATATTTTGCGCATGATTTCTTATTTTGCGATGTCTATTATACTAGGTGCAATTACAATGCCTCTTGTCGAAATGTTTGGAGGAAAAGCAATATCCTGGACGTATGTAATGATTCTATATGCAATTGGGATGTCTCTCGTTTTCCTTTTCACTTTCCGAAATACTAAGGAACGAGTACAATCTGCAGCTGATTCTGAGGAGCAAGAGAATCTTTCGTTCGGTCGATCATTAAAGTTAGTAGTGACGAATAAATATTGGATTATCTTATTCTTTATTATACTTTTTGCGTGGTCATTATTGTTTATGTTAAATAACGTGAACGTCTATTACGCAGAGCATATTTTAAACAATGCTAAATATGTTGGGGCGCTTAATACTTTCTTTACGGGTGGATTACTTGTTGGTTTTTTAACGATTTCTTTTGTGATTAAAAGACTTGGAAGAAGAAAAACCATAATTATTGGGTTAATTGCTCTGATTGCTAGCAGTTTATTCATGTTATTTGATTCAACTAGCCTTGTGCTTATCGGGATTAGCTCCGTTATTCGAGGCCTGGGATTTTCTCCAATTATGGGGACTGCATATGCTATGCTTGCTGATGTTATTGATTATGGTGAATGGAAAAATGGTTTGCGAAACGAAGGACTTACGTTTGCTGGTGGAACTTTCGCCACAACAGTAGGAACAGGAGCAGCTTCTGGGGGAGTAGGATTGTTTTTAGGAGCAAACGGGTATATTAGCAGCATTGGCACAACGCAACCTGCAGCTGTATACGATGCTATTACATTTCTTTTTATACTTGCACCTGCAGTTTTAGGAGTATTACTAATTGTCTTATTTTATTTTTATGACTTAGATACTTTTTATTCAAAAATTGTAAATGATATTAGAGAAAGGGCAGCAGTTAAAAACTAGCGTTACAGGTTGAAATTAAAAATGAAGTAGCTAAGGATTTTTGCTTCATAATCTCTGTTCTACTGATTATAATTGCAAAATATCCTAATAAAGAATCTGTACCAAAGGTAATCATCAACTAATAAATAAAAAGGAAAAAATATCGTGTTGTGGATAAAAGTGACATTCAAAAGCTGTTAAAGCCTTGAAAAAAGTAGTGCGTTCCTATTCCCCCCACAATGAATGGGGGGAATGAACGTAAAATCCTAAAAACACGCTTATATACTACGTGAACTTAGAAATTGATTTTTAGGTTTTTTAGAAAAGAACTTTTTCAGTGTTTGCACTAACTACAAGAAGGGCTTTATATAAGGAGCTGTAAAACTTCCATTTTGGTAGTCGTTGGCTAATCTGGACTGTAACAAGTGTAAATGGAGGATAACAGCAACATGAACTCCCAACTTCATAAGCGGTATTATCCCATTATGGCACAACCAATAGGAGCTGGAAGGAAATCCTTACTTATTGAAGATTAATTTACTGCTAAAAAGCTGATTCACTTTAGACAGAGAGCCTCTTCATATTCAGCTATAAAGGGAGATTGGTGGAAATTTTTCGCACTTTCATACAACCTTTTCTTTCAATAATATGTGCAATTTATATTTTTCGTAAAGCTTACGTGACGATATCCTTTTATTCGCTCAAGAACCATTAAGGAGCGCTTATGTTCTATTCATGTTCATTATTAAATGTAGATAATAGAGAAGATAGTGCTCCATTTTCAATTGATACCCAAAATGACTTTAATAGCAAACTAAATAACGTACCTTTTTAAACCAACTGGTAAATACCACATACTATTGTTCTTTTAAAGAAAAAGGAACAATTGACTAACTAAAATATATTATAAAGGAACTAAAAAGTTATTGACCTGACATTATGAAATTTATACCCGCCATAAAGTTTAATTAGTTTTATTTTACAACTTCCTGTCCACGTACATTCCATGTGATGGCAAATAAACCAACCGAAAGTATGCAAGACACGGTTAACAGCATAAATCCTGCATCCCAGCTGAAGTGTTGCACAACAAATCCCATAATAGCGTTCGCTGATACGGCACCACCGATATATCCAAAGAAACCAGTTAATCCAGCAGCAGTACCTGCAGCTTTTTTAGGTACAAAATCAAGCGCCTGTAAACCAATTAGCATAACCGGACCATAAATTAAGAAACCAATAGCGATTAATGCCATGTTGTCAATCAGAGGATTACCGGCGGGGTTAAACCAATATACAAGCACTGCAATCATTACCCCGATCATAAACACTACACCCGCTGGTCCACGACGTCCTTTAAATACTTTATCAGAAATATAACCACATAATAATGTACCAGGAATACCTGCCCATTCATATAGGAAGTAAGCAATTCCTGATTCACTCATATTAAATCCTTTTTCTTCGCTTAAATAGGTTGGAGCCCAATCCAATACACCGTAGCGTACGAAATAAACAAATATATTGGCAATAGCAATAGCCCATACCCATTTATTGTTTAACACATATTTAAATAGAATTTTCTTTAGTGGTTAGTTCAGTCTCAAATGTTTTTTTGGATTTACTTGGGTAGTCATCACGATGTTCTTCAATCGGTGGTAGACCGACGGATTGTGGAGTATCACGAATTAATACAAAAGCAATAATTGCAATTACAACAGCGACTAGAGCCGGAAGAACAAATACTCCTTTATATCCTATCGAAGTTGCTCCGAAATATGTGGTCGCAAGGGACACACCGCCAATGGCTAATGGAGCCATAAGTCCTCCTCCAACATTGTGAGCTACATTCCAAATAGCGGTTTTGCCTCCGCGTTCACTAACACTAAACCAGTGTACGAGCACACGACCAGATGGCGGCCAGCCCATTCCCTGAACCCAGCCATTAAGAAACAGCATAATAAACATGATGGTAATGGTTGAAGTAAAGAAAGGAACAAATCCCATTAACAAGTTTATAGTTGCAGATAAAATTAAACCAGTAACTAGAAAAACTCTTGCGTTACTCCTATCTGAGACAGTTGCCATGACGAATTTACTTATCCCATATGCAATGGAAATAGCTGATAACGCTAACCCTAATTCTCCCTTTGAGAACCCTTCTTCAGTCAGATAAGGCATCGCGATCGAAAAGTTTTTACGAATTAAATAGTAAGCTGCATAGCCAATGAAAATTCCCATAAAGACCTGAAACCTAAGTTTTTTATACCCGGAATCTATCTTATCCTCTGGTAATCTTTCCTTGGCCGGAGCTGGTTTGAACAATTCTAACACATATCTCCCCTCCATGTTTAAAAATATTAGAGATCCATTTCCCCTTTGGGATACAAGGTGTATTCTCCCTTCCTTTTATAAAAGTAAGTTAATTAGAGGGCGAACAGAGATTTAACATAAAAGGAACCATACTGAGATATATACTTTCTGCAAATGAAAGTATATAAATAGTATGGTCTCCTAATCTCCGCTACCTCTTAACTTGTAAAACAAGAATACAAGATCATCCAACAGATGTCAACGCTTACATTCATTAAAAAAACACAGGACTCATGTCCAGAATTCGCTGGAGTTCACAACTTTTTCGCCGAAGTTTACAATTATAACGACGGTGGAATGCAGCGAGATATTTAACTTGAAACAAATGGTCTCGCTCGTGTCTCAGAACCAAACTCTCGAACGGGTATTTCAAGACAGAGATAAAACCGCCACATTACGGCCCTGCAAATTGCTGATCCATTCTTTGTCTATCGTATTCTAATAAAAATGATGTGCGAGAATCATATAATGCTTGTAAAGGAGTTTTCGCTTTTCCTGCCACGTCTAAACCGCGATCATCGTATAAATAATAAACCACGCCGTCCTTTATTCGGACTATATATAACTCGAAATCATTGAAAATCCCCTTGCCCGTAAAATCTTTCCAAATGCACTTCTGAATCCATGCTCTTTTCTTTACGTTTGCGACGGTAGTTTTCACGGCAAAGCGGTGCAGCTTTGTTTTATCATCTTCATCATCATATGGATTTGGCAAGACCTCGTAACTAAGCTGACATAATGCAGGGCGCTCATAAAAATAGCGATTCAAGAAGCAGTGCCTGCGATATGTTTCTGGTCGGGCATGATATTTTTGTAACACTACGTACACTTCCTCTTCCGGTTTAAATAAATCGTTCCAAACCATTTGCGCCCTTTGTTCAGCAATTTTAAAGTAGTTGGGATCACTGGTTGAATATTCAACTGGTCCAATTTCAAATCGCAATCCAACAGGCATGGTATAAAAAAGTGGTGCATGTAAGCCATTTTGATATATAGATGACCACCATTGGTGAAATGTCAAATGATAACCTCCTTAGTTGTGCTGTAGTGGCTAATACTAGAGAACCTACATAAACGTTATTATTTAGATTGTCAGAATAAAGAAGAGAAGGGTTCGGCGTCGGCAGTAATATATTCCACGAAGAAAAAGGATGTTCACGGATGTTGTGAAGTTAACCTTGATCTACAATTTCAACAAAAAAATACTTATTAAATGAAGTTTCACTTAAATCCTTAATAAATTCAAGTATTTCTTGAAAAATTCCTTCAAATTCCCTGTTTTGGAATCAGAAGCTAGAAGCAGTAAATGTAAAGGTTCTACAAAGAAGCTTTTTATGGAGTCCGAAAAAGAGTTATCCTGATTGATTTTCTAATTATATGGTTTATCGAGTATTAGTTATGCGGAGATTTGTATAAAAGGAGAATAGTTTTATATATATTGAGGTAAAAAGTATGAGTTTTGTTCATAATAGCTCTAGATATAGATGGTTCGACAGTTCATAAGCATAATGTCTATTTCATCTTCGAATCCCAGCCCAGTGCCAGCAATTATTCTTAGTTGGGTTCCTGATGTAATATAATTCATACCAAAAGAAATTTTCCGCTTAGAGACTAATAGGATATCGCTTGTTTTAATAAAGGATAAAAGTAAACTAACCAAGGTCGCAAAGTATCGCCGTAGATCTGCTATGCAGTGTGTTATAATAATGGAAAATAATCTGCTTTTAGCCCCAGGTATATTTAGCAGTTGGTTATGAAAAACTGGTTATGGAAAAGTGTTTTTGCATGTGTTATATGTTGTGGAGGGTTATTAATAAGATGGATATAGTTCAATCATTATTCTAGTTGCGGGAAATTTAGCATAAAAAAACTGCGTCTACGTCATTGGAGTAGGGAATGCAAAGCGACTTTGCAGAAGCTTACAAGGACTTAGAAGTATTTAGGGAGGTCGTCCTAAACATGAATTTAGAGGTGCTGATTAATAAATACTATGATCAATTAAATGATAATGATTTACACGTCATCAGTTATGTTAGCCAAAATATAGAGTTATGTAAGGATAAAACGGTAACAGAGATTGCTAAGTATTGCAATGTCTCGCCTTCTACGATCATTAGAACAACGAAGAAACTAGGCTTCCATGGCTATAGTGAATTTCGCTATTTTCTAAAAGAAGAAGCGGATCGCAGGAAAGAAACCAGGGTGCCAAATAACCAATATTTCAATAGCTCAGTTATACTAAAAGATGTGAAGGAAACGATTAAACTTTTTGAACAGGATAAAAGTTTAGAAAAAATATATCAATTATTTTTAGAGTCCGATCATATTTTTGCTTATGGAACCGGATATGGGCAAAATTTAATGCTTAAAGACTTTTCAAGATGTTTATTGAACAATAATATTTATTTAAATATCATACCAAGTAAAACTGAACTTGAATTAATCTCTCAAAGTATCACTCCGAATGATTTATTAATAGTTGCCTCTTTATCTGGGAATATGAAATCCATTGATTCGATGGTTAGAAATATTGCTGTAAAGCAGGTACCGATGGTTTCAGTTACTGTTTTTTCCAGAAATGAATTAGCTTATTTAGCAGACTATAATCTTTATTATCAAGTGTCTAATTTAAATAAAATTAGCCAATTAAACAACTCATCATTTTGTACATTAAATCTGGTATTAAGTTTATTGTACGAGGGGTTTATCAATTATCTAAAAGAGGTCGAATGAACGTTGTATGTCGCTAGATCATGAACATGTTATAGGCGATCTTTTAAATGTAACGGGAGGATTATCGGGATAATGAGTATAACTGATAATCCTCCCGTTGGTTTATCCCGCATATAAGATGATCCCACTTCAGGATTTGGGTAAGCTGTAAGTCTAAGACGGAGATAACAGCACCTAAGTGCCCTAAGGTCTTTAGGTTATACCATTACGGTACTAACAAGCCATGGAGGATGAATGAAAACCTAACTAATTGAAAATTCACTTTATCGATATATTTAACTACGCTATACTTACTGTTAATACTACAGAATCTTTTGTTGTAGCTCCATAGGTATATTCCATTTTCTCCACTTTGTCCATATTTGTAATGATAAGAGGCGTGATAGCAGATTTGGCATTTTCTTTTATGAAATCTATATTAAAAGAAATTAATTTTTGCCCGACTATAACCTTGTCGCCAACACCTATAAAACTTTTAAACCCTTCCCCTGATAAATTCACCGTGTCTATTCCAATATGCAATAATATTTCTAAACCATGATTGGATTTGATTCCTACCGCATGCATTGTCGGGAATACTTGAATGACTTCTCCATCCATTGGTGCATATAATATGCCTTCTGTCGGTTCGAAAGCGACGCCATCTCCCATCATTTTTGAAGCAAATACTTCATCCGGAACTTCAGATAGAGGAAGTGCAGTTCCCATAATTGGCGATTTTATTTTAATTGGTTTATTCTTCTTTTTAAAAAAGTTTAACATTGAACGAACTCCCTACATCGTATGTTTAGTATTTAAATGAATATTCTGGTTTATCTCGGATAGATACACTGTTTAATCGATAAAAGATAGAACCACAAGGATTCAAGTATTTTATTGTGTTAAGCGAATTTAGATAATTTACTACTCGTATGGTGTCCTGTAGCCATTGAACAGTTCTGTATATTGTACTATTGTGAATAGATTAATTTATCCCATATGAAAGGTGCTGTCAAGATTCTCAAAATTGGAAAATCCATACTACAACCAGTTTTGATGGAAGATAGCAGCACCTAAATGCCTTATTTCATAAGAGATCCTAAGGTCATACCATAACGGCGCTAACAAGCCGTGGGAGAGGAATGAAAACCTAACTAATTGTAGGTTCACTTTATCTAATATTAATGTATATTATGGATTATTTACATAATTTATATACTAATTGCATCATCACATGAATGCCCTTTTTGATATCCTCATAGTCTGTCCATTCATCTGGATGATGGGATATACCTTCTTTACTTGGTACATATATAAAATTTGTAGGCGCAAAATCTGCCATAATCATCGCATCATGCCCAGTTCCATTGTTGATGATCGTATATTTATAACCTAACTCTTTACAAATGTTCTCCATGAGCTCTACATTTTCTTTTACCATTACGCTAGGTGGAGTTGGGTTGCTGTAGCCTACTCGAGCCATTTCGATCAATTCTATCTCTACGTTTGTTTCTGCTTCGATAGAGTTTATTTCTTTCATCAATAGGTCATATAAATGAACATTTTTAAGCGTTGCTACATCAAAAGTTCTGATTTCTACTTTGGCTTGCACATACTCTGGTACGAATTGATGGGAATTAGGCGAGACTTCCAACTCTCCTACTGTTCCGGTAATGCTGGGGCTTAATGATTTAACAATTTGGTTCACGGCTAAAACAAATTTTGAAGCTGCAACCATAGCATCTTGTCTATTGTCCATGGGTGCTGTAGAGTCTGCTAATTTTCCATAGAAATTCACTTTATATCTACCGATTCCTGGAAGATATTCGACTAAACCAATATCAATATTATGATTATCAAGAACAGGTCCTTGTTCGATATGGAGTTCGATGAAGTTTTTAATGGAACCTTTTTCCCTTTTAGCCGCTTCTAAGTCAGGAATTAGACCATATTCTTTCATTGCCTCTCGTTTTGTTAAACCGTGTCTATTTTTAACAGTATCTAGTTCTTTTTCTGTTAACGTTCCAACGAGTGCCCGTGAATTTGAAACTCCTGTACCTGATCCAAATGTTTCACCTTCTTCAGCATTCATCGCAATGATTTCTATCGGGTATTCGTTTTCAATATTATTTTCGTGAAAAACACGTAAAATTTCTAACGCCGCGACTGTTCCGGCAACGCCGTCAAAAGCTCCGCCATTTACTACAGAATCATAATGCGAGCCAATCATAATTACTGGCGCATTAGGATTTTTCCCTTCTCTACGTCCGAATAATGTTGAGAATCCGTCTTCCCATACTTTTAGGCCGATTCTTTCCATTTCGTTTTTCAAATATTCTTTTGCTAATTTATCTTCATGAGAGTAGGATGACCTCGTAACCCCATTACCTGGGGTTGCCGTAAAAGTTGCTAATGTTTCGATGTCTTTAATTACTCTAGCCAGATTAACCTCCATACCTATCTTTCCTTTCAATTATATAATTGATAGTGTTTCTGGACTCATCGTAGCACTAGATAAATAGCGGAACAATACATGTTGGAGTTTAAGATTTTTAAATCTTATTTAGAATAAAATTTCTTTTATGTAAAAAATGTACGGGGTATGGAAATACATTCTTGAAATAGTTTGCTCAGTATATTTACTCGATCATGGCAGAAGCAGTAAGGAGTAATTTTGTATATGGAAGTGATCGCGTGATTTACTTAAGTTAAGTTAAATATTGTAGAGATGCGATTAGGTTAATGGGACCAAAATGAATGAGGAGATTTATGGTTTAGGTTTATACATAACAAAGATAAGGTGGAATAAGAGGATAAATGGCGATATCACAATATTTCACTATAGATTTGATAAGCTTTATTTTCCACTGATTATATTTTCATGATGTGAATGAATATTCAAAAGTAGATTAACGAATTTAAATGCTGAAAATATATTGTTGGCTATTTTTTAAAGTGATACTATGTGTTCAGAAAGAAGAGATGAAAGGGCTTCCTTTTATCTGTTTCAATCTCTAGAGATTAAGCGTATGTTTCCGGAGAACATGCAATAATGATCGCCTTCAGCTTTTTTTAAAAAAGGAATACCAAGAAATAGGAATAACAAGTTACATTATATTCAGTTACTAGTTTTTTATTATTTATAAAATATAAATTGAGAGCAAGGTGAAGAATTATGAGAACTGCTATTCAAAAATTTGGAAAAACGCTAATGGGGCCATTATCAATTATTGTAGCTTCAGGTTTGTTACTTGGTATTGTATCTATCCTACAAAATCCGTCTCTTGTCGGGGAAACCGTTGCGAACTTTGAAGCAGTTCAAAATTTTATAGGCGGAGTTCGGGCAATTGTTTCTATGATGTTTGGTCTACTGCCAATTTTGTTTGCTATATCAGTAGCTACCGGCTTAGCAAAAGAAGATAAAGAAATTGCAGGCTTTGCTGTAGTGATTGCTTTTATCATTTTTCATATCGTAATTGGCTATTTATTAGAATTAAAAGGTATTACACTTGAAACGACTTCTGTTGAATATTTAATGCAAGATGGATTAAACCAAATCAAAGCATTTGAAATCTCTAATGCCTATGAAACGATGTTAGGTGTATTTACGTACCGGATGGGAGTGTTTGGTGGAATACTTGTAGGATTATGGACTGCATTTATTCATAACAGATACCATACGAAGCAACTTCCTACAGCTTTTAGCTTCTTTAGTGGGAATCGTTTTGTGCCAATTGTTATTATTGTTACAATCCCGTTCCTTTCTATTATCACTTTCTTTATCTGGCCTTACTTTAATAGCGCCATCAATGGTCTAGGAAGCTTGATAAGTAAATCAGGAGCATTGGGTACTTTTATGTATGGGTTTTCTGAGCGGTTGCTTATCCCAACAGGACTCCATCATGTATTGAATCAATTAATTCGTTTTACACCAATTGGTGGTACAGCAGTAGTTGACGGTGAAACAGTATCAGGAGCATTATCGATTTTTAACTCCGTTATGGCATCATCACAACCTGATATTGATATATTAAGACAATCGACGCGCTTTCTAACTCAAGGTACTCATGCATTTATGGTATTTGGATTACCTGCCGCATGTTATGCCATGTATAAGACATCTTATTTGAAACAGCGTCCTAAGATTAAAGGAATGCTTCTTGCATCAGCACTTACTGCTTTTATCACAGGTATTACGGAACCAATAGAATTTGCTTTTATCTTTATTTCACCAGTTCTTTGGGTGTTCCATGCATTTATGGCAGGTTTATCTTTCTTAATCATGACTTTAATGGATGTTGCTGTCGGGAATGCTGGAGGCGGAATGATTGATCTAACTATTTTTGGAATTTTACAAGGTACGTATACGAGATGGTATTTGATTGTATTAGTAGGCATCGTGTATGCTGTAATTTATTACTTTGTGTTTAAATTCGTAATTGAGAAATTTAATATTAAAACACCTGGTAGAAGTGATGAGTCTGATTTAAATCAAGGAGATGAAGTTGTAGCATCAGATGATAACCATTTTGGAGCTAATATACTACAAGCATTAGGTGGCAAAGAAAATATTGTTGAAATTGATAACTGTATATCTAGATTACGGTTAGTATTAAACGACACCTCATTAGTAAATGAATCATTGCTAAAAGCAACGGGATCAATGGGGTTGGTTAAAATTGATAAGAAAAACCTACAAGTTGTCTATGGTCCTAAGGTAGAACAAGCTGCACGATCTTTAAAAAATGAAGTAAGGAAATAGGATAAAATGTTTACTGTAAATCTAATAAATAATGGTTCGTCTTCATGATGAACCATTCTATCCCGCCTATAAGGCACTGTGGGCCCTCCATTAGGAATTGGAGAATCTATACACAACAAGTCTAAGCGGGAGGTAGCAGCACCTAAGTTTCGTAAGGAACTTTTAGGTCGTACCATTACGGTACTAACTATCAGTGAGGGATGAAAGAAAACCCCACTGAAAGTTTACTTTATATATGAACATTTTTAGAGGAGGGAAGATTCACTAAAGCGATTGCGGTAGTGAAAAAACAGATGAAAACAATTTTTGTAAAAGATTATGACGAAATGTCAAAAAAGGGCTATGAAATAATAAAAGAAATGATTGAAACGAAAGAACAACCGGTTATTTCTATGACTACAGGCGGTTCACCAAGAGGATTATTTAAGTTATTTGTAGAAGATATTAAAAACGGCTTAGACATTAGCCAAACGACTATCTTGAATTTAGATGAGTATATGGGTCCTAAAGATGCTCCGTATACAGTACGAACATTTATGTATGAAAATTTATATAACTTAGTTGAAGCAAAGCCCAAAAATATATTCTTAATTGATGGGGAAGCTCAAGACACAGATAAAGAAATTGCCAGATATAGAGCCATTCTTGACCAATATCCTAGAGATGTGCAATTGTTAGGCTTAGGTACAAACGGTCATATCGGAGCGAATGAGCCGGGAACTCCTTTTGATTCAACAATTTTCTTAGCACAGCATGACGAATCAACCATCCAAAGCACGATGAGGGAGTATGGCATAGAAAGAGAAGATGCCCCAACAGAAATGATAACTCTTGGATTCACTGAAATCCTAGCAGCAGAAAAAGTTATCCTGCTCGTATCAGGGAAACATAAAGCAGAAGCAGTAAAAGCTTTACTGGAAGGCGAAATTACTCCGGACTGTCCTGCTACTGCATTAAGAAAATGTGAAAATGCAATTGTGATTATAGATGAAGAAGCTGCATCTCTGCTAGAAAAATAATTAATGAGGGGTCTGTTCACACTGTTATCAACAGTAGGGATAGGCCCTTATTGCATTGGTTTATTCTAACGTAGAGTTGTTGGGCGCTGTTATTATTGAGTTTAGGGATAATGGGGTAAATTATATTTGAAGTAAAAAAGTAGTTAGACTTAAAAAGTAAAATAAAATAGCCTGCCTGTCTTAATTACAGTAAGCAAATATGTGCAGAGAGCCTGAATAATATCGACAAAGACCTGTTTAGTTGTTTTTAAAAAAGATAACAGTAGCCAAAATTGTAAGATATTCAAATAAGGTATTCAAGGTATTTCCATTTTCCAGTTCCGAAAGTACAGCTGAAATTTGTTAATTATTAGCATGATTAGTAAACTTATAATGGAAGCGTAGTCGTTTGTGCCATCCTGTATGTACTTATTTCCTTTATACAAAATATATTTCCATAAAGGACAATTTTTATCATTTTAAAAAGGGGCTGAAAGCAGAAGGAGAAAGTAAACAGAAAGAGCAAAATATGAGGGAGGGGTAGTGTATTGAAAAAAGAAAAAGTTATGCTAGCACAACGGTTTAGGAATTTTGCTAAGCATGAATGTAAAGATTCCAGCGAATTATATGAATTTTTATCCAATCAAATTGCGGAGGATAAAGAAATATTAGAATTATGCACATATACAAGAGCAGGACAGCCGATTCCCAATATGTTATTCGGTGCGGTTCACTATTTATTATTAAAGGGCACAAGTCATGGGTTATGCGAGTATTACCCTAGCATTGTTCAGGAACCTAAAGATATCAAAGCGTCTTTTATTCCTTTTAAAGACTTTTGTCTCCATTATAAAGCTGAAATACAAACGCTTTTAGAAAGCAAGTTAGTTCAAACAAATGAAATAAAGCGCTGTGCTTATCTTTACCCAAGCTTTTGCTATATGTATAACATTACTAACAAGCCACTAGCTTTGATTGAAATTGGCACCAGTGCTGGGCTTCAACTGTTATGGGACACTTATAGCTATTCATATGGCAATAATAATGGAACGGTTTATGGTAATTTGCAATCATCTGTACATATAACTTCGGAGATTAAATCTGTGGGCAGCCCCTTACTCTATGTAGACAGCCCACCGGTAGCATGGAAAGTAGGTATTGATTTACATGTCAGCGATGTAAATGATCCAGCAGATGTACAGTGGTTAGAAGCGTTAATATGGCCAGAACATCAGGAAAGGTCGGCTTTGTTTAAAAATGCTGTGAAACAGATGCAGGAAAATCCAGTCAAACTAATCGAAGGGGACGGAGTGGCTTTACTTCCTGAGGTTGCTGGGAAAGCACCTACAGATGCAACCATTTGTGTTTTCCATACTCATGTTGCTAACCAAATATCAAAAGATTTAAAGCTAAAGCTACTTCAAAACATTAAAAAGATTGGCAACAAAAGAGACATCTTCCATCTTTATAATAACATATGGGATGGTGATCTTCATCTGGACTACGTAGTTGGGGGAAAGGAATATCATCATACAATTGGAGAGACAGATGGGCATGGTAGATGGTTCAGGTGGAATTTATTTGATGGCAAAGGATAATTTCAAGAGTTATGGTGGATGAGAAGCTAAAAAGCGAGGTGATCTAAAATTGCTAACTAACAACTATTATATGAAAGCTCCAATAACGATCAAAATTAGTCCACTATGAGTTAGTTTTTTAAGAGAGAAGAAACCACCAAATAGTCCGCATTTGGAGCCATTTATAATGAATGGCACTGGAAGGCGGTTGTTCATACAAAAGTATAAAATTAGCGGCTTGTGTAAAACAACATAATTGACTAGCCACGTCCAGTGCAAGCTCCGGCAACTAGGTAACTCCGCTCCATTGCCCTACGATAAGTCATCATCGGTTGAGATTAAAAGCGGGCTTGCTGCTCAGGCGTTGGCATTCCGGGTTTTAGTGGCATTGGTTCCTTTATCTCGTAAAAAGGCGTTGTAGGCCCCCCATTTAAGAATGGAAGGTGAGAGCAGCGCAAAATCGAAGTGGGAGGTAACAACGCCTAAATCCACGATTCGTTCATCTAACCATCAACGGAATGAAGAAAACTCCTACTGTAATGAAGGTTCACTTTATTTAGGATTCGTTCCATTATAAATGGGCTTCCTGTGCCTTTGTTGCTTAGTTTATTGGATATTTTTCTTCTTCTTGTTTGTCTTTTCTTGTGGTAAGATAAGAAAACAGGAGGTAGAATAATGCAATCATTCATCAAATTCAGCCATTTTATCGGAAAAACATTTGCTATATGGGTACTTCTAATAGCAGTAATTGCATTTTTGTTCCCAGAACAATTTTTATGGATTGGTAATTACATTTCTATCTTGCTTGGGTTTATCATGTTTGGCATGGGAATGACGTTATCCGTTCAAGATTTTCGTGAAGTGGTTCACCAACCGAAAAGTGTTGCTATAGGTGTTAGTTCACAATTTATATTCATGCCGCTTATCGCTTATGGTTTGGCAAAAGGGTTAAACCTGCCGTCAGAAATCGCTATTGGCGTTATTTTAGTTGGTGCTTGCCCAGGAGGAACGGCATCCAATGTGATGACATTTTTGGCAAAAGGAAACACTGCCCTATCGGTTGCTATAACATCTGTATCAACCTTGCTTGCTCCATTGCTAACACCAGCTATCATTTACTTTCTGGCAAGGGAATGGTTAGAAGTGTCGGCATCGAGCATGTTTATGTCTGTCGTGAAAATTGTCTTATTACCAATTGTTTTAGGCTTAATTGTCCAACTTTTCTTAAAAGAACAAGCAAAGAAAACGGTCGATCTGATGCCATTAATTTCTGTAGTCGCTATCGTTTTGATTGTCGCAGCAGTGGTCGCAGGAAGTAAGGACAAGATAATTGAATCTGGCTTGCTCATATTTGCTGTTGTCATTTTACATAATGGATTAGGCTATTTAATTGGCTTTTTCGTTGCAAAACTGTTTAAGTTAGAATTTATGGATCAAAAAGCTATTTCTATAGAAGTAGGGATGCAAAATTCAGGACTAGGCGCTGCACTAGCTGCTGCTCATTTCAGTCCATTGGCAGCAGTCCCAAGTGCTATTTTTAGTTTTTGGCATAATATATCAGGTCCCATACTTGCAACATATTGGGCGCAAAAATCAAATAAATGATTGACGGGCGCCTGCAGCTAGTAGGTGCCTTCAACGATAATAATGCCTTTTGTTAAATGGGTAGGATAGTTAAAAGCGAATTCATTATTTACAAACTAAATTGGGTAATTTGTTAATAATTTTCCTAATAAAGGGATTTTTAATTACGATCAAACAGGAACAAGTGACAAATACTATTCTTCGACCTGACGAACCATTAAAGGCGAGTCAGCATCTTTTGGGGCAGCGGCAATTGCAGCAGCTGTTGGACAACTCCTTTATACTTCTTCGTCAGAGCCATAAATATAGTATATAAGCTGATTCGGTCTTTACGGGAAACCTGTAGGGTTATGTGATTCGTTTTATCCATAGTTGGCTTACTCTTGCATAACAGTGAGTAGTGCATTTCGTTCTCTTAGATGAGAGGCTTTTCAAAGGGTAAGCCAATTTTTTCCGTGCAATGTGTTTTAATAATATCGGTTTAATGCTTTAGAGTTCTCCACCCTGCTTACATTGAAAAAGCCTTCAAACATATCTGTTAATCCGTAATTAGAGTTGCATTTCATACATTTATAACCCATCATCCTTTCTTTCGTTTGTATGAACTGAATCATCTCCCCTCATACTCATTTTTCTAAATCAATGTAAGTTATTTATAACCAACAAAGTACCCCATATTATGTGTAGACCTGATAATCAAAGCTTGATCTATTAGCATTGCAACAATAAACATATGTAATTTGTTAAGGGAATGTATACTGATAAATTATTATAAAGTTTGAAATGCTAAACATATATCTCAAGCTATTTCTGAATAAAAATTAAACATCAATTAGAAAAGGTGATTCTATGTCAAATACTCTTCCAAATCCGCATCGATACCCAGTTTGTGACCTGAAGAAGTGTTTATCTTCTTCCACCCATTTATTAAGCCAAAACAGGATAGAAGAGCAGCCTTTCCTGATGAAAATGAGCTAAATGATCGGTTTAAAATAGTTCCTTGGCAAACTTTTTAAACTTGTCTGGCATAGCTGATATAAACCAGCTTGATATAGTAGGTCTGCGAACGAGTATATCCGCTTTAGCTAAGGATAAAATGGATGAAGCAACTGCTATAACCATCGAACAGGTTTGTAAGGAGCAAGGCTTGTGGCAGCCTGGAGAGGGCAGACTACCAAATATCTTAATCCATCCTCTTTTGAAAGGTATTCAAAAAATTGGTCATGATTGGATATGGTGTGGTGATGAATTTGGAACTGAACGCAAATTAAAAAGTATATCTGAGTTGACCAACTCTCCCAATAATTAGATGAAGATACCAACTTTTTTACGCATCATAATGAACTGCCCATAACGACGCATTGAGATAGCCATTATTCCATGCTCTGTTCGACAAAAGAGTGCGAGCGAGCTCTTATTTAGAAGGGTTTTACTGCAATGATGAGACCGATATTTATTGAACCCTAAGTAGTCTGAGGGGTTAATTAGTGGGAAAAGGGAATAGTCCATCTATCATATTTTAATATGAATAGTGCAAAGGCTTGCTTTACGATAAAAACGGCAAACATTTTTCTAAACATGGTATAGTAATACATAAGGAGGTGGAGAGTTGAATCACAGATTCTTTCGGTCGTTCATAATACTGGTATTATTTGTATGTTTACTGTCGAGTCAAGCAGTCCAGAGAATAAATCAACTACCTAGTATGAAAGTAGAAGATACAACCATCACTTCTGTTGTACAAGCTTCTCAAGACGAAGCGATCCAAGTTACTTCACCTATTATTCCTATACCAAACGATGTTTCATTAGTAGCAAGAATGCCTCCTATGAAACAAGTCGTATTCCTTTCCAATTTAATGAAAGATTATTTTAACGATAGGGAACTCTATGTTACGGATACGATTCGAATGGTGGAATCAATGAAGTACCATTCTAATTATCTCTCTGTTCATGCTTCATAACGATTATGAAAGCATGAAAGGAGAATGAAAATTGAAGCAGTCCCAAGAAAAAGCAGAATGGAAAGAAGCATTCGTTTGTTATTTGGTGATTCTTATTATTTTTAGCATATTTTTAGGAACGATTGCAATTAGTGGAGAAATAGCAGGTACACACTGGATGAGCTATATAAGTAAATTTGAATGGGATATCAATATAGATTTATTACGACAGCTTTTCTTTCTTGAATAACGGAAAGCATCGTTTATGGTAGTGCATCCCAAGAGTTCGTTTATTACTCGAACTCCTGGGATGCTTTTTATTCCACGTGTAATAGCCAGCAAAAACTCTCCATCCATACTAGGGTGGTAATTTATAAATCCATAAGGGTAAGTTTGGAGGACTAACTGCAAGTCCTGTAAACTATGTTCAAAAGGCCTTTAGGGGAGGGCCACTCGGGTACTAATAACCCACGAAGGTATCTATCCGCTTATGTGAACCAATATCCAAGGACAGAATAATAAGCTATTTAAGCTATTACAAAGCTGATTTTAAAATTTCGACAATATCTGCAGCATCCAACTTTTTCAAATGTCCGACAGGCTGGGTGTTATTCTTCGTTGCTCGATTTGCCATTTCGACAAAATGTGTATCGTCTATTCCGAATTCACTCAAACGAGATTTCATTCCCATCCTGTTAAAGAAATCACGCGTTTTTTCTATACTCAGTTGAATAATTTCCTCTTTAGAATAAGCAAAAGGATCAATTTGGAATACACGGACTCCATACTTAACAAAAATATCTGGATGAAATTGGCTTACATATTGCATCCAAGCTGGGAAGACAACTGCCATCCCTTCACCATGGACAATTCCATACTGCCCGCTAATTTCATGCTCAATTCGATGTGACGCCCAATCTGGTTCACGCCCTAATTCTAAACTATTGTTATGCGCCATGACGGCAGTCCACATTATTTCAGCTCTTAAATCGTAATTTTCTAATTGATTCATCAATTTTTGCCCGCTGATTAAAAGTGATTGAATTGCGCCTTCGAGAAGAAAATCGGTTAAATTGACATTTTCGATGTTAGTGAAATATCGCTCTAAAAGATGCGTTAAAATATCGGATACGCCTACGCCAGTGTGATAACTTGGGAGTTTTACTGTAAATTCCGGGTTAAGAATCGAAAATGCCGGGATAATTAAATTTGTTTCAACACCTAGTTTATGCTCAGCGTTAGAAACAATGGTTGCGTTTGACATTTCGGATCCAGAAGAGGCAACTGTAGATATTACACCAATTGGTAATGCTTTTTCTACTTCTGCTTTACCAATAAAGAAATCCCAAGCATCCCCATCGTGCAATGCACCAAAGGCTACGGCTTTAGCTGTATCGATAACGCTGCCACCACCTACAGCTAAAATGAAGTCAATTTGATTTTCTTTTACAATGGTTACCAAGTGACGAATTAAAGTGATTTCTGGGTTGGGAACGATATTTCCATTTTTGAAAATCTTTATATTTTTCTCGGACAGCTTTGCTTCGATTGTGTCATAAATCCCTAAATCAAAGACGTAGTCGCCGCTATAGAGCACTAAGACATTTTTGGAATGACTCTCTGCGTCAATAAGCTCTCCAATACGACTTTCCTCACCTTTTCCAAAATAAATATTTGCTGGATTATAGTAGTTGAAATTTTGCATGATTAATTTAAACTCCTTTAACATATAAGTTTTTGTTGGGAGACGTATATCATTAAAGGAATCAATGAGATTAATAAATTAATTGCATATGATTACTTTGAAAGAATTCAATCCATTCATTAGATGGCTTTTGATCAGTAATAATTGTAGAAATATGAGAAAAGTCATCAATTAAATGAATGGTTCTAAAATCAAACTTTGTGTGATCCACTACTAAAAAGTTTTGCTCCGATTGCTGCAGGAACTGCTTTCTAATCAGTGATTCTTCTTCACTGTAATCCGTTGGACCAATGTGAAGACTAATGCCTGAACTACTTATGAATGCTTTGTCAATTAAGTATCTGGAAATAACAGCCTGGGCATTCACGCCAATAAAAGAGTGGGTTACATTTCTAAAGTTACCGCCAATTATAATTAACTTAATGGACTTATGATCTTTTAAGACGTTTGCAATATCTAATGAATTGGAAATTACTGTAACTTTTAATGTGGTCCTGTTTAATAAAGCTGCGATAGATAATGATGTTGTAGAACTGTCTAAAGCAATGGAATCACCATCTTCAATAAATTTCAAACATTTATTAGCCATAATTTGCTTTTCTTCTTTAAACATCGTTTCTCTTAATAAAACTGGTACTTCTTTATCAAACGTTTTGGGTTGGTAGGCTCCGCCACGAACGCGCTTTAATTTTTTTTCTTTCTCTAAAGTTGCTAAATCTTTGCGGATCGTTTCTTCTGTTACATTTAATCGTTTGCTCAAATCTGTCACTTTTACGCTACCAGTATGATTGAGTTGTTTTAAAATTTCTTGTAATCTGTCATATTTCATCAAAAGAATCTTTCCTTTACGATTTACTACTTGCACCTTATCACAAAACAAGTTAAAAGTAAACAAAACAAAGTATGGTTTCAAACTTTTTACAAATAAATTAAAATAAATCAAACTAAATTATTTTGAATTTCTTTGAAATGTATTGACAATCTGTTTTATCTCGCTTATGATTAATTCCGTTGGGAGCGTATACATAAAGTTTCATAAATAAATATAGCGGAAAGGAGTAAAGATTTATTTAAGGTTGGGGGGAGTCTTGTTTTCTAACTATCTTAGATAAGAGGAGAATCCTAATGCAGAAAAACGAAGAAAAAAACAAAATTTCCAATAAAGGGAAATTTATAGGGCTTGTTCCGCTAATCATCTTTTTGGCTTTATATATGTTAACTGGTTTGATCTCAGGTAATTTTGAAAATATGCCATTAATGATTGGAATATTAATTGCCTCAGGTATTGCATTAATGATGTCGAATAAAGACAACCCAACAAAGCTTGAAGAGCGTGTGACGATGTTTTGTAAAGGTGGCGGCGATCACACATTGATCTTAATGGTTATTATCTTTATTTTAGCTGGGGCATTTCATGGTGTAGCAAGTGGAATGAATGCTGTTGATTCGGTTACAAATTTAGGTTTAAGTGTTCTGCCTTCTAATTTGATTTTACCAGGCTTGTTTATAATTGGTTGTGTACTTAGCTTTTCAATGGGAACATCCATGGGAACGGTAGCGGCTTTGGCACCACTAGCGATTGATATAGCTGATAAAACCGGATGTAATATAGCACTGGTATGTGGGATTGTTGTAGGGGCTGCCATGTTTGGTGATAACTTGTCTTTTATTTCTGATACAACTATTGCTGCAACCCGTACGCAAGAAATATCTATGAAAGATAAATTCAAAGCAAACGTTCTAATGGTTTTGCCGGCAGTAGTAATTAATTTAATATTATTGGTTTTTGTTCCCATAGATACCGTTTCCATCTCTGGTTCTTATGAATACAGCTTGATAAACATTATTCCGTATTTGCTAGTTATCGTTTTGTCATTAATCGGTATTCAAGTAATTACAGTGATGGTTACAGGAATTTTTGCAGGTATGTTCATTGGTTTATACCATGGAGATTTTACGATTATCGAGTTCATGAAGATTGCTCATGATGGCATGAGGAGCATGGAAGATATGGCTATTATTGCTATTTTGGTTGGTGGACTTGTCGCATTGATGAAATATCTCGGAGGAATTGATTGGCTTCTTCATACACTTACTAGAAAAACGAAAACAGCACGTGGTGGAGAGTTATCTATTGCAGCTCTTGTTAGCCTAATGGATATTTCAACTACGAATAACACGATTTCGATTATAGCTGCAGGACCATTAGCAAAAGATATATCTGATGAATTCGGTATCTCGCGTTCACGTACAGCAAGTTTGTTAGATGTATTCTCTTCTGCATTTAATGGTTTGTTACCTTATGCTGGGCAATTATTAGTAATTGGTGGAATGGCAGGAGTATCACCTGTTAGTATTATGCCCTATAACTGGTACTCTATTTTAATGATTGTAGTCGGGTTAATTTCTATTGCAATAGGTTTTCCAAAAGGGAAAGATGTAAAGGTTAACTAATTATGTGAATTACTTAACAGTCAATATACGCAGGAGCTTCTCTTCTGAGACGGTTGTCCGACTCGTCTTATAATCAGCTTTGGGAAGTTCCTCGTTAGTGAAAATGAATATTCTTTTGTACCCTGAATATTTTACACATGGAAGGTATGAGTAGTATTCTCCATGAAACCTTTTATATTCAGTTATAAAAGAACAGCTTATATAATAATAGTAACATGTGTTAGGGAAAAAGACATGTCAAAGAACTTATAGAGGCTTTGGCGAATTTTGTTCCATTTTAAGAGTTCATGAAAGCTTTCGGAAATATATATGTCAATCAAAAAAGTCAACAGGAGGAGAGTACGTTGTCTAAATTTACACAGCATTTTTTAATGTCCCATAGAGATGTAAAAGAATTTGTGACCGAAGAGCTGGAGCTATTTTCTAAACATGCAAAACTTACGGTAAGTGAAATTGGCGATGGTAATATTAATTACGTGTTTCAAGTGGTCGATGAAACATCAGGAAAGAGTGTCGTCGTGAAACAAGCGGATGTATTACTACGATCTTCTGGTCGTCCACTGGATATTTCACGAAACAAAATTGAAGCAGATATTTTAAAAATACAGTACGATTTAGTGCCGGAATTTATCCCGGAAATTTTTAATTATCATGAAACGATGAGCGCACTAACGATGGAGGATATCTCTGCGTTTAAGAATTTACGTTATGAATTAATGGAGGAACAAATCTTTCCGAATTTTGCAGAAGAAATAAGTACTTTTTTAGCAAAGGCGCTATTACCAACAACGGATTTATGCTGGGATCGTCACGAGAAAAAAGAGTTGGTCAAGAATTTTACCAATGTAGATATGTGTGACATTAGTGAAGACCTTGTGTTTACAGAGCCGTATTATAACTATAAAGGCCAAAATATTATTATTGAAGCTAACCAACAGTTTGTCGAAGAACATATTTATCAGAATGACGCATTAGTCAGTCATGTAGCAACACTGCGCAACAAGTATATGAACAATGCCCAAGCTTTAGTACACGGAGATTTACATTCTGGCTCGATTTTTATTAATCAAGAGGGTATAAAAGTCATTGATCCGGAGTTTGCTTTCTATGGGCCGATGGGCTACGATATCGGGAACGTCATTGGAAATTTATTCTTTCCATTAGCGCGTGCTCATTATTACAATGGAGATAAGCAGTTTCAAGCATGGTTAGAACTTACCATTGCTGAGGTTTATGATCAGGTGAAGGATAAACTTGTAGCTGTTTATAATGAACGAGTAACGTTACCACTCTATACAAAGGCGATATTTAAGGCGTCTTACTTAGCTGAAGTGATGGCTGATTCTTTAGGATATGCAGGAACAGAAATCATTCGTCGTGTCATCGGTGATTCCAAAGTAAAAGAAGTGTCAGAAGCGCCGCTTGGAGAAGAACGTATTGCGATGGAACGTGCACTGCTTAAGATGGGAATAGAATTAATTACACAACGGAAAGAGATCGTAACAGGTACGGAATTAGTTCGCCGTTTTAATATGATAATGGCTTAACTACGACTTGAGGAGGTTGTTGAAGATGCAACGTGCTGATTATGATTTGCCATTTTTATTGACATATGAGAATGTAGCTTGGTATGAAAATGGCAAAGTAAGAATATTAGATCGCCGGATTTACCCGACAGAAGTGCGGTTTGTAGAATGTACGACTCACCAAGAGGTTGCCCAAGCGATTACAGATATGGTGACGCAAAGTGCCGGACCATATACGGCAGCTGGTATGGGCATGGCTTTAGCGGCTTATGAAACGCGGGGAAAAAAAGAAGCAGAGCAAGTAGCTTTTTTAGAAAAAGCAGCTCACACGCTTGCTTATGCACGACCAACCACGGCCAACCGAATGGGAAAAATCACAAAGGGATGCTTCAACGTAGGAAAAGCAGCGCTAGCAAAGGGTGAGGATCCGATTGAAGCTATTTTTCTATCAACGGTAGATTCTTTGAATCGCCGGTATTCGATTATGGATCAAGTGGGCAAGCATTTAATCAAGTTGATGCCTCATAACGGAAAGATCTTAACACAATGCTTCGGAGAAACTATAGTCGGCACCTTCCTGCGAGCTGCGAGATCAGAAAATAAAGATTTGGAGATTTTTTGTGCAGAAACACGCCCGTATTTGCAAGGTGCACGTTTAACCTCTAGCTGTGCAATTGATTTAGGCTTTCCAACAACGGTCATTACTGATAACATGGTAGCCTATGCAATGGAATATAAACATATTGATGTGTTTACGTCAGCAGCTGATTCGATCGCAAGGGACGGTCATATAGCCAATAAAATTGGTACCAATCAGATGGCTATTGTCGGTCAACACTATGAAGTTCCTTACTATGTTACAGGGATTCCAGATACAGATAAGCAGACAAAGGAAGATATTGTGATTGAAGAACGTGATCCAAAACAAGTGTTAGCGTATCGGGGAATCCCCAATACATTAGCAGGAGTTCAAGCTATCTATCCGTCTTTTGATATTACTAGCCCATCGCGAATAAGCGGAATTGTAACAGATAAAGGTGTCTATTCTCCTTATGATTTAGCTACATATTTTTCTGAGGAAGAGACCCGTTTTTATTAAAAAGCAGGCCATATAAAAAATTATGAGTCATATCTTTTGCCATCATCATCTTTGGAAAGGATGGATGACCAGGATCACAGGATGAGTTTTTCACGCGAATAACTGGCAGTAAGACATCTGACTTAATCCTATGCGTAAAGCACTAAAACATTAGAAGTGGAGGGTCTAACTGGCAAGTCGATTGCCAAACTTTGTTCGGGTGTTTAGGTCATACTCTTGCGTACTACTAATCAGTTGAGGAAGTAAAACCCCTGCTGATGGAAGATTCACTATGTGATCATGTGAGAAAACTATAATGAGTGAGGATAATACAATGAAATATGTTGAAAAACGGAAACAAATTGTGGAATATGGAAATAAACTATTAGAAGAGAAGCTAACGACTGGTACCGGGGGAAATATTAGTATATTTATTCGCGAAGACCAAGTGATGCTGATTTCACCAAGCGGTATTCCTTATCCAGAGATTAAAGAGGAAGATATCGTACTACTAAATCTTGAAGGTGAGGTTTTGGAAGGTAATCGTAAGCCTTCCAGCGAGTACGATATGCACCGCATTTTTTATCAACGAACAGCCCATGTGAACTCGGTGGTGCACACCCATTCGGAGTATGCGACTGTATTTGCTTGTTTACATGAGGAAATCTTGCCACTACATTATATCATTGGATCAGTGGGCAATAAAATTCGCTGCTGTGATTATAAAACGTTCGGTACGTATGAATTAGCAGAAGAGGTTTTCCATAAGATAGGGAATGATAAAGGCTTGCTTCTTGGTAATCATGGGGTTATTGCCGTTGGCGGAGATTTACCTGCGTCTTTTTCAGTTGCAAAAGATATTGAATTTATTGCAAAGCTCTACTACCGTGCGCGTAGTATAGGCAAACCAGTCCTTTTATCAGACGAGGCACTTGAAGAGGTTGTTGAAAAATTTGATACGTACGGGCAATTAAGGACATACGGTCAAGAGTGAGTTAAATATGTTTTCTGTGTAATGGATCAGACAAGAAGCATCGAAAAGGTGGTGCTTCTTTTTTTTGAGAGAGAAGAAAGTATAAAAATTTTGGCATTGGGATACCGATATAACGGAATAGCCACGTCCGGCGCATGAGCCCAGCAACTAGGTACCGCCCTACGATAAGTCATCATTGGTTAGTTGCTACGTTGCTAAACGGGCGCTTTCGCCTTTGTTCGTGGACAAAGGATGTTCAAAAACTTAGCTGAATTCGACACCAGTGGGATTTCTTGTAAAAATAAATCATTATGCAACCAAATAAACTCCCTATCAGTGTTCACAAGAAGGAGTTTATTTGTATTAGTTTGAAAATCATATCCCGCGTATCATCTGCTGTAAACTTCTTTCTTCAAGGAGTTGGATAACGTTTAAGTGAAAGATAACATAAATAACCGATTTGTTTAACCGACCTTAGATATATATTATTATAATACTAACCTAACCATCGGTTTAAGGGTGAAAGAAGCATATGCTAATGGGTAGCATAAATAAATCCATCGTGTTAGCATTGTTCAAAACGGGTAATACATAAAGAAACGCATCCATAAATGGAAGCAAATCATCTTTTTAATGATTTGTTATGGCGTAAACTAAGTTATGTATTTTCTCAAATTATGCAGAGGAGGAATAGAGTGAAACAGCAACAGCTCGTTTTAAATGAACGCCCAAATGGATTGCCGAATGTTAATACGTTTGCCTTTAAAGAGATTGATGTAGAGAATCCTGGTCATGAGCAACTATTGTTAAAAACGTTATATGTTTCCGTTGACCCATATATGCGTGGGAGAATGGTAGATGGTCCTTCGTATATAGAACCATTCCAAATCGGAGCCCCGTTAAACGGCGGTGTCGTCGCTCAAGTTGTCACTTCAAAAAGTGAGCAATTCCAACAAGGTGATATTGTCACTGGAATGCTGGACTTTCAAGAGTATCATGTCGTTAAAGCCGATCAAGTGCGGAAGGTAAATACATTTGGCTTACGTCCAAGTGTTGCTCTTGGACCTTTGGGAATGCCGGGGTTGACAGCTTACTTTGGCATGATGAAGATTGGCAAACCAAAACAAGGGGAAACGGTAGTTATTTCAGGTGCAGCGGGGGCAGTCGGTCAAGTGGCAGGGCAGCTGGCTAAGAGAGCAGGCGCTCACGTAATAGGGATTGTCGGTTCCAAAGAAAAAGCAAACTATATTACAGAAACATTAGGCTATGATGACGCAATTGTCTATAAACACGAAGATGTGCCACAGCAATTAAAGGAAACCTGCCCAAATGGAATCGATATCTATTTTGAGAATGTTGGAGGAGAGATTTCTGACGCTGTATGGCCGTTATTAAATACATTTGCACGTGTACCAGTATGTGGTGCTATTTCTGCTTATAATTTGGAAGCGGGAGAACGTGATATCGGTCTCCGAGTACAAACATATTTGATTAAAGCTAGAGCCAAAATGCAAGGCTTTTTAGTAGGTGATTTTGCGGACCACTTTAAGGAAGCATATGAAGAGTTAGGAAAAGCAATAGCCAGTGGGGAGATAAAATATGAAGAGACTATCAGAGAAGGGTTTGAATCAATTCCTGATGCGTTTATCGGTTTGTTTACAGGCGAGAACATCGGGAAGCAACTGGTGAAGGTAGCGGAGCAAAAGTAAAAATAGAACATATAATTGGAGCACAATCTATAAAGCAGATTGTGCTCTCTAGTTTTGGTGTGATGGTTGATTCTTTATATTAATATGCAACTTATTAATAATATGTGTATTTTAAAGAAATTGCCTTGCCGTATGAAACAGCTAACTTTTGTAATTCCTTCAAACAGGGTACAATAACCCTGAAAGGAGCATTTATACGTATGCAAATTAAAGACGAACTACCAGAAAGCATAAAAGAGCAATTAGAACATTACAAGACAAATTCCACAACCTATACAGCGCTAATCAGGGAAGGCGGCTATATGCCACCGAATAAGGAAATAGTCACTGATGCTATTACAGCTCTTTTATTGGGAAAAAACATTTTACTAAAAGGTCCAACTGGAGCCGGGAAAACAAAGTTTGCTGAGACATTATCCAATCTGTTTCAACAGCCCATGTTTAGCATCAACTCCTCGGTCGATATAGATGCAGAAAGCTTGCTTGGCTTTAAAACACTTAATTATGAGGGGGAAAAGCAAGTAATCGAATTTATCCCTGGTCCGGTGATTAAAGCAATGGAGCATGGAACTTTTTTATATATAGATGAAATTAATATGGCAAAGCCAGAGACACTTCCAATCATAAATGGCGTGCTGGACTACCGACGTTCGATTACGAATCCTTTTACAAATGAGTTGGTTACAGCACGTACCGGATTTAACGTTATTGCTGCAATTAATGAAGGTTATGTAGGTACTGTTCCATTAAATGAGGCACTTAAAAATCGATTTATCGTGATTGAAATTCCTTATATTCAAGGAGAACAACTAAAGCAGTTAATTCTCGGTAATACACAGCTGGTTGACGAGACGGTAATTGATTTATTTGTAAAATTGTCCAATGACCTTATTCAAGCAGTAGCTCAAGGGAAAATTGCAGAGGATGGAGCTTCTATTCGTGCCTTATTAGATGCTTGCGATTTAAGCAAACATATACCTGCTAGACGTGCTATTCAACGGGCGATCGCTGATAAATTGGATGAAGACCGTGAACGAGAATTTGTCATGAGTTTAGCGGAAACATTATTTAGTTAGGAGTATGGATGATGTATCGATTTCATCACAGCACCATAGACACCGATTTATTTCGTCAGTTACAAGACTTGGCTGCTGTTTTATCAGGAATCCCTGATCTCAAACTTATCTATCGGTTTGGTTCGTATATTGACCTAGTCGATCGGGAAGTAAGTGCAAGCAGAACTTGGGATACTGCAAAAAGGGAATATCAAGTAGCCGGCTTGAAAACGGATATTTACTTACGAACAATTGGCTCGCTCTTTTATACAGATGTACAGGCAATGCAACAATACGTAGAGACATTAAGCGGTTCGTCATTGTCTAAATTTGGTGGACAATTATTTGCTTTATTAGAAGATATACGGCTCGAGGAAAGAATTAAGCAGGATCGACCCGGCACGAGGGGAGCATTTTCAATCAGAAAAAGCTATTTAGAGCATCAATTTGACAATGATCGTGCTGCCCATGTAACGAGGGGGCTTGCCCTTGATGAATTATTCTGTTTAATTTATTTACGCATCCAGGCTGATGTTCCGGAGCCGAGTTTTCCAAGAGCAACATTTAAGCAGCTTGAACAACTTGAAAAGCTTGCTCCATGTTTATTTGCAGTCTTTGAAGCGAAAAACACGCGCGATATTGCGCGAATTTCGCTCGACATCCTTAAAGAATTGTCGGCCAATAATTATATCGACATGCTTCACGATTATTTTGTACTTCCAATCAGCCATGTCGATGCTTTTTCTAAAAATACTTTATTTGATGAATTAACTCGAACGGACGCATTGGAAAATGACGATAAAGAAGATTTGGATGAAGACAAAAACGAATATATTGACGAAACGTTTTCGACATGGCATAGAGAAAACGAGAACAGCAACCGCAAGCAAACTTTTCTGCAGTTTGAACTAGAGGTTGGAACGAAAACCAATTTGAAGGGAAATGGAGCAAGGGAAACAGAAGATGGCGATCAAGCTATGGGAACGATACAGGGTGCTTCAGGTCAAACAAAAAACAAAGATTACTCGGATCTAGAGTCACTAGATAAGCAGGAAAATAAGCAAGGGAAACGTGATCAAGATAAATATGGAGGAGAGAATAAAGATGCAGTAAAGCTGATTAAACGAACTGTAACCCCAACCGAATCAGAGTTATCCCTATATGATAAGTATGTGAATGATGTCGAGCCGTATAAGCGAAAGCTGGCAAATATACTAAAAAAGGCTTTGGAGCATAAACAGAACGCCCCTAGAAAAGATATTATGGCTGGGCGTTTATCCAGAAAGCTGCTGCCCATTTTCCTTGATGAGAAACCGCGAATTTTCTATAAAAAGAACGAGGAGGCAAAGGAGTTTGATGCCGCATTTACGTTATTAGTTGATTGTTCGGCTTCCATGTATGGGAAAATGGAGGAAACAAAGCGTGGAATTGTGTTATTTCACGAAGTGCTAAAAGCTTTTCATATTCCGCATTCCATTATTGGTTTTTGGGAAGATGCAATGGAAGTGAAGGAGCATTATCAACCAAACTATTTTCATGTCATTCATTCTTTTACGGACTCTTTTTATGCATCTAACGGCCCTAAGATAATGCAACTTGAACCCCAAGAGGATAATCGCGATGGGTTTAGTATTCGTGTAGCCACGGAGGAGCTTGCTGCCAGACGAGAGAAGAATAAATTTTTACTTGTGTTTTCAGACGGAGAGCCAGCCGCTGCAAACTATAATCAAAATGGAATTGTGGATACGAATTTAGCAGTAATAGAGGCAAGGAAGCAAGGAATAGAAGTAATTGGTACATTTCTGGCCGACGGTGAGATTGATGAGCTTGAGGATCAATGGATGCAAAATATTTATGGAAGAGAAAGAATACTTGTTCCAAATGTAGCAGAGCTTCCCAATCATTTTGCACCACTTATAAAAAAATTGCTATTAAAGACGCTTTAGTATCAGTGTGACGCATGATAACATGGTCGCCTTGGAAACGAGCATTTCTAGCGTGTCCTCAAGAATGTTTGCTATAGAAGCAAGTATTTCTGTTGCCAATCAGAGCATCGCTGTCAGGGAGTTGGGAAGGTTCACGAAAAAACTGAATAAAAACAACTGCTTACCAATTAATCCAGCCTTAAGAGGTAATAAAGATGTACCATCTGTAAGTTAGGTATTCTTACATTATAAAGGGGGTGTCCCAGTATTTCGTTTGCGAACAGCTCCTTTTTTCGCAGAAGAGAAAACTGCTTGTCATAGGGGATAGTCAAAAATTTACAAAATTAATAGATTTTTATCTCATTGTGCGATAAAATTGAAGCAATATTTCTACATTTAATATGGTAATTTGGAAAAGGGTTGTTGGGGATGTCGTATCAAAACAATGTGTTTAAGTTTCTTTTTTCAATGGAAGACCATTTAGTGCAAATAAAATATGCAGAAAGAATTCGGAACTTCTGGAAGGGTATTGGTGTTTTAATAGTTTGTACGATTTTGTTATATGGCTTAATGGCTTATATAGGGATGGGTACGGCCATTCTTTCTCCGAATATAGCAAAACTCAGTCCATTGGAATATGAGCAGCAGAAATTTTGGTTTATGGTTGGCAGAATGGGATATGCTGGCTTGTTTGCAGGATTGGTTTTATTTGTCCCATCATTATTCTACTATGCTCTTACCGGGATACCTTATCGTAAAATAGTGACAATGCAACAAATGGTTTTACTTGTTATGTTAGTAGAACGTTTGACTTGGATTCCGCTTGCTATGTGGAATGGGCTGGATTGGTACGTTTCTCCGCTATCATTCGGGATAATTGCTTCCTATCTTACAGAACATGAGTACTTCACTTATTTTTTTGGAATGATTTCGTTATTTCAAATTTGGATCATCGGGTTTCAAGTGAAGTATTTAAGTTTTTTCTGTGAAATAAAGAAGCTTTGGTTATGGCTGATGGTGATTGGGTTGCACGCGTTTTATTGGGCTATGGCTTCTGTGCTGGCATTTGCGGATCAATACTTACTAAATGGGTGGTTTCATTAATGTCAAATAAAAGAAAGCGATTACAGATGATTGCTGTTGCCTTATTTATCGGCTTGAATATTTTGTTGGTTTATATGGATGATGACAGGAAAGTAGACCGCATTGCATATGTTTCTGATTGGACAGCGGTTTTGCAATCTGATTTGGAAAAGAAATTACATACTATAGGTGTGTTAGCATCTACACAAGAAAATCATGTTTATTTTGACCCATCAACTGGGAGCTTTGAAGCTTTTGCAGTGGAAGAAGGGAGTTCGGTGCAGGCTGGTGATGCGCTATTTTCCTATAAAGTAGCTCGTTATCAAGAAGCATTGTCTAAATTGCTCGAAAAGAGAAACCAGTTGACAGACGAAATAGCAGCGGTTGAACAAGCAATTACCCAAATGTCAGCGTTGCAAATACCTGATGTCAATTTAGAAGCAGATGCCGGTCTGGAATGGACAGAGGAAGAGCTTAAAATTAAAATTCCCCAAGACCCTGTTCAGGCAAATTTAGTAAAGCAGCAGTTTTTGTTGGAAAAGGAACAAGAAGTAGCACAGAAGCAAGCTGCGTTGGCAAGTGTGGACAGACAATTAGCTGAGCTGGAGGAAACGGGTGATACGATTACAGTTGAAAGTCCATATGAAGGAGTAATAACGCAGCTTTCTGAACAATTAAATGATCCAATTATCACTGTTTCTGGTAAGGAACTGCGTGTGACAGGGGAACTAACGGAACAAGAAAGAGTGTATGTTAAAAAGAACCTACCTGTCGATATGGAGGTTATCGAGTTAAACAAGTCATTAACTGGAACAGTAGCACAAGTGAGTGAAACACCAAAGGAAGAAGCTGCTGCAAAAACTTCCAGTATTTATCCGTTTATCATTGAGCTAAAGGAGCCTAATGAACAAGATGCAGCTGGGGATAGTATAGATGGAACGGAAGATAATGAACAGGCTAAAAAATCAAAGGATAAGAAAGTGGAAGGTCAAGAGCAGCTTCCACCTGCTGTAGAAAGAGAATTTTTACCAGGATATCATGTGAATATAGACATAATAACAGATACTTCAAAAGAAGCTCCTGTACTGAACGAAGCAGCGATCTTTCAAAATTTTGCTTGGAAGATGACGAAAAGTGGTAAGGTGATACGCCAGAAACTAACGACAGGTATTGAGGAAGGAGACCGGATTGAGATAACATCAGGACTAGATATAGGAGATAGAGTAGTTTTGCAGCCGGAAAGTCACTTACGTTCACAAGCCGCATTTATTACACCTTTAAAATGGGAGAATGGATTCAAGAGCACGATGTCACCAAAGGGTATGGATTGGTTTGCGTTTTTCGTGACGGGGATAGTAAGCAGATAAAAAGCTAGGAAAAAAATAGCTGATTAAAAAAATGACCAATAAAGTAAAACTTCAATCCACCACTGATGATTAGTGTCTTAATGGTATGAGCTAAAGGAATCGGGCATTTAGGTGCCGATATCAGTTACTGAGTTAGGATTACCGAGGTTTTGGGCTAATTAATTATAGCCTAGAGTACGTGCTAGTTATTATTTTACGATAGTTAATGAATTTTTCACTTTACTTTGCATACCAAAATACCCGAAAGTTAGATTTTTCACTCTAACTTTCGGGGTGCGGTACCTTTTTCAGCTCGTATTACATTAAATACTTTTATTATCTCAAACTATGATTTGCTGCATATTAACTATGCGAAAACGCCTGTGTTTTTCTTACATTTCCCAGTTTAAGCATAAGACTTATCGTAGCTTATTTTTCCTATCCCATCTTTTCCCTTTTAATTAAGCGAAATTTATTCCTATTGCAAATAGGACACCCTTTATTCTTCAGTTCCTCTATGGTTGAGAAATCACCCTGGATCCCGACAAGTATGGAGTGTTGACACTGTTTACACTCATACGTTCGTAAAATTTGTTTTACTTCACCAGTATAAATGGCATCTTCGTAATCCCCTGAGATAATTGGTTTTGCAGCTTCTGTTGTTCTTAGTATAATCATTTGTCCTTTATTACCAATCATTTGGGCGCCTTCATACTCATTAAAATGTAAAATTACCTCTTTGATGGATAACCCCATCCGGATAAATTCTCGTTGCATGGCTAGCATAAAGTCAGGAGATTTATGAGCATATGATAAAAATATAGGTAAACTTTTTTCTTGTTTTATTGCTTCTATACCACGGGAAACGAATAACACCATCCCTTGTAGGGTGTAAGGCGGATCTGTAAAAACACAATCGAATTTCCCGTGCAACGTCTCAGACAGCGCTTGACGCAAATCAATTTGGTGACAGTTGATTGGGAGTTTATCCTGCTCCATTATATTATGAATGTAGTGTAAAAACCTTTCATCGATATCTACGACTGTAATCATTGTATTAGTGCTTTTTAAAGGGAACAGACGTTTTAGTAGTAAACCGAGTGACACACTCACTAGATCGTCATCACCAATACATATAATCGTTTTGCCAATTAATGAATGCTCTCTTAGACAAAGGATTGCTCGATGTAAGCTTGTTGTGGGAGTGCATTTCGACTGATCAATTTGTACATTTACTTCCGGTCGCATTTGAAAGAGTTGTGTAAGTATCGATAATAGATCAGTAAGCTCTGTTTTCCAATCGGTTTGGCTGTTCATTAATTTCTGGTACAAGCTCTTATCTAACCCACCATATCCTAATTCATTTTCAATGTAGATGATCCCTTCACGGGTACAACGCACACCACGATCTTGCATAAGAATACCTGCTTTTATGAACTCTTTCTTAATGGCAACAGCAATTGGGACAGGAAGAAGTACGTTTCGTGCCAATTTTTTGGTTGAAATTCCTGGATTTATATAACACTCAATCAGTAGCTGTTCAATTACCTTAGCTCCTTCTTGCAGATTTAAATTTGTATTTGCCTTCTCTATATAATTTTTCACGGAATCACTCTTTCCATCGGTATGATAAAGTTCTATACGAAATGTAAGAGCACAACGTCATCCAATCATGCTTTTATTTAAACAAAAAAGGACAGAATTTGAACATTTCGTTCATCTTCTGTCCGTAAGAATAGACTATCAGTGGGATTTTTTAGCTTCAAAATGGGTTCTGAAAATAAAAAAATCACAAGCATAAACAGCTAAGTTAATAGTCGTAAAATTTAATGGATGATCGTAGTGTTCTTAACTTAATTGGCAGTCTGCTTTTTCCCAAGTCAAATAAACCCTCAAAAAATGGGTTATCGACAAAAAATGCAGAACAAACCATATACAATTAGTTAGTTAAGAACCAAAACCGACATCAAGACAACTCCTATATAATTCATTATTTGTCAGGATAAAGTATACATTAAAGTTCTGAAAAGTCAAGCTTGAAAAGGCGGGTTCTAGGAGTCAAAAAAACAAGCCACTTTCGGTACTCTTATGACTATGATGAATGTAAAAAGAAATAGAAAAGGGGAATGAGCTTTTTTGAAGAGATAAGAAAGCATAAAATTAGTGGTTATGTATAACAAAATAACTGAATAAGCCACGTCCGACGCATGAGCCCAGCAACTAGACGACTTCACGAATCACCCTCCGATAAGTCATCATTGGTTGTAGCTGAGGAAGGCCGACTAAATACGGGCTAGCCGCTCAGGCGTTGGCATACCCCTGTTTTTAGTGGCATGATTACTTAAAACTTTAGTTGCTTCGTTCCAGTCGCTACGTTGCTAAACGGGCGCTCTGTGCCTTTGTTCCTAATTGAAAGATTTATGGATGAAATGAACACAAACTATTTAGACAAGAGGTTTATGTCAAGAAGAGGTTCTATGCAGATCATGTTCTAGTGCTTTTGATCGTTTAGCATGGTATAGGACGTTAATAATCGCTCCGCTCATAAAAATCATCCCTGTTAAGTAAAACCAAATAAGCAGAATAATAATACCACCGAGACTGCCATAAGTTGCAGAATAGTTACTGAAATTGCTAATATAGAAAGAGAATCCGAATGAGATTAGCTGCCAAAAAATACTTGCAGTAATTGCCCCAGGGAGAATATGCTTAATTGGGAGTCGTTTATTAGGAGCAAAACGATATAAAATAACCAGAAAACCTGTCAACACGGTTATGCTGAGAGCCCATCGCAAAACTTGCAAAAATAATCCCATTGCAGCAGTTAATCCGATGAAGGTCTCAAGGAATTGTAGAATGAGATTGCCGAATAGTGGCATAATGATTGCGATAATAAAAGTAATAATCATACTTAAGGTAAGCCCTAAAGCAGTGAGACGAACGAGCAGCATGTTTCGTGTTTCTTCTACCTCGTAGGCTGCATTACTTGCTTTGATAAAAGCGTTCATGGCCGCAGATGAAGACCACAAAGCACCGATGATCCCTAGCGTTAGAAGACCACCGCGAGGCACTTCGACAAGGCTGACAATATTTTCTTCTAATAACACAGCAAGTTCGTCTGGCAGAGCGCTGTTAATAAAAGCAATGGCATCGTCCGGGTTAATTGGAAAATAGGGGATTAATGCAAATCCTACTAAAAAAAGGGGAACAATGGATAATAGGAAATAATAAGCTAATGCTGCTGCTAATAAAGGAACTTGGTCGGATTGAAATTTTTCTAAAAATAAATGAACATATTTTTTAATGGTGGTCATAGAATTTCCTCCAAGCTAAAGTTGCTTTATCCTTCTATACCCTTTATCGAAGTAGACTAATCTACCGTTTGTAGAGGTGATAGTCAGGAAACAAATAGCGTTTCAATTTATCTTGCCGGTGGTATAATGCATTATAAAGAAAGGGGGAAATTTCGAGTGGAAGACGTTTTATATTTGACATTGTTAATAATAGCTGTTGCTTTTGCGCTGACAGTTGTTTTTATTGTTATCGTATTACATCGTTTTACCAAATTATTAAGAACAGCAGGGAGTACTTTAGGACAAGTAGAAACAGATATGCAACAAACGATACCAGAGCTGCAAAATACACTGTACCAAACCCAAATAACGGTAGATGATATAGGGGAAAAATTACAAGCCACAGATTCCTTATTTGACACCGCTGAAAATTTGGGGCACTCTGTCAATCATATTAATCAGGCTATACAAAAAACAAAGCCAACATTAACGAGTGATGAATTAGAAGAAGAAACAAAACCTTATGTGGAAGGGGTACGTTGGTCAGTAGCAGCTTCTTATTTATATAAGAAATGGAAAGAAGCAAATACATCTGCAAAAAGAAGAAGTGATGCAATCGATCAAACAGGAAAAGAGGGATAAGAATGTTATTAGAAATTGGTGTATTATTAATTGGCATTGCATTTTTTATTGCAGCCATATTCGTGTCATATGCTCTAAATAACTTAGCAGGTGTTCTTCGAGGTGTTGAAAAAACAGTCGAGCAAGTACCAGATCAAATGAACGCAATGGTCAAAGAAACGACTGGACTGATTAAAGAAAGCAATCATACGTTAGAGGATATCAATGATAAGATGAAGCAGCTTAGTCCGCTGTTTTATGTAGTGGGAGATGTGGGAAATGTGACGCGGAAATTTACCTCATCACTCGTCCAAGTAACAGAATCATTAAAGAACAAGTCTGACAATGGAAGTGATCCTACGGGTAAAAAGAAATCCGGGGGCTTGTTTGGTTCTTTTACAACGGGGTATGGTTGGTTGAAAAAACGCAGACAGCAAAAAATGTAGCAAAACAAGGTGTAGCAGTTAATAACCATACGAATAGTTAGTAAAAACAAGCCGCTCTAAAAGCAATACAGGCAACTGATGAGAGAAAAACCAAGACTCATAAAAGTTGCCTTTTTAATTGCTTCGTTCCAGTCGCTACGTTGCTAACGGGCGCTCTGCGCCTTTGTTCATGTTGAATTTTGTTGTGTTTTCATTAAAAACCATAAAAATATGTAGAAGTAATTTCCTAATGAAAACGTCGTTCCAATTCAAATGTCTTTAGGTCATAACCTTGTAGCGGGTTAAAGACAATTTACTGATAGAATCATTCTATTTAAATAAGAAATGGAATGTAAAAAGAGACAATCATTAGTAATGTTAGGTGAATGATTGTCCTGATTAAAAATAAATATGTTATTTAGGATTATCAGCAGCTGGTTGTTTCTTGCTTTGCTTGATTGCATAGTAAGCTAAAGTAGCAAGGCCGTAAATACCTTCGAGATGGTGTTTATTTGTAAATACATTTCCTTCTCTTGATGAATTTTGTACGCTCATTACAGCATTTACCATGGAGGATGAAGCGGCGTTAGCGGCTCTTGAAGCCTCTCCAACCATATGAAAGATAGGTGTTAATTGTTTAACTTGCTTATTTACTTCATGGAGCGTCTCATGTCCAGTACTTAGGGTATCGGTAGCTTGATTAGTAAGTTCTTCCACTTGTTCTGGCAACTTGTTCGTTGTTTTCTGTAGGTTGCTTAGTACTCCTGCTAGGCTTAATAGTGGTTTAATTAATATAATAGAGAGTATTAGGAAAGCAACTCCAAAAACAGTAACTCCAAGGCCTAACCAATCCATTTGGCTCTCTCCTTTTTTATATATTGATGTATTTCTTTAATATACCACGAAATGTCAAATTGTAAACGAAGGTGCATCAATACCCACCCGATTACGTAGACATAATTCCATTGCCTGTCCCATAGATTATAAAAGAGAATAAAGCGAATTTTACTACAGTTGAATTTTCCCTATAGATAAAAGCAGAAAAAGACGATTCGGGGGATTTTATAAAAGGAAATTTTCACTCCATGCAGGCTGTCGTAGCCATCCTTGCTTATCTGATGAATCGCTTTTATGATCAGTGTCCTAAACAAAGGGTAACACTATTCTTATTAGTGCTGATATTTTCTGCGCTCTTTTGATTAAAGAGTAGCATATTATAGGTTCATGTCTTTTGAAGATAAGTATTTGAAAGATAATTAGATATGAGTGGAAAAAGGAGGTTAGCAATTGAAGCGGTGGTATAAAATAGTGCTTTGGTTAGTAGGTGTATTTGTTTTAGGGTATCTTATTCAGTTACCGATTGCCAATCCATTATCTTTTAATGTAGGATCTTCCTTTTCATTACCTTTATCCGGGAAGACGATCGTGATTGACCCTGGGCATGGCGGACCGGATGGTGGTGCTGTTGGGAAGGATGATACACAGGAAAAGGATATATCATTAGAAGTTTCAAAAAAAGTACAAAAATACTTACAGCAAGTTGGAGCAATCGTGTACTTAACACGGGAAACAGATAAAGATCTCGCTTCACCAGATGTAAAAGGGTTATCTAAAAGAAAATCGGAGGATATTCGTAACCGTTTAGCGTTTATCAATAAAAAAGAAGCTGATTTTTTTATTACATTGCACTTAAACGCGCTACCTTCGTCTAAATGGAGAGGGGCTCAGACATTTTATAATCCTCTTAAGGACGAAAATAAGCATTTGGCAGAAATGATTCAGGCAGAGTTGATTCGTAATTTGGAGAATACCAATCGTGTGGCGCTAGCGATTAATAATGTTTATTTACTAAAGCATGCGGAAGTGCCAGGAGCACTAGTAGAAATCGGGTTCTTATCCAATGCAGAAGAACGAGAATTGTTGAAAAATTCGGATTACCAGCAAAAAGTCGCTGCAAGCATTTACAAAGGTATTCTGCGTTATATTACAGAGGAGGTAAAGGATGACGGAGAAGAGAGTTAGTTAGACTTTGGGCTAAACACACGTATATAACTATGAGTACTTAGAAGCGCTCATTATTTTAAATTACATATGCGTGTTATCTTCACTATCTATAGACGGTATTCGCTTTTAGCCTTATCTTTTTTGTCTAGTCAAGTGTAACCTATTCAAATATTCAAGCTAGAAGAGTGAGTCTAGTCTAGCTTTGAGGTTTATTCAGTCTATGATCTTTGAGCAGGTCTTTAGTCTAAAAAACGATTTTAGTCCCGACATTTAGGTCTAAAATCCACCTGCTTTAGCAAGTGGTAGTTTAAGGTCAAGTCTTGGTAGTTAATAGCTAAAAAAACAATGAAATAGGTAAGTATGGAACAACTTTTTGCAACTAGTACGCTTTCATTAGCTGAACGGAAATTACTGATAAAGATATGCGATCTCATAAACTGATGGATGTTTTATTTTATGTTATACTGACGTTGTATGCATTTACAAAGGGATGGTGATTTCGATGCTAACGAAGGAAGAAGTAATTCAACTGCTTAACCCTGTTAGAGATCCGTTTTTACATATATCGTTAGAAGAAACTGAAGGTATAAAGGAAGTTAATATTAAAGAGGACAAGAATCATGTGAGTGTAAAAATTGGAATTTCCAAAACCAATACTGCTGAACAGATGCAACTGCAACAGGAGATTGTCGGAATCCTTAAGAGAAATGGAGCGTCTACAGTAGGTTTACGGTTTGAACAGTTACCAGATGATGTTATAAAGAAATATCAACCTGCCGCTGAAAAAGAGCAAGAAGTTGCGTTAATGGGGGGGAATAGCGGTACAAAGTTTATTGCTGTTTCCAGTGGTAAAGGTGGCGTTGGCAAATCCACTGTCACCGTTAATTTAGCGATGTCCTTAAAACGTTTAGGAAAAAAAGTAGGAATTATTGATGCGGATATTTATGGCTTTAGTGTACCAGATATGATGGGAGTGGAAGAACGTCCAAAGGTTCGTGGCGAAAAAATTATCCCTGTGGAACGGTTTGGCGTGAAAGTCATCTCGATGGGCTTTTTTGTAGAAGATAATTCTCCGATTATTTGGCGTGGTCCGATGCTCGGAAAAATGTTAAATAGCTTCTTTAAAGAAGTCGAGTGGGGGGATCTAGATTATTTATTGCTTGATCTGCCACCAGGAACGGGTGACATTGCAATGGATGTACATGAGCTTCTTCCATCCTGTAAGGAAGTAATCGTGACGACACCACATCCAACAGCTGCATTTGTTGCAGCTCGTGCCGGGCAAATGGCATTAAAAACAGAGCACGAAATTCTAGGTGTTATTGAAAATATGGCTTATTTTGAAAGTGAGCTTACAGGTCAGAAGGAATATGTATTTGGTCAAGGCGGTGGCAAGAAGTTGGCGGAAGTGTTGAAAACAAAAGTACTTGGTCAATTGCCATTGCAGCAGCCGTATGAGGAAGAGGATGTTTTTGCTCCATCTATTTATCAGCAAGACCATCCAATTGGACAAGCATACCACAAAATTGCAGCTAAAATAGTGGCACAATTAGAAGAATAAAATTGTAGAGGACGTCTCAAGCGTTGATTTGGTGCGCTTGAGACGTCTTTTTTCTTAAAGAGTAAGGAAGTATAAAATTTATTACTTTGGCATAACGAATTAACGGAATAGCCACGTCCGGCGCAAGCGCCCAGCAACTAGGCGACTAAGTCATCATTGGTTCGTGCCTCACCATGATTCCTTTATCTTTAGTTGATTCGTTCCAGTTGCTACGTTGCTAACCAGGCGCTCTGCGCCTTTGTTCGGAGATAAGAAAGTATAGAACTAAACACAATTCACTGTTTTTTAATGTCAGGTGCTATTTTGTTAATTTGGTACATTCTCAAGTACTTGCTCATAAGGTCGCTTCTTTTCTACAGTAACTCAAATGGGCTCGTCTGATTATATAAGGTGCTGTAAGGCTCCCGCTTCAAGAACTGGAGAATCTACACTACAACAAGTCTTGGAAGATAACAGCACCCTAGGTACCCATTCGTTTGAGGTCTTTAGGTCATACCATTACGGTTATAACAATCCGTGGGGGATGAAAACAAATCGTCACGGATTGAAGATTTACTTTATCAGGTGATTGGGATCAAGGCACTTATGCTTTTTGTGTTTTAACCTCCTCCTCCAGCTTCGCCTGCTCCGCCGCCGCCCTCACCGCCTTGTCCTTTTCCTCCTCCTTCTTCTTTCTTTTGCTTACCTTGTTTTTCAGCAGCTTTTAGAAGTGTTTCTTGAATTTTTTCTTGGAAAAGTGGAGTTTCAAGTGTTTGTTGAATAGTCTCTTCAAGGTGCTCACGAAATTGCTGGCTTTTCACTACTTGGAGTATTTGATCGGTCATCTCAGGATTTTGCAATAATTCAAGCATTTGTTTTTGAAAATCTGCATCATTCATTAAGCTTTTCATTAGCTTCTTATGTTCTTCTTGCATAGATTTAGTATACTCTTTAACAAAATCGGTATCTTGGAACAGCGTTGTCCACATTTGTTTTCCTTTTTCAGATACAAGCGCTTCGTTAATGGATTTCTTTACAACGTCAGAATCCAAGACAAGCTCTTGTTTCATTTTTTCGTCTGTCATTAACTCACGTATTGCTTTTTTTCCATCTTCTGTTTGTAATATATCAACAACCATTTTCTTTGTTGTATCGTAATCTCCTTCTTTGTCCGAGGCATTTCCATCTGTACACCCACTGATAATAATGAAAGAAACGATAACAGCGATGCCAAGGATTCTTAATCGATTCAAATTCACTTTGGAAATCCTCCTTCCTTCTCTGTTTTAATTTGCGTGGATACAGAGAAAAATATTCGTTATATAAGGAAAAAACGATTACTTCATGATAGAATACGGGAGAGGAAGGCAAGTTTGTCCGTATGTTAAGATGTTCCAGAAATCTGTATCCATTGTAAGGGTATTGGACACGGAGAGCAGCTATATTGTTTTATTCCGGAGGTAGCTGGCAATAAAGCTGTTTCCATCCTATGAGTTGAAACTTTAAGGGGATAGGGGGAGGATTTCAACTGCAAGTCATATGCCCAACTCTAATAACCAGTGGGGAGAAACTAAGGTTTCGCTTTATTCGAAAGATAAAAAAGTATAAAATTAGGTGCTTGGGGATACCAAAATAACCGAATAGCCACGTCCGGCGCAAGCGCCCAGCAACTAGGCGACTTCACACGAAATCGCCCTACGATAAGTCATCATCGTTGTAGCTAAGAGGAAGGCCGACTAAAAACGGGCTTGTCGCTCAGGTGTCAGCATACTCCTGTTGCAGGAGCATGATTCCTAAAACTTTAGTTGATTCGTTCCAGTCGCTACGTTGCTAAACGGGCGCACTGCGCCTTTGTTCTTGGATAAAATACGCCTACTGAATAATTGTAAAAATAATACGTTATAAAGTTTAGGGGGATAAGGGTTTTGAACACTCGAAAATTAGTCAATTTCTTTTTTAAAACGTTGATTATAGGTGGTGTAGCAGGACTTATTACAAGCTTTTTTGTAAAAGCAGAGGATTACGCTGCAAATCTTGACCCGATAAATTGGATGGAATTATTGGGGTTAATTATCTTTTTTATCGGGCTGGGGCTTGTATTTAGTGTTGTCAGTCAGACGGGTTTTTTTGCATTTTTATTTATTAACCGTTTTGGTTTGGGATTTTTTCGTTCTTTTTGGCCAACCGTGCAAGTATTATTAATAGCATTTGTTGTGTTTGATTTAGTTTATTTTCCATACCAAGCAACAAAAGGAGAAGTGGCTGTTTATTGGTATATCTTAATAGCAGCAGCTATATTAGCCTACGGATGGATTGTATCAACCATTAAAGCAAAAGAAACGAACAAGCAAGCGTTTATTCCTGCATTATTTTTAATGGTAGTAATCACAACTATTGAATGGGTGCCAGGACTGCGAACAGAAGGCACAGATTATGCTTGGTTAATGATCGTTCCTTTGTTAGCTTGTAATACATATCAATTATTGGCACTACATCGAATCAACCGGAATGATGCTAGTTCTCAAGCTACATCTTCAAATAGAGCAACAATAAAAGCAAAAGTAAAAGGTTAAAGGGGCTGAATACTTCATCCAATATCTAACTGGCAATCAAAACTTGTCATTAATACTGCAAAGTAAACCCCCAAAAAATAAGCGGAGGATTCAACTGCAAGTTACATGTTCCATGTTTTTAGAGACTTTAAGGTTATAGCCATGCGTACTTGAATGTTACATTTTATGTCATACGTAAAATGCGTCGATGATGGTCATCGACGCATCTTTACTTTGGAGAAAACAGCAACCTAAATACCCTATTTTGGAAGAGGCACTTAAATTATACCATTACGGTACTAACAATCAGTGAGGATAAATGAAAATTCCGAACTGAAGATTCATTTTACTCAACTAATTCCGCGCTGGCATGGGCTTGATTAATTAATTCAGTCATAGAAACAAACGAAAACCCTTTATTTTTTAAACCGGGTAGTATTGTTTCTAGTGCTTTCGCAGTTTGTTTTACTGAATCGGAGGCATGAAGTAAAATGATATCTCCATTTGTTGTATTTTTCATTACATAATCTACAATTGTATTTGTACCAGGATTTTTCCAATCATGCGGATTCACATTCCAATGAATCACGTTATATCCCATGTTTTCAGCTGTTTCTATAATATCTTTATTAAAATGACCGCTAGGAGGGCGTAATAAACTCACTTCTTCATACCCTAATTTATGGAATACTTCCCGTGCTTTTCGCAAATCTTTGCTTACAGTTTCCAAATCTTGGTCCAAGTAACTTTTATAGCGGTAGCCAAGCATGCCTAATTCATGCTTGTTTTTCGCAATTTTTTCAACAATATCTGGATGCTTTTCTGCCCACTCCCCACTTACAAAGAAAGTTGCTTGGACACCTTCTTCTTTTAGCCGTTTAAGGATGTGATCAACGCGTTCTTCTCCCCAGCTAATATTAAAGGTTAATGCAATATTATTCTCATTTGCATTACCTTTTGACATGGCAGTGGGCTCCTTGTTCGAAAAAACTGTAAATTCTCCATTCCACTCTAGCCATAGAAATGTTGCTGTAAATAGAGCGACAGCTGCTACAGCAAACCACCTTTTCCATTTGTTAAAGCGCCATACATAGAAATGCTGCAATATTCCTCCTCCTTTATAAATCCATTAGTAATATTAAGTAGATGATTGCAACTAAAAACTTAAACAGGATGTAATAATTTCAGTCAAGTTTATTATATACATGGCTTGTCCTTCTTTTACTATTGCTTATGATGTGTATGATGCTAAGTAAGAAAAGGTCTCTTAGATAGAGATAAAGAGCGTCCGGAATTTTGGTTCTATGCGTGTTTTGGAGTGAGAGAAGGGCCTGTATAAAAGAGCGCTAATACATATTATGTTGTTGTATAAGTATTAAGAACAAGAATCACTTATTACGCATCTAAAGTGCCATAATGGTGCTCTACATACAGTAACCATGGAGCAATTGAAACTTGAGAAAGGGTCGCGCTAACTATTCGAATTGTTGGTGACCCAGACAATCAGATAAACGGCCGCTTGGGAGAAGACTGCTTTTTTCGAAGGTAAAGAAATCTAAGGTTAACAGCATATGGTAAAAGAAAAAGGCGTATTTCAAGATTGTTGTGACAGGAAACTGTAAGTAGCCGTATTCTTCTTTTTTCCGTGCTCATCACTAAGAATGATAAAAGCACTTGCTAAATAAATTGTTTATTAGTAATTAAAAATAAAAGCGATAATTATTACTAAAAACCGACATAATTCGATATGTTTTGCGAATGATTTTATATACATGTTTTGCATGATTTTGTTCAAGTAGGAGAAACTGAAAACAGTAAAAAGCAAAATGGTTAAGTAAATGTGAGGCGGTGAAACAAATGCTAGGTTTATTAATTAATAATATGGAACAAAAGGAATTAGAATATTTGATCAGAAGAGAGCTAGAAGAACTTTTAATGGATTTAGAGGATTCACGAATTGATAATATAGTTAAAGAATCCATGAGAGAAAGGTACCAAATGTTATTTCAGTTATTTCGTAGAGTAGCCAATGAAAAAGAATGTATGAAATACATGCCCAAACGGAGTAAAAATCAATAAATGAAATAATGAAGAGATAGATACAAAATGCTGTATATAGTAAAATGATGACTTTTGCATTGATCCTAATTCTTCTTAAAGTAGATATTCGAAAAAAAGATAGTTATCTTTATCAAGTAAAATCCTTATATAACTTTAAGAATACCATTATTAATGGGCAATTCAGGATTTTTTGATGAGAGTTCCTGCTGAGTTGAAAGGTAAAAGGCAGATGTTTGACAAGGACTAGAAGTATAGAAACCATTAAAAGCAAGAGCGTGTGATTAAATGCGCTGTAAACTGTTGAGATTATTGGTTATATCTGATCTTCAGGCATAGATACGGCGTATTTCTGATTTATAAAGAAAAATTTAGATTTTCCTATTGCTATTTTAAAATATATATGCTATATTAAATTCTGTTGTCAATAAACGGCACCACAACAGTGAAAAACGAAATAAAAATCTTCAAAAAAACTGTTGACAACCATTAAGAAACATGGTAAATTATATCTTGTCGCAAAAAACGACAAATTAATAAATTGCTCTTTGAAAACTGAACAAAACAACCAGTATGTCAAGAAAAGCAATCTCTGTTTTTCTTATAAAAAATCGACCGAGATTTTAATCTTGGTAGAAGCTAAGAACGATGAAGAACGGTGTTCATCATCGCAAACTTCTTTGGTAAATCAGTAACGTGTTACTGATTTGCACAAGTCCAACTTCACTTTGGTGAAAACCAAAAGCAAGTTATTTTTGGAGAGTTTGATCTTGGCTCAGGACGAACGCTGGCGGC
>NZ_QWLJ01000002.1 GCF_009917385.1 Roseburia sp. 1XD42-34 | reverse complement strand
ACCTGACTCGCCAACAATTGCCAATGTCTCATTCTTATGAACAGTTAAAGAAACATCATCCACAGCGGCATAATAGTTATCTTTTATTCGAAAAGACGTTTTTAAATTTTGGATTTCCAATAAATTAGTATGCAAAGTACCCCTCCTTTTATTTGTTAGTATTTTCTAAATATTTAACTCAAAACAACGGAATAAAACAAACTTTGTTAAAAGTATGTTATTTAAATTTTCTTTTTATTGTTTTTAATGTATTATATGTTATTTTTCTAAATTAATAACAGAACCAAAGTTATTTTAGAAAATAAGAACCCGAAATATCCATACCTATAAAACACGAATAAAAAAATGAAAAGAATGGATATTCCACAAAAAGATTGGAACGTACAGGATTTTTTCAATTGATACTTTCCAGAACAAATGCGCAAACGCTCGGTCAGCAACGTAGCGACTGGAGCGAATCAACTAAAGATAAAGGAATTATGCCACTAAAAAAGGGGGATCCCGACGCACTAAGGCAAGCCCGTTTTTAGTTGGCCTTCCTTTTTAACAAGAATCAATGACTTATCGTAGGGCGATGTGAAGTCGCCTAGTTGCTGGGCGATGGAGCCGGACGAAGCTATTCCAATTATTTCTTTATCCTTAAGCTCCTAATTTTATGATTTCTTATTGCATAAATATATAGAATATTTCATCTCAGAAACAAAACTGCAATCTAAATGTAAGATTATTTTAGAATATTTAGGTAATAAACAACTAATAGCATGTTAGAATTAGAATATATCTTCCAAACTTAAGGGGTGTAATCATGAAAGGAATTATTTTAGCTGGTGGAAGCGGTACAAGGTTATCTCCTAGTACAGACAGTATTAATAAGCATCTATTAGCCGTCTATGATAAGCCAATGATTTATTATCCACTCTCTGTGCTTATGCTCGCTGGCATTAAAGAAATTATGATTATTAGTACTCCTGAAGATCAATCGAGATTCACTACTTTATTAGGAGACGGATCAGCACTTGGTATTTCTCTTTACTACAAAGTACAAAGCAACCCAGACGGAATACCTGAAGCATTAACGATTGCCGAAGACTTTATCGGCAAGGAGCATGTCGCTTTGATCCTTGGAGATAATATTTTTTTTGGACAAGGATTTACAATGCTTCTTCGCAACGCAATAAAACATCATCGACATGCAACTATTTTTGGCTGTCGAGTGAAAGACCCAAGGCGATTTGGAGTAGTGGAATTTAATCAACAGCAAAAAGCTATCTCTATAGAAGAAAAGCCTTTACAACCTAAATCAGATTTCGCTGTAACCGGTCTATATATCTACGATCATCGGGCTGTTCAATTAGCTAAAAATTTGCAGCCTTCGAGACGAGGTGAGTTAGAAATTACGGATTTAAACCAGCTCTACTTACAACAAGGAAGATTAGATGTCCAGCTACTCGGAAGAGGATTTGCATGGATGGATGCTGGAACTCATGATGCTTTATTTGAGGCTGCCGAATTCGTAAAAACAACCCAACAGCGACAAGGTTTCAAAATCGCCTGTTTAGAGGAGATCGCCTATTATTTAGGATATATTTCTAAAGATGTACTCATTAAAAAAGGAAAAGAAATGCATAAAAATGATTATGGCGCTTATTTACTGGATATTGCATATCGAAAGCATACGAATCCTTATTGGGATGAGATGGTAACACATTCCATACTGGGGCTGGTGAAATAATGAAAAACAGACGAACGATTTTAGTAACTGGTGGAGCAGGCTTTATTGGCAGTAATTTTATCCCTTATTTCTTGAATAAACATCCAGACTATCAAGTTATTAATCTCGATAAATTAACGTATGCAGGTAGCAAGGAACATTTAATAGAAGTAAAGGATTTACCAAATTACCAGTTTATGCACGGCGATATAACGGATCATCTGCTCGTACGGTCGATTTTTGAAAACAATGATATTGATGGGATTATTCATTTTGCAGCAGAATCACATGTAGATCGTTCGATTGCCGATGCGACGCAATTTGTCTATTCAAATGTATTAGGGACGATGGTTTTACTACAAGCTGCTAAACAAGATTGGGAACAAAAAAAACAGCTGCAAACAAGAAGATTTCACCATATTTCTACAGATGAAGTTTACGGCTCACTAGGCTCTAAAGGAAAATTCAGCGAATCAACACCATATCAACCACGCAACCCGTATAGTGCTTCCAAAGCGGGAGCTGACATGCTTGTTAACAGTTTTGGTTACACATATGGGATGAACATTGTTATAAGCCAATCTTCTAATAACTTCGGTCCGAAACAACATCAAGAAAAGCTGATTCCGACTATTATTTATCGTGCTTTACATGGCGAACCCATTCCTATTTATGGAGATGGCAGTCATATTCGCGACTGGCTATATGTGAAGGATCATTGCGAGGCGATTGATCGAGTTTATCACGATGGAAATGCACTTGAGGCCTATAACATTGGCGGTGGAAATGAGTATAACAATACAATGATTGCTCAAAAAATTTGTTCCATTTTAGACCATCAGTTGCCTGAATTAACAAGTAAATACGAACTAGCATCGTTTACAGATCTAATTACTTATGTAAATGATCGTCCAGGTCATGATCAGCGCTATGCTCTGAATGACGAAAAAATTAGAACGGAACTAGAATGGAGACCAACTGGAACGTTTGACAAGAAGCTGCAACAAACTGTAGAAAGCTATGTAAACAAATGGTTAAAAACGACTCCATCTTAATTTCTGTCGTCATTCCGGTATATGGTTGTGCGAGAAATTTAGAGGAACTTTGTCAAAGGATTATTGAAACCATCCAAACCATTGCAGCGAAATATGAAATTATTCTTGTCAATGATGCAAGTCCTGATCTTGCTTGGGAAACGATTGTTACACTGAATCGTACTAATCATTGCATTAAAGGTATTCATTTAGCTCGTAATTTTGGGCAACACCATGCAATAACAGCTGGTCTTGATTATGCAAACGGGGATTGGGTTGTGGTCATGGATTGCGATCTGCAAGATAAGCCAGAAGAAATTATCCGTCTATTTCAAAAAAGTAAAGAAGGGTATGACGTCGTATTTGGCAAACGAATAACCCGTCAGGATCATTGGTGGAAGAAAAAAACGTCGCAACTATTTTATCGTGTTTATGATTATTTTACCGGAACAACTTCCGACCATACCATCGCCAATTTCTGTATCATATCCAAAAAAGTCGTTCATGGCTTTCGACAAATGCGAGAGCAACACCGTTTTTTCCCGCTATTTTTACAATGGATGGGATATCCAACAGCTTCCATTGCCATTGATCATGACGTTAGAAAACAAGGTAAATCTTCGTATAGCTTGAAGAAATTAATTACGTTGGCAACCGATACGATCATCGCCCAATCGAATAAGCCTTTACGACTTTCCATTCAATTTGGTTTTCTAATTTCATCGGCTTCTTTTATCTATGGTATCTATTTGTTTATCCGTTATTTTTTCTTGGAACAACCTGTAGCAGGTTGGACTAGTGTGATGGTATCTATTTATTTTATTGGTGGGCTGATCTTTTTCAATTTCGGAATCTTAGGCTTGTACATTGGAAAAATCTTTAATGAAATCAAAGGGCGCCCACTATACCTCATTCGTGAAACAACAGATGATAGCCAAAATTTGTAAACATGACACATTGGATAATGCCATGTTTAAACCATACAAGTGGAGCTGATTTACGATGACAACATATTTAAAGCCTACTCCGTGGGATGAACGCAACTTTCAAATGAATACGTTCGAGCTAACCTCTTCCTCTGAAGTAGCATTACGGCAAACCGACAACATACGTGGACATTTTACATTAAAAATAGATCCAACTCAAAATACTGAATTATTGTATAAATACGGATTTTATTATACAGATACGTTAATGAAACCTTTCTGCAGAAAAGACCAATTAGTTCTTGCTCAGGATGAAGCCATTTCTCTTAGCGATGATTATGATATAGCCCAGATTACACATATTGCTGGCAACGCCTTTCGACATAGCCGTTTCCACCGTGATTTTAACGTTCCTGACTGGATGGTAAACAAACGATTTCAAAACTGGGTATTGGACTTGGCAAAGGTCAACAACATGATTACATTGTATTACGAGAATCAGCTTGCTGGCTTTTTTGCGTTTGATCAGAACAATGTTACGCTTTTAGCTATTGATACGCCTTACCAAGGAAGAGGGTTAGCAAAACCGTTTACCAGTCATTGTGTTAAATATCTGTTTTCTCTTGGTGATTATGAACATGTTACCACATCGGTGTCAGCAGCAAATTTCCCTTCGTTGAATGTGTTTATCTCGATTGGATTTCGTATAGATGGAGCAGTAGATGTCTATCACAAATGCAATGTGACACCCCTGTCAACAGGAGATTGGTAATGGGTTATATTTATATTTTAGGAACGATTGGTTTTACCGTTTATGGTCAGCTTATTTTAAAATGGAAAATCAATCAATATGGAGAGCTTCCTGATGCCTTTTGGAAGAAAATGATGTTTTTACTGCAGCTACTGTTGAACCCATGGATCTTATCTGGCCTGTTCGCAGCATGTCTGGCAGCTCTTTGCTGGATGGTAGCTATGACCAAGTTTGATATTAGTTATGCGTATCCTTTTATGAGTTTGTCTTTTATCCTAGTATTTATCCTTTCTGTTTTATTATTTAACGAGCCCGTTTCGACGCAAAAAGTAATCGGCTTTTCTCTTATCATAATTGGAATTATTATAATGAGGTGACCTTGAGATGATTCCGTTTAACAAACCTTGTGTAGTAGGATCAGAGATAGACGTATTAACCGAGGTGTTGCATGGGAATAAATTATCTGGAAATGGCACTTACGGTGAACAATGTTCCCATTGGTTGGAATACAACCTTGCATGCGAAAGAGTGTTATTAACTCCTTCATGCACAGCTGCATTGGAGATGACTGCTTTATTGATGAATATATCGGAAGGTGATGAAGTAATCATGCCCTCCTATACGTTTGTTTCCACCGCTAATGCCTATACACTACGAGGAGCAACGATTCGTTTTGTCGATATAGATCCGCTCACCATGAACATAGACCCTCAAGCTATTGAAGCAGCTATTTCTAAACAAACAAAGGCTATTGTCGTTGTTCATTATGCTGGCGTAAGCTGCGATATGGATGCAATACAAGAACTAACCGCAGCGTATAATTTGTGGCTTATAGAAGATGCGGCTCAGGCACTGATGAGTACATATAAAGGTAAAGCGCTTGGTACGATTGGTCATATGGGTACAATCAGCTTCCATGATACAAAAAATATTACCTGCGGCGAAGGAGGAGCATTACTTATTAACGATCCCTCCCTTATGGAACGCGCAGAAATCATTCAAGAGAAAGGGACGAACCGTTCACAATTTATCCGTGGGGAGGTAGATAAATATACGTGGAGAGACGTTGGCTCCTCCTATGTTTTAAGTGAACTGAATGCCGCTTATCTATTTGTCCAATTAAACCATGCAAGAGAAATAACTGCTGATCGGCTGACAAGCTGGGACCTGTACGATAAAGAATTAAAGCAGTTACAGTCCATAAATGCTATAGAGTTACCAGTAATTCCAAAGAATGGAGCACATAATGCACATATGTTTTTTATCAAGACTGCAAATGAGCATGACAGAAATAGATTAATGACCTATTTAAAAGAGCGCGATATTATTACAGCCAGCCACTATGTACCGCTACATAGTGCTTATGCAGGGTCTATTCATGGTAGTTTTATAGGTACGGATCAATACACAACGAGAGAGAGCAGGCGATTATTGCGTTTACCACTTTATTATCGGATAGGAGAAAGGGCGATACAACATGTCACTACTCAAATACAGGAGTTTTTCCAAACATAAGCTGTTCATTGGAATTGCTTGCGCTGTGATTTTCGCCTATCTTCTCCCATATTATCTATTAGGAGAAGATACTCATATTCGTGTTCATGATAATATGGATTCGAATATTGTATGGTATCAATTGCTCGCAGAAAGTGGTTCCATCTTTACATTAACAGATAACAAACTTCCAAATGTCATCAATGGTCTACCAAGAAGCGCCCTTCCATCTAATTTGGATGCAATGGTCTGGCTATATACGATATTTGCACCGATGACAGCATACAGTATTGGACAAACCGTTATGCGTTTTGCAGCATTTTTCGGGATGTATTTATTATTGAAAAACTTCACGTCGGTTGGCTTGAAACTACCTTTTATTTCTGTCGGAACTGCCCTATCCTTTGCTCTTTTGCCTTACTGGCCATCTGGAATGTTATCCATAGCAGGTCTCCCTTTAGCGCTGTTCTTGTTTTTAACAATCCGTAAAGAGGGATGGAATACTCGCTGGTTTTATTGGCTCACCTTATGCATCATCCCTTTTTTCTCCAATTTCGTGCTAACGTTCGTGTTCTTTCTGTCCATCATGGGATTGCTTTGGCTTATCGATTGGATACGATTTAGACAGGTGAATTGGCCGCTGTTTATTGCTATTACACTTATGACGATGATCTACCTTGTAAAAAATTATTTATTAATTGCATCGATGTTTTTTGATTCTGGATTCACTTCACACCGAGACGAATTAAACCTTGGACATAATTCGTTTCAACAGAGTATAGAACTGTCATTGGATAATTTTCTCTATGGACATACCCATGATATGGCTTATCAGCATTTGATAATTATTCCAATTATAGCAGTCGCTTTTTTAGTAGCCGGTTACCGTCGGCTAAAACCATACTGTCTACTCGGGTTATTTTTCTTTAACCTCCTCCTATCCATTTGGTATGCATTTTGGTATTGGGAAGGTTGGCGCTTCATTAAAGATAACATCATGATTGCCAACACATTTAATTTTGCGCGCATTCATTTTTTTGACCCTGCTATTTGGTATATTGCATTTGCCTTAGCCTTAGCCATCCTTTGGCAACATTTGCGGTTTGGCAAAATGCTTGTTATTGGAGCAGTCATTATGCAATGTTATATCCTGTTCCCGTTAAACGAAGAGGCAAAATACAGTGAAATTGGTACGCCTACATTTAAAGAGTTCTACGCAGAAGCATTATTCGATGATATCCAAAACTATATTGGAACAAATCCGAGCAATTACCGTGTCGTTAGCGTCGGTTTGCATCCTACGATTGCCCAATACAATGGCTTCTACACCTTAGATACATACAATAACAGTTTTCCATTAAAGTATAAGCGCGCTTTTCGCAAAATCATTGCAGGTGAATTGCGAAAAAATCCTACCTTAGAAAACTATTTTGATACATGGGGCAGCAGACTATATATGTACGTCGCAGAACATGGAAAGAATTATTTGTATACAAAAAATCGTAATCAGCCCGTTCCATTAGAGATGAATACTCATGCGCTTCAATCATTAGGAGGAAAATATATATTGTCAGCCGTTCCCATCAGCAATGCTAGTGATCTGAATCTAGCCTTAGAACGAACCTTTGAGCATCCAGATGCAGCATGGAAGATTTGGCTTTATCGTGTGGGGTGAGCAAAATGTCATTTTTACTAGCTATCCTCATCCCCATTTTTATAATCCCATAATATATTCCATTCACCTTCTATGTTTACAAGATAAATATCTTGTACCAGGCTTGAATTTCCGTATTTACCTGCAAACTGTTGGGAAACTGTGATTCGATATGCTGTCGCAATCGGATCCTCATCCTTCCCTGGGCTCCAGTCTGTTATCTTCTCTACGTCCCCAAAGCTATAAGTGAAATCCAGCTCACCAAAGAAAGTCATCATTGCCTCAGAACGATCTTGAATATATGTTTCTTTCGTAAATTTATTTTTTATGAATGGATGAAACATGTCCCAAGCGTTTGCAAAAGCGCCCTCCTGTTCATATGTAAAGAACTCCTCTGCCGCTTCCTCTGCCTGTTTCTCGGGGGATGATTTAATAAGAAGAAAAACAGCCAACACGATAATACTAATCAGACTAACGAGAACAATGATGCCTTTTCTCATGCTTCCCCCTCCTCCTATGTTATTATCGTATTCTAAGCTTTAGGTAATTATTATTTACTTAAAGAAACATTTTCCGTTTTTCTTGATAGAAACTCTTTATTTATACAAACGAAAAAAATAAATACCACCCGGCGATTGGATGGTATTGTCAGCAACGGAAAGCTTTTTTATTGACCAAACCCTAATGAATGAACTACCGAATAGATCCCCACACATACCACTTCTACGGGTCACCCTCAAAGAAATTTGCTTACTCACTTAAATAAATCGAATCAACCACTGTTCGTTTAAATGGCAATCCAGAAATTGTTTCACCTTTTATATCTATAGTAATATTGTATGCTTGATTCTTTTTCAACGTAGAAAGTTCCTTGGATAAATGAAAGGATCCCTTTATTGTGCTAGTCATTACGGGTATACGTTCCCCAGACTCCACTATGGTGTACACCATTTCCATACTTTCTTCTTTTACTTGAGCTTCATTCATTTTCCATGACAATTCATTTGTTATACCTCGGTTTAATGGTGACTCCGTTAAAATTTGCTGTTTGGTTGCTTTATCAAATTGACTTAGCAATAAATAAGCGTTTTCCTGATCGCTCAGCATTTTTAATGACCATTCTCCAGCCATAGGTTGATCGACTTGGATACTATATCCAGTTGCTCCAACAAAAAAACCTGCATTTTGCTTGGCTACCTGCGTTACTAGATAATTTTTCCCGTTTGGATCAACAAGTTGCACCTCATCTAACGGGCTTGCAGTATATAATTGAATGTTCACTTTATCGACAGCTTCCTCTATTGGAAAAGCATGCTTTGTGTGTTTATTTTTTTCTAACCCACTCCCATACACATACTGTTCTATTGTAGCTGGTCTTACCTCTAACCCCGCATTGAAGGAATGAGGCTTGGTTGGTTGGCTCTCCGCAAAAATATATTCTTCTAAAACAGGAAAGAGGACATTGCTTCGAATGGAATTATGATTCCAATTGCCAATTGCAACTTCTTCACCCTTTGGCAATCGAGTACTTACCGCTGTCACTACGCCGTCGTTAGCACCATAATTCGATAAATATATCCCCCCAAACCAAGTCGGGGAAAACATCGATCCCCAGTCCGTACCACCGAAAGTGTAAAAATCATTCACGTACGCATACGGTCGCTCATCTGTTAATGAACGAAAATATTCCATATATCCCGTCTCTACAGCTGCGGTCCCTTCACCACGAAGCCCAAGTAACTGTGCTAGCCACCCAGCCCAATTACTATTTGCCAAATCAGCCAATTCCGATCCGTGATGGGGACTGGATAAAGTAATGATCCGATCTACATATTGCCATGCTCCATAGTATGCCACAGCAGCTTGCGTATCAACTCCCCCTTTACTGTAGGCTATGACCGTAATCGGTTTTCCTTGAAAATGAGCAGAAATTTCTTCTATTTTTTCTGCCAATAATTTTCCATTATCCCACATATCCGCCGAAGCGCCTCCAGCATCATAAAGCTGGATAAACGTAGTTTCATAACCAGATTCATACGCCGCTTCGTATAGACCATTCTCCTCCCAAAATATTTGCGCAACGTTATTCAAACCAGGTACAAATAATAACACTGGAGCATTCGGTACTGGGTTAGCCGGTGATTTACCTACAAACCATTCCCCTGGTGTTTCATTATTTCCATTATTCCCCTTACCCAATATGGATTGTTCTGTTCCCACACCGACTTTTTTTGGATTAGGCAAACTTTGCGATTGTGCCATGACATAAGATGGAGTGGTTAATAGTAGCAAACCGGTCAGCAACGAAAGAAATAAACGTTTTGCCATTTTTTCTCCTCCATTTTAATTTTTTAATATATGGAAACACCATTAAACAATGATGGGATTGGAAAAAATTTTTCAATAATTGGAATGGGGAAAATAATGTAGCAGTTTGGAAAGCATTTTTCGATAAAGGGAATCTTTGATCAGTAGGTGTTTTCATTTCGCCCCACGGATTGTTATAACGTAATGGTATGACCTAAAGCCCCTCTTACAAAATATGGATAGGTGCTGTTATCTCCTACTTAGACTTGTTGCAGTACAGATGATCCAACTCGTGAAGTGGGAGTATATACGTAATAGGTCTTAATTGCGGAACATTTATAATATACGCTCTACCATCTCTAACAATAAACACGATGGTAAACCCATTTGAAGACTAGTGTGTGGACAAACAAGTGTAGTATCAATTTTATGTATTTTATATCTTCAATGTACACGATTACCTCTGATTTGAACATCCGTTATTTGTACCATGTAAATTATCCTAAGTAAACAACAATTTTCCGATAGAAATAACTATTTTTTAGAACCTAATTATTTTATTGTCACAACAATTATGATCTAAAACCACACTGCAGTTAAATCAACTAAACAAAATGTTAGGTAAACTTGACATTAACAAATAAAAATAATACACTCCTTTATAGAAACTTTTATGGAAAGCGTAAAAATATGAGATGTAAGTAATAGAAGATGCTTAGGAAGGAGCTGGCTTGATTGAAATTACATAATCGTGTAAAGGAGTTGAGAGCACGGTTTAATTTAACCCAAGAACAACTGGCGAAAAAAGTTGGCGTTACTCGACAGACCATTGCGGCGATTGAAAAAGGAGATTATGTTCCATCCTTATTTCTTGCCTTAAATATATGTAGAACTTTCTGTCTACCTATGGAAAAAACTTTTTGGCTACAGGAGGAGAGAGACGATGAAAAAGAAATGGATTTATTGGATTAGCATATTTGGATTTTTGTTAACTGCTTGGGGGTTTATACCGCTTTATTCATTTGCAAGTCAAGTAGCATACATGATTAAAAATGATGGTACCCAAGCATCCGTAAATATTACTCCAACGATTATCTTTTTATTTATTTCAACTGGTTTCGGACTCTTACTATACCGGCATAATTCCAAAAAACATAAAAATATATCTTTGAAATTACTTATGCCAGTAGAGTTTTCTGAACAGGATGAGCGAGAAAAAATAATTACAGCAAACGCGTGTCGTAAAGTTTACCTTTTCATGCCCTTTGTATTTGGTTTTACGCTCTTCCTCATGCTTCTCTATCCATTCATAGATGACGTGATCCCATTCTATCCAATGTTGCTTCTGTTTGTTTACCCGATCGCACAAATAACGATTTATTACTTATCCATACGCAAGCAATTATAAGCAAGATGTACGAATTTAGAAATTGAATTACCCTCCTTTGAAAAACAAATATCCAAAGGAGGGCAATGTACAGCTTCTATAAAACGTTTAGGTTCGATTAAAAAGTTTGCGCTCCAACTAACACCATGTGCTTTACCGATTCTTTCTTTGGATAAACAAATAACCAATAGTGCCGAACAACTATCGCTTATGCTGGTCAGATAACTGATTCGAGATGTCGCCAATATCATTATCCATTTCACGAAATAACTTCCTATATTCGTTCACATAACACATGGATAAACCGTTTAAACGATTGGTAATCCTTAAATACACCTGCATCTTGTAAAATACGGACAAACTTATCTCCAACTTCTTTGCGCACAATCTGCTGTGCCTCAGCAGATGATCCGACAGCTGGGTACTGTTTCTTCAATTTTTTTGCCCAATCTCTATGATAAACAGCAACTTGCTTGTGTTCACCTAATAAAAAGCTTTCTATCTCAGCTAATTCTTGCTTTAATCTCGCAGGCAAGACTGCTAGTCCCATTACTTCAATCAAACCAATATTTTCCTTTTTAATATGATGCACATCTGCATGCGGATGGAAAATACCTTGCGGATATTGTTCTGTTGTCCGGTTATTTCGTAATACAAGATCCAACTCATACACACCGTTACGTTTTCTAGCAATCGGCGTAATGGTGTTATGAGGTGTTTGCTCTGTAAATGCTATAATATCCGCTGTTTCATCAGAATAACTTTTCCAGACTGTTAAGACCTCGTCTGCTGCGTCTACTAAATCAAATGTATGCTTTCCTTTTAATCGAATGACCGATAATGGCCAATGTAGCACAGCACAATGCAGTTGCGGAAACTGTTTCCAAGAAAATGGAAATACCTCTTCAGCATTCGTCATTGCAAACTCATAACGCCCCGCTTGATAATGGTCGTGACTCAAGATCGATCCACCCACAATTGGTAAGTCTGCATTAGAGCCAATAAAATAATGTGGGAATTTTTCTGTAAAAGCTAAAAGTCTTGCGAACGTTTGCTTATCGATTTTCATATTTCTATGTTGTTCCGATAATAAAATACTATGTTCATTATAATAAACGTACGGCGAATATTGAAAAAACCACATTTCATCGATTAGAGGTACTCTTATCATTCGATGGTTTGCACGCGCGGGGTGGTCGATTCTACCTGTATAACCTTCATTCTCCACACATAATAAACATTTGGGATAGGTAATATTCTTGTTTTTTTCTCGTTCTAATTTAATTTGTTCGGGGTCTTTTTCTGGCTTAGATAAATTAATTGTTATATCCATAGTTCCATAAGGTGTCTTCGTTTTATAGCTCATGTTTTTCGCAATCCGGTTCATTTGAATATAATTACTATTCCTTGAAAGAGCGTAAAAATAATCGGTAGCCTTTACTGAGGATTGGATAATTTTTTTATAAAAGACCTTATTTACCACAGAAGGAGGCGGAACGAGACAATTCATAATATTAGCTGCCAAGATTTCTTTCTCGCTTAAAATATCACGAATGATATCGTGTTCAATCGCATATTCTATCAATTTATCTAATAGGTTCGGTATGGGTATATCTTTTACAGGTACAGCTTCATTCGGAAATGATTCCAAATACAACAAACGCATGATCTGGTTACGCGCATATAATTTATCAGCATATTCTATCATCTCAACTGAGGTTGCTTGATCGATAAGTCCTGCTAAATAGGAATAGATCATTCAAAATCCCCCTCCTTGTAGAGGTTGTTCAAAAAGTGTACTGAAAAGTTTCCTAAACTTCTCAGACCTATCTTTCTTCTGTTCGTGAACAAACACTATTATACTCTCTATAATATCCCATTTATACCAGCATACTTGCCCTTAATCCTGCTCCGATAACACCTTGCATATTATTCAACTTACTAATTTCCATACTATCTAAAATATGGCTTTGTTCAGCGAGTAAATATGTTTTGAGCTTTGCCTTTATAAGCTCTAACAGCCAAGGATTATGAGTGGCAACACTGCCCCCAAATATGATTTTATGTGGATCTAACAAGCTATGAACCATATAGACGCCTTGCGTCAGAACAGATACCATTTCTTTTATTAAATGTTGTGCTTCGTTATCTCCTGCCAAATAATTAGCAAAAATATCCTTCGTTAATACTTGATCATTTGCGTAAACATTGCGTGCTTGTAGCTGCATAGCTGGACCAGAAGCAGCGCTTTCCAACCTTTGCAATGGTTCACTACTCATTGTAGAATAAACAGGAACTAGTCCCAATTCTCCAGCAAAGCCAGCACCACGGATATATTTGCCTCCTTGAATAATGGAGCAGGAAATACCCGTACTAATCGTAATATAAACGAGTAGCTCCTGTTTCGTCATAGAGGCTTTTTTCCATTCTGCGAATGCTGCCATATATACATCATTATCGATTACAATCCGTCCCATACCAACTGCTTTTTGTAGTCGGTCGGCAAATGGAAAATTCTCCCACGGTAAATTATTCTGATAAACAGCAACCCCTCGCTTGCGATCTACCTTTCCTGGCAGACCTGCGCCAATGCCATATATTTCTTCAAACGGAATGCTAGAATGATTCATAAGCTGCTCCACACATCGAACAACACTAGCAAACATTGCTTCCTTATCAGCAGGATCACTGCTAACTATTTCCTGTTGGATTAAATCACCATATTCATTTACAATTCCGGCTGCTACTTTTGTTCCTCCAATATCGATCCCAATGGCGTATTTCATCATTATCCTCACCTTTTCACAACACTCTTTTATAGCAAGCTAACAGCTATCCCCTTAACCTGGTTTAACGTTTATCGTATAAACAAAATAATCGTACCAAAGAGAGACTTCACTTTTTTCTGTGCCCCGATCTACTAAAAAATAAGCTTTCAAAATTATTCTATGCTCCCCAAACAGGCAGAGTCAGATGATCTGGAGATGAATGAAACGGTGATGCATCCTTTAAGTCATACTAATCTTGTTTGTTAATACATTCATCTCCTATGATTTTGGACTTGGTGAAGTAGTGGTTTAAAGTGCTTTTACCAATTTAGCAGCGAGGGACAGTTGCTGGATAACTTTCGCAAGTACACGTTAGCAAGCAACTCGTTATTATCTACCTGCTCTCATTTCTTAGACTTACACAAATTTCCGGTTATAGTTCCAAAGTAAAAACAAGAGACCAGCAAGTCCGACAAGTTGCATAAATAACTCCCATTTACCAACCGTTTGCTGTCCGGAAAATATGAGAAATAGGCAAAAAAGAAAGAAAATAACCTTTACAGTTAATAAGATTTTATCCTTCATGAATAGTCCTCCCATACTATTTCACTTGCCTCTAACGTAACTTGGCGTTTGTTTCCATTCCCATCATAAACATCGGTCATTTGTATCTCTGTAGAGTTATTAATGATGGCATATTTTTTAATTTCTGGATAAGCATGTACTTCACAATGCACATTAGATGCGAACCATTTTTTCATTTCTCTCTCTTTATGAGCAGCATAATACAAAGCCCGCAACAACAGTCTTGTATTCTCGTGACTATAAGGTAAACCTGCAATGTAAACTCCTCTACCCGTCCCAAAAGCTGAACTAGCTAGATGGACTCCGCCATTGGAATACTCCATAATTTCTGTTGTTTCGTTTAGAGCATAGATATGTTCCATACTTTCGCCAAAATTAAACGCTACTACATCTTCAGCGATAAAATGGTTCTCCGTTACTTCGGTAAAATATTTATTCGTCGATAAGCTAAAGCCCAATTCTTTATCCACTCCTAAAACATTAGCAAGTTGAAAATAGCGTCCTTCCCAATGATATGCAGTTGGTTCACCTATTCCAACAAGCCCTCCACCTCCGTACACCCATTCACGAAGAATAGAGGTTAGTCTAGCATCTTGCCATCTTTCTCCACCTGAAAATGCTGTACCTGCATCACCCGCATTAATAATAACATCCACATCATCTGGAACCCCGTTCTCTATAACATCATCAAAGCTAATAAACACGACATCCACCGCTGATCCACTAAGCGCTTCTAATACTCCTTGATAAGAATAAGCTTTTTTATACCATTTTCCGTGAGCGACAATATGTGTTTGCCACGTTCGTAATTTACCCCATGCATTTAAAATAGCGACTTTTAATCCTACATACGGCTTTGTACCATGAATATTGTTATAAATCTCACGAAATTCATCCGTAACTTTTTCTACATAATCGACGAATTCAGGGAATTGATAAGCCAAGCTTAAATAGCCACCATAGCCAATTCGGTCTAAAGGCTTACGCATGAGTGCTCTGCGAGCTGTTAACCAATTCTCATTCGCCTCCCTAACTGGGTCATTCCCCTCATAGAATGTGTCTGGGAAGAAATAGGGTAAGAATCTCCCTTCTGTATATTTTACTCCTGGAATGTCGGAAATAATCCGCAGCGTTGTCCCATCTCCGACACTTCCAACTACTGCATCCATGCCTACACTTGAAAAATAGTTGCCATATGGTTCTGTACCAATCCAATTATCTCCCAAAAACATCATTGCTTCTTTACCATGATCATGGACGATATCGACTAATTCCTTCACTTCCTTAGCAACAAACTGCTGGATAAAATCAATGTAATCCAAGTAAGCTTTAGTCGGTACACGGAACGTCGTATTGTAATAGCCTTTGTCCACAATATCTTCCGGTCTTAGGCGATAACCCTTTTCCTTTGCGAAGGCTTCCAAGGCTGCAACGGATACACTTGCACCATAGCCGAACCAATCTACGAATTTTTCCTTTCCTAAATCATTGAAAATAAGTGTAAAGTGATAGAAAAACGTAGTGAAACGAACAACATCTGTGTCCGGGTTTTCCTTTAACCATTGCTCCAAATATTCTTTCACATATTTGTTAGAATGAGGTTGACGAACGTCAAACGGGATATCATGCGGTGTATCTCCCCAATCATTCGTGATGTGATTATACATCTGAGTCGGATCCCACTTCATATAAGCTAAGAATGAAACGGTATATTCGTGCCACGGGAGAACTTGTTTAATGATTACACTATTTTTTTCTTCATTTACTTGCCAATGTTCGGGAGAAACAACCTTTCCAGTTGATCTGTCGATTACCTCCCACCAACGCTTTGGATCATGAATATAATCTGGCTTTATTTGTTCCTCAAAATATCCTTTTAAAAATGGAATTTCCAATGTTGACTCTGTCGCTGTATAAAATGGTGACATTAAATATAACTGCTGCATTTCCTCTGGATGCTGTTTAGCAAAATCATTGTGGTTGCGAGCCACAAAATACGTCGTATAAATTTTTGCATCTAATTGTTTAATCTCATCATCTAGCTTTGTTCCATCACTGTCCCGAATGGCATCTGCCCCCCAACGCTGCATCAATTCCTTCGTTTCTTGTAAAAAATTTTGCTGACTTGGTAATGTTACTCTTCCGGTTGTTTTTTTCACTTTTTACACCTATCCTTTCACTCCACCAACTGTCATTCCTTGTGTTAAACGTTTCTGCACCATAATATATAAAATTAATGTAGGAAGCATGACGATTACCATACCTGCGTACATTGGTCCATAATTAACTGCTGAACGTTCTGCAGCCATCAAATTCAATAAACCTACTGGCAATGTTTGATTGCTTGCTGGCATTAAAGTCAATGCTAATATATATTCATTCCAAAACAATAAAAAATTAAATAAGATAACGATCACGATACTTGGTGCTGCCATCGGAAACATAACGGAAAACATCGTTCGATAATAGCCTGCACCATCGATACTTGCTGCTTCTTCAAAATCAGATGGAAGTGTTTTGAAATAGCTGGATAATAGATAAATCGTAAACGGTAAAGCAGTGGAAGCATAAATCAATGCCAACATAAACCTGTTATTTAGTAACAGGTCATTTCCTAACATAGTTTTTAAACCCGTATCCCAATCTAATAGCATTAAGAAAATCGGCACTGCGATATAACTAACATTAATGAACAATCCTGCTTTGACAATGGAATTAATGAAACCATTTCCTCTAAATTCAAATCTGGATAATACATAAGATGCTGGTAAAGCTACTAGTAATAAAATGAGTAAAGCCATTGCTGTAACCAGTACCGAATTTAATAAATACTCCCCCATTTGCGCTTCCTGAAAAGCTTCGACAAAGTTGGCAAGATGAACTCCTTCTGGAAGTGACCAAGGACTGCCATAAAACTCCTTATTTTGCTTAATCGAGGCTAAAAACACCCAAGCGACTGGAACAATAATTGACACTGCTAATGTTACTAATGCAACATAGATAAATATCTTCATTAACCCGTCCAGACTCATTTTTTTCGAGTTTTTCATTGTCCATTCAATCCTCCTTAATACTCCAATACATCTCGTTTCGTTATCCTGCTGACAATCGCTGCTAATAAGAAGGAGAACAGAAATACAATAACCCCTATAGCCATTCCGTAACCAAAGGTAGAGTTACCATATGCCTGAGCATACATGTACGAAAGGAATACTTCTGTTGAACCATCAGGTCCTCCGCCTGTCATGGCTTTCACTAGCAAGAAACTTAAATTAATCGTACTAATAATAAAGAAAGTTAGCGTTGTTCGAATGTTGTTCCAAACTAAGGGTAAAGTAATACTAGTAAACTGTTTCATTTTACTTGCTCCTTCTAACGAAGCTGCTTCATAAAAACTTGGTGGGATTGCCGCCATACTTGACATATACATCACCATATAATATCCGATCGCCTGCCAAACTAAAGCTGCAGCTAAGCTATAAATTACAATTTTTTGATCGCCTAACCACATTTGTTGGAGATTTTCTAGGTTAAACATATCTAAAATACTATTTAATAGCCCACCGGACGGATCATAAACTGCGGAAAAAATCCCTGCGATAACAACAATTGATAAAATATTTGGGATATAAAAAATGATCCTGAAAAAATTTCCTCCCTTTACTTTTTCTTTGGTTAAAATGGCTGCAAAAAATACGGCAAACGTAAAAGTCACCATGGCAACGACGACGATAAGAAAAATCGAGTTTTGAAAAGAACGAATAAACGTCATATCATTCCAAAGCAATTTAAAATTATCGAAGCCGACAAATTGCTGCGTATTGGAAAATCCACCCCAACTGTAAAGTGACATTCGGAAAACTTCAAATGTTGGCATAAACATGAAGACGAATAATAAAATTAGCGCCGGCATCATGCAAACCCCAATAAATATCTTACGTGATTTCGATTTGCTCATTTTCCCACCTCTCTCTAGTACAAAACGATTAAAGTGTGCTCCATCATATTTCGACATTAACATTCCAACTATTTCAAACAGAAAGTAGATTTTTTACGTTATTTGTCGTAAGACAGATTTACTACGAACCATCCCACTAGCATTTTTAACAATTTCTAAAAAGGTATCTATTTCAATCTTCAAAATAGCGTTGAGTCGTTAATGGTGTGTGCACTGCAATGAACCAATACGGGCAACCCTCCCTATCATGCTTAACACATCGATGCTGAGGGAGAAGGGCTGCCCATGAAGACTCTAAATAACTGCTCGTTTTCTTTGTTACGAAGTGAGCGAGTATGCTTTAGTCAACGGATTGGTTGGTTATCGTTTTCATAAATTTACTTACAATGGTATACTGTTAATTCATAGCTGATCTTAACTTATCGCTTACTTCTTCAATTTTCTTCTGCCAATCTTTATACGTCATTTCACCACTTATAACACTATCAATACTTCCGTATAACGTCTCACCCATATTTGCACCTGGAACTGGTTTCGTTGATGCAAAAGTTCCCATCGCTGGAAGTACGTCTTTAGCCTCATAAATGCTATAGAATGTTTGTTTTTGACCGCTTAATTTTTGGGTAATGTCTTTAATTGGTTGTACAGCTCCAGCTTCTAAAAACGTATCAGCAGCTTCATCGGAATACATATATGCAATAAATTCTTTAGCGGCTGCTTTGTTTTTCGCCTCTTTTGGAATCCAAATTTGTTCAAAGAAGGTAAATGCATAGCGATCGCCATCATCTTCAAATGCTGGAATAGAAGTCATCCCCCATGCAAAGTTTTCTGCTCTTGGAGCTTCTTTCATTTCATCGACAACCCAGTTACCATTTGGCATAAACAAAGCTTTATTGTCTAACACAAGCTGCTGGTTTTTGGTAAAATCATTTGGATTTGCATTTGCTACAGTATTTGGATGTATATATTCTGCCAATTTTTCAACCGTTTTTAATACTTGTGCCGATTCTTTAGATTCCCAAATACCATCTTTATATGTCATAGCTGAACTATAAAAATCAGTTCCTCCAGCAGCGTACAGCATAGAACCGATTAATGTATCAAAGTAGTTACTTGTTGGATACGTAAATAAGGAAATACCTTCTTTCTTAGCTTTATTACCTAGTTCCCACATTTCATCCCACGTTTTTGGAACTTCCCAACCTTTTTCTTCAAATAGACCTGCATTGTAGAATAAACCTGTAGGACTGTAGAACATAGGAGCTAAATAAGTTTCTCCATCTGCATAAGGATTTGTAGCAAGTGTATCTGTAAATCCTTCTAATAATTTTTCATTTACAGTAGCCTTTTCTCCAGGTATTTGCATATCTAATACATCGGTGATATTTTCAACTCCATTTTCTTTAATTAAAGTTTCCGTTAAAGCTTCTTCTCTATTTGTAGCTAACAATAACACATCTGGATAGTCACCAGCCTGCATATTTGGTCGCACCACTTCTTCCAGATTCTTTTCGATTTGTAATTCAACAGTTACATCTGGGTTTACTTTTTCATAGGATTGAATAACGTTTTCCCACATTTCTTTACCATAAGCCGATTCTAATGCGGCTACATGTAAGGTTGTTTTTTCGCCGCTGTCTCCTTTAGCCTCTGACTTATCTTCTGCTTGATCCTTATTTGAACACGCCGTCAATGTAAAAATAACGAAAATAATGGAAACAGTTAACAAAAACTTCACTCTTTTCATAATGGAAGCCCCCTGTTTTAAGTTAGTTTTCTTGCTTATCTTTATCGTACATATATAAAAACGCTTTCACAATAAACATGTTGTCTACTTTTTTAGGTTTGTTGCTTTTTATAAGTGACCCCTATAAAATATACGGTAGCAGTTGAATATATTAACAAAGGATAAATAGTCTAAATTACTAACATTTGCTTTAACACAAGACGAGGCGATTATCCATATTGACATAATTCTTTTTTTGACAGTGAAGATTTTCTTATACTATAAACCAAAAAAATTTTATAATTTCCTAGACAAGAACAAAGGCGGAGAGCGCTCGTTTAGCAACGTAGCGAATGGAGCGAATCATTTAAAGTTTTAGGAATCATGGAGAGGCACGAACCAATGATGACTTATCGTAGGGCGATTCGTGAAGTCGCCTAGTTGCTGGGCGCTTGCGCCGGACGTGGCTATTCCGTTATATCCGTATCCCAAAGCCAAAATTTTTATACTTTCTTATATTTCAAAATAAACCCCATTACAAACTTATATCTCAAAATAAACCCCTTACAAAATTTTTGAAAATGGTGTTCAATAGTAATAGAACTATTTGTTTACTATTTCACGTAAAAGCTTTGCTAGAAAGGAGGTAGAATAGAGTGTCATATGAAATCTATCAAATTAAGGATTCCAAGCAAGAAAAGCCACCATTTAAACTTCTATATATTACCCATTCCACGTACGATAAAGGTTGGCATAGTACACAGCATACACATCATTTTTCCGAGTTATTCTATATCGTGAAAGGAAAAGGATCATTCGTACTTGTTGGTCAAGAAATTCCGATTAAAGAAAATGATTTAGTCATTATCAATCCAAACGTCGAGCATACGGAGAAATCCAACTTGCATGATTCACTTGAATATATTGCTTTAGGAATAGAAGGTCTATTCTTTAGCAGTGCGGATAAGGGGAACCATCTAGGCTTGTATCGTTTTCAAGTGGATCGAAACAATATGCTGTTTTATTTAAACAAGCTATTAGAAGAAATACAGTTATCTAAAGAAAACCATGAAATTATTTGCCAAAACATCATAGAAATCATGATTATTCAACTTCAAAGAGACAAAAAGCTTACCATTAATCAAACAGAGTCGCCGAACGTTAATAAAGTTTCCGCATTTATTATGTATTATATTAATCAGAATTATCGCGATAACATCACATTGGATAAGCTGGCAGAAGCCGGGCATATAAATAAGTATTATTTAGCACACATGTTTAAAAAGGATATGGGGATATCACCAATTGAGTATTTAAACCGTGTGCGAATTAAGGAAGCAAAGCTTATGCTAGAAACAACAGATTACTCTATTGCACATATCTCTGCTTTTACTGGTTTTTCATCCCAGTCTTTTTTCACGCAAGCATTCAAGCGATTGACTAAACAAACACCCTCTAAATACCGAAAGAAAATGAGAACGAATTCATAACTTGGTCAACTTCTTCCGTAACTAAAAACTGTAATTTTGGTTATCTCCAATTTTGTTCTCATGTTCAAATATAGGGTATATCGTGGTCTTTGAAATTTAGATAAATATATTGACTATTTTGAGTTTTGGTTTATATTGTATTTGTCAAAATATATTTTCAGGAGGAAAGACGTGAAAAAATTTTTTCTTATCTTACTTGTTTTTAGTTTGCTTTTCACAACCAACGTTGCTTTTGCTGAAAGTATTTCTAGTGAAACAACAAACTCCTATGACGCTTCAAATGAGAAAAATTATATTACGTATGATTTAGAAACACAATCCAAATCAACTGTAAAAATCAAAGACACTACACATCTTGGAAATAAAAATTTGTATCACCAGAAAGAAAAAGGCATGTGAATTAGAAAAATTTAATATTAAAAACTTTATTGATCCCAAAAAAACTACTATTGACCCATTAACAGGTAAAGAAAGAGGTAATACCAATTTTCCTTATGATATTATAGGACCTGATGGTAGACATAAAGTACAGGATGCATCTATTATGCCTTATCGGGCACAATCTTATATCCAATTTGAAAATCTTACAAGCGGTTGGTCATGTTCAGGTGGTGTGATTTCGGATGATCTAGTTGTTACGAATGCTCATTGTGTTGATCGACAAATTTTAAGAGCTACAGTACTTCCGGGAGTCAAAGATTCTTCTTTCTCTTATGGTTTTTATAGAGTGACGGCAAATTATGTATCCTAAGGAGTATAAAGAGGGTGCTTCGTCCCAGTACGACTATGCTATTTTAAGGGTAGCACCTGATTCTAACGGAAACGACATTGGAAACAGAGCTGGAGTGTTATCTTTTATTGAAGCGGGATCAATTACTTCAGGCACTTTATTAAAAACGTATGGATACCCAGGAGATAAAATGGCTGAGACTAAGGTCATTTCTTTATGGGGAATGGAAGGACATTCAGATACATTTACCGATTCTATGTTACTTTTTTACAATATGGATGCGTATTTCGGACAATCCGGCTCACCTGTTCTAAACGTTTCTAATCGAATGTTGCAATTCATAACGCTAGTTACACATGGAATCCTTCAAAACGAGTAATTAATGGCGGACCTAAGATAAGAAGAGATTTTACAAATTTATTTAACTATATGAATAATCTATAGAACTAATAAGGGTGGTTAAGGGTGGTACGCTTGGATATATATAGACCATCATTTAAAAAAGTTATATTAGTCTTTTCACTTGTTGTAATACTCACACTGTTTATTCATGAATGTTCGACTCAAACAAGAATAACTCTCCCAGCAGAAGACATTCCTACTAATCATACAACCGTGGATGGCTATATAGCATCAATTAGGTTAAACAAGATTTTGATTTCTGATGAACCAATACGTTTAAAGGAAAGATTATCAGGTTACATTACTTCTGACTATGGACCTGGGACTATTATTATATCAAAACATGAAGAAATTGATAATAAGAATATTTTTGCCGGACTTAAAGTAAATCAAAAAGTAAACGTATATGGTGACTATCTGAGGGAATCCAATCCCGCTAGAATTTATGCATATAGTATTGAAGTATTGCCGGATGAGTAATATATTATAAAAGGAAAAATATCAAGTACCTTCAATGCGTGAGAGATTTCCCGTTGGATATTCGTATCAAGAACTATCCATATGGAGCATTTAGTATTACAGCACATGTTTGGAGATAAAGAGAAAAACCGCATGAAAACAGTTTCTCGCAAAACTTTCATTTCATGCGGTTCCTTATTGTGATATTGTATAAGTACATATTTTCTTCTCTTCAGCTTATACAATATTCGTAGTATGAGTATGCGTAACTACTTCATTTATCTCTATTCCTCTACGGTTTCAATTCGTAAATTATCCAGCAAAAATGTACCTTCTCCAGTATCCCCATTTAATGATGTACCGTCATTAAAAATCCCGATATACGTTTGGTAATTATCTGACCCTTTTACGGTAAAGGTTACTGTTTTTGTATGGTTTGCTGACAATAATTTTTCATTTACTTGAATCCCTTCCGCTTTATTAATGTCACGAACATCAATTGCCTTATTACCAGAGATAAATCGATAAGAGTTGGATGTTGTTTGATAATCAAACGTTACTTTATACGTTTTTCCCGCTTCAAAATGGAAATGTTGCGGTATGGTACGATACACGAGACCTTTATTACCTGTATTTACTTTCAGCGACCAATTTCCAGCTAATACATCATCGACTACTTTTTTGCCTGCCCAGCCTTTTTGTGTATATGGGGCATGAAGCTGAGACAAATGAACTCGGTTATCTTCAACGCCTTCTGTATTACCAACGACGAACGGATAAATACCTTGCGCAACAGATTCGAAATCTTGTTTAAACATATTTGCAGTTGGCCAGTTATTCAAGTTTTTTTGGACAATGCGAATATCATCAAATTTCGTAATTCCTTCTCCAGCTTCTCGACTTAAGATCAATTTCGCAGCTGATTTTTCTGCTGTAAATGCTACTTGCATACGCTGCATCTTGCTATTATATCCGTCGTTAGTGGCATGGGAATCAGCTTTCACATAATTTTTTTGCAAGCTACGATACGTATAATTCTCTACATTTTTCTGCTTACTACCTTCAATTTGAATACCTGCTTTTACGTCACTATTATTTTCTACATAAACTTCTGCAACATAATCTTTTCCCGGCTCTAAATTACTAATTTTCTTCGTTACTTTAGAGTCTATGGTTGGGTTTGTAAATTGCAAATAGTAATCGCCACTGCTTAAATTCCGTTGACTACCTCTTTGATCTGTTCGTTTCACATTAACTGATTTTTTATCGCCTGAAACCTTCGTATGCTTCGTTTTCAAAGTTCCAGCATTGAAGCCTGTATCACTAACATGTGCAGTTTCACTCCACTCTTTCACTTGAACACCTTTTGTTTGCTTTGCCTCAAGAACATACGGCGTTGCTGGCTCAGCGTTTAATGTGATTGTATTATTTTCGACTTGGACCTTTTGCTTTTTTGCTCTGCCTTGATCGGTTAATTTATAAACATATATCTTAGAAGCATGCTTATATTCATCAGGCAGTTTCCAGGTTGTTTTACCTCCTTCCAAATTCCAGTGATACAATTTCTGTGAATCTGGTGTTGGGGTTTCGAAATCCTGCTCTACCCAAGGCAATAAATAGGTGTGACCATCCAAAACAACTTGACCGTTAAGCGTTATCATTCGTTCTCTGGAGTTGTCCTTCCTCGTTACTTTTACTATATCGCCGTTGCTAGGATCATTCAATGTAATTTCCTTTTCTAAGTTCGTTTTTGCGGGATCACCATTTGTCGTTTCCCAGTTCATTACGTAGTATTTTTGTAAGAATTTAGTCGGGACGTTTGTATCAAATGTCATTTTAATAAATTGGTCAAAGTTTTTATCGGATTGCCATCCTTCAAAGCCAGCTAGCTCAAAGCCACCAAGCAATGGATGATCTGCTGTTCCACCAGCTTCTGGCCAATTCAATACCCACGAATCCTTTTGATGGTTGCTAATAAATCGAAGTACTTCTGAATTAATCCCTTTATCAGTTGGTCCACCATAATTTTTATCAGTAGCCCAGTGCTGCCAAGTTGAATGATTAGCAATAGCTGTTCCAAATTCTGTTGTCATTCTCCAGCCTCGATCCGCAAATTGCTCAGCTACTCGGTTTGATTCCCATTGATCCTGATACCATACATCCAAATAAATAAAATCTAAATGGGGGACGTTTTCCTTCAGTTCATCTAAGCGCTTCGCTCGTGAACCGGTGTATAGATCTTTTAATTTATCAATCGTGTATGACTGATCTAACCAGCCCCACCCTTTTGCATCTGGTCCATTAATGAGTGTTTCACTGAACGATTTTGCTTCAGGATAAGCTTCTTGGGCATTAATATGCACTCCAAAATCAGCATTGTACTTCTTTCCTTCTTTGATAAGTGTGTTGATATCTTTTATACCACCCATCTTTTCACCAACATCGCCGTAATCTGGATGACCGCTATCATGTCCTTCGTTAGCGTAGCCTTTTAATAGAACTGCTTGTCCAAGTCCATCCGTTGCTAATGCAACTTTTTTCACATTATCCAATGTTTTTAAAAATGGTTGTTGAGCGTGAGAGCCAAAGTTCATTGCAATTCTGGTCCCTACTGTATTATTAACCGTTTCAGCACCTTCTACTTCGGGAAGTAAATCTCGGTATTCAATCGCTGCATCCTGCCAATTAACTTGATTATCTCCATTGATATTTTCTGCGATAACCACTTTAACTGTTGGCGTATTAGAAGAAGGTTGCTCCATAAAGTCGCGGTGATAATATAAAGTATTTGAGCCAATTCCCACAGCCTTGTTACCGTTATCATTTTCATAGTGCCGTGCAATAAGATTTCGATAACCATTTACTTCTGAGCTCGACCATACGCCTGCACTAAGTTCATTAGTCGACAAAAATGCAGTGTAGTATCCAGCTTTTGTTCCAATACCTTTCATAGCGGAATCTACTTTTACAGTAACATCTCCTAATTTTGTTACATCACTACTTAAATTCGTTAGCTTTGCCTCTGCGTCTTTTTGTGTATCATTCACAGAAATAAAATTCAAGTTAGCAAATTCTATTGTTTCAACATGGACATCTGTTTTGGAATCTACCTCCTGTACTTGGTAAATAACTTGATTATCGTCTACTTTTAATGAAAGCTTCATATTAACGTCAAGATCCTCATGTTCATCTTGTACTTGAAGGGAATAAACAGCTTCATTCTTACTTACCTTTTCAAACTGTACTTTCGGATAGTAAAGCATATTATTTATCTTTAATCCATATACAGGTGTTTCTTGCCCATGCATGATTTTTCCGTCTACATCATATTTGACCACTCGAGGATATACCTCATCTACAGTTACATTCATATAGTCTGAGCGTAACGTTTCTAATACAGGTTCCTCACTCGGTGGCTTTGGTGGCACATATTCTTGAATTTTTACATTTGATATCGTTATATTTGCCTCACCACGACTTTTTTCAAAACCTAGTAAACCTGGAGAATCCACGCCTTCTGGTTGTACCCAAGAGCCTATTTTTTTACCATTGATATATAAACTTGCTGTATCATCGATAAATTTGACACGAAGTTTATATGTTTTATTCGCTTCCAATGGTAGGCTGCTTGTCATAGAAGTCCATTTATTAGCAGGACCGAACACTTCACTAAAATACTGATCATTGTTATCTCCAGTCCCAACATACGTATAAGCAGAAGCATCTTGAACCCGATAAATAAAGCCAAAACGTTTTAAGTCTGTATCGGCTGTAATATCTGCCTCAAAAATACCGTCCTTTATTGTAGGCATATTATGATAGACAATTTTGTTTTTTTGGTATGATGTTACACCGTACGTTACAGATCCATCACTGTTATACGTAAGCGTTCCATCTCCTTGCAAAATTTCAAAGTCTCCTTCTTCTAGCTTTGTGTCTGTAATTTCAACTGCTTCAGCTCGCCGCTCAACATTAGATGACTTGTTAGTTTCTTCAGCCTTTTCATCTGTTCCTGTATCCAATTGTTGAGCCATAACTCTAGATGGATAAATACTTGTTAACCCTGCAAATACCAACATCAACACAGTAAGAAAAATAACTAGTTCCGTTTGCAAACTTTTACCCAAAATAGCCAACCTCCTCTAAATGTCTATGCTTGTACTAGCACTATGTTAAGACTATTCTTAGTAAAACGCTTACACAATAGGGATGTTGTTTGATTTTTTATAAATATTGTTTTTATCTGAAAAAACCACGATTAAAGAACTATTATCTCTCCCCTTCTAGTCCAAAAGAATTACATGAATTGTTGTTGTTATTTGCTGCTAGTAGAGCAAATTTTTTCACATAGCAAATGCGAATTTTTCGCATAGAAAGTATAGCTATTTCATGAAATGAATCTACAAATAGCCCGATTTTTTTCTTCATCTTATAGGTAATTCGTTAAAGCAGCTTGACTCGCAGTTGATGCCATCACAAAAAATTTTATCTTTTAGTATGGAAAGGCACTTCTACAGTTATTTTTATGCAACGCTTGTAGTTTCCTATCTTAATAAAAAATCGTGTACTTGTCTAAAACAACCTGACATGTACACGACCGAATTTCAACATTGATTTACCTTAATTTTCATATCCATTTGGATGACCAACATGCCAGTTCCAGGCATCTTGAATAATTTTGGTTATTAACGTGCGCTCAGGATTCCAGCCTAATATTCTTTTAGCTTTTTCCGAGGTAGCAATTAATGCACTCGGATCACCAGCTCGCCTTTTACCGATTTGCGCAGGTATTACTTTACCTGTTACTTCTCTTGCAGTATGAATAATTTCTTTTACTGAAAATCCTTGACTGCTTCCTAAATTGAATACATTACTTTCTCCACCGCGTTGCAAGTAATCTAAAGCAAGCAAATGGGCAGCAATTAAATCTTCTACGTGAATATAATCACGAATACATGTACCATCTTCCGTATCATAATCATCCCCAAAGATGGTTATATGATCACGCTGTCCTAAAGCTGTTTGCAACACAATAGGGATCAAATGTGTTTCCGGTTGATGATCTTCGCCAATTTCTCCAGTTTCACGGGCGCCCGCAACATTAAAATATCTTAACGATACATAGTTTGTTCCATGCGCTTTTTCTGTCCATTTCATCAGCTTTTCCATCGTCAGTTTCGTTTCCCCATAAGTGCTTGTCGGATTGGTAGGCATGGTTTCAGTTATTGGCACTGCTTCTGGCTCCCCATATGTAGCAGCTGTAGATGAAAAGACAATCTGCTTCACGTCATATTCTGTCATGACTTGTAATAAAACTTGTGTACCGTACACATTATTATCAAAGTATTTCAAAGGTTTTTCCATCGATTCGCCGACAAGGGAATTGGCAGCAAAATGAATAACAGCCTCAATCGATTCGTTAGCGAAAACCGTTCGTAAAAAATCCTGGTTACGGATATCCCCTTGATAAAACGTGGCTTTTGGATGAATCGCTCCTAGATGACCGGTTTCTAAATTATCTACAACAACTACTTCTTCCCCTTTATCCATTAATTGATATACCGCATGTGAGCCGATATAGCCAGCGCCGCCTAACACCAATATACTCATACTCATTCTCTCCTTTTGTATGAAATATGTGTTCAAAAAAGAAGATAAACCAGTTAAAAAGCTATCTTATTTTTTCTTTATTATACGCATGTATCGTATAGTTTTTGGTAAATTAACCTTCTATTACCTTCAACCGACTAATTTAACCGATTTTTTTGAACACCTTTCTTGACGTACACGTTTTCATTATAAATCTTCTTTAGAGATATTTCACCTATCACCTTAAATTGCTTTAGTTTCTACAAACAACATAGTTCTTTATTTATACTAGAAGCATTTCCACTTTCCTAATCACAAAAGCATACAGATCGCTGTTTATCTTTCTTAATAATTGGATTTTACAAAGATCAGCTCCCATTTTAAAATATATACTTCTAATTCTCTGTTTGATGCATATATATCATTGGGTGCAGGAGTAAAAACAAAATGAGGAGGAATAATGCATTGCCTAACACCATTTGTAAAAGAAATATCACCATGAACATAGAAGACATTTGGAGATTTATCAGTGATCTTAATAACTGGGCACCATTGGTTCCCGGATATGAACAACATAAAATGATCGATCATGAAAAGTCCATCTGGGTTTGTAGGGGAAAAGTCGGAACCTTTCAAAAAACCGTTCATTTAACTGTCATGATTACAGAGTGGGCGGAGCCGAACAAGATTGCATTCACATTATCTAGTAGCAATAAACAGCTTACAGGCAAAGGGACTGTTTGTGCAAACAAGCTGAGTAACAGCGAAACAATTATCATTTTCTCACTTACGATTACCGCAAAAGGCTTAGCCGGGAAAATGGTAAATGGTTCTTTACGAGCGTTTTTACCAAAATTAACGAGCCATTTTATCGATAATATGATTTTGCAAATGCAAACAAAAAAGCCATCTGCTATTGCCTATTCCCTATAAAATGAACCTTCCAGCAGTGGGGGTTGTCAATCACCCCACGACTTATTAGTAGCCCAAGAGTATGACGTAAAGGCCACTTACGAAATCGGACATTTAGATGCTGTTATCTCCTTATTAGACTTGTTGCAGTACACAGATTATCCGACTTCTAAAGTCGCGTACTTTACAGCACCCTATACAGGATAAACTATAGTGATTAGCGAAGAAACTTGTGTACGTTTTTGAAATTTACACTAGTTCTTTGCTAGGTCTGACTATCATACTAGTTCAGCTCGTCCATATTTTCCTACCTTTCTATAAACCAAAGTCGACAGTCTATATCCTTCATGTTAGAATGATATCCGTGTTACTTTGCTTTTTAAAGAGAGGGAATTATGTAAATGACGACAATTACAAAAAAAATGAATCCAACAGTACTCGCATATTCACAAATTATTATTGGTGCTACACTGGTAGGTTTAGCTTATAATATCTTTTTACTACCTGCTAAATTAGCAGCAGGTGGCATATCGGGTGTTAGTACGATTCTTTTTGAATTATATCAAATTAGCCCAGCTACGGTTCAATTTTTAATTAATATTCCGATTTTTGTTATCGGCTGGATAGCGTTAGGAAAAGATTTTAGTTGGAAAACGTTAGTAGGTACATTTTGGGTCCCGTTCATTATCTGGTTAAGTGCAGATACCCCAATAACTTTAACAAATCCTTTACTTAGTGCGATCTATGGTGGGATTATCTTGGGCGCTGGCTTAGGCATTGTGTATAAAGGGAATGGCTCGACTGGCGGTACAGCTGCTATTGCACAAATTGTAAAGAAGTTTACAGGCTTATCCAGCGGCTACTCTCAATTAATCGTTGATGGCTTAGTAGTCATTTCTTCTATTGTCGTATTCAACTTGGAATTAACACTGTTTGCCTTAATGTGTATTTATATTACAAGTAAAACGATCGATATCGTTCAGCTACAAACATCGGCTACAAAATTGATCATGGTTATTACGGATAACGAAGAACGAATTCAATCACTGATTCGTAAGGAATTGGATCGAGGTTTAACAAAAGTTCGATCGATTGGCGGTTACTCTGATAAAAAGAAGACAATGATTCTGTGCGTTGCTGAACAACAAGAAGCAGTTCATTTAAAAAAGATTCTGCAACGCGAAGAAACCGATTCGTTTGTTATCTTCTTAAATGCCTCTGAAATATTAGGTCGAGGATTTTCTCTTGATAAGTATTATGGGCAGAAGCTTTAGCCCCAGAGGAAGCTGAAGAGACCTGCGAAAAGCGAAGTATGTTGACATAAAAATTAATACAAATAAGCCGAACAATGTGATAAATGGATTGTTCGGCTTTTGCTATATCGTATTTACTTATATCCCAGCCTCGCCACTTGTTTTTAGCCGCCAGTGACGTGCACTTGGTTATCCGGTTTATTATGAATAAACAAGCTCGCGGTTGGATGATTTTTCAGCCAGCTGTTGTATTTTAGGCATGGTACTAATATCCATATTTCCTCCACTTACAACGACGCCACAATGTCGGGAGTTAATCTGCTTGTTATGGGCGAATAAGGCAGCAATTGCCGCAGCTCCCGCTCCCTCCATCAATGTTTTATTTCGTTCCAGCATATAAACAATAGCTGAGGCAATGGTTTCGTCTGAAACAGTTACGATATCATCCACATATTCTCGAATGATTGGTAACGTTCGTTCACCTGGTTTTTTGACTGCAATTCCCTCTGCAATGGTATGAACAGAGTGAAGATTTTCTATTCTACCAGTATGATAACTTTTATAAATAGCGTCAGCCCCTTCAGCCTGTACACCAATAATTTTCATGTTACGATTTACATGTTTTGCTGCAACAGCGATTCCGCTAATTAATCCACCACCACCTATTGGAACCAATATAGTATCAATGCGATCCTCTTGTCGCAATAATTCCATCGCAATTGTACCTTGACCAGCCATAACATCATAATCGTCAAAGGGGTGAATGTATTCAGCTCCTGTCTGCAATTGATGTTGAAGAGAAGCTTCATACGCTTCTTGAAAAGTTTCTCCAGATAAAACGACTTGAGCTCCATAATTACGCGTTGCATTTACTTTTGCTAGTGGTGTTTTCTCAGCCATAAAAATGGTTGCTTTTGCCCCTAACTTAGCAGCCGCATAAGCTACTCCTTGAGCATGGTTTCCAGCTGAAGCCGTGATAACGCCCTTATCCAATTGTCGTTTCTTTAACTGCATTAATTTGAATGTAGCACCTCTAAATTTAAAAGCACCTGTTTTCTGCTGATTCTCCATTTTAAAATAAACATGTTTCCCTAAAAAATTATTTGTCGTTTGTGATGTTAATAAAGGTGTTCGATGAACAAGCGGAGCAAGTCGCTGCAACGCATTATATACCTTTTCGCCTGTTAAGCAATCCCCAATCTCTCCACACTCCTTATGGAAACTATCATTTTCCTCTTTTGTAAGTTTCATTTTAGCTCATACTTTCTTCATACTGCGCAATTTTTTCTTTGAGTTGTAGAGTTAACGCAATATCGTCCCAACCATTGATTAATTTTTCCTTATGATAAGAAGGAATTTCAAATGGATAGACCATATCTTGCTCGGTAATTTGCTGATTCTCCAAGTCTACATCTAATATAAGTGCTTGCTGATCGGCTTTTTTCATCCATTGATTCGCCTGCTCTTCGGTAACCTGAATAACAATTATGCCGTTTTTTAAAGCATTATTATAAAAAATATCTGCAAAACTCGGCGCTATAATAACGCGAAAACCATAGTCTAACAAAGCCCACGGAGCATGCTCCCTAGAAGATCCACACCCAAAATTTTCGCCTGCTAGTAAAATCGAGGCGTGTTCGTAGCGTTTCTCATTTAGATTAAAGCCTTTACGCAACTTTCCATCATCATCAAAGCGCCAATGATAGAAGAGATATTGCCCAAACCCTGTTCGTTCAATCCGCTTTAAAAATTGCTTGGGAATAATTTGATCCGTATCTACATTTGTTCGGTTCAAGGGATATACCAATCCTTTATGCCTTTGGATGACTTCCATTGCTTCCCCTCCTTCTTCGTAAATTTTCACTGCTTCGAATGCCTGATTTACGCAAAACTATCGGACATTATTTCCGTCGTTTCTTAGTCATTAAAGTGCCTCTTCAATTGGCAGAGACTTTTTACCGCTGACGACTAGTACCGCGAATGTATGACCTTAAGATACAGAACAGAATCGAGTATTCGACTTGCAGGTAGCTCCTCTCTATTTATCCTCCCAGGTTTACCTCAGGAGCATGTAATGGCAGTAGGTCTTACTGCCATTACATACCGGATAAAAGAGCGCCTTTTCTTTTTAACGCTGTGCAATTGATGAAGTTAGCCTATTACCAATGCCGGTGAATTTCTTACAGCAGTTTCCATTTTATAAAGTAATTTTCGCACTTGCATAATCACGTACATCTACAAAGTGTCCTTCAATCGCAGCTATGGCTGCCATCTCTGGACTGACAAGATGAGTCCTAGCTCCATTTCCCTGTCTGCCTTCAAAATTCCGATTGGAGGTAGAAGCACAACGCCCGCCTGGGGGAACAACATCATCGTTCATAGCCAAGCACATGCTACACCCGGCATCACGCCATTCAAACCCTGCTTCCAGGAAAATTTTATCAATTCCCTGCTCCTCTGCCTGCAATTTTGTACTGAATGAACCTGGTACAACGATTGCCCGTACTTCTGGATGCACTTTTTTGCCTTTTACAATGGAGGCTGCTTTTTGCAAATCGCTTAACCGAGAATTTGTACATGAGCCGATAAAAACATGGTCAATATGAATCGATGAAATCGGCTGATTTTCAGACAACCCCATATAATCAAGTGCCCGCTTCACATCTTCTGGATACGCTGTTTCGTCTATCCTCGGAGTCGAACCACTTACAGGTACACACATGGAAGGATTGGTTCCCCATGTTACTTGTGGCTCCACTTCATCCCCACGAATGCTCACATAATGATCGTATTCTGCCCCGTCGTCTGTAGCTAAAGCGAGCCATTGTTGAGCTACTTTTGCAAATTCCTCTCCTTGTGGTACATGTGCTCTTCCTCGCAAATACTCTACCGTCGTTTCGTCGGGGCTAATCAATCCTGCACGCGCTCCAGCTTCAATCGACATATTGCAAATTGTCATCCGCCCCTCCATGGATAGATTTCGGATCGCTTCACCCGTATACTCTATAACGTAACCCGTTCCGAAACGAACACCAAACTTAGCGATTATTGCTAAAATTAAATCTTTGGCAGTGACACCTGGCCCCAAATCTCCTTCTACATGAACATTTAATGTTTTTGGCTTCTCCTGCCATATGGTTTGTGTAGCTAAGACGTGCTCTACTTCACTCGTGCCAATTCCAAATGCAAGTGCACCAAAAGCACCATGTGTGGACGTATGACTATCCCCGCAAACAATCGTTTTCCCAGGTTGCGTTAAGCCTAGCTCCGGACCAATTACATGGACAATCCCCTGATCAGGATGAAACATATCGGCTAAAGGAATATTGTTTTCCATACAGTTTCGCCGCAATGTTTCCATCTGTTTACGAGAAACAGCATTCTTAATAACATCCCTATCCTTCGTTGGCACATTATGATCCATGGTGGCATATGTCAAATCTGGACGTCGTACTTGTCGATTATTTATTCGCAGTCCTTCAAAGGCCTGTGGGGAAGTTACTTCATGAATTAAATGCAAATCAATATACAACAAATCTGGTTTCCCTGTTTCCCGATGAACGGTATGCTGCTCCCAAATTTTCTCGATAATCGTTTTTGCCTTTTCCAATTTTCCACCTCCTCTACATTATGCATAGGAATTACAAATACACTTTGATGCTTCATTCGTCGCTAAGTTTCCAATTACCAAGTCTGTCATTTCCACTGTACCGACAACAGTGCCATTTTTAATCATTAAATCAGGTGTATGGTAGCCCTGTTCTAGTGTCGTTTGAATGGCGCTTTCGATCTCGTCTGCTTCCTGTTCCATCCCAAAGGATTGACGTAGCATGGAACTGGCAGAAAGAAGCATGCCGAGCGGATTTGCAATCCCTTTTCCAGCAATATCAGGTGCAGAGCCATGAACAGGTTCATATAGGCCTACCCCGTCTGTTCGAACACTGGCGGAAGGGAGCATGCCTAACGATCCAGTCAGAACAGACGCTTCATCACTTAAAATATCGCCAAACATATTTTCTGTGACGATGACATCAAATTGCTTTGGATTCGTAATTAACTTCATGGCTGCAGCGTCTACAAGTAGATGGTTAACAGTGACATCTGGGTATGCTTTGCTCTTTTCTTCTACCATCTCTCGCCACATCCTGCTTGACTCCAACACATTCGCTTTATCCACAGAGGTTACATGCTTCCTTCGTGTTCTCGCGGTTTGAAAAGCTTTATCAATAATTCGCTCTATCTCTTGTTGGGTATAATATAACGTATCAACGACGGCATTTTCTTCCGGGATTCTTTTTTTCGGCTCACCAAAATATAACCCACCTGTCAATTCACGAATAATGAGAATATCACTCCCATTAACAAGTTCTTCCTTTAATGGGGATGCATGAAGTAATGGACGAAACGCTTTAATCGGCCGTAAATTGGCAAATAAGCCTAACTCTTTACGAATACTCAATAACCCCTTTTCTGGACGTTGGTCTCCAGGTAGTGAATCCCATTTTTTACCTCCAACTGCACCTAGTAAAACTGCATCTGCTTTTTTGCAAGCTTTAATCGTCGCTTGCGGCAATGGCAATTGACCTTGATCAATCGCAGCACCTCCTATAAGCTGCTCGGAAAAGGTAAAATGATGGTTAAAATTTTCTGCAATCACTTGTAGGACACGTACAGCAGAATTCATAATTTCTTTGCCAATTCCGTCACCAGGAAGAACAACAATCTGCTTATTCATACATCCTTTCCCCTTTTCTAATGAGATTTCACAATTTCTTTCTTCCCTGCATTCACCCGTTGAATAATATACCGATTCACTGCATTTAAATATGCTTGCACGGAAGCCTCCATCACATCTTGTGCTGAACCTCTGCCATTAACGGTTTCTCCATTAACCTTTAGTTGAACACGTGATTCTGCTAATGCATCTTTTCCGCCGCCAACAGAGTTAATTTGATAATCAATTAATCTTGTTTCTTCCTCGGTTAGCGCTTCTAACGTCTTATACAATGCTTCTACACTTCCTTGACCCGTACATGCGGTTTTCACCTTTTTTCCCGAAGGTGTTCTTAACTCAATGGCAGCTGTCGGGATATTATTGGATCCATATTGCAGTTGAAACATTTCCAACGAATATTTATCCACTGCAGACGTATTTGTCTGGATTTCAGTTACAATCGTAAAAATGTCATCATCGGTTACTTCTTTTTTATGGTCAGTTAATCGCTTAAACGACTCAAACGCTTTTTTAATATTTTCCTCTGATAGCTCCATACCTAGTTCCTTAAGCTTATCTTTAAAAGCATGACGACCAGAATGTTTTCCTAAAAACAACGTATTTGCATGGACACCTACTAGTTCAGGAGTAATGATTTCATACGTGGAAGCATGCTTTAACACGCCATCCTGGTGAATTCCTGATTCATGTGCAAACGCATTTCTTCCAACGATCGCCTTATTTGCTTGGATATACATTCCTGTCAATTTTGCCACCATATCACTCGTTCTTTTAATTTCTTGTAATTTCAAGTTCGTTTGATACGGATAAAAGTCGGAACGAATTTTTAGAGCAACAGCAATCTCTTCCAAGGAAGCATTACCGGCTCGTTCCCCAATCCCATTCATGGTTCCTTCAATTTGTGTTGCCCCATTTTCAACAGCAGCAATTGAATTCGCAACTGCCATACCAAGATCATTATGACAATGACAGGAGAGGATAGCTTTATTGATATTTGGGACATTTGAGCGAATAAACTGAAACATATCTCCATATTCTTTGGGCGTTGTATAACCAACTGTATCTGGCAAATTAATCACTGTAGCCCCAGCATCAATCACTTTTTCAATGATTTGTGCTAGAAAGCTCCAATCAGAACGTGACGCATCTTCTGCTGACCACTGTACTTGTGGAAATTTTTCCTTTGCATAAGCAACCATTTCTTTTGCTGTTGCAATCACTTCATCAGGAGTTTTTTTTAGCTTATACGTCATATGGATGGGGGATGTCGCTAAAAAGATATGAATACAAGGTTCATCTGCCTCTTTTAACGCTTCCCATGCAATGTCAATATCGGATTTTACTGTTCGTGCCAAAGCAGTGACGGAGGTGTTTTTAATCGTATCCGCAATGGACTTAACTGCTTGAAAATCGCCTTCAGAGGAAGCAGGAAATCCTGCCTCCATCCGATCAACGCCTAACCGCTCTAACTGTTTCGCGATTTCTAATTTTTCCAATTTGTTCAGATTGACACCAGGTGACTGTTCTCCATCTCGAAGTGTGGTATCAAATATGTTAATTCGTAACATGAACATGCACATCCTTTTGTTTATTTTGCTTCGCTTGTAACGGTTCTGAAACAAAAGGCATTAATGCTCGTAACTCCTTTCCTACCTGTTCAATTGGGTGCTGATTCTCTTTTGCATTAATTGCATTAAACTGTGGACGATTCGCCTGATTCTCTAAAATCCAACCTTTAGCAAAAGCACCTGTTTGGACGTCTGTTAAAATTTCTTTCATTCTAGCTTTCGTTTCTTCGTTCACTACGCGTGGACCTGATACGAAGTCGCCCCATTGAGCCGTATCCGAAATCGAATAACGCATGTTTTCCAAGCCACCTTCATAAAGAAGATCAACGATAAGTTTCATCTCGTGCAAGCATTCGAAATAGGCTACTTCTGGCTGATAACCTGCTTCTGTTAATGTTTCAAACCCTGCTTTAATTAAGCTCGTAACTCCTCCGCATAGCACAGCTTGCTCGCCAAAAAGATCCGTTTCTGTTTCTTCTTGAAAAGACGTTTCTAGCACCCCAGCCCGAGCCGCACCAATTCCTTGTGCATAAGCCAAAGCAATTTCTTTTGCTTTTCCAGAAACGTCCTGATAAATGCCATAAAGTGCTGGAACTCCTGCTCCTTCTTCATACGTACGGCGAACTAAATGCCCTGGTCCTTTCGGTGCTACGAGAAATACATCGACATGGGACGGCGGTACGATTTGACTAAAATGAATGTTAAATCCGTGTGCAAACGCAAGTGCATTTCCCGCTTGCAAGTTTGGTTCAATGCTTTCTTTGTATACAGCTGTTTGCAACTCATCCGGCAACAGGATCATAACTACTTCTGCCTGTTTTACAGCCTCAGCTACGGAAAGGACAGTGAACCCATCCTCTTCTGCTTTTACTTGAGACTTCCCAGGTCTAAGTCCTACAACAACATCCAAGCCGCTTTCTCTTAAATTCAGGGCATGGGCATGACCTTGTGATCCATATCCGACAATCGCAATTCGCTTATCCTTCAAAACCTCTGTGTTTACATCCTGCTCATAAAGTACTTTTGACATGTTTGTTTCCTCCCTTTCATTAAATCGTAAATGAATTCAGTTCTGTTACTTGCGCTGGCTGCTGTCCACGTAAAAATGCTGTCACACCTGTTCTTGTTAATTCTTTAATTCCATATGGTTTTAATAAAGAAATAAGTGCTTCTACTTTGTCAGGTCTTCCTGTTACTTGAATAGTTAAGCTATCCCTGCTCACATCGATAACGGATGCACGAAACGGTGTAATGATTCCTTGTATTTCCGCTCGTAACTGCCCGCTTCCAACGACTTTAATTAATGCTAATTCTCTTGCTACAATCGCTTTTTCCGTAATGTCAGAAACCTTTAGTACATCGATCTGCTTATTTAATTGCTTTGTCAGCTGTTCTAGCTTCTGATGATCCTCGATTTCTACAACGAACGTCATTTTAGAAACCCCTTCTGTCTCTGACGCACCTACAGAAATACTCTCAATATTGAATTGTCGCCTATACAACATCCCTGTAATTCGATTCAGTACACCACTTCGATTCTGTACCGTTGCTGTAATAATCCGCCTCATTTCCTCACCCCGATCATTTCGTGGATTCCCTTGCCAGGGGCAATCATTGGATAGACAGACGTTTCCTGTACGACACGACAATCAACTACAACAGGACCATCGTACGTTAACGCTTCTTGTAATACTTGTGGTACATCTTTTTCTTTCTCAACCCGCATACCATGGATGCCATAACTATCGGATAATTTGACAAAGTCTGGATTTTCCATAAATAGAGATTCCGAGTAACGTTTTTCATAAAAGCTTTCCTGCCATTGCCTCACCATCCCTAAAGCCTGATTATTAACGATGATCACTTTCACCGGAAGACTTTTTTCTTTTACTACCGACAATTCTTGAAATGTCATTTGAAATCCGCCATCCCCGACAATAGAAACAACTAATTCTTCTGGAGCACCAAGTTGTGCTCCAATCGCTGCCGGAAAACCAAAGCCCATTGTTCCGAGCCCACCTGAGGTAACCCAGCGATTTGGCTTTTCAAATGGATAGTACTGTGCTGCCCACATTTGATGTTGCCCAACGTCTGTCGTGACAATTGCTTCGCCATTTGACAGCTTGTGCACTTGTTCAATTAGCCACTGTGGCGAAATAAATCCTTCCGATCGATCGTACCAAAGTGGATACTCCCTTTGATATGTTGCTAAATGATCACGCCATGATCCTTGATCGCCTGGTTCTGCAGAAGTATTAAGCAATGCTTGTAAAGCCTCTTTTGCATCTGCTACAACTGGGATTTCCGTTGGTACGTTTTTACCTATTTCCGCCGGATCGATATCAATATGAGCTACTTTAGCTGCTGGGGCAAAATGATTTAAATTACCAGTCAAACGGTCGTCAAAACGAGCGCCGATATTAATTAACAAATCACATTCATAGATTGCCATATTAGCTGCGTAAGTCCCATGCATACCAGCCATCCCAAGTGATAGTTCGTGTGATCCTGGAAAACTGCCAAGTCCTAACAATGTATTTGCTACAGGAAGTTTAAATTTTTCCGCAAACGCAATTAATGGTTCACTGGCTTTTGCAAAAACGACTCCTGCACCTGCTAATATTAATGGTCGCTTAGCTTTATTTAAAGCTTCGGCAAGCTTCGTAATCTGTAACGGATTCGGTTTTTTATTTGGTTGATAACCAGGAAGTATAAAGTGATCATCGTACACAGCATCAGAAAGCTGGGATGAAATATTCTTTGGTATATCAATGACTACAGGACCTGGTCTGCCAGTAGAAGCAATATGAAATGCTTCCTTAACAACTTTTGGTAACTCTAATAAATCCGTTACTTGATAATTATACTTTGTAATTGGTGTGGTGATCCCCATGACATCCGCTTCCTGAAAAGCATCCGTTCCGATAACGCTGTTAGCTACCTGTCCTGTAAAAATGACAATTGGTAAAGAATCCATCATGGCATCCGTGATACCAGTTACTAAATTGGTGGCTCCTGGACCAGATGTCGCAATCACAACTCCTGGCTTCCCAGTAACTCGAGCATACCCTTCTGCTGCATGAATGGAACCTTGTTCATGACGGGAGAGAACATGCTCAAATGGAGCATTACTGCGATAAATAGCATCATAGATTGGTAATACAGCTCCACCCGGGTAACCAAAAATAGTATCAACTTTCGCTTCAACTAAAGCATCGATTAACACATCAGCACCTGTCACTAATTTTTTTGTGCTTTCCATTTCCTGCTTTGCCTCAACTTTCACTGCTACGTGCCTCCTTTGATCAGAATGAGTATAAGAAAATCCGACTCTATATTTAGAGATTTTTGGATTATTCAAATATTAATACATTGCTTTTTGACAGAACGAGTAGGACCTGCTCTAGTTTGGCTTACTAATTAGGAAGACCAAAATAATAAAAAACGCCCTCCTCCCCATATGTCTGCAATATTCATTACAGTATTGGGGAGAAAAGCGTCTGCTATTCACGGTACCACCCAGATTTTTAGCATCCTCACGAATACTAACTTAGCGAGTCCAATGGTTATTGTAATCCCTAACTACATAACCTATACTCCTTTGGATAACAGGTACATATCATTTGCACCTGGCTGGCCTATTAAGTCACCCGTTCAGTCCAGCACTCAGAGATGATGTCAGAGTATATTGTATTTCCGGGCTTCCAGCAACCCCGGATCTCTGTGAATACAATGCCTATACTCCTTTTTTCCCTTCATCGTGTTCCGTAATTATTCATCATTTCTTTGAAACATTGAATTTTAAAAATTCTCGTTTGTTTAAATTTATTTTTTTGATATTGCCGTTAATAATATACTGTTTTTATCATTGCGTCAACAGATTTTTTGAAGTTTTTTGATATTTGGCATTTGAATGACTTATTGTATACGCTTACAGCATTATCAATCTTCACTTTACTCTTTTTATTACAATTTCTTTACAAAGACGATATATCAGTTAAAACATTGAAATAACAAAATTATAGGCAAAAAAATAAAGCGCAATATATCTTTAACGTATATGGCGCTTTTAGTAAATCTCAGAAAAATTTTATTTAACAAATATATTAATTTTTAAACGACATTATTTATTTAAATAATCTGTAATAGCACCCAATGAAGAACAAGACACATTATGTGCGTATTTACCTAATACCCCTTTTTTGTATAATGGTGGTGCCGCCCACTGTTTCTTTCTCTCCTTTATTTCTTGATCTGATACCGAGAAGGAAATTTCCTTTTTGTCAGAATCAATTGTTACCATATCACCCTCTTGTAAGAAAGCAATTGGCCCTCCATCCTGTGCTTCAGGTGCAATATGACCAACAACCAACCCATGGGTTCCACCAGAGAATCTACCATCTGTTAATAGAGCAACCTTTTCCCCTAATCCTTTTCCTACTAAAATAGCAGAAATAGACAGCATTTCTGGCATCCCCGGTCCGCCCTTTGGTCCAACATACCGGATTACAAGTACATCGCCTTCGTTTATTTTATTATTCATGACCGCTTCCGTTGCTTCTTTTTCGGTATTAAAAACCCGTGCAGGTCCCACATGACGACTTACTTTCACACCAGACACTTTTGCAACCGCACCGCTTGGAGCAAGGTTTCCTTTTAACACAATAAGTGGACCATCTTTACGTTTTGGATTTTCAAACGGCATAATGATTTCTTGCCCTTCTTGTAATGAAGGTGCTTCCTGCATATTTTCCGCAACGGTTTTGCCCGTTACTGTTAAACAATCTCCATGCAAATAGCCATGTTCATAAAGCAGTTTCATTACAGCTTGTACACCACCAACACGATGTAAATCTTGCATCACATACTTGCCACTTGGCTTTAAATCTGCTAAATGTGGCGTTTTAGCTTGAATACGATTAAAATCTTCCATGGTTAAATCAACTTCGATAGCATGAGCAATAGCTAGTAAATGCAAAATCGCATTGGTTGATCCACCTAGTGCCATGACAACAGTAATCGCATTTTCAAATGCTTCTTTAGTCATAATATCTTGCGGATAAATTCCTTTTTCTAATAAACGATAAACTGCTTTTCCCGATTTGACGCAATCTTTGGATTTTTCTGGTGATTCCGCAGGGTTGGAAGAACTTCCTGGCAAACTCATTCCGATAGCCTCTATAGCGGAAGCCATTGTATTTGCCGTATACATCCCGCCGCATGAACCTGCTCCAGGACAAGCACTACACTCTATTTGGCGTAATTCTTTATCGTTAATCGCACCATTATTATGCTTACCAACCCCTTCAAAAACCGAAACTAAATCAATGTCTTTACCATTTAGGGAACCTGGCGCAATTGTTCCGCCATATACAAAAACGGCAGGTACTTGGGCGTTAGCAATCGCAATCATACAGCCAGGGATATTTTTATCACAACCGCCAATAGCTACTAAACCATCGAGGTTTTCCGCACCTACAACTGTTTCAATGGAATCACCAATCAAATCTCTACTCGGCAAAGAATAACGCATTCCTTGTGTTCCCATCGAGATGCCATCAGAAACAGTGATCGTATTAAAAATTAATGGAACTCCTCCCGCTTCTCGAGCCCCTTCTTTTGCCTGCCGAGCCAATTCATCGATATGTATATTACATGGGGTTACTTCACTCCATGTGCTGGCGACCCCTATCATCGGTTTTTTAAAATCATCATCTGACACACCGACAGCTCGCAGCATCGCCCGATTCGGCGCTCGCATGACACCATCACTAAATACATGACTTTTAATTCGCAAATCTTTATCCAATGAAACCCCACCTTTCTTTCGGATTATTATATGCCTAATTATCAAATACTTCAATGTATTTTTTTAATGATGTAAAGAAAAAGAGGATTTCCTCTTGATTATCCTCAGTCAAAACTATTAGGATTTGTGCCACTTCGTTCATTTTTATTTAAACTATTAATTTGTTTCATTTCATCTTCCGTTAGTGAAAAATCAAATATAGCAGCGTTTTCTTTAATTCTACTAGGTTTGGTAGATTTCGGAATCGTGATAACCTCATTTTGAATATTCCAGCGCAAAATAATTTGCGCAGCTGTTTTTCCATATTTTTTGCCTAAACTTGTCAAAAATGGATCATCCAATAATTGACCTCGCTTCAAAGGTGACCATGCTTCTAGCTGAATTCCATGTTGTTTACAAAACGCATGCAATGTCTCTTGTGTTAAATGCGGATGATATTCTACCTGATTAATCGCAGGAACAATTTCCCTATTAGCCATTAGATTTTCTAAATGGTGTTGATGGAAATTACTAACACCGATTGCACGTACTTTTCCGCTATGATAAAGCTCTTCCATTGCCTTCCACGTGTCCACGTACATCCCTTTTACTGGCCAGTGAATTAAATATAAATCGATATAATCTAAACCAAGCTTTTGCAGACTACGTTCAAAAGCTTTTTTCGTTGCTTCATATCCTTGTTGGTCATTCCATACCTTTGTCGTAATAAACCATTCTTCACGAGGAAGATTCGCTTCCTTGAGGGCTTCTCCAACCCCTATTTCATTATCGTAAAAAGAGGCTGTATCAATTAAACGATAACCATTTTCCAATGCTGCGTGGACTGCTGTTTTAACTGTTCTTCCATTCTTCACTTTATACACACCTAGTCCAAATCCCGGCATTTTCACTCTATTATTTAACACAACTGTATCTTGTAAACGCGTAATCATTTCTCAACCCCCACTTCGACTACTTCTATTATTAGCATAAAGTACATCTTCCATCAATGAAGGGATTCCTCAATAATAAATCGATCCCTTAGCATGAAAGGCAACTCTTACGACCAATTCCAAGTAAGACAAAATAAGATGTTCCCTTCTAAAGCGTTTTCACTTCGGTATGATACTATTTTTATATAAATAAGTGTTGTTGCATAATCAACGGGGTATAGACAAAAATACAAAAGGGAGTGAAACCATTTTGATACCAGAAATTCAACAATCAAACATAACCATTCTTGCTATTTCTTTAATCCTCATTTTTAGTATTTTAGCTGTAAAATTCTCTGCTAAAGTGAACTCCCCTTCGCTGGTCTTTTTTATTGCTATTGGTATGGTTTTAGGCAGTGATGCTATTCATTTATTTCAATTTAGTGATCCTGCAGCAGCTCAGCTGATTGGGATGCTAGCTCTCGTTATTATATTATTCGATGGTGGGATCCAGACCAACTGGCAATCTATCCGCCCCTATGCCGGTCCAGCGTTGTCACTTGCTACGGTAGGTGTTTTATTAACAAGCTTTATAATCGGTGTTACAGCTAAACTACTATTTTCTTTTAGCTGGCCAGAAGCATTTTTATTAGGCGCCTTAGTTGGCTCAACAGATGCCGCTGCCGTTTTTGCTATGCTTAAAGGGAAAAATATGCCTAATAATATTACTTATACGTTGGAGGCAGAGTCTGGTGCAAATGACCCGATGGCCGTTTTTCTAACAACCTCTCTGATTGCAATAATAACGAACGAAAGTCCTTCTGGCTTAACCTTTCTCGGACAATTTGCTTGGCAAATGGGCGGGGCGGTCATACTTGGTTTTATTATTGGTAAATTTGGGAGTAAAGGACTGCATCGTATGTCGTTATCTTCGAGTGGTTTATATCCTTTATTGGCACTTTCTTTTGCACTGTTTGCTTACAGTTTTGGTTCTTTACTTCAGACAAGTGGTTTACTAACAGTATATATTGCAGCTATTGTTATCGGTAATCATCCTTTACAACAACGGCATACCATTCTCCGTTTTAACGAAGGAATAAGCTGGATAGCACAGATCGGGATGTTTGTGCTGTTAGGTATGTTTGTTATTCCATCTGACTTGTTTTCCATTTCGATCATCATTAAGGGCTTACTCCTTTCTTTTACATTGATGCTCGTGGCTCGCCCAATTGCAACTTACATCGCTGTAATAGGTGCAGCATTTAACTGGAAAGAAAAATACTTTTTATCATGGGCAGGCTTGCGCGGTGCTGTTCCCATTGTGCTTGCGTTGTTTCCAATGCTTGCCCGATTAGAGCATAGTCAGCTTTATTTCAATATCATATTCTTTATCGTGTTAACATCCAGTGTCATTCAAGGAACTTCATTACCTTGGCTTGGTAAAAAACTTGGTTTAGCAAAGCCAACAGGTACAAATCCACTACACATTGTAGATCTATTATCTGTAGGAAAAAAAGAGCTAGAGGTAGTAGAATATCAAATTGGAAAATCCAATCGGATAAGAGGAAAAACAATTGCTGATATTGACTTTCCGTCTAAAGCCAATATCATTTTAATTGTACGCGAAGGACAAACTCTCTCCCCAACAGCAAAAATGAAACTGCGGAATAAAGACATCGTCTACATTTTAATTCCTTATAGAGAAATCTCAAAAATAGATGCACTTTTACGTGATGAGAGGGAATAGCTTACGCAGGAAGCAAACGAAAAATATACAAATTAGGCAAAAAAAGCTTTAGTCAAGTTCTAGTGTTTGTGGGAACTTTGAGACAAAAGTTACCAATCATAAATGCAAGAGCTTACTTTGGCTAGAACGTGGCAGACTAAAATATCAATTAAGAATGTCCTTCACTATGAACTGTTTCTACATGAATGGATTCCGATTTCGTGTGATTATGTAAATCACAATAATACACGATTGTTTTTACCTTTTGAGATATGTCACAAGTTCGCGTATGCCTCATAAAATTTTTCCAATACGTAAACTCATGGCTTCCCGTATGTATCCTATGTACATCTGTACTGTCTTGCTCCCATTCATGCAGAGGAGCCGCATGGGAACTGCTTGTTTTTTCCAACCACTCAACCATTAGAGTGCATAATAAAATCGCGCAACAAACTTGCAAAAATCGCCTGTACACTATATAAATCACCAACTTATATTTAGGTTTTTTTATTTTGATACAGATGATTAAGATTTATACATGCTCCTTTTATGCAGTGTTCTTTCTACTTCGATATGAAAAGGTGAATAATGTGTAGTTTATTCAGTAGGATTTTTTCATCTCCTACTGAATGTTAGTAATGCAAAGATAGCTTAAATTCTATAACATGGTATGTTTTACGTATGCGACACAATAAATTCTGCATCTCCAATTAATCGATACGTACTTATACTGTGTGGAAGAATAAAATTATCTCCTTTTTTCAAAGCATATACTTTTCCATCAATTTCAATTTCTGCTGTTCCTGAAATGATACTACATTGCAGAAAATCAACATCTAATTGCTGCGTCACTCCTCCCTTTATTTTCCAATGATATACAGTAAAATATTTTTCTTGAACAAGGAGTTTCATTTGTAAATCTTCTTTTTGCGTTAGTTTCTGGTCAATAACCGGAGTTTGATGTGGAATATTGGTAACCTGCTTTGCCTTATCTAAGTGTAGTTCCCTTGTATTTCCATTGTTATCCACACGTTCATAATCATACACTCTATACGTAATATCTGAGCTTTGCTGCGTTTCTAGTAAAACAATTCCTCTACCTATTGCGTGAATGGTTCCACTAGGTACGTAAACAAAATCACCTGCTGTCACAGGTATCCGCCGTAACAATTGATCCCACTTACCCTCATCCATCAATTTTGTTAATTCTTCTTTTGTTTTTGCATAATGTCCTAAAATCAGTTCTGCTTCCGGCTCTGCTTGTAAAACGTACCAGCATTCTGTTTTCCCATAAGGTTGTTTTTCTACTTCTCTTGCATATGTATCATCTGGATGTACCTGTACAGACAGATTATCATTTGCATCTAATATCTTCACCAACAACGGATACGCTTCATTATTATTAGAATCTTTGTTAAAAAGTTCATGATGATTGTTCCAAGCATCTGCTAATGTCTGACCAGACAGAGGTCCGTTCACAATTTCACTTGGCCCGTTCGGGTGAGCAGAAATTACCCAAGCTTCCCCTGTTTGGTTAGATGGGATATCATACTGAAACAGAGGCTTTAATTTGTCTCCTCCCCATATTCGTTCTTGAAATACAGGTTTTAAAAAGATCGGCTCTTGATACACATTTCATTCCTCCAATTGTATAGACTCAGTTGAAATGCGGTCCAAAACTTCAAACGATGCAGCTACGTTTTTTCGACAATTAAATCGCCTAGCTAAATACACAACCTACTTAAGCTGTTTTACTTCGCATTGACCATGCCCGCTTCATGTAGAAACTATCTACCGCTAAGATTATTCGACAGTTTGAACCGCCTTTATTATACCAGAGAAAGAGATGGAACTAAAATCTCTTTCTCTTTCACATTAAGCCTTTCAGATTCCATTTAGGAAGAAATAGAAAATAGGGAGCAGCCCGTATTTTCCAGCCTATATATAAGGTGCTGTAAGATCCCCTTTAGGAGTTGGATCATCTGTACTGCAACATGTCTAAGTGGAAGATAGCAGCACTTAAATGTCCTATTCCAATCCATAAGAGCCCTTAAGACCATACCTTTTCGGTTCTAACAAACCGTAGGATGAATGAAAACCCTACAGATTAAAGGTTCACTTTTTTTGTTCGTCATTTATAAAGTGCATCATCAACGAAATGGACGCTGTCGGCAAAAATTTTTATGTTTATTGAATTTCTGCTAATAAATGATACGCTTCTTCTTTTGTTGTTACATTTAGCAACCTCTGTCTGTAATTGTCATCCATTAATTTACGTGATAGCATTTGCAAGATTTTCAGATGATCGTCACCCGCTTTTTCTTTTGGAACAGCTAACATAAATATTAATTTAGCCGGAGCACCGTCTAAGCTCTCCCAATCAACGCCAGAACGCTGAATTCCAAAGGCAACAGCTGGTTTTCGCACTGCTTCAGATTTCCCATGCGGAACAGCAATATGCATGCCCATTCCCGTTGTACCTTCATTCTCACGTGCGATGACAGCTTGCTTATACACTTTCGCATCACTTAATATTCCGGAGTGCTCCATGCTGGCTATGAGTTCATCCATTACTTCTTCTTTTGTCGAGCCTTTAAGATCTGCATGAATTAAATCATTTGTTACAATATCCGTTAGCTTTGTAATTTTGGTTGATGTAGCTTGATCATCTTTTGTTCTTTTTTGTTGATTTGTACCACCTTTTGCTTTGCTCTCTCCGATAACATCTTTTTTAAGAAAATTAACTAACAATGCAGTAACAACCGTACCGATGATCGCAGCAACAAAAAACATGAGCACATTGTCAACAGCACCTAAAACAGCAACAATAGGTCCACCATGAGCTACCCGATCGCCGACATTTCCCACCATAGCTATCACTGATCCTGTCATGGAGCCAACCATAATACTTGGAATAACCCGGAGTGGATCTTGAGCAGCAAACGGAATCGCTCCTTCGGTAATTCCAAATAAGCCCATTGTAAAACTTGCCTTCCCAGCTTGTTGTTCCGCTGCTTGGTATTTACGCTTATTGATAAATGTCGCCAGTCCCATACCTAATGGTGGTATACAAATTGCTACAGCAATTGGACCCATAATTTCATAGTTTCCTTCTGCGATCATAGCAGAGCCGAATAAAAAAGCAACTTTATTAAAAGGTCCACCCATATCAATTGAAATCATAGCTCCAAGAATCAAAGCCAGCAATATGGAACTTGCTCCCTGCATTCCTTCCAACCAAACAGTTAACGATTCAAACACTTGGGCAACTGGTGCTCCAACAACATATACAAATAGTAAGCCGACTGTTAAGGTTGCCAAAATTGGAATAAAAATTATCGGCATTACCGGTTGCATGACCTGAGGAACTTTAATTTTTTTAATAGCTAACGTAATATATCCTGCAAGAAAGCCTGCAATGATCCCGCCAATAAAGCCAGCACCAGCTTCACTTCCATAGAAGCTACCATTCGCAGCTATAAAACCACCAATAATTCCTGGCGCTAAACCTGGGCGATCCGCAATACTAACCGCAATGAAACCAGCCAATATAGGAACCATAAAGCTAAAGGAAGCTGCCCCAATTTCTTCAACCTTTTTCCAGAATGAATCTTCAGGAATAACGATTCCCCCTGGCGTTTGTTCACCACCTAAGGTTAGTGCAAGTGCTATTAACAATCCACCGACTACAATAAATGGAATCATATAAGAAACCCCACTCATTAAATGGCGGTATATTGGATTTTCTTTTTTCTGCTTTTTCACGTCTTCTACTGACATTAAATCAGCTTGATATACAGGGACGTCTTCTGTAGCAAGTCGCTTTATTAATTCTTCCGGCCTTTTTATCCCATCCTGCACCCCTGTAGCAATTAATCGCTTTCCAATAAAGCGTTCCTTCGTTACTTCTTTATCACTTGCAATAATCACTCCATCTGCTTCTTCAATATCCTTATCGGTTAATGCATTTTCTACACCAATGGACCCTTGTGTTTCAACTTTGATTTCAACACCTAGTTTTTCCCCCGCTTTTTGCAAATTCTCAGCTGCCATATACGTATGAGCAATGCCTACTGGACAGGCTGTAACAGCAATTATTTTCATAAACATGCCCTCCTACTTATCTACTTATAAATTAACAATGCTTATAAGTGTAGTATATAGCAGGTCTAGCAAATATATATTCTCTATTATTTCCGGAACTGGGGAAGTTTTATGTTTTTTATTTTCGTTGCAGTTCATTCCTTTTATTTATTACACTATAGCCATATAGTAACAATGTCTATACATTATAATTGTTTTTCAGTCAAAATTCGGATAAATTCCTGCTTGTCATTAGCACTTAATAAAGCATTCAATGTTATTGGATCTTTGGAAAGGGCGGACAATTTATGAATAATTGCTTTAATTGGGTTCGCTTTTTCATTTGCTAAAGCTAACATAAAAACAATGGATACTTTTTCTTTCCCCCATTCCAGCGGTTCGTTTAAAACAGCCACCGCAATGGCAGATGTAAGAACAAGTGTAGGGTCGCCATGTGGAATAGCTATTCCTCCTCCAATTGCTGTAGCCGATTTTCTCTCTCGTAAAAGTGCTTGGTGAACATAGGACTGCTCTACTTTTTCCCGTTTAAATAATGCATTACCAAGCGTTTCCACTACTTGAAAACGATGCTGTGGATAGATATTAATAAATAGTAGGTTCTCGTCAATAAACTCATATATTACATGAGGAGCCGCGGATAAAACAGAAGCTTCTACCGTTTTTTTCTTGAGAAATTTTTGCAGTTTTTCTTTGTCGGTTTCTTCTAGCAGCGGGGATATAATAACGATGGGAACACTTATTTGTTCCAAGGGCGTCGTCGATATAATTAAATTCACTTGCTTTTGCTTCATAAAATCTTGAACTTCAGCTTTACTAATAGCTCCTACAATTTCCAATTCCTGATACTGTTTTTCTATTTTAGCTTGAAGTAACCTGGACATACCTATTCCCATATCACAAACAATTAATACTCTAGGGATGACGTGTTTTTGTGCGTCAATTCTTTCTATGGAAGCCTGAAAATGAAGAACAATATAAGCAGCCTCTTCTTCAGGTATATCGTATTGAAATTCCTCCTTTACCTTCTCCATCGTAAGTGTCACCATGCTAAACATGTATGGATACATCTTTTTAATATCCTGTAACAAAGGATTTGTAATAGGCAAGCCATGTATGAAACGATGAATGACAGCCTCTAAATGAATCACAAGCCCATTCATTAATTGTTCATCTTCAGAAAAAGATACACGGGTTAAATGGTGCATCGTTTCAATAATGATGGATAAAATTTGTTTCGTTCTTTCTTCTTTGGATGACGTTTGCGCTGAATACTTCTTACTACCACGTAAATGCCACGTTAAATAAGTAATTTCATCGTTTGCAAAGGAAATTCCGAACTTTTCTTGCAATTGCTGTACACACCAAACTGCTGCTTGGTATTCTTTCGTCTTCATAATGGACTGATTTTTGTCCTCAATGTGTATAGGAAACTTATGCTTCGTTCTCTGTACAATAATAAGGATATGAACAACTAAATTTTCCATGGCATTACTTGTAATTGGGATCTCCCAAAGATCAATCATCCTATTCAATGTTTGCCTCACTGTAGCAATTTCAAACGGAGCGAATATATGTGATAAAAACGTCGTTGACTGATTGGTCACTTCTTCTATATGTGCCAAAGCTACGCGCTTATTTAGTTCTTCTCCCTTTACATAGTGTCCTAGTTTTTGCCTCGACTCTATTACTAGTCCAAAAGTATCGAACCATTGTTGGATCGATTCGATATCATTTTTTATAACAGTATGATTGACATAATGCTCATTGCTTAGTTGTTGCAAAGTAACTGGTTTTTCATTACTGAGTAAGCGATAAGCAATTTCCATAACCCGTTCATGCTCTGATTTTCCTTTATGAAAAAGTGCGTGGAATAAATTTGTTTGGTCGGTTTTTTCTATTTCTAAATATACACCTGTTCCTGGCTTTCGAATTAAATTAGCTGATGCATAATTTTGAAGATATGCATCAATAATTTGTAAATCATTACGGACCGTTTTCTCTGAATATTGGAGTTGGTTAGCAAGATCTTTAATTAATAATGCACGTTTATCATTGGATAATAAAATTACTAACAACTTTCTTTGTCTGTTATTCATTGCCACACCCACTTGTGTCGTCATTTAACTAGTTTGTTTAGAATACGGATTTAAAAAGACACGTTTAGAAATGGAGAATAAAAAAGTCTTAGACTGAGGCACGCGTTCAGATCTTTCCCCCTCTCTACCTACTACCGTACCACATCCATAACAGTAATGTCTTTTGTACCAACCTTATTTATGTAAACGACCCCTTCCCTAAGACAAATTAGAATGGATGATTACATCCCGCAAGTATAAAGTGAATGTTCAAACAGTGGATGTTCATTCGTCTTGGTTCAATTGAAGTTTTTTCGTTCCATCGCCGTACTATATGCAAAGCAAAATATCCAACCTCATTTTCATCAATCCCACTTCCGGTCATCCCTTCAATAAACTGATAGACTTTCTTACTGAACATGCTAATAGAATATGCTTCATTATTGCTTCCTCCTCATTTATCATTTATCTTTTTTATCTTTAGTTTATGAAAGCGGAAAACTAAACAAAGGCTTTTTCCGTCTTGAGACAGAAACTGTTACTTTTCGATAGACAACAACCTATCAAGATGCAAATGTTTTCTTTCTTCTTTATGAAGGAATATACTAGAATAAAGTGAAATTTCATTCAGAAGGAGGTTTCCTTTATCTTATATTGAATGTCTTTGTACCATAAGGGTATTAAAAGCTCTTGAACGAATTTGGCATTCAGGTGCTGTGATCAGCCACTTTGACTTTGTTTGTATTGCCACCGCCTCTTAAAAGAGGAGTAATACAGTACCCTACATGGGGGATAAATATAATTTTAATCTCATAAAGAAAGGAGTTTCCATTTTGGCAAACAAAATTATGGTTAAAAACCCAGCTACTGGGGAAGTTCTTGAGGAAGTAAAAGCTTGGTCGGTCGAGGAGGTTAAGGAGGCTCTCTATCGGGGGCACGCTTTTTTTCCGATTTGGGCGAAAACAAATGCGCATAAACGGTCGGAGTTACTACAAAATTGGGCGTTACAAATCAGGGATAAGAAAGATGAACTTGCGGAACTTATGACAAAAGAAAATGGAAAACCACTAAAAGAGTCTTATGGAGAAGTGGAATATGCTGCAAGCTATATTGATTGGTACGCGGAAGAAGCTAAACGCATCTATGGCAGAACGATCCCAGCAAATACAGTATCAAAGCGAATCCTCATCCGTAAACAACCAGTTGGTTTAGTTGCTGCGATTACTCCTTGGAATTTTCCAGCAGCTATGATGACTAGAAAGGCTGCACCTGCGCTTGCTGCGGGATGTACTTTTATTGTCAAACCTGCTTCAGAAACCCCACTTACTGGAATTCGCATCATTGAATTAGCCCATAAAGCAGGTATACCACAAGACGCTATTCAATATGTAGTCGGAGCAGGCAAGCAAATTGGAGATATATTCACAGAAAGCGAATATGTGCGAAAAATCACCTTTACTGGATCTACTGCTGTCGGGAAAAAATTAATTAAAAGCAGTGCGGATACCGTTAAACACGTGACGATGGAGCTTGGGGGGCATGCTCCTTTAATTGTTGCTAAGGATGCAGATATTGAATTTGCAGCAAAACAAACCGTTGCTTCGAAATTTCGTAATGCTGGACAAACTTGCGTATGCGCCAATCGTATTATTGTTCACAAAGATATTGCAGAGCAATTTTCTGAAGCATTTGTAAAGTATGCTGAGCAATTAACAGTAGGAAATGGCTTAGAAGAAAATACGGATATCGGACCAATTATTAATGAGCAAGGCTACGATAAGATCATCGAACAGATTAACGATGCAAAGCAAAAAGGTGCTGAAGTGCTATTAGGTGATACATTTGAAGCAAATCGTGAAAAGGGGTATTATTTTGTACACCCTACAATACTGAATCATGTGACGGAAGATATGACAATTATGCATGAGGAGACGTTTGGACCAGTAGCTCCGATAACAACATTTACGGAGCTTGAAGAAGCGGTTACCATTGCGAACAACACACCATTTGGTCTTGCAGCATACTTTTTCACAAACGATTATCGGACTGGCGTTTATTTGTATGAGCAATTAGATTATGGAATTGTTGGCTGGAATGACGGAGGTCCTTCGGCAGCTCATGCGCCATTTGGAGGCATGAAAGAGAGTGGGATCGGTCGTGAAGGTGGTCATGAAGGCATTGAACCGTATTTAGAAACAAAATACGTATCAATTGGTAATCTAAATTAAACGTTTTACCATGAAGCATCTTTGTACCAGAAAAGTGATCAACAAGGGAAATTTCCTATTACTGGAATTTCCCTTGTTTAAGCATATATGGGTTATTCCATTCCTCTACAGTTCTCCATGAAAACTAATAAATGACCGGCTGAAAATAGGCTTCATTTTCAATAAACATGTCCTGAAGTAGTGCATGTGCTGTTTCAGCTGACGGGACAAATGGATGAAGCGCCAGTGCTTGGATTGCTACGCCAATATTTTTGGAGATACCCGCTTCCACCGTTAATGATTCATAAGCTTTTATATATTGTAATAGCCCACGTATATGAGGTAAAACCTCGCTTATTTGTACGGGTGTAATCCTATGTCTCTCCACTACACTATTGACTTGAATACAGACATGATCAGGTACCCCCTCTACTGCTCCATTATTTCTAATATTGACCGCCAGTACTTGTTTCAAATCGTAGTGGATGGTCTTCATAACTTGAATAACCGCTTCCGAACAACCAGCGCCTCGTCGTTTTTCTATTCCCTTTGGCAATTCAATCGTTTTTGTATGTTTATATATAGAAAATAATTGCTTTTCTTCTTCCTGTTCAAAATCAGAAGGAAGGTCCCCCTGTTTGTACGCTTCTAATTGTTGTTCTAAAATTTGGTCAGCTTGGTAATAGTATGGCTGATATTCGCCTCCTATGGCACCAAATGTTTGTAAAAAATACGGATCCATTGCAATATCCTTTTGATTACGCATATGCAATTTTTTATAAAGCATCGCATCTGTTAGCTTCGCTTTTCCTTGAACGTATAATTCTGTAACCCATAGCAATTGACTTGTCCCTATTAGCTGCATACTTATATCTTTTTTCGCTACCCCATATGTTTTGGAAAAACGGTTACGAAAAACGGTAGGCCCCTCATTTATACCAACTACTTTAACATTGGTATAATTATCAATTGCCTCCGTTACAATACTACAAGGATTCGTCAAATTAATTAACCAAGCGTCAGGCGCAAGTTCTTCAATGTCTTCACAAATATCAAGTAGGATTGGAATGGTTCTCAGAGCTTTCATAAACCCAACTGGGCCTGAAGTTTCTTCAGCTATTATCCCATGCTTCAAACATAATTCCTCATCCACGCGCCTCATCTTTACTCCGCCAACTCGGATTTGTGTAATAATATAATTAGCATCCTTAATCGCTTCTCGCCTGTCAAGCGTTTCAATAATTTCTATATCACAATCTGCCTGTTTAGCCATACGCTTTGTAAATGAAGCCATAACCGATAGACGTTCTCTCCCAGCTAAAATATCTACAAGATAAATTTTTTTGACAGGTAAAGCTTCATACTGTTGAATAAATTCGTTAATCAATTGCGGTGTATACGATGATCCTCCTCCAATAATCGCTACTTTCAAGTTGTTCATGGATCCTGCCCCCTTTATCTTAAGCATTTATAAAGTATATGAAGGGAAACGAAGATTTAGTAGTTTCCTTTGTTATTTGCTCGTTAAAAAACGTAATAAGGCAGAAGTACTGGGTATTTGAGTATAAAACCAAATATGCCACGTTTCACAAAACTTGCACTAGAACACATACGCTAAAATCAACACATACTACTGGGCGAAGCGCAAAGTCGCGGGCGCCCGTTTAGCAACGTAAGCGATGGAACGAATCAACGAAAGATAAAGTGAACCTTCCACCAGCGGGTTTTTTTCATCCCCTTGATGGTTAGCACCGCAAGGGTATGACCTAAAGGCCCTTGAACGAATGGGGATTTAGGTGCTGTTACCTCCTACTTCGACTTGCTCCGCTCGCATCTCCCATTCTTAGACCTTGGGAGTCTACAATGCCTTTTTATGGAATAAAGGAATCATGCCACTACAACTGGGGTATGCCGACGTCTGGGCGGCAAGCCTGTTTTTAGTCGACCTTCCTCTTACAGCGAACCAATGATGCCTTATCGGAAGGAGATGGAGAGAAGTCGCATCGTTGCTGAGCTCACGTGCCAGCCGTGGCTAGTCGGTTATTTCGTTATCCATAAGCACATCATTTTATACTTTCTTATATTATGAAAAAGCCAATTAGGGTAACAGACCCTAATTGGCTTTTGAATTACAATTTAATAATATTTCCCTCTTTCGCTTCTACTTTACCACTTTTTTCAAGTGTTACTTGTTGACCTTCTTTTAAGTTAGTAAATACAATCGGTGTAATTGTCGGCATTCCTTTATCTTGAATAAATGACAAATCAGCTTTTAGCAGAGGTTGTCCTGCTTCTACTCTTTCTCCTTCTTCAATAAGAGTTTCGAAGCCCTCTCCTTTTAAGTTTACCGTATCAATACCTACATGGATAAGAATTTCCTTTCCTCCATCCGATTGTATACCAATAGCGTGCTTCGTTGGGAATACATTGACTACTTTACCATTTAAAGGTGCAACGACGAGACCGTCTTCTGGAGCAATTGCAAAGCCATCACCCATCATTTTACCCGAAAATACCTGGTCAGGAACTTCCGTAATTGGAAGTAATTCCCCTCTCATTGGGGAGACAATTGTCTCTCTTTCCTCTTCATTTTGCAATGCTTCCGGATTTACTTCTTCAATCTGCTGTTGAACTTCAGCTTCCTGATCTGTTTCAATTGGGCGTGGTGTTTTTCCAGACATAATATCTTGCATTTGACCTTTAATCGTTTCTGAACGTGGTCCAAAAATAGCTTGAATATTATCTCCAACTTCTAAAACACCTGAAGCACCTAATTTCTTCAATCTTTCTTTGTCAACCTTCTTTATCGAATTAACAGATACACGTAAACGAGTAATACATGCGTCCAGATGGGCAATATTTTCTTGTCCGCCCATCGCTTCCAGTACATCAAAGGCAAGCTCGCCAGTTTGACTAACGTTGGTTGTTGTTTCGTCCTCTACTTCTTCACGACCTGGTGTCATCAAATTAAATTTCTGAATGAAGAAGCGAAAAATCACGTAGTAGATAACAGCAAACGCTAACCCAAGCAGAATCGTAATCCACCACGGCTCTTTATTTGGCAAAATGCCAAATAAAGCAAAGTCAATCGCACCTCCGGAGAATGTATAACCTACATTCACGCTAAACAGTGTCATTAATACGAATGAAAAACCATCCAGTAAAGCATGTAAAAAGAATAAAATTGGTGAAACAAACATAAATGAAAATTCAAGCGGCTCTGTAATACCTGTCAAAAATGAGGTTAATGCCGCAGAACCTAACAAACCAGCTACTACCTTTTTCTTTTCAGGTCGAGCAGCGTGATACATTGCTAATGCTGCAGCTGGTAATCCAAACATCATAATTGGGAATTCACCAGCCATAAAATTGCCTGCTGTTATTTCCACACCGTCTTTCAACTGTGCGAAAAAGATAGTCATATCACCACGGACCAAATTACCTGCTTCGGTAGTATAGGAACCGAACTCATACCAAAATGGAGCATGGAAAATGTGGTGGAGCCCAAATGGAATGAGTAATCTTTTTATAAAACCGAAGAAAAATACAGCTAGATACGTTCCTTCTTCAATTAACCAGTAAGAAGCGCTGTTCATGGCATCTTGTACAGGTGGCCAAATAAATAATAGTGCAATACCTGTAATAAATGAGAAAGCTGCTGTTACAATCGGTACAAATCTTTTTCCAGCAAAAAATCCAAGAAAAGATGGCATCTCAATATCGTGATAACGATTATAACAAAATGCAGCGATTAAACCGACAATAATCCCGCCAAACACTCCTGTTTGTAAGGTAGGTATGCCTAAAACCGAGGCAAATCCTGGATCAGACTCAATCATTTCCGGTGTTACGTTTATCCACGATCCCATAACCTGGTTTAATACTAAGTAACCAACTAGTGCGGCTAATCCGGCAGCTCCATCACTAGCTAATCCAATTGCCACACCAATGGCAAAAATCAGTGCTAAATTATCAAAAATAATACCTCCAGCATCTTCCATGACGGTCGCAACGAGCTGAATCCAATCCGCTTCTAAAAACGGTAAATATTGCAACATGGTTTCTTGTTGTGCAGCATTACCTAAGCCTAATAGCAAACCTGCTGCTGGCAACAAGGCCACTGGAAGCATCAATGCCTTACCGACTTTTTGTAAAACACCAAAAGCCTTTTTAAACATGCTAGTTCCTCCTTTTATGTCAACAAACATTAAAAATAGTTTAAGAAAACAACACTGCATCTATTCCCATGGGACATTTCCCCTTAAAACTATACCCTTTACCAAAAACAAAAAAAGCATGAGCAGAGATCAGAAATAAGCAGTAGGATTTTTAGTATGTCCTACTGTCCTAGTTCATAATCTTTCCACTCATGCCTGATCGAATCAGTAACACGGAAAATTAAAATTATGATTCATATTTTTGATATAGTCGCTGTAAGTGCATCGTTAAATACACGGCTTCTGCCTCATAAACAGGTTGTTTCAACGTTTGTTGCATCATTTTAATCAATTTCCAAGCTAGATTATAACACGTTGGGTATTCCCTTTTCAAGAGAGAAGCAATTTTTGCTGGCTCTGCTACCGTTTCTCCCTTTAACACTCGTTCTATGGTATAGCGAATATGGCGAACAAGTCGGGTATACTCAATTCCTGTTCTATCTACTTTGATTTTTAATTGTTTTTCAATAATGTCCACAAATTGGGTGACGAGTTGCGAATACTTATTAATTTCCGAGAGGTTTTTATTGGTAATGGCACTATGGACATGTAATGCAATAAAACCGATTTCTCCATCTGGTAATTGCACCTCTAAATGTTGATTCAAATAATCAACGATTTCCGAAGCAATCTCATATTCAAATGGATACAATACCTTTGTTTCCGATAGAAATGGGTTTTTAATTTCCAAGCCTTTGAGCATGCGATTGTACGCAAATACAATATGATCCGTTAAAGCAACATGAATCGATTCATTCAGCATAACATCTGATCTTTTCCGTATCATATCAATAACAGCTATGATAGAATGCAGCAATGTTTCATCCACTCTAGGAAGTAATTGCTTGTATTGTTCCTGTTCCTGCTCATCACGTAACACAAACAGTTTTTCTATTTCTGATTTATGGATGATATCTTTTTTCTTATAATGAAAACCAATTCCACTTCCGATCAAAACAACTTCTTTTTCTTGATCGTCTAAAGCAATCAGTACGTTATTATTTAAAGTTTTCTTAACCGTAAACGTATTCAAGATGTTTATCTCCTTAAAGCAGTATTTACAATACATATGATAATAACATAGTTTTCGCTACAGGGAACATTATGCATATGCACAAGAAATATTGCAAGCAGTTACCTTTATTTGCGTCTATTACGGGTACGCAAGTCCCTCTTACCATGTAATTTTATTTGATGAACAAAGGCGCAAGACGCCCGTTTAGTAACGTAGCGACTGGAACGAATCAACGAAAGATAAAGTGAACCTTCCATCAGCGGGGGTTTCTTCATCCCCGCCGATGGTTAGTACCACCAGGGTATGAAAGGCCCTGGAACGAATCGGGATTTAGGTGCTGTTATTTCCCACTTACAGCACCTTATTTGGGGGATAAAAATAATTTGGTTTTTGAATGGTATTGTCATATGGCTTATGAAAAACATGGGTCGTTGCCGGTGACAGAGGGGGAATTAACCATGCCCAATTACCGGTAACCGTTCTCCCTGATTTTTGTTCCTGTTTTTCAAATACTTCAAATTGCTTCGCAGCCGTATGGTGATCCACGATTGAAACACCTGCTTGCTTAAATGACTCCAATACAGCAACGTTCAGTTCTACCAATGCACGATCTTTCCAAAGTGTATTTAAATGCTTCGTATTCAACCCTAACTGTTCAGCTACCAAAGGCAATAGATTATATCGGTTCTCATCGGCAAGATTTCTTGCACCGATCTCCGTACCCATATACCAACCATTAAATGGAGCAGCCACATAATTTAAGCCTCCGATTTCCAAGCGCATATCAGAAATGATCGGTACACCATACCATTTGACATCCTGACCGGCGAAAATATCTTCCGTAGGATGGTTAATCGGAACTTCTATTACAATGTTATTGGGTATCTCTATCCATTCAGGCTTACCATGATTGACTTGAATCACTAATGGTAATAGATCAAAAGCGGTCCCTTCCCCTCTCCATCCTAGTTCTTGGCACTGCTTTGTAAATGTTACGGAGGCAGGATCTCCTACAATACCATACTCTGTTTCATATCCAGCATAACGCATCAGTTGATGGTTCCATATTTTAACAGGTTGATAACTATCTTTAACTGGAGCAAAAATGGTAATTAATGGTTTAATTTTCCCGTCATTACCTGCATAACGAATATGCTCAATTAGTCGGGCAAAGACTTCTTCACTGTTAGTGACTAAACGAGCATCTATAACTTCCATTCGCTCCCAAAACAACCTACCAATACACCGATTAGAGTTACGCCAAGCTACTTTTGCTCCATATGCTAATTCTTCATATGTATGTTCATATGTACCTGTTTTTTCTATTTCACACTGTACTATTTGCAATCTTGCTTCTAGCTGATCTTCTAATTCAAGTTCACGGTGATACAATTGCAAAAACTGTACTGCTTCTTTCCATAATTGTTCTTGATCGTAATTCATATATTTATCCTCCGATGCTTGAGCTTTCTCCATAGTTTATCAGACCATTATTCTTCGTGTGTGACAAACTTCCAACATTTTTTCATGTATAAACATTTTAGTTTATAAGCAAACTTGTTCACGGTTGGATGAACGGAGTGAAGTTTTGCTTTATTTGACTTCAGCTAGTAAAATAGTTTAACTTACGTCTAAACTTGAAAAAACATTGACGTTTATCACTTCCTTCGTTTTTTCTATCCAGTTGTAGTAATATAGATTTGGAAGTATGAATGAAGGAGATTAGAATGGACGATTTACTGCATGATTTACTTAATGAGCAGCTTATTTTAGTTTTTGTTATTTTGTTTCTTGGATCATGTTTAGGGCAATTAAAATTTAAAGGAATCGGCTTAGGATCAGCGGGTGTTTTAGTTATTGCGATGATTTTTGGTCATTATGGCTATCAAGTATCGACAGCGATTCAAAATTTAGGTCTTAGCTTATTTATTGTTGCTGTTGGACTACAAGCCGGACCACGTTTTTTCCGGATGATGCGTTCTAATGGAATTGTTTTTTGCCTTATTTCTTTATTTATTGTCATCAGTGCAGTCCTATCCTCTGTAGCCGTTGCAAAAGCATTTGACCTTTCCACGCCGCTAGCGATTGGATTAATGACAGGTGCTTTGACGAATACATCAGGATTAGCGGCAGCTCTTCAAGCAACAAATGATCCTATTGCCTCGGTTGGCTATGGGATAGCCTATCCGTTTGGGGTGCTTGCCATTATATTATTTGTGCAACTATTACCTCGTGTAGGCAAAATAAACCTTAAGCAAGATTTAGAAAAAACAAACAATCCTATCAAGACGGAACATTCACCAGAAGTAATGACATTTAAAGTAACTAATCCAAAACTGCATAAAAAAACATTGCGAGAGCTTGACTTTAGTCGTAAATCTGTTGTCATTAGTCGAGTCATTCGCGGTGATCATACGATAATCGCCCTTCACGACACAACCATTTTATTAGGTGATTTCCTAGTTACAGTCGGTGAAGATCATGAATTAAGATCTTTTGGAGAATTTGTCGGTGAACCTGTAGATGCAACAATGGACAATCCTGATAATATACAATTACGAAAAATCACAGTTGAAGATGAGGACTTAGTTGGCAAAAGCATTAAAGAACTTAAACTCAGAAGAAAATATGGAGCAACTGTAACAAGAATTCAACGAGATGGAATTGAGCTTAATCAAAATCCAAATACGCCTTTGCTTCGTGGAGACGTTTTAACGATGGTAAGTAGTGAAGATCGACTGGATGAAATAGAAAAATGCTTTTCACGAAAAAAACTATCTGTAACTAATATTCACATCTTATCCATAAGTATTACACTATTAGTAGGCATCTTGGTCGGAATGATACCAATCCCTATTCCTGGACTTGGTACGATGCAACTTGGTTTAGCAGGCGGGCCCTTAATCGTAGCTTTAATTATTGGTCATTTTGGCAAACTTGGACCGATTCATGTACGATACTATGGTCCAGCAATTCATGTTATCAGCGAATTAGGGCTTGTGTTATTTTTAGCTGGTGCAGGGACGACAGCTGGACAAGGGTTAGTAGAAGTCATTCGAGATCAGGGACTAGAATTAGTTATTAGTGGTACGATTATAACAATGGTAACGATTTTTAGTGGTTATATTGTAGCTAGAAAATTCTTTAAATTTGGGGTTGTGTATTCTCTAGGTACATTGTGTGGCGGTAGAACCTGCACCCCAGGATTAGGAGCTCTTAATCTTCTAATAGATGCAGAAGACCCGGCAATTGCCTATGCTGCTGCTTATCCGTTTTCCCTTATTTTTGGAACCATTGCAGCTCAATTCGTTTTGATTTTCTATTAACATTTTCATTTATGAACTTGGTGGTTAACAACAGCCGATGTCAAACAAAAAGTATACAGCCAATCTACATCAATAATTTTATCAGTAACATCGCTGACACTAAGTTCATCATTACACAAGTAATCACCGTATTTGCTGTTTTAACACAAAGCTTCATTTCTCATGTAAAAAATGCAACATTCTTAAAAGGATAAAGTGAAACTAACATTCAAGGAGGTTTTTTCTCCTTGAATGTTATTTTAAACGAATTTGACATTTCATCATTATATGGTAAGAGAGAGACAATTCCTTATATGCAGGATAAATGTAAATGATGTGTAATCAGTTCAAGGAATACCTCTTATCCCTAAACTAGTTTATTTTTTAAACACTTTCCTAGTTATGGCATGTTTTTCTACTTCATCTACCAATACGTCATAACCAATTCCTGGGCGATCATTCACAGTTAGGATGCCATTTTCCGCAACTACTTCAGGTACAATGATATCCTTGTCCCAATATCTGGATGAGGAAGCCGTATCTCCAGGCAATGTAAAATTAGCAAGCGAAGCGATGGCAATATTATGCGCACGTCCTACTCCAGATTCCAGCATCCCTCCACACCATAATGGAATACTAGCTTGTTCACATAAATCATGAATCCGTTTTGACTCTGTCAGTCCTCCTACACGACCGATCTTCAAATTAATAATTTTACAACTTCCTAATGCAATCGCTTGACGAGCGTCTTCATAAGAATGAATGCTTTCATCTAAACACACAGGTGTTTTAATTTCCTTTTGTAATTTTGCATGGTCGATAATGTCACCAGCTGCAAGCGGTTGTTCAATCATCATTAACTTAAACTCATCCAATGCTTTTAATGTTCCAATATCTGCGAGCGTATAAGCAGAGTTTGCATCTACCATTAATGGTATTTCAGGAAAATGTTTTCGTACTTCTCGAACAACGTCAACGTCCTTACCTGGTTTAATTTTAATTTTAATTCGTTTATAGCCTTCATCCACTTTTCCTTGAATATTCTCTAGCAACTTTTCATAACTATCCTCTATTCCTAGACTAATACCTACTTCAATATGTTTTTTTGTTCCCCCTAGCATGGTAGATAAAGATTTGCCCTGTTGCTTTGCATATAAATCCCATACAGCACCTTCTAGAGCTGATTTAGCCATATAATTTCGCTTATACGGTTTATACAGTTCCTGAAGGTCATCTGGATGACTTATTTCTTGTTTCAACGCCTCAGGAATTAGAAATTGTTCTAGCATGGACCAACTTTGCTGAGTAAATTCTTCACTATAAAGCGGGCGTTCAGAAGCTACCCCTTCCCCCCAGCCAGAAAGACCACTGGAATCCTTCACTTCAACTAGTAAAAAATCACGATCCTGTTCTGTTCCAAAACTAGTTGTAAATGGATGTTTCATTCTCATTTGCATGTGATACAATTTAATTTCGCTAATCTTCATCATCTATCTACTCCCTTATCCATTATTAAGCTTTAATAACTCTGGTTTAGCAATCTCATGTAACCATGATAGATAAACGTCTAATTATGGTGACTTAGTTTCTATGTTACCATGTATCTTCCCTTCATGGCTTTTTAGACCATTTACAGTAAACCTATTTAATTTCCTCTTTCTGCTTTATACTAGACACAAATTCGTCCTCTTTATAAAGCACGCCTTACACAGGACCCCAACCAATCCATACCGCTACTGTTAAATAAATGACACCAATTAAAAACCAAATAATTACAAGGGGCATAATAAATTTTATCCACTTCACCCAGGAAACACCAGCTATCGCCAAAGTTGCCATTAGGATTCCGGAAATAGGAGTAATCACATTGGAAAATCCATCTCCTAGCTTATATGCTTGAACCGCTACCTGCCTTGGTATTTCCATCATATCAGCTAAAGGCGTCATAATTGGCATGACGATTACTGCTTGTCCACTCCCAGAGGAAACAATTATATTAAACAGAAAATTAGCTAAAAACATCATATTTGCACCCAAGACACTTGTGAACGGATCCATAACAGTAGCCATTCCTTGAACAATCGTATCCAAAATTTGGCCGTTTTCCAAAACGACAACAATGGAACGAGCCATACCTATTATTAATGCTCCATAAACTAACCCTCTGCATCCGTTAAAGAATTGTGTCACCAGTTCATTCGGAAGAATTCGAGCAATTACCGCTGTTCCAATAGCAATAACGATAAACATAGCGGCCATTTGGTTTAACGACCAGTCATACTGGAAAACACCAAAAACATAGATTGCTATTCCAATACCAAGCCATGCCAATACAAGTTTATGAACTATGGTTAACTGCGTGGGAGCACTTGCAACATCCTTTTCCCCTGATTTTGGAAATGGATTGTCTCCTAAAACACTCTTCAACGGATTTTTTTTAATCCGATTAGCGTACCACAAAATATAGCCAATCGTTGAAACAAGTACAGTTAAATAAATTAAAACTCGCAATTTAATACCAGAAAACAAAGGAACTTGAGCTATTTCTTGTGCCATACCAGTCGTTAAGGGATCAAGAAATGCAGTGTTAAATCCTGCATAGGCTCCTAAGTAAATAATGGATATCCCAACAATGGCATCTAGTTTCATAGAACGCGCAAGGATAATTCCAATTGGTATAAATGCAATAACTGCATTTACAATAATACCTAAGGCGCCAAATATCGAAAATAACGTACTAACAAGAATAATCAGTAAATATTCCTTGTTTTTTGTTTTGTTAATTGTCTTCATAATTAAAGCATCAATGGCTCCTGTGTATTCAATAACTCCAAAGGCGCCACCAATTATCAGCACTAAAAAGATAAGCCCAGCTGAATCAATCATTCCTTGCTGTATGGCAGTAAACAGATCAATAAATGCTGACGGTTGCTGCTCTGTTTGTTGGTAACTATTAGGTACAACCGTTGTAACTTTATTAACTGTCTCTCTCTCAAACTCCCCTGCTGGGATGATATACGTAGCTACGGCTGCTAGTACTAAAATAGCAAATAAAATAACATAAGCGTCTGGCAAACCAAACTTTTTTTTCTCTTTTTGTTTGAATCCTGATGTATTTTCCATAGTACCCTCCTAATTTTCATAATTTTTTCAACTTGCATTGTATTATAATAAAGGATATAATTTATTTCAACACTTAATAAAGCTAATACTTCAAAAAATGAATAAAGTGAACCTTCAATCAGCGATGATTTTCATTCGCCCCTACTGATTGTTAATACCGTAATGGCATACTTAAAGGTCTCTGAATAAATCGAGTATTTAGGTGCGATTATCTCCCACTTAGACGACTTGCAGTAAGATGGATCCAATTCTAAAGTAAGAGGCTTACAGCACCTTATATACGAGATAAACGTAAAATTCTATCCATCATTTATTTCAATACTATGAAAGGAGATAGTCGATATGACTGACATAGAACAAAAAGTTAAACAAACTTTTCATTACTTGCATACACATGCAGAAATTAGCTGGGAGGAAACTGAAACTACGAGGTATATTGCAAATATCCTAAAAAAAAATGGCTGTGAAGTCTCGACGTTTTCAGATCATACTGGTGTTATTGGTCGATTTGGCAACTTTGAAAAAGAACTGCCAGTTGTAGCCATTCGAGCAGATATGGACGCGCTTTGGCAGGAAGTGAACGGTACGTTTCAAGCAAACCATTCTTGTGGGCATGATGCACATATGGCCATAGTGTTAGGTGTATTGTGGGAATTAAAAAAGCACTCTGCTTTACATGAAAGCATTGCAATTAAGTTTATTTTTCAACCTGCTGAAGAGAAAGGCACCGGTGCGTTAAAAATGGTGGAAAAAGGCGTTGTAGAAGATGTCGATTATTTATTTGGCGTTCACTTGCGTCCTAAGCAAGAAACAGCTATGCACCATGCAGCGCCAGTCATTGTCCACGGAGCTGCTAAAACGTATCAGGCTATAATTAAAGGCGTAGACGCACACGGAGCTAGACCACATTTAACTACGAATGCGATTGAAGTAGGCGCGCAGATCGTACAAATGCTAAACAAGATACATTTAGATCCAACCATTCCTCATTCTGTAAAAATGACTAATTTTCAAGCTGGTGGCAAAAGCACGAATATTATTCCTGGGAATGCTTCCTTTGCAATTGATATGCGGGCACAGACGAATGAAGCAATGGTTGATCTTGATAAACAAGTAATAGCAATTTTTGAGTCTCTGCAAAGCCTTTACCCTATTGACATAGAAATTATAGAAAATCATGGCATCGCTGCAGCCAAAACAAATAAGGAAGCGATTGCTATAATGGAAACAGCAATTACCAATGTATTGGGTAAACAAGCTGTCGCGCCCCCGTTAGTTACTCCCGGCGGAGATGATTTTCATTTCTATACCATTAAGAAGCCCGAATTAAAAGCAACCATGTTAGGACTTGGCTGTGATTTAACTCCAGGATTACACCATCCACAGATGACGTTTAATCAAGAAGCGCTTATGAATGGTGTTCATATTTTATTAGAAGCAGTTCGAGAGGTATACCAAGTATCCTAAAGGGAAACTTCATTCAGTAGGAGTTTTTTCTCTCCTACTGAATGCTAGCACTACAAGAGTATAACTAAAAGCCCTTGAGCGGATCGGTCATTGAGCTGCCATTTTCCCCGTTTAGACTCACGTATGAATGCCCGTTTGAAGTAGTGACATAAGACATCTTACGTGCGAGTTAAAATAATATTTTCAACCCGGAAAGTTTTTTATTTCCCTCTACCTACTAATTGGCTTGTGTGTTACACTTCTCCTTATAAGTCCCACCTCGTAAAATGGAACGACAGGTATTACCGCCGGCTACACACATAATAAACGAAGCCTATTTTACTTGAAATGATCCCCAATATAGGCACTTTTTTTTATGCTGTGATCCTTTTCTGCTCGTAATTTTTTTCTTGCCTCCCTTCCCCAACTTTTTACTGCATCCTCGGAAACTCCTTCTTGTTCAGAAATCGATTTAATAGAGCGTTCTTGCAATAAAAATTGCTGAAACCATTTTAATTGATTTCTGCTTAATAACTGTTGGGCTTGTTCGATAATGGGCTCTATGTCCATTTCCTCTCCTGTTAGAGGTTGGACAAATTGCCTCTGGCTGCCAGTCTTATAATAGTTTCCACTTGTCCGTATGTTTTTTTGTATTGCTATATAAGCATTTAATCGTTCCTGTTCCTTTCCCTTTTTACGAATTAAATCTATCAATCGATTGCGAATGGTATAATTAAAATAGGTCGCCATTGGTCCCTTATCTGGTTGATATGTTTCATAAGCATTCCACATAGCTACTAAACCTTCCTGATAAAATTCTCGATGTGGATCGCGAATATTTAATTTATGCAACTGGTAATAAATTCTCCGTTCATTTTGCTTTACAGTTTCTTCAAATGTTATGTGAGCATTATATTTTTTATCCTCCATGATTCATCCCTCCAATTGAATACCTTCACTTCTATTTTCGTAGTTTAGCTTCATGAAGTAGCAAAAAATTGCAAATATTATATGCTATTACACAAAAGTTTTCCTTGTTTATTAAGATATCGTGTCTTAAATCCAAATTTTTGCAACAAAAACCAACATAAGGATATATGAAGCGGTTTCCATACTCACTTGTTCACGGAAGCTTGAAAAATTATTGAACAATCAGAGGGAAAGGGAGATTTTATAGGTGATTGTAGTAAAATAGAGTGTATGAATGAAAGAGGAGAGAAAAATGGAATCTTTACTACATGATCTACTCAATGAACAACTTATTTTAGTTTTTGCTATTTTACTTATTGGCTCCTTCCTTGGCCAAATTAAATTAAAGGGAGTAAGCTTCGGATCTGCTGGAGTATTACTTGTTGCTATGGTTTTTGGGCATTTTGGGTACCAAGTATCACCAATCATTCAAAATTTAGGATTAAGCTTATTTATTGTTGCAATTGGCTTGCAAGCTGGGCCGCGATTTTTCCGAATGATCCGGTCTAACGGCATCGTATTCTGTGGTATTTCTTTATTTATAGTCACCAGTGCTGTAGTAACCACTGTTATTGTTGCAAATTTTTATGATCTTTCAGCACCATTAAGCGTTGGATTGATGACTGGCGCATTAACAAGTACACCTGGTTTAGCTGCTGCATTACAGGCAACCAACGATCCTATAACCTCCGTCGGTTACGGAATCGGCTACCCTTTCGGCGTACTGGCTATTATATTATTTGTTCAACTTTTGCCTCGTTTTAGTAAAGTAGACCTAATGAAAGATTTGGAGGAGACGAATAATCCAATTAAAAATGAACATTCTCCTGAAGTGATGTCTTTTAAAGTTACAAACCCGAACCTCCATAAAAGAACCTTAAAGGAACTTGCAGTAAGTAAAAAGGATGTTGTGATTAGCAGAATTATTCGTAATGGGCATACAATGATTGCACTAAGTGATACTCCTGTATTAATCGGGGATAGTCTAGTTACGGTTGGTGAAGAAAAAGAACTGAAATTATTTGGCAATTACGTTGGTCAGCAAGTGAATACCCAGCTTAAAAACCCAGATAATATCCAATTCAAGAAAGTAACCGTAGAAGACGATACAATCATTGGAAAAAGCATTAAAGAGCTGAAGCTCCGAAGAAAATATGGAGCGACAGTGACCCGAATAGAGCGAGAAGGACTGGAACTAAATCAACATCCTAATATGCGCTTACTTCGTGGTGACGTATTAACAATCGTTAGCACAGAAGATCGATTAAACCAGGTAGAAAAACTGTTCTCACGAAAAAACATGACAGTTACCAATGTTCATATTTTCTCGATGAGTATAACGCTATTATTAGGAATCATAGTTGGTATGCTCCCCATTTATATTCCAGGATTAGGAACCATCAAACTTGGAATAGCTGGTGGTCCTCTCTTTGTCGCCTTGATTATTGGTCATTTTGGTAATATCGGTCCGATTCATGTACGCTATTACGCTCCTGCAAATCATGTTATTCGTGAATTAGGTCTAGTACTATTTCTAGCGGGTGCAGGTACAACAGCGGGAGATGGTCTCGTAAATGTAATACAAACAGAAGGCATTAAACTTGTAGTTGGAGGAACAATCATCACACTTGTTCCACTCTTTTTCGGATATGTAGCAGCGAAAAAACTGTTTAAGCTTAGCATTGTGCATTCACTTGGATCACTTTGTGGAGGCAGGACAAGCACACCGGCTTTAGGTGCATTAAACCAACTAGTCGACTCAGATGATGCCATTATTGCCTACGCTGCCGCCTATCCCTTTTCACTTATTTTTGTCGCTATTTCAACACAATTAATGATGTTTTTTCTATGATAACATGTTCACTAGTGAACAATATATGCTTATTTTACTAGCTTTATAATACACTAGAAGCAGTTATTAAAAGTAATTTATTACTAGATTTTAAAAAACATACGTTCAACTTTTTAGAAAAACTTGGCTTGTCGCCAAGTCTTATGGCGGAAGCCTTTGTTTTCCTTATACTATAAACCAAAAAAATCTTATACTTTCCTATAGTGAAACAAAGGCGTGGGACGCCCGGTTAGCAACGCAGCAACTGAGATAAAGGAATAAAGGAACCACGGTGAGGCATGAACCGATGGTGACTTATCCGTAGGGCGATTCGTGAAGTCGCATCGTTGATGGGCTCATGCGCAGGATGTGACTAATTGATTACTCTGTTATCCCCAAGCACCTCATTTTATACTTTCTTATCTTGAAACAAAATATAACAGCTACCTTCTTCTAAAAACGATAGCCGCATTTTTTGTAGACTATATATGATTTAAATTTCTTTTATCCCACTTTCATTTATAATTCTTTACAATCCTTTAACCAATTATTTACAGTCCCTCCAGTATACTTGTACATATACGTACATAGGGAGGGTAATGAATGACAAAAAGCAACGTCCGTGCAATATTTGCCGCATTAATTGCTATTGTGATTGTAATCACTAACTTTTTGCAATCAACAACCATTGCTTATGCTACTGTTTCCACACCGAAAATGGAAGTGGCGACAGAAGAACAGAATCAAGCAAAACAATTATCGAAAGAAGGGAAAAACGCTCTAGACAGGTCCGAAGAAGCTAGTAAAGAACCGCTAACGATTCAACATGAACCACCGAAAGCTATTGCCTATATGGAAAATCACCAATTAGTAGCAACCATACCTCATGCAGAGAAAGCAACTCTGTTTTATCAAACAACCAATGTTTCAAAGCCGGTAAAAGTGGAAATGAGGAAAGGGAATAATGGAGAATTCATGGCAACCGTTCCAGCTGCAGCACTTTGGGCTGAAAATGTAACGTACTGGTTTGAAGCAACAACAGATAGAGAGCAAGTAAAAACAGATACGTATACGGTACCTGTCCAAGCGCAAAGTAGTCATAACGTTGCAGCACTCCCAAAGCTAATGATCACAGAGGCGACATTTGGAAAGCAGCCATTTATTGAAATCTATAACCATACAACATTACCTATTAACTTGCAAAGCTATGCTCTTTTTCTAGGGGAAGAAAAAGTCTCCTTTGAGCAATCAAAAAACATTCCATCAGGAAAAAGCCATATTATTTGGTTTGCAAATGATGATCAGAAAATTGAAACTTTTAATCGATATTATGGGACCAACTTAAGTAATGAACATATAACAGCAGTAAGCGCAGTCCCATTTCCCATCACAGATCAAAAGATCTCCTTACGAGATAACAGCAAAAACGATATAGTGACGGAAGGAAACATCACTGTGGCTGAAAAGGCAACAGGACAGATTTTTTATTACACAAATCAAAAAACATGGGTCAATGGTGGTTTTACGACAAAAGCTACTCCAGGTGAAATTCTAGTAGGACAAGTTCCTACTGAACGCATGGAGGTTGAAGAAAACCAGACAGAAAGTAATCAAGAAAATGAATCAGCAGAAGATTCACCTACAAACCAGCAAAATAAACAACCGTTAAATGAGTCGAAACCAGAGGAAAAGAAACAAACGGAGTTGGCTAGCAATGAAAGCCTTATTCAACATGCTCCGACAAAGCAAGCAATAAATACAGAAGACCTTACTATCAAAGCAACTGCTTCCGATGACGTAACACAGCTTTCACTCCAATTCCAAACAGGACAACAAATGAACATCAAAGAATTGCCATTTACTAAAGCTGAAGGATCAAACACCTTTTCAGTTACTGTGCCTAAAGAAATGCTTTGGTCACCAAACTTTTTCTATCAAATCGTTGGCAAAACGATAGATGATACAGAAATAACCTATCCAGAAAAAGAATTCATACATGTGAACGTAGAACAAACAGAGAAAATAGATACACAAACCGTGCCCCCTATATTAATTACCGAAGTCACTCCAGATACATCGAATATAAATAAACAAGATGGCTTTGAATTTATTGAAATTTATAACAATACAAATAAAGCTATTCATATGAATGATTATCAATTAATCTATCGCTACCCAGATGGAAAATCTGATCAAATATGGGAGATTACCGAAGATAACGAAATCAAGTCACAGGAGAGCTTCATTGTTTGGATAAAAAATGAAGGTAATCAAGATAAAACAGTGGCAGATTTCAACGCTCACTACGGTCTAAGCTTGTCGGAAAGTCATGTAGCAGAAATTCAAAGTGATGGTATGTCTAACAGCGGAGCACGTACATTAATCGTTGCTGATAAATTCAATAATGAAATGGTTTCAGCAACGTACAATGATACAAAACAAGATGACACACAACCTGATCAAGGCCTTGTTTATCGTTATCCAAAACAAGGTTCCAGCATGAAAAAAACTGGTAGCGGTGAAACTATTACGCCATTAACAATTGTGCCTGGTCAAGTTCCAAAACAACCTGTCATCATTGAGGAAACCGGAGAAAAACCTAGTATTGATGAACCTAAATTTACGCTTAATGACGAAGCCCTTACGATTAAGGTTAACATATCATCAAAGCAACCATTGTTAGGAGCCACGCTTTCCATTTTACAAAGCGACAAAACGGAATATCAAACATGGCAATTAGAAGCTTCCAAAGATGAATCAACAACATATTCAGTGAAGATACCGCGGGAAGAAATATGGAGTGAAAATATAACGTATTATTTTGCTGCTTCCAACGAGGCTGGAGAAACACAAACAGAGACAAAGTCTTATCAACTACCAACAGAAGAAATAGACTATCAGCAAGTGCCACCACTAATTATTACGGAAGCAACCCCAGACACGACAAATAGTAATGGGGCCGATGCCTACGAGTTTATAGAAGTATATAACAATACAACGGAAGCAATTAACTTTAAGGACTATTTAATCCGTTACCGATATCCAAACACGGGAGCAGGAAATGATTTACTTTGGGGTCCGAAAGAAGAGGAGCAAGTTATTATTCCATCTGGTGAAACTGTCGTATTTTGGATTATTAATCACGGAAATACCGAAAAATCAGCAGCTGATTTCAATAGTAACTACGGTACACATTTAACAGAAGGTAAAAACCTGTTTAAAATGTATAATAATGGCATGGCAAATAGCAGTCATCGTACATTAGTTGTTGCTACTAAAGCGGGTAAAGAGCTTTCATATTCAAGTTATAACGATGAACTTGGTGTCGATGATACAACAGCAGATAAAGGGATGGTCTACCGTTATCCTACAGATGGCGGTTTGCACACAACAAAATTAAGTGCAGGAGAATGGGATGCTACACCTGGTTCTGTTTTAACCGAACAAATACCTAGTGAGAAAGTGATGCTGCCAAAAGATACCGAAAAACCTGTGATTGAAACTACAACTGAAAAAGAGGCGATTACTTCTGAACAACCAGTTACACTATCAGCAGCGATTACCGATAATGTGGATGTTAAATCCGTATCTATTCACTATCGTACAGATAATGGAGAGTTTAGAAAAGTTAACTTGGAAACACAACCAAATAACCGCTATGAGCACATCGTTTATGAGCCTGAGTTAATCGGTAAAAAGACATTAGAGTACTATTTCGTAGCTAGTGATGGAGGAAATAAATCAACTTCTGCTACGAATACAATGGATATTAATAACCCTTCTATGCAAGAAGGACTACGCTTGAACGTCCAAGATAAAGAACTTCTTTCTGGAGAAAAAGTGATTAAAGCAACAGCTGATGAAGCAAAAGATGAACCGATCCTATTCATTGATCAACAGGAAGTAAAAAACACCTTTAAAGCTATAGAAGCAGATGCTTATTTTGCATTTGATGTAAAAGAAACAAATATTTACTTTAAAAATGGTGTCACCATGGGAGATAAAATTCTTCACGTCTTCGATGATACACATACAAAGTTCACCACTTTAACTGTACCTGTTTCTGCTGATAAATTAAAGCAAGGGGAAAACACAATCTCCATTCGAGCAGGTAACAAAGTTGGACCGTTTGATGAAACGTCCAAAGAAAACCGTGATGATTTTACAATTAAAAATATTCGTTTAGTTCTATCAGACGGGACAACGATTTATGACCCAGCTTACAGTGATCCAGATCAAGATTACTCCATTGGGGATAGTGTGGGTAAGAAACCTGTTTACGATTTCACGTTCACTTTGGATCAAGCAACATTTGCTTCCACTGCCTATGTGTTTAATACAACTACAGTCCAAGATGGAGAACATGAAATAAAAACAATATTAGGTGATGACGAAATAACAAAACAAGTTGTTACAGATAACACCGCTCCGATCATAAATCCCTCTATAAAGGACGGTGAAACATACAAGGGGGATTTTACCATTGATGCAGAGGTGGATGATGCAACGAGTGGGGTTCAGTCTGTAACTGCACAATTGGATGGAGAATATATATCTTTACCTTATAACACTTCTTCCTCCCTTTTAGATCCTGGAAAACATGAAATCATCTATCAAGCTACGGATGATGCAAATAATATTGCAGAAAAGAAAATCACGTTTTATGTAGTGGAAGAGCACCCGTTATTACCAGATTGGCTAGGTTCTGATTCTGAAAACACAAGTGCAAATCTTTCTGTTACCGTAAAAGATCCAACCAATGATGTCATGGATGTTGATTTTTATCAATCTTATCAATATACGGCAGAAGATACTAACATGGTAATTTCCCAAAACGCGACAGACACGGAGCCACCAAAAAGCTATCTTCCCGATGGCGAAGAAAGGCTAACAGATGCCCAACTTAAACAATTGCAAGCAGTTGATGGTAAAACAATAGATACTACATCGGATTACCAATTTCCTTATCACCGTTTTGATGTTACGGTTGATAAAAAGGTCGGTCCGGATGATGAAGTAGAAATTGTTTGGAATGGTTCTTCCCTAGAAGGTCGAAAAGTAACGATGTATGTTTGGAACTATGCAACAAGTGAATGGGATGATCTCGTATCCACCATTGCTGGAAAAGAACCATTTGAACTTATTGGTTCAGTACAAGGTACAGAATATGTGCAAGATCAAAAGGTCAGTGTGATTGTTCAAGATCAAATTGCTGATGTTGGAGAAAATTTTAGCTTTGTTTGGATGGCAGATACCCAATACTATTCAGAAAGCTATCCTTATATTTACGAAAAGCAAACAGAATGGATTGCCGAAAACAAAGAAATTTTAAATATTGAGTATGTTTTCCATTCAGGTGACCTCGTAAATGTGTACGATGACTTAGAACAGTGGGATGTTGCTGACCGTTCGATGCAAACATTGGATGATGCTAATATTCCTTATGGCGTAGTTGCAGGAAATCACGATGTGAACAATAAAAGCCGTGACTATAGTTACTATGGACAATTCTTTGGCGAAGATCGCTTTAAAAATAATGCCTATTATGGGGGATCGTTTAAGGATAATCGTGGACATTATGATTTAATATCTGTGAATGGAATAGATTTTATTATGGTTCATCTTGGTTGGGGAATTGAAGAAGATGGAATAGAATGGTTAAACGATGTTTTACAGGCCCACCCAAATCGTAAAGCTATTCTTAATGTACATGAATATCTTTTAGCGACTGGAAGCAGAAGCCCTACTGGCGATCAACTGTTTGAAGAAGTCGTAGTTTCAAATGAAAATGTGTTTGCCGTCTTATCCGGTCATTATCATAACGCGCAAACGTTAATCGATGAAATAGATGACAATGGGGACGGAATAGCTGATCGTACTGTTTATCAAATGCTAGCAGACTATCAGGGTGGCCCTGAAGGGGGACAAGGTTATTTACGTATCTTGAATTTCCATATGGATACAAACCAAATTGGTGTGAAAACATATTCACCATACTTGGACGATTACAACTATTATGATCCAGAAGAATATCCTGAAAAAGATGAATTCTCATTTGACTTTAATACGTCGGCACAAACAAAACAAGTAGCCACAGATTATGTGGAAGTAAATGTATATACGGATGAAAAAATTGGTTCCGTAAAAAATGTGCCTAGCGGTGAAAAAGCATCGGTCGTTTGGGAAGGGTTAGATCCAAATAGTGAGTACTTCTGGTATGCCGTAGCTTCCGACCAATACGGTGGAGAAACACGCTCTGATATTTGGAGCTTCCTAACCGTTGATGGTGAGGTTGTGGAACCTGAAAAGCCAGAAGAACCTGAAATTCCGGAAAGACCTTCGACTGGAGATAATGGAGATGGAAAGGATCAAAATGACCAAGGGTTCCCTGACACTGTTCCGAACGAGGATGACAAAAACGAAGAAAAACCAATTATAGAACAACCAACCGCAGATAATCAAGAAAATAATCATATAGATAAGAATGACAACGAAGTACCAACGATTGAAAATACCTCCAATCATAACGATTCAGACTCATCCTTGCCAAATACAGCAACAAATATGTTTCATGCTTTATTTATTGGATTGCTGCTATTGCTTTTGGGTTCAGGGGGTTGGCTCATTCACTCATATCGTAAAAAGCGCCAAGCTTTAAGTTAAATGGATAAAATCGGGAGCCTTTGATCGGCTTCCGGTTTTTCTAATAAGATAAAAAAGTATAAAACGAGGTACTTTTAGATAACGAAATAACCGAATAGCTACGTCCGGCTCCAGCACCCAGCAACTAGGCGACTTCACGAATCGCCCTACGATAAGTCATCATTGGTTCGTACCTCACCATGGTTCCTAAAACTTTAGTTGCTTCGCTCCATTCGCTACGTTGCTAAACGGGCGCTCTGCGCCTTTGGTTCCGTATTTAATTTCCTGTCAAGGAATGAGCATGATGAAATTATTTGGGATAAAATTATCCCCACTATTGTTTACTGATTGTTCCACATGTTTACAAATGATTGATAACACGATAGAATGGATCAAGTGAGTCAATCCCCTCTGGTTAAGAAAATAATCGCATGTTATGTTACCGCTTCTAATTTAATTGGTAAGAAGCGGTTTACTATTTCATCCCTATCATGTTGCAAAGCTAAAAACAATCATGAATCTGCACCTATAGAATAAGAGAATCGCCGATATAATGAAACACCAGTTATTATGGATTTTTTCCACTGCTGGTTAGCACCTCCAGGATATGTTCTAAAGGATCTGAACAAAATCGGACATTTGCAGTTGGCTATCCCTCTCGCGCTAACCTTTTTGCATGGAAGTAGAGAAAGTCTTATAGAGTTACATGTGGAAAAAGGCACCTCTCGTATATATGAAACATATTTACTGCCTATTTTCTTCAACCAAAAATTATTATTTATACACCATATTATTCAACAGGAGAGATGAACATTTGAGTAATGAAGCAAAAATATGGACGAAAGATTTTATTAGTATTTCACTGACACAGTTTTTGATCTTTGTCGCTTTTTACACACTATTAACGACCCTGCCTATTTTTGTTATCCAAGAATTGGGAGGGACAGAGGCTGAGGGTGGGCTCGTTGTAACATCGATGTTGCTTGCCGCCATTATTATGCGACCATTTTCCGCCTTGTTATTACAAAAAACAGGAAAAAAACAAGGGCTGATCTTAAGTGTAACACTGTTTGTAATCATTACTTTTCTTTATGTATTTGTTGACAGCTTTATCCTATTATTAAGCGTACGTTTTGTGCATGGTTTAGCGTTTGGTATTGTAACTACAGCAACTGGCGCGATTGCCGCAGACATTATTCCTTCTTCACGTCGTGGTGCAGGGCTTGGCTACTTTGCCATGGCGATGAATCTTGCTGTTGTTGTTGGGCCATTTATTGGTTTGACCTTCATACAATACACCAGCTTCAAGCAACTATTTCTAGTATTAGGTCTATTAATGGTTGTGACTATCATTAATGCGACCATGATCCAAATGGATGAGCAAGTGCCTAAATCACAGGACATAGCAAAAATGAAATGGACGGTTCATGATTTTCTTGAATTACGGTCCCTACCTATTGCATTCATTTGTAGCCTGATTGCCTTAAGTTATTCCAGTGTGATGGCCTTTATATCCGTTTATAGTAACTCACTAGGACTTGCTTCGACGGCAGGTTATTTCTTTGTCGTTTTCGCTGTTGTAATGATTGCTTCTCGACCCTATCTTGGCAGGACGTTTGACTTAAAAGGTCCGAAGTACGTTATCATCCCATGTTTATTTATTTTTGCACTTGGACTTTTTGCTTTAAGCGTCACAGAGTCAGCTTGGATGTTGCTATTATCAGCAGCTTTGATTGGCTTGGGATTTGGTACATTATTACCAAGCTTTCAAACCATGGCCATTCAAGCAGCACCGAATAATAGAAGCTCGCATGCTACGAGCACATTTTTTATATTATATGATAGCGGAATGGCAACTGGCTCGCTTATATGGGGAGCCATTATTTCTTTTATTGGCTTTTCTAGCCTTTACTTACTAAATGCATTCATTATTTTAGGGGTTATCTTATTATTTCATTTTTATCATTCTAATTTTCGTTTTCCATTCGTCAGCAAAAAGCGTGAAAAAACAGGCTAATGCAGGCTCCTGTTTTTTCGCCTATCCCTTTTATTCAAACAAATAAAAGGCATTTCCTGCATAAGATTTCTTGTTTGTAACTCTGTACAAAAATAAGCACTAATCATCTTTGGATAACTTGCTTCCTATGTCTTCCTATAAAGAACATGCCCATTACACTATATTTGTTAGCGTACATATGATACAAATCTTGACTACTTTTACTTCCTGCAGGTCAACCTACACTATGAAAGTACTCTTTCCTCCTCTTTTCGTTTTTGTATTCGATGACATGCTACAAGATGTCCATCGTTTATTTTCTGAACAACAGGCTTTTCTCGCTTGCAAAGTTCATAAACATAAGGGCATCTAGCTTGGAAAGCGCATCCTTCAAGAAACTGTGAAGCATCTGAAATCTCCCCTTGTATCTGCATTACTGCGAAGCTATTTTCTATTGTTGGTAGCGCAGAAAACAGCGCTTCTGAATATGGATGTTCTCGTGCTTTTATTATGTCCGCTGTTTTTCCAAGTTCAACGATTTCTCCTAAGTACATAACAGCAATCCGATCACAAAAATATTGCACCACATTCAAGTCATGGGAAATAAAGAAGTAAGTTAAAAGATATTGTTGTTGTAAATCTTTTAGGAGATTTAGGATTTGGGCTTGCACAGAAACATCTAGCGCAGAAACACCTTCGTCGATAACGATAAATTGCGGCTCTAAAATCAACGCAGCTGCAATCGCTATCCGCTGACGCTGTCCGCCACTAAGCTCATGAGGATAACGCGACAGATAAGATTTATCTAAGCCAACATCGGATAATGTTTGAAGCATCTTTTTATAACGAGATGACTTATCTCCGAGCTTATGAAGCGCTAACGGCTCATGCAATATCCATTGTACCGTTTTTTTCGGATTTAACGAAGAATAGGGATCTTGAAAAACAATTTGCACTTCTTTGCGCCAAGCTTTTAATTGTTTGGCTGAAAATTTAGAAACATCCTTTCCTTTAAAACGGATTTTCCCTTCTGTTTGTTTCAATAATTGAACAAGCAACTGACCAGTAGTCGTTTTACCGCTGCCACTCTCTCCGACTAATCCAAATGTTTCTCCTTCATACAAAGAAAAGGATATACCATTAACCGCCTTGATTAACGAATCTTTTCCCCACAACTGTCTATGTGTTTGTTTGTAATATTTTTTAACTTCTTCTACCTCTATAAGTGGTTTCAATTCCCGTCACCTTCTTTAGCAAATAAATGGCAAGCAACCGTATGTCCGTCGTCAAATTCATATGTGTCTGGGAATGACGTTTCACACTGCTTTAATTTATATGTGCAACGATTTGAAAATGGACATCCTACCTGCCTTTCTTGCAAGTGCGGGACAGTCCCGGGGATGGTATATAATCGTTGTCCACGTTTTGTAGCGTCAGGGATGGACTGAATAAGACTCTGAGTATAGGGGTGTTTCGGTTCGCTGATCAGTTTCTCTACCTTCCCTTGTTCTACAATTCGTCCTGCATACATGACGATTACCTGATCACAAACTGCCTGTATGACGCCCAAATCATGGGAAATAAATAATAATGATGTGCTGTGGTTTTGCTTGATTGTTTGGAATAGATCTAATATTTGGGACTGAATAGTTACATCTAAAGCAGTTGTAGGCTCATCCGCAATCATAAGCTTTGGTCTACTAATTAGCGCCATCGCTATAGAGACGCGTTGGCGCATTCCACCGGAAAGTTGATGAGGATAAGCTTTCCATAATGCTTCAGCTCGTGGTAAACCTACCTCGTTCATTGTTTTAATCACTTGCTGCTTTCTTTCTATTTTCGAAAGCGATGTATGTTTTTTTAATACTTCTGCAATTTGTCTGCCAATCGTCAATACTGGATTAAGCGATGTCATTGGTTCTTGAAAAATCATCGTTAGCTCATTTCCTCTTAACTCCTGCCATTCTCTAGAAGATAAATCGTTTAACGAACAACCTTGAAACGAGATGTTACCATGTTTGATGCTGGCAACTCCCGGGAGTATCCCCATAATTGCTTGCGATGTTAAACTTTTTCCACAACCGGACTCGCCTACAATTCCGACCACTTCATTCGGATATATATGGAATGAAATGTTTTCCAAAGCAAGAAACTCCCCTTCAGGAAGCTGAAAGGCGACATCGAGCGCTTGAACCGATAATAAAGGTGCCATCACTATTTCCCCCCTATGCCTTTTTATCATGGACATCACGTAACCCATCGCTTAATAAATTGAATCCTAACACCAATATGGTAATCACCATTCCAACAATGATAACATACCATGGAGCGGAAGTAATATAAGGCTGCGCTTCCTTTAGCATTCTTCCCCAGCTCGGATCCGGTGGTTGCACACCTAAACCTAAATAACTTAAACCAGATTCCGCCAATATGGAGCCTGAAAAACTTAAACTGGCTGCAACTAATATTGGAGAGACGGCATTTGGTAGAATATGTTTGATCATAATATGAATAGCACCTCCACCTTTTGCAATGCTAGCTTTAACAAAATCATAGGATTTATATTGAATAAAACTGCTACGAATAATTCGGGCAAAGGCAGGTATACTCATAATCCCTAACGCAATGACCGTATTCTTCATCCCAGGCTCAAAAACGGCGATCAGCATAATCGCTAACAATATCCCTGGAAAAGCTAACATCGCATCAATAAAGCGCATGGTTAGTTCATCTATCCAGCCCCCGAAGTAACCTGCACTAGCACCTAACAGAAAACCCAAAAATAAACCAATGGAGGCTGCAACCGTTCCAATTAAAAATGCAGTCTTCGCCCCTTCCATTACACGACTAAAAATATCCCTGCCAAAATTGTCTGTTCCAAATAAGTGTGTCAGTGAAGGAGAAGCAAGTCGATTCGTTGGATCAATTGCATTAGGGTCATATGGTGTATAAAACAAGCTAATCAGCATCATGATAAAAGCAATAGATACAAAAGTTAACCCAATATATAATGGGAGTCGGTGTTTTTTAATCACCTGATCACCCCTTCTGCCTTATTCTTGGATCGATTAGTTTATATAATAGATCGACGGTAAAATTGATCACTAATACGATAACAGCAATATAGAGCACCATAGATTGCACCAGTGGAAAATCTCTGGACGTAATCGATTGAATAAGTAAGCTGCCTAACCCGGGCAGCGCAAATACATTTTCAATAATAATACTGCCCCCAAGTGTATCTGCAGTAATTAATCCCATGATTGTGATTACTGGAATTAGTGCATTTTTTAGCACATGTCCATATAAGACTGCTCGTTCGGATAGACCTTTGCATGTTGCTGTTCGTACATAATCCATCTTCCTCTGATCTAAAATCGTATTTCTTAAGTAACGAATAACAATAGCAATATTTGAAATCGCAATGGATAGGGATGGTAAAAAATGGGACCTTAGTGCACCAAAAAAATCATCCGACCAAGATACGTATTCAAATGATGTAACCCAATTTAAGGTGACGGAAAACAATAAGATGAGCATAAAACCAAACCAGAAAGAAGGAATTGATATGCCTAATTGCGTGATCATTGATAGAAACACGGATATTATTTTTCCGTCTGTCCGTGCAATTAGAATTCCTAATGGGATACCAATAACAACCGTGAGTACCGTTGCTAAGATTGCAATAGAAGTTGTAACAGGGATACGGTCAGCAAGCACTTCGCTCACAGGTAATTGATAACGTAACGATTCCCCTAAGTCGCCTTGAAATACACCAGCTATCCAATCAATATACCTTTCTATTGCTGGTTTATCCAGTCCTAATTCTTGCTCTAAATGTCGCACTTGTTGCTCATCCGCATCCAGCCCAAGAATGATTTGGGCTGGATTACCTGGCAATAGCTGAAAGACAAAGAAGATGATGAGGGAAACCATAACTAGTGTTATGCCAAACATAGAAAATTTGTATAGATAATACCTCACAGTGGATATCCCCTTTACGTGACGGTTATTGTGTGTAATATAAGTCTTCTAAATTAAACTTTTGAATCGGATACATCTTCCACCCTTGCAAACCCTTCTTCATGGCAACCGTTCGGTAAGGATCCATAATAAATACAGAAGCTGCCTCCTCTGCCAACATCGTTTGCGCTTGTTTATAAATGTTTGCCATTTCTGCTTCATCGGTAGCCAGCAACGCATCATGAATGAGTTTATCATATGCTTTATTTTCATATTGTACAAAGTTATTATCATAATCACTTACATACCTACGCAGGATTTCATATGGATCTAGTTTTCCAGTAAAGCCAATAATGGTGCTTTCGTATTGCGCTTCATTATAAACTTTTTCCAACCATGTACTGAACTCCATTAATTTAATTTCTACTTGAATTCCTACTTGAGCCAATTGTTCTGTAATGACCTGAGCTGTATCAACGTGAAATGGATAATCAGATGGAACCGTTAATTCTAAATCAAATCCATCTGGATATCCTGCTTCTGCTAATAATTTCTTAGCCTCATTGATATTCGTTTGATACATATCTTCAAGACCTTCCTGATAGTAAAGCTGCATCGAAGGACTAAAATTAGATCCTAACTTCACTCCATCTCCTTCAGCTACTATATCGATGATCATATCTTTATCAATGGCTAAATTAATTGCTTTCCGTACATGGATATCATTTAACGGCTCTACTTGATTGTTTAACGCCATTAATTGCACCATGTTTTGTGGAGCCGATATAGTCTCAATCGTATCACCAAGCTGTTCCTTACCCTGAGAAGAAATCCCCGGAATGACATCTATTTCACCAGATTGCATCGCTAGAATAGCAGATTCGGAATCAGGCATGATCTTAAACAATACTTCATCCAAGTTTGGTATTTTTTTTTCATTATAATAGTCTTCGTTTTTTACTAAGCGTAACTCTTGGCCTACTTTATATTCAGCAAATTTAAATGGTCCTGCACCAATCGGCTTTTCGCTATGGTTATCGTAATCCACAGGCAAAATCGGACGAATAGTTGCAGCTAAAAAAGCAGAGTTTTTTTCTTTTAATGTAATGACGACTTCAAAATCGGAAGGGGTTTCAATTTTTTCAATTACTTCATATTGTGAGGATATTGGCTCTTCTCCACTTAGGCCAGCTAGCTTTTCGTAAGAATATTTCACATCTTCAGCAGTTAATGGAGTACCGTCATGAAACGTTACATTTTCTTTTAATTTAAATGTATATACAAGACCATTCTCGGAAATGTCGTAGGATTCTGCAATTGCAGGTATTAATTCACCCGTTTCGTTCGTATCTAATAAACCATCATACACGTTATCCATTATCGACATTGTATCGGTTGCCGCTGATTGATAAGGATCTAAATTATCTACCTCTGTACTCATTGCAACTCGAATGGTACCACCCATTTTTTCTTCATTTTCATTTGCTTTAGCTGCCTGTTCGCCAGCTTCATTCGCACCTTTATCTGAACATGCTACGAGTAATACAGAAACAAAGAACAATAACAGAAAAGCTTTGCCTCCAACTTTTTTCACAATAAAATCCTCCCATTTATATAGTGATGGTAAGTCCTTCTTTCGCAAGATAAACAGATTGATCTGTTTTAGATTCCACTTCTGCTTTCAACTGGTTAATATCCCCATAGTGAGGAAAATGTGTAAGGATAATATTCTTCACAGCTGCTTTACTAGCAATTTCAGCTACTTCATAGCTAGCCAAATGACCTTTTGTTAACCCTTGTTGTTCAGCATAAAAACTGCACTCAATCAGTAATGTATCCGCTTTATTTGCGAAATCAATTAACCTTTTTGAGTAGCCTGTATCAGCAGAATATACGAGTACACTGCCCTGTGGATCACTTATTTTCATCGCACAACACGGAATTTCATGTATCGTTTCCGCAAAAGTTACGCTTAGCGATCCGATGTTGATAGACTCAGATAGATGAATTGGATGAACACGCATAACATGTGGAAACTCAAATAATAAATCACTAACGTTATCTGTGTACACATACACATCCAACGGCTCTTTTCTTTTCCCAAGCTGATGTAAAATGAGCATCGCATATTCCAAACTGTAAATATCCGCCATATGATCCGTATGCGTATGGCTAATCAATACTGCATCTAATTCCTCTAACTTGATTACATTTTGTAATTTAGAGAGTGCACCACTGCCGCAATCCAGTAATATTTTCGTCTGATTGTCTTCTATAAGGTAGCACGATGTTGCTTCGTTTATATTGGGATACGCACCCCAATAACCAATCGTATGTAATTTCATTATTCCATCCTCCTATTAAGATTCGCTTTTCTCTAAAAAAGCTGGATAATTTGCTTCAATTTGCTTAATATTTTTTTTAACCCGCTCACCTCCTAGATAGGATATTTCATTTACAATGGCCTGGCACACAGAAAGTGCAGCTGTATAAGAGTCTAGAAATCCTTTTGATGTTGTCCTTACAAATAAAGCGATATCTGCATATCTACAAGCCGGACATAATGATGAATCAGTTAAAATAATAATCTGTACTCCTTTGTCTTTTGCCAATTTAATTATTTGAAGTGTTTTACGATCATAACGTGGAAACACACTTGCGATGAGAACATCAGCTTTTTTAAAATGGGCGCTGTATTCAGCAGCCTCTCCTTGTGGGATTAAGGTGGAGTTACCTAACATATATGAAAAAACAAATCGCATATAAGTCGTAATAGATAGGCCTAGCCTCCAACCAGCAATCCATATATGCTTTGCTTGCAAAAGTTTTGCGGCGGTAGCCTGAATATCACTTTCCGTCACTGTTTTACTAGTATAAGCAATATTATCTGCTTCCTGCAGAAAATGCTTTTCTAACCAAGAATCTGGTTTTTCAGCTGTTGTAGTGAGCAAATTGTTAAGTGCTCGTTGGTTATTCCGTACGGTTGTATGGATGGCTTGTTTTAATTCTATAAAACTGGAATATCCTAAAGTTTGAGCGAAACGATGGACAGTTGCTTCACTTACATCAGACAAGGTAGCAATCTTCTGGGCTGATAAAACAACAACTTCCTCCATGTTTTTTAACATATAACGAGCAACCTTCCGTTGTGCCTCACTTAATTGGTCATATTTTTCCTGGATAAGTTTCTTCATTCATTGTCGCTCCTTAAAAAGATTGGAATAATAGAAACGGAAATTCAAGTTTTAGATCCACTTCGTTTTTCAATCGTTTACTTCATAAACATAGCATAAAGTGAATCTTCCATCAGCGGTTTTTTTCAACCATCCCTACTGCTCTAGTAGTCCAAAACGATGACCTAAAGAATCAGACACTTTGGTGCGGTTATCGCCGACTTAGAATTTCTACAGTACTGATTTATTCAACTCCTAAGGGGGGTTGAATAGTACTTGTATACGTGATAAGAATTGTAATACATCTACTTTCTTCATTCATATATATCTATTCCTACTTCAGTCCTGCTTCTTATTTGTAGAGTTTCCTACAAATAAGAAAGAAATGAGTGATTCCCTTCACATGTATATTTATGAACGTTATCAAAATTTATTTGAACGCCCCCCATATAGTATGCTTTTGATTTTTTCCAACCATCGAACCTATCTCCAAATCTCTGGAAACTTTTTCGAATAGTATAACACATATAAATTACATTGTGCGCAATAAGATGGAAAGGAATCATTGCTTTGTTTTATGGAGTTTTTCCTTCATCGCCTTTATAGGAAACATGTTCTTCAGAGTTTGAAAAAAGAAGCACGCTTTTTCTGTGTCCAAGTTGTTACTGATTCTTATCCTTAAAAAAGATTTTAAACCTATCTTTAGACTTTTTATTTAAAATGATGACTGGTAGAATTTAGTTAGGAAAGGAGTGCTTACAGTGGGAAAATGGATAAAAGAAAGCAGTTTGATTATTATTGGGTCCTTTATTTTTGCGTTTGGAATTAATTACTTTGCGATCCCCAACAACCTATCAGAGGGCGGTGTCATTGGTATATCAATTGTCACTTACTATTTATTTGACTGGTCTACCGGCATCGTTAACTTCGCTATTAACGCTGTTTTGCTAGCTATCGGTTACCGATATTTTAGTAAACGTGTCATGATTTATACGATTTTATCTATCGTATTTTCCTCCTTTTTTTTACATATAACAGAAAACATTGGCAAAGCTGGAAACGGAGATACGCTACTAGCTGCCTTATTTGCTGGCTTAACTGTCGGAATTGGGTTAGGACTAATTTTTAAAACTGGCGGAACCTCCGGTGGAACTGCCATTATTGTTCGATTACTTAATCAATTTATTGGCTGGAGTTTCGGAAAAGGAATGCTACTCACAGATATTGCTGTAATTGGGATTTCTGCATTTGTCATTGGGCAGGAAAAAGCAATGTATACCTTGATCTCTGTTTACGTTGGTGCCAAAGCTATTGATATTATTGTGGAAGGGGCAAATGAACGTACTGCTGTTCTTATTATTTCTAGTCACCCGGATGAGGTTTTAGAAAAAGTAACCAACAACATGTCGCGCGGGATTACTGTTTTAGAAGGAAAAGGAGGTTATACGAAAGCCAATAAAGAAATTCTTTACATTGTAATAAACAAACAAGAAATCGTTCATTTAAAACGGATCATCGAAAGAGTGGATAAAGATGCTTATATAACGGTTCATAGCGTACAGGAAATAAATCGCAGAGGATATAAAGGAAGATAAATGGGTTTTAAAAATTTTGTCGAAATCGTATCGTTCCTTATACAATATATGTAAAACATTTGAATAAATGGGATTTCATGATATAATTTTTGATTGTGGGGAGCAAGCAGAGGAGAAGATCATAGTTCGGATGGACATAGATGGGTAAAAAACTACTTCGCAATATGAAAGGGGAATTGGCTTATTAACCCATGCTAGTATTCCACACAAGACTTCCTATTCTAGTATCTGTTTCCATACTAATAAGTGGAGTCTTTTTTTAACAAGGGGGATAAGAAAAGTATGAAATGGTTTATAAAATGCTTAAAAAATTACGCTACTTTTAGAGGACGCGCTAGAAGAAAAGAGTTTTGGATGTTTAATTTGGTTTTCCTACTAATTCTTTTTGTGTGCGGTTTTTTGCTCTCACTAGTAAATCCTGAATTACTAGCTAATGATCCAGGCTATGACTCAATCAACGCAACTGATAAAATGGGTATCATCGAAGGAATATTATCATTTTTAATCTCCATATTCTATATTTCTATGATTTTACCAGCAATAGCTGTAACTGTTCGCCGATTGCATGATACAGGTAGATCAGGTTGGTGGTATTTTATCATTCTTATTCCAGTTATTGGTGGAATTATTCTAATTATCTTGTCAATTTTGGATAGTGAACCGAATGAAAATAAATATGGCCCAAATCCAAAGCTAAATTAACATTTTTTATTAAATGGATCACCTCACTTTAAATGAAGATAGATTTAGAGTAATAAAACTCCAAAACCCTGTAGAGATATCCGCGCAGTATTAGGGTGCGGTGATTGTTGAAGCATCGGTACTTATAGCTTATGATGATGGATAAATACAAGCTAACTGTACCCCTGATTAGGAACTTTCTCCTTACAACGGCACACCTATAGATACATTTGAATACGCTCACTACAGCAGCGGGTAGTGAGCGTTCACTCTATAATTTCACTCGATTGCTATATTTTTCTACCAACCGTTGATTATGCTCATCTGAACCTTCTATATTACCACTTAAGAATATAGGCGGCTCAAAGCCTTGCTCTGCCATGCTTTCAATTGCTTTCGCAAACACAGCATTTAATATTGCTGCACCGATGACTGTTGAACTTGGTGAGAAAGGCACTTTTACTTTTTCATGGGATAATAGCGCATCGCCCACTGGTGCATGGTTATCAATCACTATATCGACTGCGTCATATAAATGCTTGCCACTAGTGTGACGAGATGGCTGACTAGATGAATATGCAATGGAAGTAATTCCAATAACATAAGCCCCTTGCTGCTTTGCAAAATTTGCTACATCGACCGGTACTGGATTTCGTCCTGAAGTAGAAATCACAAACACCACATCGCCAGCTTCAATTCCCTGTTCTGTAATAAAATTTTTAGCGTAATCATTTTTTCTTTCTAACGTAGAAGAACGAACTGCACCCTCGTGAAGCATTAATGGTTCGTGAAGAATAGGATGAATCGGAACAAGTCCACCAGCACGATAATAAACTTCTTCCGTTAAAATATGTGAATGACCACAGCCAAATAAATGAATTACTCCGTCTGCTTCAATAGCTTCCGCCACTTTTTTGGCTGCTTTTTTCATTACGTCCGTTTCCTTCTTTTCTACAATGGTTAATCGTTCTTGAATTTTTTCAAAATATGCTTGAATCAAAACGGTTTTCCTCCTTCTTACCAGTAAAGTGGTTTAGCACAGCAAATTATTTTCCCCTCAATAAAATGGAAGGTTTCGTTTTGCCGTACTACTTTGCTTCCTTATTCGTTAACATTTCCACCATATTACCAATTGCAATATCAATAATATATTGGCCTTTTTCCTTCGTTGCCAATGTCGCATCACCTAGCACTGCGGACTCTGTAAACACTTCCCATGGTGTGGGGGTAACATCGGCATTTTCGGGGATCTGAGGAATGTCTTTGATCGCTTTACTCATATCTACGAATTCCGGTGCTAAATACAGCATATAAGATGTTTCAATTTCACAAGCATGAAAGTAAGTGGCATGTGCAGAATCTGCCTCTCGCACTTCCTTTGCAGCCTGATTCATACCTGGGTAAAAAAAGTAAAAAACCTTCATATCAGGACAAGATGTAAATAACACTCGTGCGGCGTCCTTTAAGGCTGGCTGGTTTCCCAAATGCCCGTTCACCATAGCAAATGTCCGAAAGCCTTGTCTGTATAAGCTTTCGCCAATATCTACGATAATAGAAATAAGTGATTCATTCGAAACATTAATACTTCCTGGAAAATGACGTAAGCTCCAAACTTGACCATATGGCAAGGTAGGTAAAACAAAAGCCTCTACTTTGTCTGCCACTCTTTCGGCTACGCGCTCTGCAAGTAGATTATCAGTACCCAAGGGCAAATGAGGTCCATGCGCTTCTACTGCTCCTACTGGTAAAATCGCAATCCTTGAGGATGTAATCTTTTCTTTTACTTCATATGAATTTTCATATTGAAATTCCACCATACACACCTTCTATCACATTGTTAAAAAATTCTCACATCGAAACTAACCTGTTACCATTTAAACGTAAAACACCTAGCGGGATTGCTTACAAAGAAATCCTTTACAAGTTCTTCCCCAACAAAGCCTCCTTGATTTGCTTCATCGATAAAGCGTGGCACCCATTTCCCTAATATGTTTTCCAGCCCTAAACCGTAATCATAATGCTTATAGTATGTTTTTCTAGCGGTATCACCACTGACTAGAATTTGCTTTCCATAACCTTTCTTAACTAATTCTAAAATGCAATGAATACGTGTACTTTCTGGTGCATATTTTATTTTGGATATTCCATCAAATGACAATAGTGCTCCAGTTTTGGCTACTTGTTCGTGGTAAAAGGGGTCAGGGTTTCGATCCATATGCCCGAAGCTAACGTATTCTAATGGCACATTCTCAGACTTTAAAATTTCAATCTGTTCTAGTGCCATTGTCCCGGCTTCTGTATGGGAATGGACGGGGGCTTTTGTTTCATGGTGAGCTCTAGCTACTGCACGAATTGTTTTTTCTTCTAAAGGTGTAATTCGATTATACCCGGTTCCAAATTTCACCTGACCTCCTGGAATATTCGTTCCTTCCAGTCCTTCTTCTACTTCACGAATAACAAAATCTGCTAATTCATTAATACTTTTCGCCTCGATCCATTCATAAAAAGTAGAATAATCACCGATGACTGGCTTTAAATGGTCAGGAATGTTTGCTGCCCATAAAAAGCTTTTATTAAACCCAGCTGTTCCAACAATAGTAATACCTGTTTCTTCAGCAATTTCTTTTACCGCTTTTACATCTCTGCCATAATCAATGGCTGTAGCATCGACAATCGCTTCGCCACCAAGTCGTTTAAAATCTAATACATCTTGCTTCGATTTCTCTTTATCATCAAGCAAAAGATCATCTGCTTCCTGTTCCACCCAATAGGGAGGGCGACAAACAATATGTTCATGAGAATATGTGATGCCTAGTGTTTTTGGTTCAATATCGCCATGAAATGTACGGATAAAGCTCATATCAATCAGCTCCTCTAGTTAAAAATGACTTTAATTAAATGACATGCATGGTAATAATATAAAGCAAAATCCCCCAAGCACTTCATTTTATAAAAAAACCTTTCAAAAGGGAAGAAGGAACAGAAGCCTGTTCCTCTATATTTATAGATCATAATCCCTCTTAATTAAAAGAATAGTTGGGACAAGAAACGAACAATTGGTCCGAGTAGGAACATATCCGAGTCCGCTGCCCACATCGCTGTATCAGGAATCGTATCGGAAAGAAGCATTTTTACCATGATAAATTGTCCCCAAGCTACAACAGTTGACGTAATAAACCCTGCCAAGAGTGCCCCACGAACCCCACCAGTGGCATTTCCAAATACGCCTGCAGTCGCCGAGTGGAAAAATAATACGATCATAGTTGGAACGAACACGTAACCTACTGTATTTCCTAGTACAACAAGCCAAATGAGTGATCCTACAAAAGCTCCTAAAAATCCTAAAATAACAGCGTTTGGTGCATATGGGAAAACAATAGGACTATCTAGAGCAGGCTTTGCTCCAGGTACGATTTTTGTTGCAATTCCTTTAAATGCTGGCACCATTTCTCCAATAAACATCCGCACCCCTAATAAAACGACGGCAATACCAGCTGCAAATGTGAATGATTGAATAATAGCGTAGATAATGAAATTTTTATCTCCGGCTGCAGCGACAAGTTCTTGGGCTCCTGGCGTATCTTTAAACGATATAATTATCGCACCTACCAAGAATAACAATCCCATCGTTAGTGCAGTGATAACGTTTGAATCCCTTAAAAATTCTAATCCTTTTGGTAATTTTATTTTTTCTGAATCATTATCTTTGTTTCCAAGTACTTTACCAGCTAACGCACCCAACAAAGCAACCGAAGCGGAAGTATGACCTAATGCAATGTTATCGTTGCCAGTAATTTTTCTCATAAATGGTTGCGTTAATGCAGGTTGTATGGTCCAATACAATCCCATAAATACACTTAAAAATATAACGAGTTTTCCAAACGAAATATCACCCGCTGCCTGAACAACTACCCCTGCAAATATGGTCGTTGTCCAAAACATCATATGACCTGTTAAATAAATATACTTTAATTTCGTGAATCGAGCTAAGATGACGTTTATAACAAATCCTAACGTCATAGCTAGCGTTACTGCACTACCGTATTTAGCATTAAATCCCTCTTGCCCCATAAATTCACCAAGTGGCTCTGCAGATAAATTAAACACTTCTTTCCAAAGCGGTTCGAATACGGTTAGTGCGTTTACAATGACGCCAGCGCCAGCACTAATAATTAGAAATCCGATAATAGCTTTAAATGTCCCACTAACCGTTTGGCTAGCTGATTTCTTTTGGAGCAACAAACCTAAAAGAACAATAAAACCTAATAAAATAGCAGCTTCTCCAAACACGTTTGTAGCAATCCAAATAATAATATCCATTGCTCATTCCTCCTTATTTTGTATTGAAACCTCTTGCTTTAAGAGGCTTCAATGTTGGCTTTTACAGCTTCGTTAATTTCATCCATATCAAAATAGTTGTTTACAATAACAATTTTTGCTTTATGCCCTTGTAAGCTTTCTGCTAATTCATTACTTGTGATGATATAATCGGCATTCATGCTGGAAGCAGTCGATACATCCGTATGTTCTACATCAGCACGTATCCCCATGTCTCCAAGCGCTTGCTCAACGTTCATCTTCAAAATTAAGCTTGTACCTTGTCCTAAACCACATACTGTTAATACTTTCATCTTGTTATCTCTCCATTCCAATTGTTTTTTGAATTTCATCTATTGTCGTTGCTTGTAACAACTGATCAATATTCTGTGGGTCATTTAATAAAGTTGTTAATTTACGCAGCAATGTTAAATGCTCAGCGCTGGAAGCAGCACCTAAACCAAATACGAGACTTACTGGATCATTAATAGCATGTCCAAACGATATCGGCTCCTTTAGCTGCACTAACGAAACAGCAGCTTCATTCACTCCATCTTCCGGTCTTGCATGCGGAATCGCGATTTGGGGAGCTAAAACAAAATAAGGACCGTTTTTTTTATATGCATGTTTCATTGCTTCAATATAGGATGGTTGAATCAACTGGTTTTTTAGGAGTAATTGACCAGCAGCATCTATCGCTTCTTCTGCATCATTTACTTCTACATTGAGCTGTATTATAGTTTCTTCTAAAAATTTCATAATATGCAAACACCTGTCTTTCTATCTGTTATGCTAATATGCTTTGCGAATACTTTGTAATTAATTCATAAATAATAGAAATGTTATCTGCCTCCATTACGAGTTGCTTATTATTCTTTTCCGAAAACAATTTCGTTAATTGTGCTAACGCCTTTAAATGCTGTTCATTGTCTTCAGAGGCTAGTACAACAATAATGGAAACATCTTTCCCTAATAAATCAACGGGTTGTTGCAAGCAAAGCATGCTAAGCCCTGTTTGATAAACATCTTCAGACGAGCCGGCATGTGGCAAAGCAAATTGATCAGAAATAACGATGTAAGGACCATTTTCGTAAATTGCTTCCAGCATTTTATCTATATAACCCCGCTTGATATATCCTTCATCCAGCAATGGTTGTGCAGCGAGTGTAATCGCTTGTTGCCATGTAGAGACACTTTCTTGTAATTGAACACGATTTATTGGCAATAACTGTTGCAGATTTTCTTTCTTAGAGCTGCTAATGGCTTGTGCCGGAGTATATAGAAACCTTCTTATTTCTTTACGTAAAGCTTCCTCATCTTTAATAGAAGCATACCGCTGAACAATGTCTAGCAATGAGTCGACAGAGTATTCTTTTCGAGTACCTACACCAAACATGCTATTTACATTTTTCAACAACTGCTCTTTCTCATCATTATTTAATACAGGACTAACAACAAAGACAGGTACTCCTCGATCAGGCAGCGGGATCGTAGAAACGATGAAATCAACAACTAAATCCATGTGCTGATATTCTCTTAATGAAGTAACCCCATGAATTTTCACATTGGAAAACAGCGCTAGTAATTGGCTCTCTAGAAGTTTAGATGTTCCTAATCCATTTGTGCAAACAATTAATAATTTCTTTGGTTTTTCTTCAAGGATAACTCCTTCTCTCCGAAGCCATCCGCCAAAATGAGTGGCGATAAATGCAATCTCATTATCATCGACCGTTTGCTCAATAAGTGCCTCAAAATGTTTCATCACCAGTTTTGTAATATGAAACACTTCAGGATACGTTTGTTTGACAGAGTCGCGTAACGTGTTTTCCAGTTTAATTCCATATTTAATCCGATAATAAGCAGGCTTTAAGTGCAGCAGTAAATTTTCCATAATTTGTTCTGGTTCATCGAATTCTACGGCAGCATACAATTGAAAATCAGTAACCATTTTTTCAACAACACCAATCAATGATTGCATCACACTGTTTTCTTTATATGGCGTTAAATCATAATTCACTTTGGCACTAAGCAAATATTTAGCAAAGTAGTAGCTTTCTTCTTTTTTATCAACTGCATTTGTAATGTTTACAAACAACTGCTGGCATAACCTTTTTACTCCTAAATATATTTCCGTTGTTTCTATTATTTCCTTCTCGACGGGATCCACCTGGACAGTAGCTCCTTGCTCCATTCGTTTGATAAAGCAATGAAACCAAAGTACTAGACTGTTTAACACATCATCAATAATTTCAATATTAAATTGCTTCTCATATTCAGCCAGAAGATGATGAATCTGATGAAGTGCTTTTACATCGAATATCAAATACGTTTGTGGCAGGTCTGCTTCATTTACATGTGGCTGATCTAACAAGCTGTACCAATTATCTGTGGGTGTGACGATAGAAAGGTACTGAGTAATTGTTTTTCTAACATCCATTTCTCTTCCTAAGATATGGTACCCTTTCTTTCTATCGGCATACATTTTTAATTGATCAAACTCTATTTCTTTTTTTATCGCTTTTATATCTTCCAGTACAGTATTTCTGCTTACTTGAAAAAGATTTTGTAAATCTTCAAGAAAATAAGGCTTTGAACTACATGCGATATGCAAGAAAGTCCACGCTCTGCGTTCTTCTTTTGTATATTCATAATAATGATCTTGGACAAGTATATAAGTCTGCTTTAATGTTTGTTTTGTACTTTCATCCAAGTAGAAACCTTCTGTCCTAACTTGTTTCACACTATCTAAGCCGCGCTCCTTAAGCCAGTCATTAATCCTGCCTATGTCATTGTAAATCGATCTTCTCGAAATACGAAATGCTTTCGAAAGCTGCGTATTGGAAAGATAACCTTCTTGCTCGACTAACATTTTTAATACTGCCATACTACGCTGATTCATAATTTTCCACCTGCCATCTAAGGAAGTAGTAGTATGTCTTAATTTAATTATAAGCAAACATCTTTATTCACATAAGACCAAATTGATCACAGAAGTTTGTGCAACAATTGGACGGATAAGGAATTAATCCCCAAAAGCAAAAAAATCTGCACAAACTGTTCCAAAAGACTCTGCTTTATTTAATTCAATTAGCTGTTAAATGGATGAACTCAAAAAGCAAGCTTATTATCTTTAATGATAATAAGCTTGCCGTTTTAAACTAATTGGTAAGGTCTAAACTTCAGTTACACTAGCTATATCAAAAAATTAATTTAAAAATTTCACACAAACTACTTCAGGAACTTCTACGACAGAGTCCAATTGTGTTAGCTTTCCAGTCTGCTGATCACGTGCAAATAAAACTAAATTACCACTGTGCTGATTAGAAGCAACAATAAATGACTCACTAGGGTCTAACACGAAATCACGCGGCCATTCCCCGCCTGTAGACGTAAACTCTACAAAGGTTAGCTTATCGGTTTTAGGATCAGCCTCAAATAGAGCAATGCTATTATGCCCCCGGTTTCCAGTGTAAACAAACCTTCCATCTGAAGATATATGAATAGCACTGGCATCGTTTGTATCTGTAAAATCCGCTGGCTTCGCTAGAATAGTCTGCTTTTCAGTGAAGCTTCCTGTTTCCGGATGATAATCTAAAACAATGACTTCAGAGCTTAATTCTGTAAGTAAATATGCTGTTTTTCCATGTGGATGAAATGCAATATGGCGTGGACCACTTCCTGGTTTTACCGTTAGCGTTTGGTGACGCTCAAGTTGATTGCCGGTGATTCGATACGTTACCAGCTCATCCGTCCCTAAATCACAAACGACCACATAGTTACAGTCCGGCGTAAACCCGGCAAAGTGGACATGTGACTTTTCTTGACGTTCGTGTGGACCACTGCCGGAATGTTGAATAAACGTTTCAGCTACGAACGTTTCCTTAGTTGTAAAAGAGTATAGCCCCACCTCTCCTTTATGATAATTTCCAGTTACTAACTTATCTTTATAAAAAGACAAATGACAAGGGGATTTCCCCTCTGCTAGTTGTTCCTCTAATTTCGTTAACTTTCCTGTTTCAGGACTAATTTTATACGCTTGTACTCCACCGGATGCTCCATCTTGCGCAATGGAGAATAAATAACGCTTGTCATCACTTATGGTTACATAAGTAGGACTCCCTACTTCTGCAGCAACTTCCACCGCAGTTAATTTTTGTAATTGTGGGTCCAATTCAAAACGATAAATCCCCTTGCTTGTTTTCCGCGTGTATGTGCCTGCATAGCCAACATAATTATTTTTCATGGTGATACCTTCCTTTTTAAAAGATATATACTTAAAGTCTAATCGTAAATCTATAAAAAGTAAAACACGGAAACAGGGAAAACTACATCTCCTTCTGAGCTCGTTTTGCTTCAGCTTGACTTGATAGTGAAACAGGCTAGTCCTACGTAGGACAATTATAGTAAACTATATTGAATACGAGGGAGTTAAGTAAATTACCGTACCCATTTTATGACGATTCCTGTTATGCTTTTATAAAATAAATCTTAAATAAGTGAGGCTTTCCAATCATGCGTATTAACTGACACAAAGGTATGAGCTAGAGCTTGGAACAACTCAGGTTTGACTTAGTTAAGCCTTCCACTAATTTCCTTGATTTTATTTTGTACTATTAAAGTGCAAGCTTTCCTTCTAATTACATGCAAGATAGATTTACAGCTATCCAACCGATTTGCCAATTGATTCATTACTCCTTTATTTGATATACTTTTTTAATAAGGAGGTAAAATGAATGAAAATAAAATCAATGATATTCATAATGTTAATTTTACTATTTGCGCTAGTTGCTTGTAGTAATGATGATACAGAAAGTAAAAATGCAGAAAAAAATGGCAACAACACTGATATTAAACAATTAGTAGCTGATTATAGCACGGATAAAAAAGAAGCTGATTCTGCTTCTATTACAGGCAAAGAACTGATTGTAAGTACAGATGATGGAAAAGAAAAAACATACGAGCTACCGGAAGATGAATTTTTCGTATCTATCGCTCCGTTTGTTGATCAAACACACCCTTGTACATTCCATAGTCTTACAGGGTGTCAAGGAGAAATGGTAGAGAAAGAATTCGATGTATATATTGAAGATGAGGACGGGAAAGTAATTGTAGATAAAAAGGTCAAATCGCTGGCAAATGGATTCATTGATTTGTGGGTTCCGAGAGATAAAAAATACGATATAACTATTGAGCATGATGGCAAGAAGGTCCAATCTGAATTTTCAACCTTCGCAGAAGACCCAACTTGTCTCACCAATATGCAGTTAACGTAATGTATGGATCGGTTTGAGAGTGCTCATTGCTCTCGAAGGCGACTCACCTGTATTTCCAAGTATCCCAAAGTAAAATGAAAACTATATAGGAATGATGGTGCATATAACTCGCTTTAAAAACATACTTTGCTTTCTGCGGGTTGCTCGTACCTGCTTACCCATAGCAGGTACGAGCATATATACCATCAATCGCAAACTATAACTATCTAAACTGAATATTAAAGCTCTTGCATAGATAGTAAAAATCTGCTATAGTACAGTCAATCGAATATATTCCTGTTTCAATATTCTGTTGAAACAAGGATAGAGGTGCGATGTTCAAGAGTACACTATTAGAGGATAATGAGGTCCTTGGAAAATAGTGAAAAGGGGACCTCGCCGAAGTTGTGGAAAACTCATTGCTTCTGCAGCTGGTTCTGCTATTGAAGAAGTACAGAACTGTCATATAGGTGACTATATGGAGGGCTATCTGACGCATGAAGCTAATAAATGTTTCAAGCAGCAGCGATATGCCGTCGCTGCTGCTTTTTTGCGAACAAATCTAGTGGCCTTCTCACCTACACTATCATGTACACAAAGGGTGTGAAGTAATGAATTTTGGCCAAGTTGTAACTGCTATGGTGACTCCATTTGACATGGAAGAAAATATTGACTTTCCCGCTGTGGAAAAACTCGTAACCTATTTAATTGAAAATGGTTCCGATAGCTTAGTCGTTGCCGGTACAACCGGAGAGTCTCCAACACTTTCCAATGAAGAAAAAATCACCTTATTTAAACGTGTCGTTGCAATTTCTAATGGAAGAGCAAAAGTAATTGCTGGAACAGGTTCCAATAATACAACAGCTTCTATTGAATTGACTAAACAAGCGGAAGCAGTCGGTGTGGACGCGATTATGCTTGTTACACCATACTATAACAAACCATCTCAAGAAGGTATTTTTCAACATTTCTCAACTATTGCCAGTGCAACCAGTTTACCGATTATGCTTTATAACGTGCCTGGTAGAACAGCAACAAATATAGAGGCAGATACTATTATGCGTCTGTCCCAATTGCCGAATATCGTCTCAGTCAAGGAAGCTAGTGGTGATTTGGATCAAATGACTACCATTATCCACAACACTCCCGATAATTTTAGCTTATATTCTGGAGACGACAGTTTAACACTGCCTGCTCTTGCCATCGGAGCAGATGGGATCGTTTCGGTAGCTTCGCATATTGTAGGTAATCAAATGCGGGACATGATACATCATTTTAGAAGCGGAGACATCACTACTAGTGCAAAACTACATCAAAAATTACTCCCAATTATGAAAGCAATGTTTGCTCAGCCCAGTCCCGCTCCTGTTAAAAGCGCTTTAAATATACTAGATGTGGCTGTCGGCGGTGTGCGACTGCCAATGCAGCCGTTAACAGAAAACGAAGTGGCAATGCTAAAACAGAAGCTTCATGCTAGTGGCATTTTGTAGGCTGGAAACTCGCATAGTCATTGGAGGTAGCTATGTTATATTAGATAAAACTATAGGAGATGACTATCTTACGATAGAAAAAAATGAGGTGTTCCTTTTTTAAGTACCTCATTTCTTTTTTTAGAAAATAATAAAGCTTAAAAACTGGTACTTTTGGGATTAGGACTTAACGGAATAGCTACGTCCGACGCAAGTTCCCAGCAACTAGGTTACTTCACTCCATTGCCCTACGATAAGTCACTACTTGGTCGTGGTTAAGAGGAAGGTCGACTAAAAACGGACTTGCCGCCCGACGTCGGCATACGCCTGTTTTTAGTGGCATGTTTCCTAAAACTTTAGTTGTTTCGTTCCATTCACTACGTTACTAAACGGGCGTCTCGAGTCTTTGTTCCATGTTCCATTTTGATCTACGAATACCTCTGACATACGCAGATCATCTATTCTATAAAAGATGCAATATCCTCCATTTAAGAGCTACTCCAACCACTCCTTAACACTGCCTTACATCCACTTTGTGAACAATTCATTACATTATTGCAAAATTAGACAAAAAGCTGTCGAATATTGTAATAGTAGGGTACAATGAAAGCTGGAGTTAGTTTTTATCATAATTATTTTTTTTGGGGGGAACATAAAATATGAAAGCAGCAGTATGGTATGGAAAAAAAGACATCCGTGTAGAAGAAAGAGAACTAAAACCTCTAAAAGACGACGAAGTTAAGGTAAAAGTGGCTTGGGCTGGACTCTGTGGTAGTGATTTGCATGAGTATCAGGAAGGTCCAGTATTTATCCCAACAGAGAAAGAAGATGATCTAGCTGGCGGGATTGCCCCACTTACAATGGGTCATGAGTTTGCTGGTATCGTAGAAGAAGTTGGGGCAAAAGTAACTAATTTTAAACCAGGAGACCGTGTAGCTGTTAATCCTACCATTACACATGGTATCAAATCAGAAGATCTTGATCCTTATGATGGTTTTTCTTTTGTAGGTTTGCATAGAGATGGAGGATTTGCATCTTTTGCAAATGTTCCTAAAAACAATGTGTATCTATTACCACAGTCGCTAACGCTACAAGATGGAGCTTTAGTGGAGCCTACAGCTGTGGCTGTTCAAGCTGTTAAAGAAGCGGGTTTGCAATTTGGTGACACCGTTGCAGTATTTGGTGCTGGTCCAATTGGATTGCTTACTATTTTAGCTGCAAGAGCTGCTGGAGCTAGCAAAATTATCGCACTTGACTTGTCTGAAACTCGTTTAGAAAAAGCAAAAGAAGTCGGAGCAACCCATCTGATTAATTCAGGAAAAACAGATCCAGTAAAAGCTGTTTTTGATATTGTTCCTGAAGGTGTCAATGCTGCATTTGAAGTGGCTGGTGTTGAAGTAACTTTTGAGCAAGCAATTGAAGTTACTACACCACGAGGTATGATGGTTGTAGTATCGATCTTTGCTAATGCGATTAAATGGAATCCATTACAATTAATTGGAAAAGGTGTAAAAATCACTTCTTCAATTGCATATACACCAACATCTTTCCAACAAACTATCGACTTAATGGCAAGTGGACAATTAAAACCACAATCCATTATTACTGGGCAAATCCAATTAGATGATATTGTAGAAAAAGGATTTGAATTATTGTCAACAGATAAATCACAAGCAAAAATCTTAATTGAACTAAGTGGCGAAAAATAAGTAATAATGGTATAGATTCTTTAGCCATAAAAGCATTAATGGTTAACCTAACTGCAGTACTGTATGAGAGTACACACATAAAGTGAAACTTCATTCAGTAGAAGTTTTCTTCCATCTCCTACTGAATGTTAGTACCTCAGTGGGTATGACCTAAAAGCCCTTAAACGAAGCGGGCATTTAGGTGCCGTTTTCTCCCACTTTGACCTTTTGTATCAACTCAAGATTTTAAAGCGGGGTATAAGGCACCTTACATGCGTGATAAAACGAACAAGGTCTTGCCAGAAAAGATTAATTGGGCAAAGACCTTGTTTTAAAAGCGGCTTCCTATTGAATACCAAAAAAAGCATATCCACATCGCCCAAATTCTAACACTAAATTTTTACTGGCAAAACAGTATCGAGCTATTTATTAGCTAAAGTGAATGAGAGTACTTATTTCTATTTTTTATACCAGTTTGGAACGATCTTTGTAAAAAAATCATGATCTTCTAAAACATTCATAGAATAGGAACACATCTGCTCAAAATTCCCCATTTTCTTTCCCCATACAAGTGCAGACACGAGGTGCATAGCACTGTACAAGGTGTACAACTCCCAAAAGTCTTCGTCAAGCTTCATATTCCAATGGTACCCATTAACGATACCATTCGTAAATGGAATACTAATCCGGCTTGAAAAGAAGCCAAGTTTTTGAAAATCATGAATTGGGTCGCCCCAATCCATTTTTTGGAAATCTATGATTCCAGAAAATCGTCCCTTATTGATTAATAAATTGGCTGGATGAAAATCATCATGCTGAAATCGATTTGGTCTGTTTTTCATGATGTCCTCATGTTCTCTTATGTAGTGGACTAATGCATTTTCTATTTTCGGATCTATGTTCATTAGCGATAGGTGTTGTAAATAATTATCGTTTTTACGTTTTTTTAGATCATACCACGATTCCTGATAATTTGGTGCAGGATAAGCATGCAATTTATTGAGCTCTTCTCCAGCAGAGTAACCAGCATCATATTGCTCCTTAGTTTCTAATTTCTGTAACGTTGCTTCCCCATCCTCACCCGGCATGAAAGATAGGACCATATAAGCAAGCCCTTGTTCTTTCACTACGTTGAATTCCATCGCTTCAGGAATAGCTTTGGACAATGAGCGTAGTTTTGCAAGTGTGTGAAACTCTTCCTTACGTTTTTCTATATGCTCATCAGAAAAAACACGTACAAGATATTGATCATCAAGGATATACTTTTGATCAAATGAAAAGCCTTTGTTTAGTGGTTTAATTGTGGTTGCCTGTTGAAAAAAAGGTATGTATGCAATTAAATTAGCCTCCAACCCCTTCCCCTCCTATCACAGCTATCTTCCTATTTTCTCATACTACAACTATAAATATCTACTTTAATTATAAGGTTTTACGCTAATTTTAATTTTCAATTTGAGTTCTCAACTTAATTGTACTGCTTGTAAACTTTGACTTAATTTACAATAAATCTAGTAGTTCAATTTTGTACTTCGGTGATTTATCTGAAATTAGGAAATTATTAGCCTCAGCCTTGTATTTTTTGAAATAAATACAAGGCTGAGAATGAACTTTATCAATGCCTCTAAAAAACGATAAAAGGGTGACCTTTTCTCGTTATGATTGAATTGCTTCTCTTTTTTTCTATAATTCGGAGTTGTACCTGTTTCTATGCCAAGCTCATCTAACCAGCGGCGATAAGCAATTGTTAAAGCATCACATTTTAAGTGCATTTCAGCCTGTAAGTCTAACGGCAACAATTCAGGCTTTTGGCTTTCGACAACATCTACATCGTGTTTAAAAATTAAATCTTGGAATTCAATAAACGGTTCATCCGGTTGATCTAAATCATAATTTCGCGTAAGCAGCATAAAAACTTTTGTTTGCTCATCTGCTTCTTGTACAGCTGTAACTAATACGATAAATTCTTCTTTGGATCCTGCAACCTGCTTCGTAAAGCGAGCCGTCGTCGGATTAAGAATTTCATACACATAATCATTATCCCCCCTACAGAGCGTCCATCTGGATTAGGTTGATAGATTGGAATTTTACTCGTTATGAAACGACCATCGATAAAGTTAACATCATAGTTTTGCACTTTTGCGTGCTCTTCATCTCCTAGTAAACCACTATAAACGAACATGAGATGTGAAATATCAAGGAAATTTTCAATAACTCTAGGTGCATTTGCGTTCACTGTATACGGAACACAAATAGTCGTCCGATATCCTTCCATATCATATTCGAGATAACGTATTAACGGTAACGGTTATTCACTCAAGTTCACCCAGATTAATCCCCCATAAACTTGACAATGATAAATCGTTGCTTTAGCCTTTTGTGGAATTGGTCGTTCACATGGTAAAGCTGTGGAAAATGATGAAACCCACACTAATGGAAGCTTCACTTTATCTCCCAATGGTTTGTTGACCAACAATGAATATATCCTGGTCGTTTACTTCCCACTTACCTTTCTGACGTTCTCCCCACAAGAAAAAAGAGCAGGATTCACACCAGTTACATATGGATACATAAAAGATTATTCTCGTTATTTTTCCATTTTTTCTTATAAAATTGCCGCTCGAACACCTAAAGTCGAACGTTACAAAAAAAATACTGAATATCATTCGATATTGACGAACGTTAAACATAATGTTAAGATGAATTCGTGTTTTTTCGACATAATTATTATCCATTATTGCTACGGGAGGTTTCCAAATGCAATTTAAACGCCAATATGAAGCTATCAAACAAATTGCTGAAGATATTTATTATCACCCTGAACTGGGATATAAGGAAAGGCGTACAAGAAGTCAAGTGATGGATTATTTAAACCAAATAAATCCGAACATTAAACTTAACGATTTTAGCATCACCGGTTTTTCCACAAGCTTAGGAAATAAAGAAGCTAAAGATTTACATGTCGCTTTTATCGCTGAACTAGATGCTGTTTATGCACCTACGCATATGTATGCTGATGAACTTACAGGGGCTGCGCATAACTGCGGACACTATACTCAGATAGGTATTGCAATAGCGTTGTACCAATATCTTTTTACAACGGAAGCCTATAAAGAATTAGCTTATAAACTGACGTTCGTATTTGTGCCTGCGGAAGAATACTTAGATTTAAATTATCGCGCCGAATTATTAAAAAAAGGTCAAATCAGTCATTATGGTGGAAAACCCGAGGCTATGAAATTGGGCGTATTTGATGATATCGATATTGGTATTTGCGTACATGCAATTGGTGGAGAATTTTCTAAACGGACGATAGAAATTAACTGTGATTTAGCTGGTTTTCTATACAAAAAGTATGCCTTTGAAGGCAAAGCAACACACGCAGGATTTGATCCATTTTCCTCCAAAAATGCTTATCATATGTCAACGCTTTTTAATACTGCGATTGGCTTAAGCCGCCAACAGTTAAAAGAATCAGAACATGTGCGGATCAACCCAATCGTTATGGAATCTGATATGTCTACAAATGTCGTTCCAAACCATATCATTATAGGAACAGATTTACGAACCAAGTCTGTTGCTTATTTAAAAGAAACAGCTAACAAATTAGATGATGCGGCGAAGGGAAGTGCCTTAGCTTTACAGGGAAATGTAACGATAGATACACAGATGGGTTACTTACCATTTATACAAGACAGGTATTTATCCACATTTGTCGAAACTGCGTTTCATGAGAACAATGAAATTGATGAGCTGTTGAATGACAATTTCATTAGCGCTGCAGGTGATATAGGAGATCTTTCCTTTATGATGCCATGCATTCAAATTGGTTATAGCGGCTTTACTGGAACTATCCATGGAGATGACTTTATTGACGTTGATCCAACATTTATCTACGAGGTGTTTCCAAGGTTTTTGATGCAAGTACTTCAACAAATGAACGGAAATATCGATAAAGCAAAGCTATATAAACGAAGTTATACAGCTTATCGAGAATTAATTGATTCCATTGTACAAAATAATATGAATCTATCATAGAAATGAGGCAACACATGAACAAAAATTTTCTTTACTTACTCGTTTTTGCATTATTCATTATTACTATTTCAGAATTTATCGGCTTTCAAGCTATACCGATAGGCTCGTTTACTATCGGATTACTTCCGTTAGTTTTTGCCATTTTATTAACCATGTTTTTAGGTCTTAAAGTATTTCGTAAAGGGATTTGGAAAAAAATCTACAGCGATAATAATATTCATTTTGCAGGAAAATATCTCATTTTCATTATGCTGCCGTTAATGGCTAGATATGGTGCCGACGTCGCTCCACAAATTAGAGAAATCCTGCAAATTGGCTGGGTATTTATCATTCAAGAGCTGGGAAATTTAGGGACCGTATTCCTTGGATTGCCAATCGCACTTTTATTAGGCTTACGACGTGAAGCAATTGGTGCTACATTAGGTATCGGCCGTGAAGGAGAGCTTGCGTACATTTCCGAAAAATATACACTTGAATCCAAAGAAGGAAGAGGCGTTCTATCCATTTATATAATTGGGACATTATTTGGAGCTATCTTTTTCAGTGTGTTTGCACCGATTTTACTTGATTTAGGGATACGAGTAGAGGCACTAGCCATGGCATCAGGTGTTGGTTCAGGTAGTATGATGAGTGCGGCTTCTGCAACATTAGTAGCTCGAATTCCGGAGATGGAAAGCACTATCCTAGCATATGCTTCTGCAAGTCAACTACTAACCAGTTTTCTCGGTACATTCACAATGGTATTTTTGGCTGCTCCGATTCAAGCATTTATGTATAAGAAACTGGTCCGAGGTGACAACAAATGAATATACAATTAAACAAATATGTAAAATATGGTTTGATCCTTCTGTTAAGTGTAGCATTAATTTTGTTTACGATGGAAATAAAATTAATCAAAAACCCTGATTCTACGCCTATTACATCCATGACATTTGTTGGTCTTGGGGTATTATGGCTCTTCTCCATGTTTGGTATTATTTTTTCCGATATAATGCAAAAATCCCCAGTGAAAATCATTCGCGATTTTCCCATTTTGGGCTGGGTATCCATTACTTCTCTTATACTATGTTTAATATCCGATTTTTTTGTCCAAGCCATCCAAGCAGTTGACTTTCTATCGATTACAACGCCTATACTAACCTTTGCAGGTATTTCTGTCGCTAACCGACTCGTTGATTTACGAAACACGTCATGGAAAGTTGCGATTGTAGCTATTTTTGTCTTTACAGGCACATATGCAGGCAGTGCTTTACTGGCGCAAATTGGATTGTTTTTATCAGGAAATTAATAACCACTTGTCTGAGTCTTTTTAGGAGATCCATTTTATTTCAGTTTCGAAGGATGCTGTTTGGTAAATCAGCATCCTTTTATGTGGACATAATTTTTCAAGATAGGATTATGTCCCCTTTGTTACTCATTTTATTTTTTATGTAAATAATTTCCTAAAAGAAGTTAATTAATAAACAATCTTTAAACTAGCTAGTGATAAGAGGTTACAAATATTCCCCCCGATTTTTTGTATGTAAAGAAGCATATTCAACATAAACCAAAATCACGTAACTTAGGTAAAAATGTTTAGAGATGTTTAGAAAAAAATATACCCCATGCCAGATTTTATTATTGCGACACAGGATATATCAAATTTCATTCTTTGCTTATTCGGTGTTAGCTTTTCAAAAGCTAATTTTCATATTGATATTGTTTCTTTACGATCTCAAGTATCCCTTGTTGCTGCAAATACCTATTCGGAGTAAGGAATGTAACAGTTACCACACCAGGATGACGACCAATTTCTATCGAACCGTTAATCGTTGCACGGTTCATTACTTCAGGAACGGAAATGCCCAAAAAAGATGCTGCCCTTTCCATCCCATTAGTTGTGGCTTCATTTAAATCAGCGCCAGATCCAACAAATGATATTGGGTACATTTCAACTATCTCCTGAATCTCCCATTCTTCTGCCAATTGCCTTGCCTGTTGCTGTTCAACCGTTGTAAAAGGCTTAGCTAAATAAGGAAGATCCTCATAGACTGGTAGAATAATTGGTCCATCTACTTTCATATCCTTTAATACACTCACTTTGAGACTTACAATCCCCGCTACATCTGTCGTATGTCCTGCTATCTCTCCATCACCTTGCATTGCATGCATATCCCCAAGGTAAACGCCTGCACCTTCTACTTTAACTGGACAAATAACAATAGCTCCAGCACGAACTCGATTAATATCCATATGCCCATCCGTGCGATCTGCTAAGTCTTCCTTCCTAATTCCATAGTCATGCGGTGCATCAATTAAAAATTGCCCAAAATCACCCGCGTTATGAGAATCTGGCAATGCGCGAGCAGGGGTTGTTCCTAACTGACCTAGAAACGGACGTACCCTGGCAATTGTCCCAGGCATGCTATGGGGAGCAAAAGCTACAATTGGATTTTGAATGGAATTTTCAGGAGTAGACATATATGCTTTTCCATCTTTAGCCACTTTCTCCGCAGCCTCTTTATTTAACGTTAACCCAACAGAGTTTTGCTCATTGAATGCCATCGTATAGGCATGTGTGAATGTAAACGGAGTTATATCTGCATCGCATTTTTTACAATGAACCGCCTGTTCGCCAATCCCTTTTAACTCGGTTTCTGGATTAATTGTTCCACATTCTGGACATGTTGCAGCAACAAAAGGGTCGCCTTTAAAACGTCCCTCCACTGGTTTATCATTTCCCGAAGCTGTAGCTAAAGAAGTGACTTCAATTGATTTTATCTCAATAGCAACAGCATCCCCGACTTTTGCTCCCTCCACATAAACAGGTTTAGTCACCTCGTGACCACCTTTTAAAGCCGGTGTGATCATTGGTCCCCAGCAACCTGGTGTGGTGTTAGCTATAATATTCCCCCCATCCTTAACTACATATTTCATGCTTTGATTTGGGTCCAATATACCATTAGTGAACTCGTTCACATAAACTACTTGCTTAGCATTCATATTAACCTCTCCTTTTTAAGTAAAATTAAATGCTGAGTCAAGTGACTTTTCTTACATACTACGCGCTTCTATGTTTGCCTATTTTTCTTCTACTTTATTATTATCGAGTTTGTCTATTCTTTATGTTATAATTGAACAAAGCAAACTATCATTGTAAGCGCTATTACTATACTCATAGTTTACCTGTTAATTAAACATTTTCCTATTAAAATGCCTTGCAAATGAAATCTTAACGTTTTTTTTCATATAAAGAAACTAGGATTCGCAAAGTATGCATTCTGGTTGTAAAAGTAATAGTCAACTTTTGAACAAAGGCGCAGGCGCCAGTTTAGCAACGTAGCGTCTGGAGCGAAGCAACTAAAGTTTTAGGAATCATGGTGTGGCACGAACCAATGATGACTTATCGTAGGGCGATTCGTCAAGTTGCCTAGTTGCTGGGCGCTTGCGCCGGACGTGGCTATTCCGTTAGATCGGTATCCCAAAGCAACAAAAATTATACTTTTTTATCTTCTTTAAAAAGAAAAGAGCATTTGCAGGTTTACTTATTTTCACTATAGTAAATCTTTTGCTTATACATTAACGCACTAATCTCCCTTATAATCATCACTCGTGGCTAACTGTTTTTTTACTTCCTCCCGCAACGCTGTTTTTAAAAATTTCCCCACAGAGGTTTTTGGCAGTTCATCCATAAATAAGATAGTATCCGGTAACCACCATTTAGCAAATTGTGGTTTTAAAAATGTGAATAGATCTTCTTTTGTCACCACAGTATCGTAACCTTCTTGCAGCACTACACAGGCAACAGGGCGTTCTTGCCATTTAACATGAGGAACAGACACAACGGCAGCCTCGTAGACTGCTTCATGAGCCATTAATGCATTTTCCAATTCGACAGATGAAATCCACTCACCGCCACTTTTGATCAAATCTTTAGTTCGATCCACAATTTTTACAAAACCTTCTTCATCAATAGTTACCACATCGCCAGTGTATAACCATCCATCTCTAAATGATTCTTCACTTCGTTCATCTTTATAGTAGGAATCTGCAATCCAAGGGCCTCGTATTAATAACTCTCCCATTTCCTTCCCATCATTTTTAATGGTTCCATTTTCATTTACTGCTTTAATTTCAACACCTGGAACTGCCATTCCCTGCTTTGATTTCAATTCCAAACGCTCTGCTTCAGGAAGTTGTTTTTGGTAACTCTTTAGTCGAGAAAACAGGGCTAGTGGTGTTGTTTCAGTCATTCCATAGGCATGATAAAACGGAATACCATATTTGCTTTCAAACGCCTGGATCATTCCCTTTGGTGCTGCAGCTCCGCCACATAATATCCCACGCAAACTATCGAGTTGATACCTTTTTTGCTCTAATTCTTTTACTAAACCTAGCCAAATCGTCGGCACGCCTGCTGAAATAGTCACATTTTCTGTTTCCATTAAGTTTGCTAAAATCGCCGGTGTTGGAAATGGACCAGGTAGCACTTGTTTCGCTCCAGACCAAGTCGCAGCGTGTGGCATCCCCCAAGCATTGGCATGAAACATAGGAACAACCGGCATCGAAACATCGGATTCAGACACAGCGGAAGTGTCAGCTAGACTTAGCGCCATAGCATGCAGAACAAGTCCTCGATGCGAATAGACAACTCCCTTAGGCTTACCTGTTGTCCCTGATGTATAGCATAACCCGGCCGCGTCTTCTTCACTCATATCCTGAACAAACGAAAAAGTGGAATCAGCCTCTTTAATAAGTTGCTCATAATTTAACAGCGTCTGCAGTTTGCATGAAGGAATGTTTATTTCATCTGACATAACAATAATTGTTTGTACCGTACGCAGCTGATCCGCTATATTTTCAATGGCAGGCAGCAATTCTACATCGACGAGAATTATTTTATCTTCGGCATGATTAATAATATACGCTAAGTGATCTGTTGATAAGCGAATATTAATCGTATGCAGGATCGCTCCGATCGACGGAACCGCAAAATAAGCTTCCAAATGCCGATGATGATTCCACGCAAAGGTCCCCACACGATCTCCTTTTTGTATCCCTAATCTTTCTAATGCATGAGCTAAAGCTCTCACTCTTCCACCAATCTCTCGATATGTTAAACGTTGGATACGATTTGCCGACCGTGACACGACTTCCTTTTTGGGGAAGTAACTTTCCGCCCGTTCTATTAAAGATCTTACTAATAGTGGACGATTCATCATATTAACTCACTCCTTCTTGAAATAACCCTTTCCTCCTTAGGACAATGCTTCTCTGAGGCGGTATTTTAAAATTTTTCCAGACGCATTTCGAGGAATAGTATCTTTAACAATAATTTCTGTTGGCACTTTATAGCTTGCAAGACGCTCGGAACAAAATAATTTTAGTGCTTCTTCATCTAGGTTTTCCCCTTTTTTCCCTACCACAATGGCTACTACTTTTTCTCCCCAGACTTCATCTGGCAGTCCAATCACTGCAGCTTCTAATATGTCCGGATATTGATAAAGGACTTGTTCTACCTCTGTAGAATAAATATTCTCACCACCAGAAATGATCATGTCTTTTTTTCGATCGACTAGCGTCACATAACCATCCTCATCCATGGTGGCTAAATCACCGGTATAAAGCCAGCCATCGCGAAGCGCTTGTCTTGTTTCTTCTGGATTTTTATAGTATTCCTTCATTACCATTTCACTTTTAATAATAAATTCGCCTGTTTCAAACGGGGCCACATCTTCTCCTCGTTCATTTACAACTCTCACTTCCGTGCAAAGCATTGCCTTTCCACCTGCACCCATTTTTGTTTTATGTTCATCTGGCAGTAATAAGACTCCGCCTGGTCCGGCTTCTGTTAAACCACACATATTAAAAAATTGCTTATGCCCAAACAATGTCATCGCTTTTTGTATTAAAGCTGTTGGCATGGGGGCAGATCCGTATCCGCATCGTTTGACAGATGTTAGATCGTATTTTTCGTAATTTGGAACTTGAAGCAAAAAGTTATACATCGTTGGAACAGCAAAGAAAAGGCTTATTTCATAATGCTCAATTGCCTGTAAGACAAGGTCGGGTTGAAAATCCTGTTGAATAACGTGCATAGAACCTAACAAGGTCCCTGTTATCATAAATAAATTTAACTGTGCAGAGTGAAATAACGGTGCCACATGCAGTAAGTTGTCTTCAGGACCCATCTTCATCATAATTGCAGAGGTAAATGCAACATAAAGAATACGATGGTGATCAAATACTGCCCCTTTTGGATTACCTGTGGTGCCAGATGTGTATAATATTTCTGCATCGTCTGATTCCAAAACTTCAACAACAGGTTCTGATACATTGTCATTCCTAATTGCATTCATCGTTATCTGGTTCTTCTCTGTCTTATTACCAACACAAACCTGTAGTTTAATATTTTTATTATTTTCTACTACTTGGCTAACCAATGTGGCGTACGATCTATCGAAAAATATCACTGCCGCGTCTGAGTCCTCTACAATATACCGAACTTCTACGGCTGTTAGACGAAAATTAATTGGAACAGCAATAGCACCTACTTTCATAATAGCGTAAAAAACGATCATGAATTGATCCGAATTTTTCATTAAAATAGCGATTTTTTCACCTTTCTTTATTCGATGAGCTATTAATCCATTGGCAAGTTGGTTTACTTTTTCATTCAACTGCTTATACGTATAGGAAATATCTCCAAAAATAACCGCCTTTTTTTCTGGAATTTGCCGAGCATTTCTCGCTAACGTCATTCCTAAATTCAAATCTATCCCTCCCGTTAAGTTGGTTTTTATCCCTATTTAATCAATTCTCCCCTTGATCTACCTAAGAAAGCTGTGGGCTTATATACCTTCATAGTAGGTTTGAAGTGTAAGAAATCAATTACTTGGGCTATTTGAGCTAGATATATACGCAAGTTCTTATCTAAAACTAGAGCTAGGACTAGACAACTTTATTTATAAGCAGCAACCGCCGTATAAAACGGGGATAAATCATTGCCCTAGAGAAAATGTTATTTATATGAATACATTAAAAAGCGATAAATAAAACCTCATTGCGTAGGCATTTTCTTCCATCCCCTACTGCAAGTTAGTACCGCCAGTGTATGACCTAAAGGCCCTTGAACTTGATTGGGCATTTAAGTGTCGTTTTCTCCCACTTAGATCTTTTGTTTCTACTCAAGGTTTCGAAGTGGAGTCTTACGGACTCTTACATGCGGGATAAATAGCCGAGTTAAATTTTGCTAAAGCTAACTTTATCTACCCTTCCCACATTCCTACTTTTATTCATAAAAATGAATCTTCAATTAATAATACATTCATTCCTCTCCGCTGCTGGTAAGGATGCGCTGAAAATGCATGAATACGCTTACAAGAAAAGCCATTAAGTACTGCTATCTTTCACTCCGATTTGTTGTAATGCAGATGATCCAACTCTTCGAAATGATGCACTTACAGTATTTTATATACCGAGTACATAACAAAACAATTCTTTTTTTAGTGGACGAATGGAGCATTGGACTTATCAGCTTCATCGGCCTTCGATCACTTATCATTTTCTGCTGAACGAGAAGTCGAAACAAACAGTTCGGTATGTTCACCATGCTTAGGCGCCAAAGAGGAAACTCTTCCAGGAGTTTTAGAAAGCTTAATTGGTATTCCAATTTGGTTTACTGTACCTAAAGTTGGATGAGGAAGAGATATAATCATATTCCGCGCCTTTACTTGTGGGTCATCCACTACTTCAGTGAAGTTTCGAACCGGAGTAACACAAGCTTCTACATGTTCAAATAATTGTAACCATTTTGCTAATGTTTTTTGCTGAATAACAGTCTGAACTTCATATTTCAACCGATGTTGTTCTTGTAAGCTGGCATGCTGTTGTGAAACAAGCCCTTCTCTACCAATCGTCTCACAAAATGCCCGCCAAAATTTAGGCTCCAACGCACCAACTGCTAACCAACGACTATCTTGAGTTTCATATACGTTATAGCAAGCAAGCGCCCCACTTAATTGATGGGTTCCTCGCTCTTGTAATTGATTTGTAGCTAAATAATTCGGTAAGGTCGCTTGTAGCCAAGCGATAACTCCATCCAGCATAGAAATATCGATGAATTGCCCTTTCCCTGAAGACTCCCTTTCCCATAAGGAAAGCAAGATGCCTAAGGCTGCGGGATACGCCCCACCGCCTATATCGGCAATTTGAGTGGCTGGTATATTTGGCCTCCCACCCTGCTCCCCCATAAGATGTAATAAACCAGCATAGCTAAGGTAATTAATATCATGTCCTGCCTCTTGGGCATATGGTCCAGTTTGACCATACCCTGTAATCGAGCAATAAATGATGCGAGGATTGATCGTTTTTAAAACTTCATAATCCACACCGAGTTTTTTCATAACGCCTGGTCGAAAGGATTCCAGTACAACATCAGCATCTTCCGCCATTTTCAAAAAACGTGCTTTGTCCTTTTCTAACTTCAAATCCAGACAAACACTTTTTTTATTCCGATTTAACGCATGAAATATAGCACTATCTTCATCTAGTAAAGGCGTATATCTTCGTGCATAATCTCCCATTTCTTTATCTTCAATTTTAATCACTTCTGCTCCAAAATCCGCAAGCATCATAGAACAATAAGGACCTGGTAACAAACGGGTCAAATCAAGCACCCGGATTGATGTAAGCGGCAAACTTCCACCTCCGATTTTTTAAATTTAATGACTTCTAAAAAAGTATATATACTACTAGCTTTCCGTTTTTTCTCTTATGGCAACCGTTCAATAATGGTTGCATTTGCCATTCCATGACCTTCACACATCGTTTGCAATCCATAACGTCCGCCCGTTCGCTCCAGTTCATACAGCATCGTAGTCATTAAACGCGCGCCACTAGCTCCAAGCGGATGCCCAAGAGCAATTGCCCCACCGTTTGGATTTAGTCGGTTTGGATCTGCCCCCGTTTCTTGCAGCCAAGCTAATGGGACTGAAGCAAACGCTTCATTTACTTCAAAAACATCGATATCTGAAATGGATAATCGAGCGGTACGTAATACTTTCTCAGTCGCTGGTATTGGACCTGTCAACATAAGTGTAGGATCAGAACCAACCACTGTACGTGCCACTACTCGGAACCTCGGCTTGAGCCCCAATTCATCTGCCTTCTCACGTGACATTAATAAAACAGCTGCTGCACCGTCACTTATTTGACTAGAATTTCCCGCAGTAATTTTTCCTCCTTCTTGAAACGCAGCCTTTAACTCTTTCAATTTATCCAAATTCGTTTGCTCTCTAGGACCTTCATCCTGATTAAACAGCGCCTGCGAACCATCTGAAGCATTCACTTCTATTGGCACCGTTTCCGCTGTAAAATAGCCTGATTTCATTGCTGCAATCGCTTTCTTATGGCTTGCAAGCGAAAATTCATCCAACTGTTGACGACTAAATCCCCACTTATCTGCAATTCGTTCTGCTGATATACCTTGATTAACCATCTCATATTTAGCGGCTAGATTTTCATTAATCGTAACTCCTTTCATATTTGAGCCCATCGGCACACGTGTCATATGTTCAACGCCACCAGCTATCACCACATCCATATCTCCGCTAATAATTGCTTGCGAGGCAAAATGTACCGCTTGCTGACTTGATCCACATTGACGATCAATGGTTGTCCCAGGAACCTCCACTGGAAAACCAGCAATTAATGCAGCCTGTCTAGCAATATCAAAAGCCTGTTCCCCTACTTGAGAAACACAACCATAAATCACGTCTTCTACAAGTGCAGGAGAGATACCTGTTCGGTTAATTAATTCTTGCAAAGGTATTGCAGCTAAATCTTCTGCACGTGTAGCTGACAACATTCCATTTTTTCTCCCTACCGGTGTTCTTACCGCTTCTATAATTACCGCTTCACGCAATATGGATCATCCTTTCATGATAAATGTATATTCTTATTCGAGTGATAAACCAAGTAAAACTTTTCAGTGAGCTTCACCTTCTAAAAAAGTAGATAGTCGTCCTGTCCACCTAACCATCCCCGTAAACAAGCGCGAGCGCCCGTTCAACAACGTAGCGACTGGACAGAATCAACTAAAGTTTTAGGAATCATGATCCTGCAACAGGATTATGCCGACACCTGAGCGGCAAGCCCGCTCTTAGTCGGCCTTCCTCTTAACCACTAACCGATGATGACTTATCGTAGAGCAATGGAGTTAAGTCGCCTAGTTGCTGGGCTCTTAAGCCGGACATGGCTATTCCGTTATATCGGTATCCCAAAGCCAAAATTTTTATACTTTCTTATCTCCTAAAATAAACCTCCATCCCTCACTTATAGAAGCTAAATACCACTGACATGGGAACCCTTTCAAAGATGTGGCTAATTTTTTTAGATCTTTTTTACCTATTTCCTAAAAGTTACTTTCAACTAAACCAATCTTTTTCGCAATCATCATTTTCATAATTTCATTTGACCCTGCATAAATAGAGGATACCGCAACATCACGATAGCGTCTTGCAATTTCAAATTCCTCCATGTAACCATATCCCCCATGTAGCTGCATACATATTGCAGCTACCTTTTTTACTAAATCGGTCGTCCACCATTTCGCCATCGAGACTTCCGTTGTAATCTGTTCTCCTGCCATATGTTTTTCTATCAAACGGTCGACAAACACAGTACCAATTTGCCACTCCGTATACAGTTCCGCGATTTGGAATTGTGTATTTTGGAATTCACTAATCCTGCGCCCGAATGCTTTTCGCTGCTTCACATAATCACTTGTTAAGGCGATCATTTCCTTTGCAGCAGTAATACTCTGCAAGCTAACGATTAGCCGTTCCTGTTGTAGCTTTTCCATTAAATAATAAAATCCCTTTCCTTCCTCCCCAAGTAGATTTTCACTCGGCAGACGTGCATCCTCAAAAATTATTTCGCATGTGTCATTGGCATGCTGACCAATCTTTTTTAGTTTTTTCCCTTTGCGAAAACCAGGGGTTCCAGTTTCTGCAACGATTAAACTAATTCCCTTATGAGCAGGTTTTGCATATGGGTCTGTTTTACAAACGACAACTACTACATCTGCCGTATAGCCATTTGTAATAAAGGTTTTCTCTCCATTTACAATATAAGAGTCTCCGTCTCTTATTGCCGTAGTTTTGATTGCAGCTAAGTCTGATCCAGCTTCCGGCTCAGTCATAGCAATAGCAGAAATAATTTCACCTTTAATTGCTCCAGGCAGCCACCGTTTTTTTTGGGACTCTGTACCATACGTTTCGATATAGGGCATTACAATATCATTATGTAACCCTAGTCCAACCATCGCGGTTCCTATTCTTTCTAGTTCTTCATTTAACACAACCGCATATCCGAAGTCTGCTTCGAGACCACCGTAGTCTTCTTTAGCCCATGAGCAGAGATAGCCTTGCTCTCCTGCCTTTTGCCAGAATGATCGTGGAATTTGCCGATTTTCCTCCCAGTCTGTAAAATAAGGCGCTGCCTCTTTTTCTAAAAATTTCCTTAGCGACTGACGAAAGATAGCATGTTCCTCCTGTAAAAAAGTTCGCTCCATTCCATAACCTCCTTATTTACAACGTTACCGAGTAATTATCATTTCGGTTGCATTCGAATCGCCCCATCTATCCTTATGGTTTCTCCATTTAGCATTGGATTCTCAATAATACTTTTAACTAGGTGTGCATACTCTTCAGGATAACCTAGTCTCGATGGAAACGGTGTCATTTTACCTAACGCCTCCTTTGCTTCTTCCGGTAATGAAGCAAATAATGGCGTTGCAAACAACCCGGGGGCAATCGTCATAACCCGAATTCTCAATGACGATAGATCTCTAGCAATAGGAAGAGTCATTCCCGTAATTCCTCCTTTAGAAGCACTGTATGCTGCTTGACCGATTTGCCCCTCATATGCTGCTACTGAAGCTGTGTTAATAATAACGCCTCTTTCGTTGGTTTCATTTGGTATATTTTCAGCCATTTTATCAGCAGTAAGGCGAAGGACATTAAATGTTCCAACGAGATTGACCTCAATCACGTTTTTAAACGTTGTTAAATCATGCACTCCTTTTTTACCAACTGTCTTTTCCGCAACCCCAATTCCTGCACAATTAACAAGTATATTAACTTGTTCAAATTGTTCTATTGTGCTTTCTAAAGCAGTCTGCACACTAGCTTCATTGGTTACATCTACGTGGTAAAATACTACTTGGCTGCCAAGCTCTTCCGCTAATGCAGTGCCGTTTTCTCTTGCAACGTCAAAAATAGCTACCTTCCCGCCTTCTGCTACAATTTGTCTTACTGTAGCTTCACCAAGACCAGATGCACCACCAGTAACAACCGCTACCCTATTTGCTATTTCCATTTATTCTCCTCCTGTTTTATTAAAATTCGCTGCAAATATACAGCAATATCCTCTGCTAGCTCTTTCCTGCTTTTTTGACCATCTTCTTTATACCATTGTGTTACCCAGTTCATAGCACCTAAAATAATATTTCGCACAACCTTCACATCTGCTGCATGAAAGACATTTTCCTCTATTCCTTCTGTAATCATTTGATCAAAAAATTCCCCATACGTATCTCTTAGCTTAAAAATAACTGCTAATTGTTCCGAAGAAAAAATTTGTTCAGGTTTTAGCATTAGTTCGAACCCTGATCGCTCTTCCAATAAGTATTCAATATGAGCAATAATCGACTTTTTTAATTTTTCCTCCACAGGAATCTGCTGTTGTTTAACCTCTTGTATTTGCTGCAGGCTTCGGTTCAATAACATGATTTGGCTATGGTAAAGCAACTCTTGCTTATCCTTAAAATAGTAATATACCGTACCCTTTGTCATTAATAAATTTGTAGCAATTTCCTCCATTGTTGTACCGTGGTACCCTTTTTCAGATAGAACATGTATAGCCATACGAATTATTTCTTCTTTCTTTTCTGCTACTTTCCTTTCTTTTAAAGACATAACGACTCTCTTCCTCCTTACCTTATCCATTATTCTAACTATTCCTATTTTTACTGTCAAGTTAATTTTCTAAATTTTTTAATTAATTATTCAATAAAGTATATCTTCCGTCAGTAGGGTTCTTCATTTATCCCACGGCTTGTGGTAGACAATACATGAAGAAATCGCTCCTATTGTCTTAGTTTGGTTATTTTAGTCTGTAGCATATGTGGCGACAATTTTATAAGCTTGCTCGGGAACAAAATAGTAAATTTAACTTGGTGGCTAAATTTCACCCTTATCTTTACTATACATATAAGTAGCTACAGATATAAAATTAAAAATTCTTTTTGAAAATTTTTAGTTCCACGCACCATTCTATTGATGATAGTGGTATAATCATACTAATTTCAGTATAAGGATTCACAACGATGAGGTGGTAACAGATGAATATAAACCTAGCTGACAAAATGAAACTTTTTCAAACATCTATTTTTAATGAACTTTCTAGTTATAAAAAGGAAAAAATGAGTGAAGGAGTGGATATGATCGACCTTAGTGTGGGAAGCCCTGATCTTCCACCAGCTCAATTTGTAATAGACGAATTGACAAAACAGGTGCAAGATCCTAAACAATATGGTTATACATTAACTGGTATAGATGATTTACACCAAGCAATCGCCACATTTTATGGTAGGCAATACAACGTACCTGTTAAATCAAAGCAGGAAGCACTTATGGTAATGGGATCTCAAGACGGTCTTGTCCATTTGCCCATGGTGCTAACTAATCCCGGGGATACTATACTTTTACCTGACCCAGGCTATACAGCATATCATACAGGGATTGCATTAGCTGAGGCAGAGCCTTATTTCATGCCCCTAAAAGAAGAAAATCATTTTCTTCCAGATCTCGATACTATTCCAAGAGAAATATTGCAAAAATCTAAAATGATGATTCTTAATTTCCCGGGAAATCCTGTACCTGCTCTAGCCACGAAAGAATTTTTCGAAAAAGTAGTGACAGTTGCTAAAAAATATAACATTGCGGTTCTTCATGATTTTGCATATTCCGAGCTTTATTATGACGAAAAGCCAATTAGCTTCCTTTCTATCGAAGGTGCGAAAGAAGTTGGGGTAGAGTTTAATTCCTTCTCTAAGAGCTTTAATTTAGCAGGATGCAGAATAGGGTATATTGTAGGAAATGAAGCCATCGTTGATGGACTAAAACAGTTAAAATCTAATCTGGATTTTGGAGTTTTTTTGCCCATTCAAAAAACAGCTATCCGTGCATTAGAAAATGCTACTGCATTCACACAGACATTAAGATCCGTCTATAAAGCACGTAGAGATCTGTTAGTTTCAGGCCTTCATGAAGCCGGGTGGAAAGTTGCTCCACCGAAAGCCTCCATGTTTATTTGGGCAAAAGTGCCGAAATCATATACGTCTACTGAGTTCACTTATCAATTAATGGATGAAGCAGGAATTGTCGTAGTTCCTGGGAATGCTTTTGGTCCTGCAGGAGAAGGTTACGTTCGGATCGGTTTAGTCCAGCCAGAAGAAGTATTAACAAAAGCTGTCCAAAGGTTACAAACCAGCAATTTATTTATAGCCACAACAGACAGCAGCTTTGTTTAGTAATTATGTTTATGAGGTGAATCTAAAGTTCAGTCTTTATCTAGTTGGTGTTCAATATGTCACTTTTTCACACCATTTCAGATGACTATTCCAAAAAAAGAGTCTACCAACAAATTAGTTATAACTCGTAACCAATGAGTGCTATATAAAACAGATGATACTTTACGAACGTATTAAAGATACTATATGCTTAAGGTAATGACGTTTAAGAAATAGATTTTTCCGGCTAGTAAAGGATTTATAGCGAATATGATTAATGGGTTGAGGTGGATGGATGTGCTAAGAGCATTATCAATCATTTTAATAGTGTGTGGAATAGCTATTCTTAGTTATGGCGGATTTCAATTATATAACTCAAAAGCATTGGAAAATGAACGGATGGATGAAGCGGAATCATTTGTTTCTAATAAAATAATTTCTGAAGTCGAAGATGTCGAAAAATTTAATTATGATGAAATCAAACAAGGAGATACAATCGGAGTCTTATCCATTCCAAAACTGGACCGAGAGATCCCGATTATTGAAGGTGCGAATGAAGAAGAGCTTGCTCAAGGCGTAGGACATTATACTGGTACAGGTTTTCCCGGGGAAAACAAACAAATTTTATTATCTGGTCATCGCGATACTGTTTTTCGAGAATTCGATAAATTACAAGATGGCGATGAGTTCCATGTTAAAATGGAACACGGAACATTCATCTATACCATGCAAGATCATAAAATTGTTGCTGCAGATGACACAACTGTCATTGATCCAGACCGTAAGGACGAAGTATTAACCGTGTCAACTTGTTATCCATTTTCCTATATTGGTGATGCTCCTGACCGTTATGTTATATATGCTTACCCTACAAAATAGTTCAATGTATCTAATTTAACTACTCAACGATTTTAATACTGTACTGCTGAATGAGTAGCATTTTCAAATACCGTAATGAGATGTTTGGCGTAACATATACTTGAGTTAAAAAACAACTTGCTCTGTTTTTTTCTTCATTGGTGTCATTTTCTAGAAAATGCTTATGCCTAGTAAGCTTACCCGAAGCAAGCGAGGAAAAGTTGTATTTTCCCCGTTTTGGAAGCATTCTAGGTACACGATGCATACTATGATTAGTGGGTATATCATCGGCGGATGACTTTACCCACTATCTGCCGTTCATTCCTTTTTCTATATAAGGATAAATGGTTTTCAAGTTGCTTGAAACGAAGTGATGTATTTGATTTATATTGCCTTTTCTTCTGGCTTTCTTACAAAACACATAATTGCTGCTGCGAGATATAATAGCGATTGAAATAAAATACCTGATAACAAGAGCCAACCACTTAGAACTGCAGCGGCAATAAAAAATCCACCAGCAGTTTTAGGATTTCGTTTAATATTTAATACCCCGATTAACCCCAAAGCAAAGCTGATAATACAGCCAATAATTGGTATCCAAATAAAAACAGAAAAAATAGATACAAAATCATCGAAAAAACCATATTCAGCAGGATCAATTGTACCTTCAAACAAACCAACGCTACTGTTGATAATTAAAATTACTACGATTCCTAAAATGGCTAAAGCTCCATCCATGATGAATCCTACAATGCCTAAAATCTTTTCAATTGTTCGATTCATTCCAAATACCTCCCTATATCATTGATAAGTTTATACATACATTACGTAAAGCGAACGCAAATCGTTTCACTTTCCCCTAACATTCCATTGATAAAAACAAGAAGCATCCTCGTTTATTCCACCATTCTTTAGCATTATTTTCAAGCTCCACGAAGTTATAGAAAATGACCTTTTAGTGCGTGTTCAAAAAGGTGAAAAAAGGAACAAGAAGTTCAAGGCGGTGAAGTTTCGAGTAACGGGCTTGGACTTCTACGCCCGTCACAAGACGTTTGGCAGTTTTAGTAGGAGATCATGAATCCTAAAGGAAACGCATTCTTATGTAGAAGGAAAAGGGGGATCCCTTTCCAAGCAACAGAGAAACAAGTTATCGAAGAAATGCGATGTGTCATTTTTAGTGCACTTTTTAAACAACCTCTTTAAGAATCTCTTTTTTTGGGAAAGCAAACTTTAACAGTTGTTCCTTCTCCAACCTCACTATCGTAATCAATAGTTGCATGATGTGCATCAACCAACGCCTTAACAATAGATAATCCAATGCCTATACCACCTGTCTTTGTTGCTCGGGATTTATCTCCTCGATAAAATCGTTCAAATAAAAATGGAATATCCTCTTTCTTTATGCCTATTCCCTCATCTTTTACAATGAAACAGATGGATTCCTCTTTGTCTTCCATAAAAATCGCTACTGTTTTTCCTTCTGGGGTATACTGTAATGCATTGTTGATCAGATTTGTCAAAATTTGTATAACACGATCCTGATCTGCCATAAAATGCGTCTTTTTAAACGGTAGATTAGCCTGTAGCGTAACCCTTTTTTTTTGAAAAGATGGCCGAAATTGATCTTCTAGCAAGCTAATGATTTTGCCTGCCTCCAAAGTAGAAAAATTTAATTTTTTCTGCGGATTTTCTACAGCAATCAATGTTTCCAATTCATTTACAAGTCGGACTAAACGCATTAATTCATGATGACTTTTTTGCAATCGTTCAGGAGTAGGCTCCCATATCCCATCTTGATATGCTTCCAATTGACTTCGTAACGTTGCTAATGGCGTTCTGAGTTCATGAGCAAAATCAGCTGTGAATTGTTTCCTTAACTTTTCTTCTTTTGTCAAAGAATTGGCGAGTTCATTAAACGACTCGCCGAGTTGCTTCATTTCAATACTTAAATCTTCTACAGGTACATTTACCCGCTTATGCTTTTTTAATTCCTGTACAGCTGTTGATAAGTGCATAAAACCAGCACTTAATCTTCTTGAGAATAAGAAACTAAATAAGATGGATAACACTAAAATCACAATAACCGCAATAAAAATATTTTGCTGAATCGACTTCAAAAAAGTAAAATCTTCACCAACAAGTTCTACAGGATAAACGACTTCCATTGTGCCTATTTTTTTTCCATTTACATTTATCGTATGGGAACTGGATTCGTAGTCTGCCGTTTCCGTTCGCTGGTGCATCCCCATCCCACGCATCATTCGTTGCATCCTAGTTGTATCAGCTACTACATTTCCTGATCGATCATATAATGTATAATACAGATTTTCCGTCATGGCTTGATCATGCAGCATGCTATTTGCCTGTTCACTTATTAAACGACCTGTTTGTTTATACGTTTGTATGATTTCTTCTTCAATGAATGATGTTTTTTCCTTCCTACTTACTTCCAAGTAATTAGAGAACTGATTCTCTACTCCAAAAAATATGGAAAAACTAGTCAAAAAGACACCACATAAGGAAACAATTAATAAATAAACAAAAATTTTAGTACGTAGTGTCCATTTCATCCGGCTTGCCTCCAAACTTGTAGCCCATCCCAAAGACCGTTAAAATATAATTTGGATTTCTTGAATCATACTCCACTTTTTTTCGCAAATTTTTAATATGTGTATCAATACTTCGCTCATAACCTTCAAAAAAGAGAGTCTCATCTTCTTGAATTTTTACGAGCAAATCCCCTCTGCTGTAAACTCTTCCAGGGTAACTCGCCATCGTTACTAACAGCTTATATTCATTCGGTGTCAAAGATACAATCTCTCCAGCGAATGTTACTTCCTTTTTTAAATGATCAATCATTAATTCCTGATGGTTGAAGCTGAACAAATCTTTTTTCTTTGTTTTAGAAACACGGCGGAGTAAACCTTTTGCCCTTACTACTACTTCCCGCGGGCTAAACGGTTTGGTAACATAATCATCTGCTCCGATTACAATACCATTGATAACATCGTCCTCTGCTGATTTTGCAGTCAGCATTATAATAGGAACATCGCTGTCTTTTCTTGTTAACCTGCAGACTTCCTCCCCAGAAATATCCGGTAACATCAAATCAAGAATAATAATATCCGGCTTTCCATCTTTAATTTGTTTCAATGCCTCTAGACCATTTTCCGCAAATAGGATGTCCCACCCCTCTTTTTCAAAATAGGCTTGTAATACTTCACGAATGATCTCTTCATCGTCTACTATTAGCAGCTTTGTCATATCTTTTTCCCCCTCTTACTTCTTGAATCCTACTGATTGGGGATGCAAGCACTTAATGAAAGTTCCCCTATTAAATTGTGTATACAGCTTTTCATGTTTTCGTCATTAGAATTTGAGGAAAGCGGCTTACTTCAAACAACCGATCCTCATCCGGGATCTATATCACGGTAAATAAAGTCCGTTTGCTTTATCGTTTGCTATTTCTAATCATATCATGCGCTTCCCTTTGAAACACACATCTTCACAACTTCTTCATAAGTTCTCCATAAAAATCACAAATACATTCGTTATGATAGAGATAATCAAAGAAAGGAGCTGGACATAATGAAAAAATTAGTTATTGGTGCGATAACAGGGGCAGTTATATTAGGTGGCGCAGCAACATACACATTTGCCGATAGCAATGATAATAATAAAGGATTTTATAATGATATGAAACCATTTATGGAAGAAATGCATCCAAACTTCTCTGATGAAGACTATGAAGCAATGTATAATTTTTGCCACGGCAACGGAAACTTTGAAAAAGGTCCCCATAGAGGAAATGAATTTGACCGAAATAATGAATAGTTAAGAGGTGAATAGGCATGATGAATGGCTACGGTCTTCATTTTGCAGGATTTGGATTTCTAGGCTGGATCATTAACCTACTTGTCATAGGTGTTGTTGTATATTATGCAACCAAATTAGCTTTAAAAAATCACGATAAGAACAACAACTAATAGGGACTGGCAGATTATGTTTGCCAGTCTTCTTTTATCCCGCCTATTTGTCCAAGACGCGCTGCTTTATCCATACTATAATACTTGAAAGATCATGATTTTTTTTGGAAAAACCATTTGCTTTCAGGTCGTTCTCGAGGTGTTAAATTCATGATAAAATAGCCGATAATTAGAATTAAAATAACTAGCGAATAAAACAACGTATCCATTGCATTATCATGTTCAACAATGATCAAACGAATCATTGCCGTTATGCCAATATACAAAAAATAGCGCAATGGGAAATGATAATTTTCTTTAAAGTATTTTACAATCATAGCAACAAATTCAAAATACAAGAAAAATAATAGTATATTTGCCAAAAATAATTGATAATCATTTGTATTTCCTTCCAGCAATATCGTTCCAAATAAAATAAGTTCTTTAACGAGTAATACCGCTAGAATAATAGCGAGGATGATTAGTGACACATTCAAAACAACCTGTAATAGATAAGGAAACATGTAAAGTGATTTCGCGTAGACAGTTTTTAATTTTTTCATGCTGGAATAGCCTCCAAGTTTAGAATGGCTTTTACATATTTTCGTACTTTAATCATAACATAGGCAGCTTTATTTGCAGTGTTAAAATTCCAATAAATGTAATACATACTCACCCTTTTATTTTTACTATTTCCTTTACATTTCTATAGGGCATTTTTCTAAGAAAACACAAACTGTAATTCCAATTTATCTTGGACTTTCGTTGACATTAATAAAAGAATAGTTATAATCCATTGGAACGATATTATGACTCGACCAGATTTTCGGAAACTATTGTCCCCGAATATAAAAGATTGCAAGTGAAAACATATAGTTGAATGGAGTTATCCAAAACAAAAGCTCGTTTCTACCTACTAAATTTTCGTTCTACTTGAGTTTTATATGAAGTAGAGCGAATGGAGTGGGAAAGGCGAAGTAAGCGTATTAACTAAAATTGGTCTTCCTTGTAAAAGTTAAGTGTAAAATCGCGGCTCTATAATATGACTGTTCAAGGAGAAACAGCTTTGAAATATATTTCCATTTCTTTAGCTAGTTGATTTTATAGCTTTGTAGATTGGAGACAAAACCAGGTTAAATAATGGAAATGGCTGGTGCAAAAGACTTTATCAAAGTGAAATCAGAACTATCTAGAATTGGTGGCTGGTATGACCAGCACCTCGCCTTCAAGAGTACTTTACTTTCCGCTAGCGGCTGGGTAGCTCCATCGCTAATGCAATGGAGGGACTTACCGATTCTTTTCCTTTCGCTTTAGTCTAGCTTATTTCCAGCCTATTTCCAGCATTCACCTTTTGAATGAATAGTTTAGTTATGCTTTCGGTGGTAACGTACCGGAAGTTTCTGTTCTTTCCTGTATGGCGGGGGGCATAATCTGAAGTTACTATTTCTTAATTGAATCCATCATTATCTACTGGTTCCTCGTCTACTTGTGGCTCTTTGTCCTCTTTTGGTTTCTCTGGCTTATCTGGTGGATCGGGAGTTGTTGGAAGTTCAGGTGATGTATCATCGTCATCTCCTTGTTCTTCTGAATTATTACCCGCTCCGCTATTTGAGGTATCGCCAGAACTAGAGGCGCCGCCCTTCCCAGATCCATCATTCGAATTTGGCTCATTTTGCGAACCATTATATCCACCGCTTCCGCCATTTTGATTAGTTGGCGGCGGATAAATAGGTGCATTCCATGGTTGCTCCCCGCTAGATGCGAGATTTTCTGACTCCACTGTATCGGACCCTATCGTATCTGCCGCTGATGATTCTTCATCACTTGCTGTGCCCCAAAGTTCACCAAAGAAGTAATCACCGTTAGGTCCATAAAACTGCGCGGTAATAGCCGCTTCATTCATTGGTTTTTCTATCCAATCATTTACCATATTAGCTATCTTGTTTATCGGAATACTAAATTGTACAGCAATATCCTGCACATGGGCAATGGAGTTTACAGCAACAATGTTTACCGTCTTTGCAGAAATTAAAGGTCCTCCGCTAAATTCCAATAAAAATGGCTCTGACAATTGATATGTGTGTTCATATGTATAATTACCGTAAGAAAAAAATGCCAGTCAGCCTCCTCAATAGTTGCCTTAGTCGTGTCGTTTTCTAATACTTGCTTACTGCCAATTGCAATCACCTCATCACCTTTAGCTAAAGATTTGCTCGTCTCCATAGGATGGAGGGGTTTTCAGCAAGCTCTGGAACAAGAATTGCAGCTATGTTAGCTTTTTTGGAATATCCAATAACAGAACCAGCAAATTCTTTCTCGTTTGCTAAAATGTGCACTTCCAATTGCCCTTCTACCAGATGTGCATTAGTTAGTAATATACCACGAGCATCATACAGGAAAGCGAACCCTTCTTTTGTAGAAGCGGAGACAGCATATATGTTTTTTTCAACAGCTTGTATTATTTCTTCGGTCGTTTTCTCACTATCTACTGATCCAATTTGTTTCTTGGTTAACGCCGGTTTGTAACGAACCGTAGCATTGGCGGATTCCTTTATTTGCTTGCTTTAGCTGTTTGCAACATTACTTTCTATCATTAAATTAGTTCCCCCAATCGCTACAACCAGAAATGGAATAATCACAGCTAACTTAATAGCAATTCCTCGCTTTAGTGTCCTGCCGCAATTAAGACAATAACTCGTCCTTTTTTCTTTTTTTCTTCCACATGTAGGACAACGCATTACTTGCTTCCTCCTTTCCAAGGATAATTTAGGTTTATTATACCACCATCTGGTAAATTACAAATTTAAAAGCAGACACATCCAGCTTTTTATTAATATTTTATTTTTATTAGTTGCACAAAGGAAACTTTTTGAGTTATAATCATAATATATTTAGAAAGGAAACAAGTAAACATTTAACCAAACTTTACATAACTTAAATATGTAGTATTCTAACGTTTCCCAACTTTAACTATTTGAGCTTAATCCAAAGGAGATGCAAAGAATGACAGCAAATAAACCCATTTACCACTTTCAAGTAGGTGATCGAATAGAGATTACATCTGTTGAACTGCAAGATGTAATGCGCCGTAGATTACTTGATTTAGGGTTTGTACCAGGAACAGTGATTGAAGTTGTACAAAAAAGCCCATTAGGGGATCCACTAGCTTTTAAGGTCTTTAATACAACAATTGCATTGCGAAAAGAAGAAAGCTCCTTGATTTATGGAAAAAAAGTTTATAAAGAGGTGGTATAAATGGCACATACCATTGCTTTAGCAGGAAATCCAAATACAGGAAAAAGCACTCTGTTTAATTTACTTACTGGTTTAAAACAGCACACAGGAAATTGGCCAGGAAAAACGGTATTACGTGCTGAAGGAGAACTAAAAACTGAAAAACATGTATACACTGTCATTGATTTACCTGGTACGTACTCTCTTTACTCCAATTCTGCAGATGAAGAAGTAGCAAGGGATTACATTATTTTTGAAAAGCCTGATATTACTTTAGTTGTAGTTGATGCAACTTCTCTTGAGCGTAATTTAAATATCGCTTTACAAGTATTAGAAATGACAGATCGAGCGATTTTATGCGTTAATTTAATTGATGAGGCTAGAAAAAAAGGGATTCATATTGATAAAGAGCCATTATCAAAACAGTTAGGAATTCCTGTTATATTAATTTCGGCAAGAGAAAAGATAGGAATTATCCAACTCTTAAAAACGATCGATCAAATGACAGAAGGTAAAATTGAAACCCAGCCATTTAAGATAAAATACAATCAAACAGTAGAAAAAAAGATTAAGCAACTCGAACCACAAATCAAGCAAATTATTGGTAATGCTTTACCTGCAAGATGGGTAGCTTTACGTATATTAGACGGAGATATAAAATTGCTAGATTCGCTAAAATCATATCTTCAAAATCCTGATTTTGTAGCGGAAAAGCACCAACCTGCACAAGGAGGATGCTGCCATGGCGCATGAAGCAAATCAGCATATGCAACAGCTTGATACTTTATTTAAAAAATATAGTGCTCAAGAAGATGATTTGAGAGATCATATTGTTTCGAGCATCTATCAATCTACGCAAAGCATTACGAAGGATTCAGTACATCGTTCAGGAAAAAAAACAACTTGGCTTGATGAAAATTTGGATAATATTTTGACATCCCGGCTTTATGGTTTTCCAATTATGCTTATGTTATTAGGAGTTGTTATTTATTTAACCATCGTTGGTGCAAACTATCCAGGCATTGCCATAACTAAATTATTTGCGATTGTGGAGGATTGGATTACGACTGTTTTCCAATGGGCGAACGCACCTCATTGGTTGTATGGTATCTTGGTAGAAGGATTTTACCGAGGGACCTCTTGGGTGGTCAGTGTTATGCTCCCGCCAATGGCCATTTTCTTTCCAATGTTTGCCTTACTGGAAAATTTTGGTTATTTGCCACGAGTTGCGTTTAATTTAGATCGCATATTTAAAAAATCAGGCGCCCATGGAAAGCAATCCTTAACGATGGCGATGGGGTTCGGCTGTAATGCGGCGGCGGTCATGTCATCACGTATTATTGAATCCCCACGTGAGCGTATGATTGCCATTTTAACGAATAACTTTGTCCCATGTAATGGGCGCTGGCCACTATTAATTCTTCTTGCAGGTCTGTTTATGGCAGCAGGATTTTCAGGTGGGATGAGTACATTTGTTTCAGCATCTGTGGTTGTAGGAATTGTGTTATTTGGTATTATAATGACCGTTTTTGTTTCTTGGGCATTGTCGAAGACCTTATTACGAGGGGTTCCTTCCCATTACACTTTAGAGCTCCCTCCGTACCGGAAACCTAAAATCTGGAACACCATAGTTAGAGCAACCTTGGATAAATCGTGGTTTGTATTAAAAAGAGCAGTCATTATTGCTGCCCCGGCATCCGTAATCACGTGGATTTTAGCTAATATTTTTGTCGGTGAACAAAGTGTGCTTCAACATTTTGTCGGATTTTTAGATCCTTTTGCGCAGATGATCGGATTAGATGGATTTATTTTAATGGCATTTATTTTAGGTTTCCCAGCAAATGAAATCGTACTGCCGATTCTTTTAATGGGATATCTCGCAACAGGTTCCATGATTGAAGTGGATAACTTAAATGACTTAAAACAAATATTCCTTGATCATGGCTGGACGTGGTTAACAGCACTTAATATGATGCTGTTCTCTTTATTGCACTATCCATGCGGCACAACGATGTTAAACATTTGGAAAGAAACCAAAAGTGCAAAATGGACCTTTGCTGCATTTGCTATACCTACTACCATTGCTATTGTTGTCACGTTTATTATTGCCCAAGTAGCAAGAGGCTTTGGCTTGGTCTAATCAAGAACTGCCTAGAAAGTCTATCGATTTTTTAGGCAGTTTTTGATTTATAAGATAAGAAAGTATAAACCGAAGTGCTTGGGGGATAACGAAATAACCGAATAGCCACGTCTGGCGTATGAGCCCAGCAACGATGCGACTTTAGAAGTGCGCCCTACGATAAACCAGCATCGGTTCGCCGCTAAAAAGAAGGTCGACTAAAAGCGGGCTTGCCGTTCAGGCATCCGCATACCCCAGTTTTAGTGGTATGATTCCTTTAGATTCATTCCATTCGCTACGTTGCTAAACGGGCGCCCCCGTTCCTCTGTTCTGCTTTGCTTAGGCTATATCCTCGTTTTTTGCGTAACTGTCGTCGTCAGCACCTCATTTGCCAAGGCATTATTAGACTTTTAGCTTTTTTCTTACCCACGTTCTACCATCTTTCACTTCACATTCTATTGGGAGCTGGTAAAACTGTGACAATGTTTTCGAACTCATGATTTCCTCTGTTTTTCCTCGCACAAATACAGTGCCTTGTCGGAGAAGTAGTGTATGTGAAAAGATCGGCAATATTTCTTCAATATGGTGTGTAACGAACAAAATAGTTGGAGCTTCTTTCTGTTCTGCTAATTGTTGAATAAAAAGTAATAACTCCTCACGAGCAAGAAAGTCTAATCCATTGGTTGGTTCATCTAAAATAAGCAATTGCGGTCTAGCCATTAATGCTCGGGCAATCAGAAGCTTCTGCTTTTCCCCTTGGGACAACGTTTGATATGCTCTCCCTTGTAAATAGCGAATCCCTAATTGCTCCATTAATGCGAATACTCGATCCATATCCTTTGCTTCTATTTTTTCATATATACCAATAGAAGCATGTTTCCCACTAAGAATAATCGTTTCGGCTGTATCAGTTACCCTTATCTTCTGTTGCAATGCTGAACTAACCCAGCCAATGTTCTTTCGCAGCAAGCGCAAATCTGTCGTTCCAAAAGTCTGTCCTAAAACCGATATTTCCCCAATTGTTGGCCAAATATAGCCATTGATCATTTGGAGTAATGTCGTCTTACCAGATCCATTTAAGCCTAAAATTGCCCAATGCTCTCCCTTTGAGACGTGCCAATTAATCTGCTCCAAAATGATTTGCCCTTGTCTTTTCCATGACACATTGTTCATCTCAATCACCATATTCACCCAGACTCCCTCCACTAAAAACCTGCTTTTTCTAATTATTGATGTTTGCAAAATTATCACATTTTCCCTTTTCATAAAAATAAGTTGATGACTATTATGCTGTTATTATTAAACAATACTACATTATTTTCATATTTTTCTCATTTAGTATATTCTACTAGGACGTGAAACTTATCGATAATTCCGTTTAGGCGATACATTATTCCAGCTCCTCTTGTTAGGATCTACTGTTCTGGCTGTTGTGTTCATTATTAATCTATTTCGCACATTTTTTAAACAACAGAAGCAAATCGATAACCTGGAGAGAAGAAAATAGATGCAAATAGATGATTTAAGTGGAGAAATAAAGTGAATTTTCCATCAGTTGAAATTTACATTTACCCGCTCCGTAATGATACGACCTAAAAACGCTTACGAAATCGGGCATTTACGTGCTATTATCTCCCACTTAGACTTGTGGCAGTACAGATTATCCAACCCCTTGAAGTGGAATTCTTACGCCACCTTATATGTGGGATAAAGAGTTAGAAAAACTAACCAATACCAACTAGACATTTTTCTGAGAATAACATCCTGGAATAAAAACTCCAGGATGTTATTGTTAAGCTCCAATATAACGCTGGTATAATTTCTTCGCTTGTTTTACATCTTTTACGCCATGGATTAGCGTGCGTCCATCCTTGAAAACAACAAAACGAGTATTTTCAATTGTAAAAATCAACAACTCTCCATTATCTTTCATTGATTCCGAGAACGGTTTTAACTGTTTTACCAAGGAAGCGATGGACAAATTGCCTGTCTGAGCAGGTCGGACTTGTACCGTATTTCTTCCACATAATACAGCTGTCTGGATCCCTTGTTGCTTCATTAAATAAGGATAAGTTGCCTTTGATGAACACGATAGACAATGAGGGTCAATCATTGAGCTAATATTGACAGAAACATGATTTCGTTGCCAAACATCAAAGTTGAGCATTTCCTGGGACAATTCGTATCCAGTCAAATACTTTAGGCACTCTGCTGTTTGATAAGCAGCCGTTATCTGGACTGCCGGCGCAATAACTCCTACGGTATCACATGTTCTTCCCTCTTGAGGAAGCTGATCAATCAAACATTGTAAACAAGGCGTCTCCCCGGGGACAATGGGTAGGACTATTCCGTAACTTGTTAAACAGCCTCCATATACCCAAGGAATGCCTGCTTTTGCACACGCGTCATTGATAATAAACCGTGTATTAAAATTATCCGTCCCATCCACTACAAAATCAGCCTGTTCCACAAGGTGTTCTGCAGTTTCTGGTCCAAACTCCTCCACAATTCCAAGAACTGTAATCGCAGAGTTAATTGCTTGAAGTCGTTCGGCAGCGGCTTTTGCTTTCGTTCGAGAAAGCTCAGCATCCTCCTCTGTAAAAAGCTGTTGCCTACTTAAATTGCTCCACTCAACATAATCACGGTCAATAATGGTGATTTTCCCAATCCCCGCTCGGGCTAACATTTCACTATTTGCACTACCTAATGCTCCTGCACCGACAATAACAACATGCTTCTCAGCTAATTTTTTCTGACCGTCTTTTCCAATAGGTGCAAACAGCGTTTGCCGTGAATAACGCTCACGTATCATTCTATCATCGCCGTTTCTGGACTGCTATTTGTTGCATATGTTTTTTTCGGTATCCTTCCCGCATCGTACCCTAATCGACCGGCTTCAACAGCTAGCTTCATCGCTTTAGCCATTTTCACTGGATCATCTGCACCCGATACAGCAGTATTTAACAAAATTCCGTCTGCACCAAGTTCCATAGCGTACGCAGCATCACCTGGTGAGCCAATACCAGCGTCTACAATGACAGGAACACTAGATTGCTCAATAATAAACTGTAAATTTAACCCATTTACTATTCCTTGCCCTGATCCAATTGGCGAAGCACCAGGCATCACCGCATGTACGCCAGCTTCTTCTAGTCGTTTAGCCAACACGACATCATCAGATGTGTAAGTTAATACAGTAAATCCTTCCCTAAGCAATTGTACAGACGCCTTCATCGTTTCAAATGGATCAGGCAGCAATGTTTTATCACAGCCAATAATCTCTACCTTGATCATGTCACATAATTCAGAGGCTTTCGCTAAACGAGCAATTCGAACAGCTTCTTCTGCTGTTTTAGCCCCCGCTGTATTTGGAAGCAACGTATATTTTTTTAAATCGAGTTCCTCTAATAAATTAGGTTCATTCGCATCAAAAATATTCATTCTTCGGACTGCAAATGTTAAAATTTCTGCTTTCGATACCCTTACTGCTTCTCTTTGCACTTGGAAGCTAGGATACTTTCCTGTACCTAGCAATAATCTTGATTGAAATGTTTGCTTACCAATTTGTAACATTGGATTAACCTCCCCCTACAAAATGAACAATTTCAATAGCGTCTCCATCAGCTAATATTGTTTGTTCGTAATCTGTTTTTTTAACAATCTCTTTATTCCGTTCAACAGCTGCTATCTTCTCTTGTATGTCATAGGCATCTAACAAATCAGCAATTGTCATTGCCTTATTGTCAAATTTCAATATTTTTCCATTTACTTGAATATCCATTAAAAACCCTCCCTTCTTATCCATTGATGTACATCAAAATTCAGAGTACGCTGCAAACACCATATTTCGTGAAGAAACGGTGACATCGTCCAGTAACACTAACAGATGGAATTCTACTACGAACGCTACTTTGAAATGAGGCACTTAGCTTCTTAAAAACGTTTAAAGGTAAAATTTCCCCCTATTTACTTCCTCCCCCTATCAGCCGCTCTGGTGAGATCATCGCTTTCATAACAGATTCTGTTTCCTGATTCATTATTAGATCGCTGATTAATTGGGCAGTAACAGGGGCTAACAATATACCATTTCGATAATGACCCGTAGCGTAATAAAGACCGGAAAGATAAGGGTGTTCGCCAATAACGGGAAGCCCGTCCTTCGTTCCAGGCCGCACTCCTGACCAGAAGGATTCCACCATTGCTTCACGAAACGTTGGAATAACTGAAAATAATCGGTTTAGCAACGTTTCTAATCCCCCTGCCGAAACATGCGAAGAGTGATTATAACGATCAGAAGTAGCGCCAACAATATAGCGACCATCCTGTTTTGGTACAAGATAAAAATCCTGACAGAATAGAGTTTCATGGATTTGGATATGGTTTGATGTAACCGATAAGCATTCCCCCTTAACAGGAACAATTGGATTAGATAGTCCCATCTCTGTAAACCAACGTCCACTTTCAGCACCTGTTGCGACTACAACTCTATCAGTCGTTATCTTTCCCTGATCTGTTGCTAAAGCAAAAGAATCAGTTGGTTTAGATAGGGTCCATACATGACAGTCTTCATGAACCTCCCCTCCACTTGCTACAGCAGCTTGTTTAAAAGCTTCACATATTCGGGTTGGCTGTACATGTCCATCTTTTTCCATATACAGACCCGCAGTAGCTTTTTTGCCTAACATCGGGAGCTTATCTTTTAATGTCTGAGGTTCCAACCACTCTAAATTAGGAAAGGCTTGCTGTTTTGCAACAAGTACTTGTTTTTCGTTTTCACTAAAAGCAATTTCCAGCATCCCTTTGGGAGCTAATTGAATATCAATGGCAGTAAGCTCATATAATTCCTGGCTTAATTCCTTATACATATTTCTACTTGTTTGACAAAAATGATAGAATTCATTGGAAGTGCTATTTTCTGTGTGTACTCCGAGCATTCCAGCTGCAGCTCGTGTTGCTTTTCTGCCACTCTTCTGCTTTTCGATGACCATTGCAGATAAACCACGTTTATTCAGGAAATAGGAAATAGCGTGACCAATAATTCCTCCACCAACAATGACAACTTCATAATGTTGCTTCAATTCACCTTACCTCCTCTCGTAATCTCATTGCCGCAGTTTGAGGACTAGGAGCACTAAAGATTGCTGACATAACAGCGATTCCGGAAATATTCGCGCCTGATAAGTCACATATTTTGTTGATTTTAATTCCTCCAATTGCAATTACTGGTATCGTAAGGGCATGAGCTAATTGTTTTACTTGTTCAACCCCTCTAGGGTTTATTCTTGGTTTACTATCTGTTGCAAAAACATGCCCAAATATGACATAATCGGCTCCACATCGTTCCGCATGTCTTGCACCCTGCAAAGAATGAACGGACACACCCACTTGTAATGAGGGAGATAATTTTTTCATGTCATCTATTAACGAGGCCTTATTTTCTGGTAAATGTAACTGATTTACTTCTGTTAAAGCTGGGACAGAAACATGATTATGAATACAAAGCACTTCTTTTGAAACACCAGCCTGTATCAACTTTTGAACAAAAGCTAGATACCCCTGTGATGACATCTGCTTCTCTCTTAAAATAATTCGATCTACAAACGGAGCAATCACTTGTATGGTATCTACTAATTTCGCTTCCTCCATCTTCCCGTTCGTTACAGCATATAGTTGCATAACTCACCTCATAGACTATTAACGTAATGACGAAAAACAAAAATGCCACTTTCTCCAACGAAGGAAAAAGTGACATGTATATGCACGAATTCAGTTAGACTAATCTTGTACCACATACAAAATAGTCCGCCTGCCACTTTCCTCCGCTGGTTTGTTAGCCAGTTCAGGTTCAAAGAGTCCCAACGTTGTACGTTGATCTCAGCCATTTAAAATGGCACCCCTAGTGATTTCATATATTTTTTATTTGATTCCACTCTAAGGTACATCAATTGGTTGCATATGTCCAGAAAAAACGATTAAGTTTGAAAAATGCGACCATTTTATCATGATTCACGCTTCAAGCTACGATCTCGTTTCAATTCCCGTTATCCAGCACCTACTACATGTATGCAAGCCACTAGGTAAGCAAGATACTCGTTCGTTATTAAAGTGATTAACATTCCGATTATACACGTATAGGTATAAAACTATTCATCTATCATCTTCTTTGTTATACTAATCTCAAATTCAAAAATTTAGGGGGATGAACATGAGTAAAGATTTAATCGAACAATTTGCGTTTAATCGCAACATGCTATTTACTGAACTGGATAAGCTCGATGAATCGCTTATCGACAAGCAGCTAGAAGGGCTGAATAATACAGTGCGCTGGCATATCGGACATATATTAACTGTGGCTGAACAGTTTTTATTTGGATTTCCAAACCAATCTAAGCATTTACCTGAAACGTATATTTCTCTATTTGGAAATGGAACAAAACCTGCTGATTGGCCAGAGGAAGTACCCAGTCTGAAAGAATTAAGGGCAAATCTGCAGCAACAATTAGACCGTGCTATGAAACTACAGCCTGCATATTTTGCAACGAAATTAGAAAAGCCTTTCCTAGGTCAAGATACCATCGGCGGACTCGCAAAAGTTGCCGTATTCCATGAAGCACATCATACTGGACAGTTACATACGATCAGCTTATTGACAGTAAAACAAGCATAAGATACGTCAGTGGGGGATTCTCTACTGATCTTTGAATTATTTATTCCGTATAAGGTGCTGTAAGACTCCCATTTCAGGAGCCTGAATAATCTGTACTGCAAACAAACAAGCCTGAGCGGGAGATAACAGCACCTACACCTATTTCGTAAGAGCTTTTCAAAGGATAAATGAAATCCCCTGTTTGAAGATTCACTTTATTCTTACTTATTTCCAATAGTACAAGTACATCATGAAGAGGTATTGCTTGAAAACCCTCTGTTTCATCATTCTTTATCTATCAAACATTCCCTACACTAACTTATAATTATATTTTTCAAGCACCCAAATAGGGAGTTCCATTCTCGCTGTCATTAGTGGATCAACAATTTGACATATTTTCAAATCTGCTCCTAGAGATAAAAACATTGCTGCTTCATGCTCCTCCATCTCCATTTCATTTACAAGGAAGGTATGCATGTTTTTAGTTGCTTGTTTGGAAGCTTCATCTAGTGTTTCTGAAGAAGCAATCGCCATCACATGTTCATCATCAGCTAAAAATGGAAGTGGGTAAGGCTGACCTTTAATAACAGTGACTTTAACTGTAATTTCAGCGGGGATTTCCAGTCCGCAAATCACTACTTCACCGTCTCCCATCACCGCATGAACATCGCCCATGGCCAGAAGAGCTCCATTGACATTTACCGGTAAATAAAGCGTTGCGCCTTTCCTGATACGCTTACAGTCCATATTTCCACCATGGTCTTTCGGTGTTCCAGTCGGCACATCTTCATCAAACGGAGCTGTACCAATGACACCAATCATTGGATTAATCGGTAATTGCAGCGTCTCATTAAAAACGGCCATGCCCTCTTTTATCGATATAATTTTAGTCTTTTCTTGTGCGAAACAGCCTGCTAATGCCCCCATTTCAGGTGTTATTGCCATCACTCCCTGATCAGCAATTTTAATATCCAGAATATCAATCTTTATTGTATCTCCTGGGCTAGCCTCTTTTACAAATACAGGACCTGTTGCTGGATTAATTTTATCCCACCCAACCGTATGAAATAAATCCTCCTCGCTCTTTATTTCGTTACTAAAACAGTCAAACGTTTCAAATAGCACCGTTTCCCCTGAAGCAATGGTATCTACAGGCTTATTTGTTGGTGACATGGATAAAATATAAGTTTCCTTAACAATCTTTTTCATTTTCATATACCTCCTTATTATTTTACGTCCCATTAGTGCTTGCTCCCACGAATTGTTCAAAAACTCAAATATTTCAAGCGATATATGATGCCTATTATACTATCATTTCATTATTTAACAATCTCGATATAATTACCAGCTCTCCTTATACAATGAATAGCTGATTATCAAGATCATTGCTATAATAGATAGTGGTTTTCATAATCTATTTACCGATTATTCAACAATGAAAATCAGTTTAATTTAGGAGGCATTCTATGAATCAAGTGAAATTAATGATTTTTGATATGGACGGTTTGCTGTTCGACACAGAACGAATTGCTTTCGAAGCCTTAAAAAAAGCGATAAAAAATGCCGGCTATGAGTTAACGTTGGATATATACCGAAAAATAATTGGTGCTGGAAAGCAGGAAGACGAAGCCATATTAAAAGATGTATATGGTGAAGATTTTTCCTTTAGCCTTGTTTTAAATGACTATCTCTATGAATCTGAAAAAATATTAACAACGGGTGGCTTACGAATAATGGAAGGGGTCACAGAATTACTAGATATATTAGATGAACGAAAGATTAAAAAGTGTGTTGCTTCTTCTAGTTCACTGGAAACGATTCATCGCTACTTGACTATGGCAAATTTAAAGGATCGATTTGATTTTTATATGAGCGGTGATGAAGTAGCACGAGGAAAACCGCATCCTGATATTTTCTTGGAAGCATGTCAACGTGCTGGCGAAAGCCCAGAAACAGCCATCGTGTTAGAAGACTCCCCAAATGGCTTAAGAGCAGCATATAGAGCAGGTATCAAGTGTATTGTTGTTCCCGATTTAGTGGTTCCTGATGAGGAGATGGAAAACAGAGCATATCGAATTGTTACTAGTTTAGTGGATGTTTGCCATTTGTTTACAGCACCACAATCCAAATAACCCTTTTGTTAGCAGGTCTTTTGACTAATTTTAAAAGCAAGCATTTTGGTCAATTTTTTATAAGTTATGAAAGATAAACCTTTCTTCTTTTCAAAAACAATTACAAGTTGTCATTTTTCCTTCACATAATCATATTGCGATCGAATGGTTTACTTGATACACTTTTGTTAAACTATGTTTTAAAATGTGAGTAGTTGTTGAAATCGCTTTTAGGCAGGAAGGGAAAATGATCTATGCAGTTATCTTGTTATAAAGTAACCTTCAATCAGTGGGCGATCTTTTACCACCTATTACTGGTAAATATCACAAGGCTATGTCCTAAAGTCTTTGAACAACAGCGGGGCAATTAACTTTGCAGTTGCGTCTTCACTTAGCTCCTTGGGTTTCCCTCCCTAGATGAAAGTAGAGATCGGACTGCCAGTTACATTTGGGATAAATACCGACGGGAAGGAAGTTGATGATGAAAAAGTATATGGGGGTTGCTTTCCTCGCGTTAGCTGTTTTTCTTACTGCTTGTGGTGGTGCAGAAGAGAAAATCGATCCAAATATGTCAGAAGAGGTAAATGATTTTACGTTCACGACACAAGACAGGGAAGAACTATCCTTAGAAGATTTAAAGGGCGAATATTGGATTGCCGATTTTATCTTTACCAATTGTACATCGGTATGTTTGCCAATGACATCCAACTTGGCAAAATTACAGCAAAAGACGGCAGATGAAGAGATGGATCTTCAATTTGTCTCTTTTAGTGTAGATCCAGAATACGATACTCCTGAAGTATTAAAAGAATATGCCAAAGAATATCAAGCAAACTTGGATAACTGGACGTTTGTAACAGGCTATGATTTTGAAACTATTAAAGAATTTTCCATCAAATCATTTAAAAGCATGGTCGCTCCTCCACCTGAAGGAAATGACCAGGTAACGCATGGAACCAGTTTCTTTTTAATTAATCCAGAAGGGAAAGTCATTAAAAAATACAACGGCGTACTAGCAGATAGTATCGACACCATTTTTGCTGACTTAAAAAAATTAGGTTTATAACATATTGGCTTTTTTAGCGTATTGTTCACTTTCATTTACTGATTAATAAGATACAAAGTGTTATACAGCGCCCTTACACTATGTCAAACAACCTTTGCAAAAATTCCCATCCGGAAAATATGTTTCCTAAGCAACAGAGAATAAAATGAATCTTTAATCAGCGGGGGTTTTCATCTTCTCCCACTGATGGTTAAGCACCACAAGGAATGCGACCTAGATACACAATGCTGTTGATGGGAAAAGCAGAATAAGGTAAGTAAATAATCAAGCTTTGTGGATTTCTTTATACACCACAAAGCTTGAGTTTAACAAATGAAGTTTTCTAAACATGTATAATATTTTGTAGTTAAGTTGCTTCTCATATATCCTGCTAACCAAAACTCCAGGTGGTCCTGCTGGAGAGATTTTTTTAAAGAAATAGAGTAAATAATTATCTACCATACTAAAAATCCCCATTTTATCATACATATAAACGATGAAGTGGGAATGAATTTTTTAATGATAACATGGTGAAAAGGTGTTCTATCTTCCTCAACATTAGTCCAAAATCTCTCCTCACGTATCCGTTGATATGTTTCTTCTGTTCCAATTCCAGATAACAGTGGTACTCCGTCAATCACCTTGTCTTTCTTTTCGTCAGGGACAATGGTCGTTGAAACAACCATATCATATGTATCCAACCGACCTATTTCATTCGCTACGCTAGATTGAAAAAGTGTCACTTTATTTGCTGAATTTTCTTTTTCCAACCACGCCTTCAACCTTTCTATCGCTATCGTAGAAGTTGCTACACCTGTCCCACACATAACTAGTATTTTCTTTGCCATTATGACCATCTCCCCTTATCATTATCATTTCTACAAAATTTTAATTAGATCTTACTTTATTCATATATATCATTAAAATAACTATGATTGCTCCCAAAAATACAATACTGAGCCAATTCAGTACGTTCGGTAACCAAACAAAAGGAAAGGTCGTCCAAACAGCTCCCTCTACGAGTGCTGAAATATTCGAATAACTTCCTATATCAAAACCTGCATGAATCGCTGTACTTGTTACTAAAGGAGCTACCAAGTTGCAATATAAAGACCGATCCCCATATAAATGGAGCCACCAATAATCGCGCGCACTATATTCCCGCTGAACACTGGAACCATTAAAGCAATCAGAAATGGAATAGTGGCTAAGTCTGTAAAAGGCAATCCTTTATTTCCTGGTAATGTAGCAGCTAATAGTAAAGTAATAGGTACCAACAACAATGATGCTGACAACACAATTGGGTGCCCTACCGCTAACGCACTATCCATACCAATATATAAATCTTTTCCTGGAAAGCGCTGTTTAACAAACGCTCCGCTGCTTCTGAAATCGGTGTAAGCCCCTCCATTAATAAAGCTACATTTAGGGCAACAACAACATAACCGCACTCATTTGGATAGCTAGCCGGACGAACAAAGCGCAGAGCGCCCGGTTAGCAACGTAGCAACTGGAACGAAGCAACTAAAGTTTTAGGAATCATGGTGAGACACGAGCCAATGATGACTTATCGTAGGGCGATTCGTGAAGTTGCCTAGTTGCTGGGCAATGGAGCCGGAGGTGGCTATTCCGTTAATTCCGTATCCCAAGGCAACAATTTTTATACTTTCTTATCTTTGAACAAAAGCTAGTAAACCTCCTAACCAGTTGCTAATCCCACAAATAAAGTAAGCAAAAATGCGTTCCATACATCCTTTTCTCCTGTTTCGCGCTCCTTTTATTTTAACATGATTTTTTCACCTTCATTCGCTTATTGTGCATAAATTCACATGAATATACTTCATCATCCATTCACTAATATAAAAAAATGGTGTCCTATCATTTACTAGCGAAAATTAGGCATACATCCAAAATTGTACTTCTTAATGGAGAAAAAATCATTACTACAATTCTATATAATAATTCAAATATTTATTCCAGCCCATAAAAGTTACTCTAAACTATTGCTTCAGCCAGTGACGTTTCACTAAGCGAAAAGGTAATACTTGATCTCATTTTAAAATTCTTTCGTAACTTTATATATTTCGGCATGCTATACTGGTAGTAAAACAAAAGGATGGGAAGACCATAATGTTTACCAACAGTGAAATTTCTTGGATACGAAATGAAGTAAAAAACAGCGAACAAACGAAAGCAATTAGCGAAAAACTGCTAACTTTTATCATAGACAAGCAGCTATTCAAGTTATTCCTACCACAAACATTAGGTGGAGCAATGCTTCCATTATCCGAAGCCATTCGCACATTTCAGCATTGCTCGTATATTGATGGAACGTTTGGCTGGTTAGTGACGATAGGTTCTGGTGGCGGCATGTTTGCACCGAACTTCACAGAACAAGCAGCCAAAGTTTTTTATACTCCTAAAGATGCGGTCATTGCTGGCAGTGGATTTCCTGCTGGAATAGCAAAAGAAGTAGAAGGTGGATATATTGTGAATGGAGAGTGGCATTATTGCAGCGGTTCCCAATATGCAACTATATTTACTGCTACTGCGAAAACAAATGCTGAGAATGACACGAAGCTCCTGTCGTTTATTTTCAAACCAGAGCAAGTAGAAGTAATAGAGGACTGGAATGCTATGGGATTGAAGGGGACAAGTAGTCATACGATTCGTATTACAGATCAATTTGCACCAACCTATCGTACGTTTTCCATTTTCAAGAAGCAATACCAACTGGAAGAGCCTATTTACGACTTTCCGTTCATTCCTTTTTCACAGGCATCGTTTACTGCTATCGTACTAGGAATTGGAGAGCGCTATATGGAAGAAACAAAAGCCACATTTCAAGAAAAAAGCTCTGTTTGGCAAACAGATCGACTCACGTTTTCTACCTATGTTTTAAAAACAGAAGCGGAGAAAATGAATCAAGCAAAAGCCGTGTTTTATCAACAGCTTGATAGCTTGTGGAAACAACATACTGATAAGAATACGATCACAGAAAGGCAACAGGAAGCGTTTTCTACGTGCTGTAAAAATACAGTGTCTACTGTATTAAAGGGAGCAGACAAATTGTTTAGGCTAATTGGGATGCAAGCAGTGAAAGAAACCTCAACCATAAACCGTATTTGGCGCGATTTACATACAGCTAGTCAGCACGCATTTCTGATGCCACAGAACGATGCTGACTTGGAGTCCTTCTAAAAAAGCAGGAAAGAGCCTTTGATTACAGATGGGGATTTTTTAAAAGCTTAAAAAAACTCTAGCAAGAGAGATTGATTTAATTTAACATGGGAGGAAAAAGCTTTTTTGCTTTTCTTTTACTTTGTCTCAAGTTATGGAAAACGTCCCTAACTTTGATAAGCTTACTTCCTATAATTATTTTCCATTTGAAAACCCGCTGGATGAGCCCAGCAGGTTTTTATTTTTCACCTTCAACATTCATCTCGTAAAATGGATATGCTCTTCTATGCCTAAATTTATCTTTGTTTTACTCGGTGTTGTCTTAGTAATCATATTTCCATTGCGAATAGAATGAGTGACGACAGCTTGCTTGCGAATCGCTTCATATTCATTTTCCGCATCCAAAACAATTAAATTAGCTGGCTTTCCAACCTCTATCCCATATTCCTGTTCAAGGTTCAACGTTTTGGCACTGTTTGTTGTAATTAGATCAATAGAATGAACAATTTGTTCATAGCCTAATAGTTGCGAGGCGTGAATTCCCATATGAAGTACCTGGAGCATATTTCCTGTGCCCAGAGGATACCATGGATCAAAAATATCATCATGACCAAAACACACATTCATTCCCGCTTCCAATAATTCCTTCACACGAGTTAGACCACGGCGTTTTGGATAGGTATCAAAGCGACCTTGTAAATGGATATTAACAAGCGGATTGGAAACAAAATTGATCTCGGATATTTCTAATAAACGGAACAATTTATAAGTATAAGCATCATTGTAAGATCCCATTGCTGTAGTATGACTGGCAGTCACTTTAGATCCTAGTCCTCGCTCATACGCTTCTTTTGCCACTACTTCGACAAATCGCGACTGTTCATCATCTATTTCATCACAGTGGATGTCAACCAATCGATCATATTTTTCGGCAAGATCAAAAACAATTCGTAAAGAATCCACACCGTATTCTCTCGTAAATTCAAAATGGGGGATCCCTCCTACGACATCTGCTCCTAGCTTTAGCGCTTCCTCCAGCAATTCCTGCCCATTTGGGTACGATAAAACTCCTTCTTGTGGGAAAGCAACCAATTGCAAATCCACATATTTCGCCATCTCTTCTTTCACTTCCAGCAATGCCCGCAGCGCTGTTAGCTTTGGATCGGTTACATCTACATGTGTACGAACGTGCTGGATACCTTGAGCAATTTGCCATTTCAAAGCCTTCACAGCTCTCTTCTTCACATCTTCATACGTTAACGATTGTTTTCGCTCCGACCAACGTTGAATCCCTTCAAATAATGTGCCACTTTCATTCCATTGTGGTTCTCCAGCTGTTAACGTTGTATCAAGATGAATATGCGGCTCAATAAAAGGTGCCAGCACTAGGGAACCATCGACATCAAGGAGGTCCCCCTCTTGCAGTCCGTTTTCAGCTGGGGAAATAGACACTATGGTCTTATCTTGAAGAACAATATCCCATAATCCCGTTTTATTACGTAATGTAGCATTTTTTATAATCAATTAGTGACCCACCTTTTCTGTTTTAGGAATTATTACTTCTTTTTCCTTTACACTCATAGTAAGCTTGGTACCTGCAACATGGATGGCTGCAGAACTAATTAACGCATTAATTGGTGGTATACCTGGTAATAAAGTTGCTGCTGCAATTCCCGCGCCCCAAGCAATTAAAGCAATCCAATTAACAGCTTTAAATGTCATTTTATGGAACGCACGATAATTGCCACGATGGACGATGAAAAAATCAGCTAACAAGATAGCGCCGATTGGGGGTAACGCAGAACCAAGCATAGTTAAAAATCCTATGAAATTCTCGTACAGCCACATTGCTCCAAGTGTCCCAATTATTCCATTAAAAATGACGATCTTATGTTTTGGTATTTTGGTAATGTTTGAAAGTCCAAGTCCTGAAGCATACAAAGCATTATCATTGGTTGTCCATATGTTTAAGCCTAAGACGATAATCGCTGGGAGAATTAAATTCTGCATGAACATTACTTCAGAAATATCAGCTTGGCCAGTTGCAACAGAGCCTACCGCACCAAACAAGAACATGAGTGAGTTTCCGATGAAAAAGGCGACTACTGTAGCAATTACTGCCGACCGTTTTCTCCGTGCAAACCTTGTGAAATCAGGAGTTAATGTCCCAGCACTGATGAAAGAACCAATGCAAATGGTAAGAGCAACTGCTAAAGTCATCGTTTCCGTCGGTTCATATTGCAATAGGCCTTGCCACCCTCCTAAACTTTCTGTTGCTTTTATAACAGAGGTTCCTCCAAGAAGAGCGATTAATGGTACCGCAATAAAGCTAATTATAGCCAATGCTTTCATTCCAAAGAAGGCTGTAAATGTCATTAATATACCAGCAACAGCAATAAGGACATAGATGTCAATGCCGGTAACTTTTTGTACTGGTACTGCAAACATTGCTGTTCCAACTCCGAACCAGCCAATTTGTGTAAAAGCTAATAAAAATGAGGCAAGATAAGAACCTTTCTCCCCAAATGCGTAACGAGCAAGTAAATGCGTAGACAATCCTGTTTTTGCAGCCATATATGCTAATAAACCCGTATATGCGCCTAAAATAAGATTACCTGCAAGGACAATCGCCATAAATTGTATAAAAGATAGCCCTTGTCCTAGTTCTCCACCAGACCACATGCTAGCTGAGAAAAAGGTTAGCCCAAGCATAACTACGAGTGTTTTCCAAAAGCCGTTGCGATAAGATGAAGGTACTGCTGTCAGTGAGAATTCTTTATCAATGTTTTTCATTCTGTTTTCCTCCTAGTTGTTGGTACCATACCAAAACAGAAAGGAAGTAAAAAGCTTCCTGCCAAATGTGACAAGAAGCCTTTCTCGTTAAATAGATTCATTGCTAGCTATACACCCACATAGGTTGTATTCGCTCATACAATAATTCCATCAACTTATCCGTTTCCTTGTCAGCCTCACAGGACTGAATTAAAGGTACCATATTTAACTTTACTTTATTATGACAAAAACAGATTGTCTCGTCAAGACCTTCTATCTATGGTAATTTTTTCTACTTAGGAGATGAGGAATAGGACAAAAGTATATTACTAAATATCTACCTATCTCCCGCCCAATCCATATAAAACAAAAATCTTAGTGCTGTTTTTTCCGCTTATAAATATATAACCCTACACCGATAAGAACGAATATAAAGCCAGTTAAGAGCCAATTGTAGAAGGAAGTTGCTGTATTAGGAAGCTCTTCTCCTTGCTTTTTCGTTACTTTATTTCCTTCACTCGTTTGTTTTTTATCTTGATTCAACCCTTTGTTTTCATCTTGGTTTCCTCGTTCTCTATCTTTATCTTAATTCAATCCTGTCCTTTGTTTTTATGTTGATTCTCTTGTTCTTTGTTTTTATCTTTATCCACTTCCGACGTCTGTTCTTCATCTGTCTTCTTTTCTTGCCTAGACATTGTGGTGTATGAGTATTATCCGTCTCCTCTGTGCCCTCATTTTTATGGTATATTTTTACAACAGCAGTTGTTAACGGCGCTAACTTAATCTGGTTAGCTGCTATTTTAACACCAATCGGATGCTTAATTTCCTCTGTCCCAGCTGTATTCGCATCCACAATTACTTTTCCTTTGGCCAAATCCGTATTCTTTAGCGTAAATTTACGTTCTTTACTATCTGCATTTACAAATACTTGATACACCTTCGAACCATCAGAAGACGATGCTTGGTATCCAATTACTAAATCTTCCTTTTGAACCTCTGGGGCTTCGATGCGTTTTACGTTGGTTTTTATCTCTTCCATGGTTCCTAACGTAAACGCATCGGTTGAGCGTCGGAGTTTGATTAAGCCTGCTGTATATTCACGTGTAGCATTTTGAGTCGGGTATCGTCCTTTATCCGTCGCCATCTTCCAATCAATCTTATTAATAGCATCTGTAGAATCATAGGAATCATGAATGAAATATGGATAAACAAATGGTTTTCCCTCTTTATCTGTCATATAGGTTGATTTATACGGAGCTTCTGACGTCTCCGTTCTAAACTGTTTTGTTCGCCCAAACTCTTGACCAGCATGGATAAAGGCTTTCCCTTGTGCAGTTAAAACCATCGCATTGCCAATTCTTATCCGTTTATGGATTTCTTCTTCATGGTATTCAGGGTCTTTCATAATCGATTGAGCAATAACATCGTGCAACGTCAAATTATCATGTGCAGCAATATAGGAAACGACATCACCCGGATCATCAGCGACAAAATTCTGCGGATTTGCAGTGACATTATCAAAAATTTGCTGAATGTTTCTAGCCCCACCGGTTAAGAATCTTGGTTGACCTTCACTGCCAAAACCCGATTTCAATTCATTTCTAAATTCATCGGAGAAAACAGCAACACTATCCGTATGTTGCATCCAATCTTGATCCGCTGGCATCACTTTTTCACCTTCATCGCCAACGTACGTTCGCCATCCCTCTCCAATCATGATTATATTTGGATTTAACTGCTTTGCCCTATCATAAGCCGCTTGAATACTTTCGGCATCGTGGTCTCCCATCATATCAAAGCGAAAACCGTCAATTTTGAATTCTTCTACCCAGTATGAAATGGAATCGACAAGCACTTTTCGTGACATAGCATGAGTTGTACCAAGACGCCCGCCACCAAAGCTTTCACGAGGAGTACCATCCTTATCCATAAAATGATAGTAATTTGGCAGCAAATCCTCAAAAATCTCAACTTTAGCAGTATGGTTATACACAACATCCAAAACGACACCCATATCTCGTTTATGAATTTCATGGATTAACCGCTTAAATTCCGCAATTCGCAGTTCAGGATCATCCGGATTTTCAGAATACATCCCAGATAGTGAAAAGTAACTATGTGGGTCATACCCCCAATTATAATTATTCCCAGTCGATGACCAATCTAGTAATCTCTTCTTATTATCCCACTCATTAGCAAAGTAATAACTCATGACAGGAAGCAGCTGAATATGCGTGACACCTAATTCTTTAATATAATCCAGTTTATCGATAAAGGAAGAAAATGTACCAAATCGAGCATTTAGTTCATCTTCAATTGCGGGATCTGAAGTAAAGTCTCTCACATGAACTTCATAAATAATAGCATCTTCGCGCTTTTCGAAACCATCAATAGTCGCAAAATTTAAGGCTGGACCAATCTCAGGTGGATTGACAATTGCTGCTTTTCCAATTGGATATTTCCCACCATTTCCTGGATTTGCCCATGCTGCCATTGATTTTGCGTATGGATCAAGGGTTAGCTTTGTCTTTCCATGATGTGTCATCTTATAATGATAATAATAGCCTTTAAGATTGTCCAAGCCCGTATTTTCTTTATTGAGCTTTACTTCCCACACGCCCCGCTCCCCTAGTTGCATTGGTATTTCATCGCGAACTACTTTATATTGGTTGTCTTTGTCATATAGTACCACAGTTACATTTTCTGCTTTTGGTGACCATATTTTTAACGTCGCTGTTCCATTCTCATGTAATGTTGCACCTAAATCTTCATTATAAGCATATAGCTCATCTATTAATTTCCAACTGTCTGTTAGTTTGAGCGTTTTATCACCATAAGTTACAGTAAGTGTTGTATGAATGGCGGAAAACTCACCATTAACCTCCAATACTTTATGATCGACTTTCTTGTCATTCGTTATGTTTATTTTGTTCCCCTTTTCATCCTGCACTACGATATCGCTTAATAACTTCTTCAAATCTAAATCTTTTATACTGGAAAAACGCAATTGAATCGTATCTTTGGCTACGACTGCCCCAGAAAGGAGGGCTGTTTCTACTTTCCCAGTTGGGTCCGTATACACCTGTTCATCACCATCTTTAACAAAAATTTCTTTATGCTCTAACATCGAAAAATGATAATTTCCTGTTTGCTCTCCGCTACGCTAATTTACAAATAAAAAACCAATTTTCTCTGCCTCTTTTGCTAATTGAATATCGTAATAAGCGCCATGCTCATTAATACCAGCAGCGCTTACTGCTCCGTCAGGCCATCCTTCAGATGGGGCAGCAACATCGTCCCATATCCAAATGTTCCATCCTTGTTTTCCATTTCAATTGCTTTTTCAACATTTCAGTCATGAAAGCTACCTAACAAGTATAGCTGTTCCTTCTCTCGTGAATTGCTTCAAACGTTACATTTCCATCTTTGTCGATGACGGGCCGCCCTTGTAGTTGCCTATCTTCTTCCTTAGCCATTACTGAGTGGGGCAATAAGACTAAAGGTCATTAGTAAAACTAGAAAAACAGATAGTGCTTTTCCATTTTTCGGCAACTTAATTTCTCCCTTTTCGGTAAAACGTTTGCATAAATGACCAAAAAAATAAATGTACTCCACTTCCTTTATTTGATAGATGCTATGCAAGCGGTTTCTTAACTTGTAGATTAACATAAAAATATCCATAAATCAATTCTATTTTTAGTAAATATACGAAGTATTCTCTGGAACTAATCGCACCATTTAACCTTTCTTCTCTTCTTCCGTTTGTACGAAAGATATTAATATATTGAAGTTATCGGATTAACATTTTGTCGATTATACATAAGAGCCCCTCCTAACTAATTTAAAACAGTACTTAGAGGGGACTTTTCTCGTGTTACAAAGTCATGAATTATTTATAGCAAAATTTATGTCTAATTGTCAGGTGATATACATAGTCTTTTCATAATTTTCTCTGGTGAGGTGACTTTTCCACTTTGCAGGTGACTACTATGCTATTTAGTAAAATAGTAAAAGCAGATGTTTTCTGTTTGCTTACGAATAACATCTCTAGCTTTGAATCCTTCCGCAAATAGCTTTTGAAAGACTTCTCTTGTTCGGAGGCGCCACGTCATTGCAAGCGAAACATCTGCTTGCTTTATGGATTGAAAATTGGTTGGAATACCAACCAACCAGTGATCGGTTACTAAGCTAGATTGGTCATAGAATAGTCGTGCTACAATTGGATTTCCATCTTGATCAGCATGCAATAATATGTTTGCTTCATCAAGTTCAATGGGCATATTCAATCTTTGCTCAGCAAATCTCCACTCTATTTGAATCCGATCTGTAGGCAGTCCATGATTTAGCTTCCCACTTAACTTACCGTAATGATTTTCCTTATATTGAACGCCTACTGCTCCAATTTTATGAAGGTTTAAATATGCATTTAAGCTTTCAAGTGGATCAAACGTCCATGTCATCATGCCATAGCCAAGATTTTGGGCAATTTCTGCTTGTTTATATTTCAGCTTTAAACCTAATCCCGCTTTACGATATTCAGGGAGAATGCCTAACATATGAGAACATAAGTATGGATGTTCCCCATCATATCCAGCAAAGCTATAAATAAAGCCAACCATTTGATCTTTATCATATGCTCCTAATAGAATACCACCATGATTTAAAGCAGTATACGTTTGGTGAATTGGGGTTGGAGGAGCATGCCAAACCGCTTCCTCTACACGTTGCATCTCATATAATTCTTCTATGGTCCTCAGTTCTTTTATACTAATTTGCTTTGTCATGCAGATATCCTCCTCTAGGTAAAATGTTTCCTGATGGTTGCCCTTGTACTCTATATATTTAAAAGTTTACAGCAGTATAAAGCTGTAAATAAAGTGAAACTACATTCAGTAGGAGTCTTCTTCCCTCTCCTACTGAATGCTAGTCCCAAGAAAGGTAGAGGACCTAAAGCCCTTAAACGAGTCGGGCATTTAGATGCCGTTTTCCCACACTTAGACCTTTTGCGTCAACTCAAGATTCCGAAGCAGGAATCTTACGTCACTTTACATGCGGGATAAAAATAGAACAAAGACGCAAGCGCCCGTTTAGCAACGTAGCAACTGGAACGACGCAACTAAAGTTTTAGGAATCATGCCACTAAAACCAAGGGTATGCCGACGCCTGAGCGGCAAGCCCGTTTTTAGTCGGCCTTCCTCTTAACCACGAACCAATGATGACTTATCGTAGGGCACTTTCGGGAAGTTGCCTAGTTGCTGGGCTCATGCGCCGGACGTGGCTATTCCGTTATATCGGTACTCATAAGCCAAAATTTTTATACTTTCTTATCTCCGCACAAAAACATGTAAGGTACCCGCTTCGGGAAAGCCTCAAGTAAGGAACGACAAAAGCTGAGCATCCCCCTATATATAGAACGTGTTTTCCTTCATAAGCTGGATTCTCTACCAAATCTAACTTTATCCGTTTTGAAAAAAATCATCTGCTTTCAATCCATCAAATTGTTTTACTCTTGCTTGAAAAGTTTCAGCATTTTGAAGAGATAGGTTGGAAACAATGCTATTCATTAAGGATACCACAACTGGCGCTGCATCTAGCGTGGATTTTACATTTAGTTGCACACATAACGAAAGATCTGAAAAGTCTGTAATCGGCGAGAATGGAGAATCCGTAAAAGCTATCACATATACTCCTTGTTGTTTAGCCAATTTCGCGATTCGCAATGTTTCCTTTGCATACCGGTGAAATGAAAAAACAATCAAAACACTTTTATCTGTCAACTCATTTACTCGGAGTAATATATCATCCATTTGATTTTGAAACAGCCTTGTATTGCCAATGACAAGATCTAAGGCAAACGCAAACCAGCTTGCGAGTGCATGAGATGAGCGAATCCCTGCTACTAGTACCCGATCAGCTGACGCTAGTACCGTAACAGCCTTTTCTAAATCAGCCTCTTCTATGCTTTTCGAAATCCGTATTATATTTTCTACATCGTGATACATCACTCTTTTAAAAGGAGTAGCATTTTCCTGATCTAATTTTTTCGTTTCCACATAATCCATCAAACTACTTCGCTGAAGAAGTAATTGCTGCACATCTTGTTGAAAATCACTAAAGCCAACATATCCAAGTTTATGCGTAAAACGAATAACCGTTGTTTCACTCACGCCTGCTTGCTGTCCTATTTGCGCAGCAGAATGCACTGCGAAAAATTTTGGATCTTTATGAAAAAAAGCTGCTGTCTTTTTTAAACCTGTTGTAAAATTGGCTTGCTCTTCCTTTATTTTTCCCCAAATATGATCCATTTCTACCCTCCCATCCAACGTTTTGTTTCGTCTACTTCACCTTCATTTTTTTGTCTAGTCAAGTGTAACCTATCCAGTACCATAAGGGTATGACCTAACGCATTTAGATGCCGTTTTCTCCCACTTAGACCTTTTGCATCAACACAATATTTCGAAGCGGGAAGCTTACGGTATCCTACATGCGGGATAAATAGAGGAGAGTAAGGCTTTAAACAATGATTTTTCCACCTTGGCTTACTAAAATATTATATTATACTAATAGTCCGTCTCATTACTTAACCTTTCATCAGTAGTTTCTTGCAAAGGAAATTTACTTATAGTAATAGACGGGATAAACACTATATCCTGTATAAGAAAATCACTTCCGTTTTGTACGTTTATGACGTTTTTTCGCTTTTATCCTTTTTTTAACGTTTGGTCTCTCCCATGCTCTATCACGTTTAGGAATTCGATTAGCCATTTTCCCCATATACATTTCTGCAAATGGATAAAAAGACTGGGGGTCACCAGGGAACACTTCAATCTCGGTGTCCAAATAATAAAATTCCTTGTTTGGAGTTGGAACTGATGTACTAGTAGCTTCTCTTTCTTCGTCTGTAGGAACAAAAGAAATTTTTCCATCTGAATGTTGATACAGGTAAAATAGTTTTTCTAAACACACAGCCAAAGCATCTCTTAGACTTTTTGCGTCCAACTTGTCATATTCACATGCGGTGACAAGCGCTTTTCTGAAGTAAGAAGCGGCTTCCTCGTATTCCGTTATTTCAAATAATAAATTAGCCAAGGTATAATACGATTCTGTTTGATAAATATCTAAACCAATAGAATGTTCTAACACACTTACAGCTAACTCGGGACGCCCTCCTTTATCATATATATTCCCAAGCCGGTTCCATATATAAGCATCAGAAGGGTCTTTTTCAAGTAGATTTAATAAATGAGCCTCGGCATCTGAAGTAAAAATGTGCTTGCTACCATCATATAAGCGATTTTCCCCAACTGTACAAATACTCTCCATAGGAAAATCCCCATCCATATTTTCGGCTATAAGACCCCATGTAGATCTCAAATAAAATTCATTTGGCAGTGTCCAATCTCCAGCTTCATTACAATGTTTGCAACGAAAATACCCTGTAGTTTGTATGTTGTCAGTCATGTTATCTAGTTCAGGATTTATAACCATCATCCCCACATCATATTTACCTTTACGCCCACAGCTATTACATGTAAGCATTAAATGGTTTTCGGGGAACTTTCGTTTTACCTGGTCTCTTTGCTTATATACCGTCATAGCGTATTTTCCCGGTAACCATGACCTGGTTGGCGAATCAGGAATATCTGCTCTCGATGTATGAGTTAATAATCGAATTAATTTAGGATTAATTTGTGCTTTAGACATATTTAAAACATACCTCTCATTTTGATGTATTCATTTGTTGTCTAACAATACTAAGTAATTAGAAGATTTTATCCTTTAATAATATTGTTCAGTTAATTCACTTCCCTCTATAATAGTAGCCTTATCCTCTCTTCCTTCGTTTGTTTTTTCACTTATATTGAACTTCCACTCATCTCCAAAATCAAACAAATATAAAATCTCATCCCTCCCCAGTAAGATTTTATCCCCTCGTTCTTGAAGTTGTTAAAAAAAGGTTTAGTAATTATGCCTACAATTCCACCTAGGGTTCATTCTGGTCTTCTTTTATAATAATAGATTATCTATGTTTTTTCATTGAAAACTCCTTACATATTTTACTTAATGACTTCTTGATTTTTAATGTTGGTAGTATAGCCAAAGTTAGAATCGAAATCGTTTTGACATAGAGCCTCGGCGGGCATGATTTATGAGTCAAGTTGCCAAGGTGACTCACATATAGAAATGGTATCATGTCCACCACTGGACGTAAAACCTCCTATGCTATCATCTATTTTTTCAATACTGCGAAGAAGCTATTTCATTTAATGTTTGTACTGCAGATGTTTTAAAAATATTATTGCTTAGTACAAGATATAAATCAAAACGCAATTAATCCATAATAAAAGTCACTAATCCACTTCATGGTATCCCAATAATACTTTTATAGGAAAAAATAGATGTGCAAAACCAACCGACAAATTCAACATATGTTCATTAATCGTGCGGTCCTCATTTAATGCCCCAAATACGATCCGATTACATTGCAAACTTCGCAGTGCGTTAATATCCTCATAAATAACTGCAAACCCCTCTTCTTTATAAAAAAATGGTTACTATGAGGGCGGAGCATAACTTGAACAGGAATATTGACACTTTCAATAACTGACTTCATCGTCCCAAAACTTGGTGTTCATCCACCTTCCTGTATAGCAGTAACAAGTTCTAATCGAACAGCTCCTAACTTCTCAGCCTGTATCGCGTCCTGTTTATTTTGTACAATCAATTCTAACTCCATTTTGTTTTTCAAACTCCTTTTCAACGTTATTCCAAGTGTATTTATAACGAATCATACGAGTGAAGTAAACAATCCCGTTTCACCATCTAGTTTACAATTCTTGCTTTACAGCTAAGGCAATCTCGCCACCTTTACTCCTTGCTCATCTTCCAACTAGGAGCGACAATCAACTCATCTACCCATGTAGTCATTTAATAGCTTCATAAATTGTTTACGGATCATAGTGTAAAGCTTGACCCGCTTCATGACCCCACCGCCAAGTATCATTTTTTCTGGTGAAAGGATAACGTAATAATTCATTAACGCCTGAGCTAAATAATATGTTTCTATTTCCCATATGTAATTATGTTCTGCCAGAAGATCTGCCTTCATGTATCGTTTTTCTATTGCTGTACCTGAAGCAAGACCTTCTAAACAAGGACCATGGCTTGGGCAGCTCCCAGCAAATAAATCATCTGAGTGTTGCTTCATTAAAATATCTCCCATTTCCGGATGAGTCCTACCTTGAAAAATTTCTCCTCGTACAACAAACCCGGCACTAATGCCAGTCCACACTGTCATATATAGGAAACTTCCACCTGTTTACCAGCACCATAGTGATACTCACCAAGGCAAGCTGCATTTACATCTGTGTCCAAGTAAACAGGAATTTTATAATCTTTTTCAAGCTTTTCAAGTATTGTGTAGTGGCGCCGTTTTATTTGCGGTGTATTTAAAACGGTACTATACTTCTCGCTTTTTCTATCTAAGTTAACAGCACCAAACATTCCTACGCCAAGTGCTTCGATCGCTCCAATTAACATAAACAGACCTCCTCTAAAGCAGGAGCGTTACATCTTCATTACCATACAAGTTATTTTAGCACCTGTAAGCAAGATATGAATCATTTTACCGTAATTAGCGGTATACATTTCCGCTCTCTAGCATATACCGTTTGCTAATTCCTTTCATTCACGACATTACTAGTCAGCTTTTCTGACAAAGATATCCGATATTTCTCTTTGACACAACAACTCGCCCCACGACGTCAATATCATCAAACTGTACAACTTGCCTTTATTGTCTCCGGCGATCCCTTGAGGGTTTCAATGCCCGTTAGAATATACAGCGGACGAATTCAATCCAACATTATTTTCTTTTAAAAGATAAAAGCCACTAAAATCAATCAGTTGATCTTAGTGGCTTCGGATGAAAAGCATCTAACAAGTTCTCTTGAATTAGTTTATAAACCTTATCATACTATTTTTTACTAAGAAGCTTTTCGCAAGCGAAGGTATAGCACTACTCCAATTAGTAACACTAGTATTCCCAGCGCCAACCAGTTATAAATAGAGGTTGCAGTATTTGGGAGTTTGCTTGTTTCTGTACGTTCAGCTTCACTTTGCTTAGTTGGATTCATTTGTTTGCCATCTGATCCTGTGCTGTTGTCCTCTATATTAATAGCAGTACCTTCCGGACGCTTTGGTTCATCTTCTGGCTTTTCAGGTTCTGTTGCTTGCTTTTGCGAGTCTTTCCCCGGTTTCTCTACAGATCCCTTCGAATCTTTTTCTTGCTCATCTCCCGGTTTCTGCTCCATTTCTCCTGGTCTTTCCTCTGTTTCCGGCTGCTCAGGCTTTTCCTCTGGATCGGTTGGTTTTTCTTGTTCACCTGGTTCTTCTGGTTTCTCCACAAGCTGCTTGGTGAACGTATGGGAATCAACTAATTCGTTATCCGTTGTATATGCTTCCACTTTAATTTCATTTTTATTTACTGCTAAAGAAGTGTAGACTTGTTTTTCTTCTGCATAAAGCACATCAACATACGCTTGTTTCTCCCCAGGATAAAATTTTGGTCCTGCTGATCCACCAATTATATACGGCGTACCTTTACCATCCTTCTGCGGTTTTCCATCCTTCATTGGGTAAGTCCGCATGTAAGCATGATCATGACCCGTTAAAACTAAATCCACACCCACTCCTTCTAAAACCGGTGCAAAAGTTTCAATAGTTGCATCCGTACCTCTTTTCGGATTACTTTTATATGGCGGACGGTGGAAGACAGCAATATTCCATAGCTTATCAGAGTTTTTAACTTCTTCTTTAATCCATGCTTGTTGCTCTTCCATATCCTTTACACCAAACTCAGAATTCAGCATAATAAATCGTACATTCCCATAATCAAAGGAATAAACAAAATTTTCCTTACCCTTTGGACCATTCTTAGGATAGGGGAATAAAGTTTTATACGTATTTTCTCCATTTCCATATACGTCATGGTTACCCATTATCGCCATAAAAGGAACTTTATTAACCAGTCCTTCAGATGCAGTTAGAAATTCGTCCCATTGTGCCAGTCTATTTCCTTCTTCTACAATGTCTCCGCCATGAACGGAAAATTTAGTATCCGGAAATTTTTCTAAAGCAGTTTCATACAATTTTGTCCATAATGCAAAGCCAGCTTGGTCATATGCTTGTGTATCTGTAAATAGTAAGAATCGAAATGGATCATCATTCGATGCACTCTCTGTTGTAAATGTACTTACTTCACTCCACACTTTCTCCGTACCATCCCCCACTCTGTATTGATACTTCGTACTAGGGGTTAATTTAGTTGCTTCTGCATTATGCTGTAAAAACTCGCCCGCTTCATCCGAAACTAATTTTGTATCTGCTTTAAAACGTAGTACATGTTCACTATCAAAGCCCGCTTTATCTCCTTTGGCCACTACTTCCAAAACAGGATTTAAAGCAGTGGTATTTGTCCGCCACGTTACATGCTGTGTCGTTTTCGGGTCTTTTGTCCAAGTTAATGTGACCTTTTTAGGTACTTGATCTCCAAGTTGAGGTAAAACTTTAAATGAAAGTACCTGACTGACTAATTTTCCTTTACTTGCTTGTAACTTTAATGAAATTTGGGACAATGTAAGTAAATTTGTTTTCGTTTCTCCATTCGCTCGGGTCAGATTTAAGAGCGAGCTCCAATCCACTTCCTCTACATCATCCTTTGGCACATGAAAATAACGCTGTTGACCATCTGGCATATAAATCCGATAAAAATCAAAGCCTTCATTTGGTGTCTTAGCAACAGGAATATATGTACCTGCTTCAACTATCTGGAAAGGCTCCCCAGCTATCCCGCTTCCACCTTTATAAATATGTGTTCGTTTTTTCACTTGAATAAGTTTTTGATCTCCTAAAATATCGATCTTAGCTCCTCCAACCGGGTTACCTTCTTGATCTACCACCTTCATGGTACTTGGTGTATGAAGTGATTTCCCTTCAATACTTAGCACTAATGGCTGAGAGATCTTATTTTTATAAGCATTTGCATAAAACGGTATGGTACCGATCGCATCATCTACAAATGTTTGTGTTCCTTCGGCTAGTGCAATTTCGAATCCTCCAGCTGCATCAATACCTACATTAAATCTTAATGTTGCAAGCACCTCATCATCTGACAGAATTACATCTTCTAGGTTACCCCATTCTAAAATGATTTCCCCCGTCTCTTCATTGACACTGTTCTCTACAACAGCTTGCTGTAATTTTTCAGGAATGATAGCCTTTGCCTTTACACCTGTTTCATTGTGAAGCTTTAATAAATTACTGTCATATGTTAAAATCAACTTCGTCCCGCTTAATGCTTTAGCATGTTGCATCGTGACATCAACTTCAAAGCTCGAACCAGCATAAATTTTATCTGGTCCTCTCCATGTAAACGTTGGCCCACCACTAGAAACATGAAACTCCCAGCTTTGAAACTTATGATTTCCTGCTTGATCAAAAACTTCAATTCTAGCCCGATTTAAGCCTTCAGCTAGTGCCTTTTGAGGTGTATAGGAAACTAAACCTGTTTTAGCATCATAAGAAGCAGATACCTGTTCGCCATTAATCGTTAAAGATATCTTTTTTGGATCAATTCCCAAACCGTCTCCATCACTTACAATGGCACTTATTTCAGGTTTGTTAGAATTAGCGACTTCCCCGTTTGCCGGTTTAATATTTGTAATGGTTGGATTGATGACATCTTCATCTGTATCCTCATATACAGCACGAATATTATCAATATACATAATCCCAGCTGATTTGGCTTGATCATTTGTTGCCATATAACGAATCGCTTGGCTACCTATTGTAAAAGGAGCTTGCCAATTATCAGGAATGGGTGCCTCTACATATTTCCACCCTTCCCATGTGACACCATTAGGATAACCACCTGTATAATCGATATTAAAATTTTGCCCATTTGCATCTGTAAGTTGCTGTCTAAGCCAATGTTTATGACCATCTCCATAAACCCACATCCCTATTTTCTTAGGTTTTCCCGGGATCTCTATTTTTTCTCCTAAAGATGCATAAATACCTGATGTACCTTGCGTGTTTAAAAAATCATACTCCAATCGTAATGCTTGATTATCAAACCTTACGACTTCATTTGAAATTCCAATATCAACCTTATTATGCCTTGCTCCGCTAACCGTCCAGCTTCCTAGCCCCCTGTTCGAAATCTTCCAACACAATATAGGGCTTATTCACCGTCGCGGCAGCCCCCTTTTCCTCCATTTTACTAGACTCTGCAACCTGTCTTTTTACTTCCTCCCTCTTTTGTTTGCTATCCATGTTTACTGCTGGTGCTGTTATGTCATCTTTACTTTTTTCTTTTTGTAAAATCGCTTCTTGTTCAGGTTGCTCTTCTTCTTTAGAGTCAGTCGCCTGATTTTCCGAATGTTGCTCTACTGATAAGTCATTTTCCTCTGTCGTTTCTACATCATTTGGTTGCTGATTTGCCGGTTCTTCCATGTTTGCAGATGGAGCCTGATTTACTGGTTTATCCCCCTCAGCATAAACCGGCCTTACATTACTCCCCATCTGCGTAAATAAAATAAAGATAATAAGAACAAAAATAAATAGTTTCTTTTTCACTTCAAGCACACTCCCCGTTGCAATAATAAGCTTCATATTTTTTCGAAAATCGACATATTTAACATATCACTGCAATAGTAATTAACGGTTAACATATTGTTAAATTAATGTAAATGTTGCATAAAAGATTTATTTTATTATTGTCAACATTTATACGTACAATCGTGACACTTCTATCGATTGGGGATTGCTTCATCGCTTAACAAAGTGATGAAGCCAAAAGCTAGGTGTACGAAAAGCACTTTTAACTGACTATTGAAGTAGGCTCTTTTAATATCTTTGATTTGTCAAAAATGTTTTGTCACATAATAATCCATTGCTTGCTGAAGCCATTCCTCTTGTGTAAAAGGTGAAGTAGTCATGTTTTTCACAGCTTCCACATCCAATTTATCTAAATCTACTTTCCTGATCGCTGCTAGTTGTTTCTCCCCTACATATAGCGCCTGGTTTAAATCACTATCAAATTTGGGAATCATTCATTAACTCTTCATTTCTCTTAAGCTATACCCTGAAAATTTGAAGACCACAATCTTCTGCAGCTTTCGTATATCATCCTCTGTCTACAAATGATGTCCAGAACTCGAACGTTTACTTGCTTTCTGATAGAAGGATTTGTTTTTCTCAACTCTTCAATGGAATAATTATCCACTAATCGCCTCCACTATCTTTTATAACTGTTATATTTTTATCCTACATCCTAACTGGAGATGCAAGAGATTTATTAAAATTATATTTAACGAAGACATTGAATGAATATTTACTCATCAATGCGTACTGGGCGTTCCACTCTCCAATCTGTATTTGGTAGTATCTCTTTTGAGTATGACCCTACTTTCACGAAACAAACGGGGTTTAGTTCTTTTACTTCCTACTTTAGAGAGTGTCGTGTGGAGCTATTCAACTTCTTACCATATTCAACCTATTCTACGTCCTTTTAAAGTTAATATTCCTCCTTTGTCTGTATCCATTGGCTATTTTTGTACAGGTAAAAACTAAAAGACATATCTTTAACCTTTCCTGTGAAAAATCACAGGATTTGTGCTAAATACCAAAAATTAAAACTATGTACCCGTTTTCACATAAATACTGACAAGGTATTTAAATTGTGTTATACCTAAATTAAATCACACGCAAGAATGGAGGACTGACATGATAGAAAAGTTACAGAGGTTTGGTGGAGCAATGATGGTTCCAGTGATGTTAATGCCTTTCGCGGGGATTATGATAGGTTTATCTACCATATTCATTAATCCTGATGTCATTGGTTCAATCGCTAATGAGAACACGATATGGTATAAATTTTGGTACATGATGTATCAAGGTGGATAGGCGATTTTTAATCAATTTCCATTATTATTTGCTGTTTCTCTCCCTTTAGGACTAGCGAAAACCGCTGCAAGAAGAGCTGCAGTAGAGTCCTTTGTCATCTATATTATATTTAATTATTTTATAGAAACCATCTTATCTTTCTGGGGAAGTTCATTTGGGGTTGATTTCTCTATTGAAGTTGGAGGGACAAGCGGTCTAACTATGATTGCAGGTATTAAAACACTTGATATGAGTGTAATAGGAGCCATCCTTATAGCTGCTATTGTAGTGTGGATTCATAATAAGTGGTATGAATCCAAATTACCTGAAGTGCTTAGTGTATTTCAAGGTTCAGCACTTGTGGTTATTATTGGCTTTATATGTATGATACCATTAGCATTCGTTGTTTCATGGTTTTGGCCGATGGTTCAACATGGAGTGAAGTCGCATGGTTGCTGGGCTCATGTGTCAGATGTGACTATTCGGTTATTCCCTTATCCCCAAGCAACAAGTTTTAGACTGTTCGCAACCAGTGGAACATCCCTACATAATGGTTGGGTTACCCAAGTTATGGCTAAAACCTTGTGGATGGATATATCTTATCTAGGTGAGACAGAGTAAAAGTCAGATATTCCTTTCTTGCAAAACCTGACGCACTTTCTCTACTGCCTTTGCAGATATTGGATGGGCGAATGACTCTTTCTCACGAATAGCTTTCCCAAAATGATACTGTTCTGCTTTGGTAGTTTGATTTATTTCAGCAATATTATCCGGAGTGAGCCCAGATCCCGGCATGACAACAGGACCTTGTACCTGTTGAGAAAGGGCAACAAGCTTAGCAAGCTGTTCTTTTCCTGCTTCACAATTTGCTTTACCACCAGAGGTCAAAATTCGTTTCACATGATGTTGATATTTTGCTAATGTTTTGTAAGCCGTATCTATGTCTGTTACTTCATCAAACGCACGGTGAAACGTTATATCCAAATTTGGAAAAAGTTCGATTAGTTTTGCCAACATCTGTTCATTAATCGTCCGGTCTTCATTTAGCGCACCAAACACAATTCGGTTACATTGCAAACTTTGAAGCGCCTTTATATCTTCGCAAATAACCTCAAACTCTGCTTCTTTATAGAAAAAATTATTACTGTGCGGACGGATCATAACTTGAACAGGAATATGTACACTTTCTATTACAGATTTCATCATTCCAAAACTCGGGGTCAAACCACCTTCCTGTATGGCAGAGACAAGCTCTAACCGATCTGCGCCTAATTCTTCAGCCTGCATAGCATCCTGTTTATGTTGAACAATCAATTCTAGTTTCATCTTATTTTTCAAACTCCTTTTCAACCAGCTTAGTTAATAATCGTACGCCAAAACCAGAAGCCCCCTTTACATAATACCCATGCTGCTTCCAAGGACGTACTGTATTGGCCATATCGATATGTATCCACTTCGTATTTTTCTGTATAAAATGGCTCAAAAACACTGCTGCTGTTATGGATCCACCATACTTGGAAGAACTCATATTATTAAGGTCTGCGCAATCACTTTGCAAATACGTTTTATAATCATTAAGGAGCGGCATCGGCCATACATGATCACCTGCCTCTTCTCCCATTTCCTTATATTCCCATAAATCCGCCTCTTGATTACTAAAAATTCCGGCTGTTTTTAAACCCAGCGCCTGCCCAATAGAACCAGTGAGAGTGGCTATATCAACAATCGTTTCCACTCCTAAAGCTTGTGCATACAACATACTATCCGCTAGAATAAGCCTTCCTTCAGCATCCGTATTGCCTACCTCAACATGTATCCCATTTGAAAAAGGAATGACATCTGCAGGCAAATAGGCATTGGTCCCGGCTAAGTTTTCTACTAATGGAATAACCGCAGTAACATATACCCCGCGATTCAGATCTGCTAAGAGCTTCATCGCGCCCACTACAGCTGCAGATCCTCCCATATCCATTTTCATTTCCCATAGCCCAGTTCCAGTTTTTACATTAACCCCTCCTGAATCAAATGTTACACCTTTCCCTACCAGTGCTACATGCTTGGTTTCTACCTTTTTCAAAGTAAGTACAACCATTTTCGGCGGATTAACACTTCCTTTTCCGACCATACTTACCGCTTCTAAACCATGTTTGGCAAGATCAGTTACATCCATTATATCTACAACGACTTCTGTTTCTTTAAAAATTTCCGTTATTTTCTGCGCATAGGAAGCTGGGGTTAGCTTATTAGGCGGTTCGTTACATAAGTCCCTAGCAATACATACAGCATCGCTTATAGTTTTCGCCGATTTTATACATTCCCCATATATAGAATAACTATATTCTACCAAATAGTCCAATTGCGAAGGAGTGCGTAAATATTTTTGAAATCGATATTCGGCTAAATACCATCCTTCCATAAAAGCCGTAACATACTGTTTTTTTTCAGCTGCCTCCGCCAACGCCTCGAAAAGATGGTTCATATAAATAATCAATTTTTTTTGAACAGAGATAAATTCTTTATGTAATCGCTTGAAGGTTTCTCCACCAAGATGACGAAAATCATCTATTTTTTTTCCTGAAGGTTGAATACAAAGTAGCAAGTACGTCAACGCTTCTGTATGGTATAACTTCATCTCCCCAAAAACGCTGCATTTTACTAAAGTACTACTTAGGACTGGATTTATTTTGTGCGGGCAAACGTGAATTTCCAATTCTTCCTCCTCCAATTGCATTCATAAATTTTTATTAACTATCTATATTTAGTATATGCAAGGAATAACTTTATCTTATCTGGAATAGGAAGAACAAAGACGCTGGGCGCTGTCAGCCACGTAGCGAATGGAGCGTATCAACGAAAGGATAAGGTGATACTTCATGCAGTAGGAGGTTTCTTCCAATCCTACTGCATGTTAGTACCTAGAAGTATGACCTTAAGGTCCTTAAACGAATTGAGTATGGAGGTTCCGGTTTCTCCCACTTAGACCTTTTATATCAACTCAAGGTTTTGAAGTGAGAGTCTTACGGCACCTTACATGCAGGATAAAAACGGATCTGACCAAAATAGGTCTTACATCTTACGCCTATATCCAATTATCTTGAAAGAGACATTGCTTGTAAATATGTATTTCTACACCCATGTGTAAACCTTTACAATGAGGCACTAAATCGTATTCATAGCTTAGAGTAAAAGGGACCGATGAAAAGCCTTTTACTAACCACAATAGCTGCATGTGATCGGTGTTTTACTTTTTGCATAAAAACGAACAGGAAGCAATTTGCTAAAGTACTCACTGCAAAAATAAAACAGTTAAATGAAAGATGACCGATAAAAATCAGTACTTCTTTATCAACACATTTTCTTTTCCTGCTCTTTAGCCAATACCAAAATGGTAAACTAAAAGTATTGCGCTACGCCGACTCTCCGCTTTTGCTTTTGATTTTCTATGTATTCTACAAAGAGCATATATGTTTAAGTATATAATGTAAGAAAAACAGTAGCCTCCAAAGGACGTAGTACCAATCCAAGCCATGTTTTTAAAAAATAGTAGAACTTAAGGTGGCTTCTCATTCATATAAAATAAAAAGGCGACTTAGCCATATCAAACAAGCTAGCCGCCAAAAAGCCTTCTTCATATATTACGGTAAATAATTATACTATCTAATCTATACAAGATCGTTTATCGCTAAAGCAATTGCTCCTTTTACTCCTTGCTCATCTTCCAGCTTAGGAGCAACGATCAACTCATCTACATGCTCTACTTCCATATAACCATTTAATAATTCCATAAACTGTTTCTGAACCATGGTATATAGCTTAGCCTGCTTCATCACTCCACCACCAACTATCATTTTCTCTGGTGACAGGATGACATAATAATTCATTAGTGCTTGAGCTAAATAATACGCTTCGATCTCCCATACATGAGCTATATTTTCAAGCAAATGTGCTTTCACGCCATACCGATTTTCCATTGCTGTTCCAGAAGCAAGCCCTTCTAAACATGACCCATGACTGGGACAGCTCCCTATAAAGGAATCGTTAGGATGGGGTTTTATTAAAATATGTCCCATTTCTGGATGGTTCTTTCCTTGAAATACTTCTCCGTCTATGACAAACCCAGCACCAATGCCAGTACCTACTGTCATATATAAACAGCTATCCGCCTGTTCCCCAGCACCGAAGTGATACTCACCAAGACAAGCTGCATTCACATCGGTGTCCACGTATACGGGAATTTCGTAATCGGTTTTAAGTCTTTCAAGTAGTGGATAGTAGCGCCATTTTATTTTAGGTGTATTTAAAATCGTACCATATGTCGCGCTTTTTCTATCTAAGTTCACCGGACCAAATGTTCCTACACCAAGTGCTTCTATTTTAAAGGAAGAAAAAAATTTTTTCGCCATAACAAGTGTATCCTCAGGTAAAGTAGTTGGAAAGCTCGTCTTTTCAATAATTCTTCCAGCCTCATCTCCAACAGCACAAACGAATTTCGTTCCCCCAGCTTCGATCGCTCCAATTAACATAACATTTGCATCTCCCTTTTTATATGTTCTTTTTAATATTCAGTCACCCTTCTCACATTCCATTTCTTCACATTCACTTTAATTTTTCCATTAGCTTGTAATCGAATCTTGTTAGTTTCTTGTTCCTCAAATATTCGTGAAGTAAATACTTCTTCTCCTTGGTTCAGAAAAATTTCCATCGATGATGTATCCTTTAAAATAAGGATATCGTGAAGAAAATCAACGGTACAATGCCTGCTTTCTATGGAATGTGGCTTTGTGAAACTCCTTCTCTTAAACGTAAACATATCGATCGCTTGATTATATATTAAATGCGATTCACCAATTTGCATCTCTAAATAATCAGCTCCACTACTTTCTACAGATAAATACATAGCAAATGCTGTTTCATCTATATTTGGCAATGGAAATGGTAAATCACCATCTAAATGAATTTCGCCAAAATCAACTTCATTTTCAAGCAATTGTTTGAACTCTTCCACTGGGTACTGTAACAATTTTCCATTTTTCCATTCCAATTGACGTGGAACAGTCAGAGCGTGAACCCACTTATATTTTGCAGTAGGATGCTGGGTGGGCCCTCCTTCTGCATTTCCCATCCACCCAAATAGCAACCTTCTTCCCTTCGCATCTCGCATAGTCTGAGGGGCATAAAAGTCAAAACCCCTATCCAATTCTATAAACTTTTCATGATGAAAAGACATAGACTGATTATCAAACTCTCCAGCAAAATACCCAGATTGAAAAATATTTTGGTAGGAAATGCCTTGAGCAGGAATTCCTTGTGGACATACGAGTAAAATATCTTTATCTCTTAACCGAAACATATCTGGACACTCCCACATATAACCAAAATTCTCTAATCCTCGGTAACCACTCCCGATTAAAGTCCCTTCAAATGTCCAAGTTGTTAGGTTTTTAGACTGATAAACTACTGTTTCCCCTTTTTTAGCTTCAGTTTGCGCTCCAAGCACCATCCACCAACTATCCCCTCTATAAAATACTTTTGGATCACGGAAATGAGCGGTATACCCGTCCGGAACATGTATGATCGGTCCTTTTTTTTCAAAATGAATTCCATCTTCTGATACCGCCAAACATTGATAAGATTGTCGATTATCTTTATCATCTTTTACATTTCCGGTGTAAAATACATATAATTGATCTTGATAAACGACAGCACTCCCTGAATAACAGCCGTTTTTGTCATACCATTTGTCAGGTAATAAGGCAACAGGTGCTTCACGCCAATGAATTAAGTCTTCAGACATATAATGTCCCCAGCACTTCACACCATGTTCGACAGCGAAAGGATTCCATTGATAAAAAATATGGTATGCTCCTTTAAAAAAGACAAAGCCATTCGGATCATTCAATAATCCAACGGGAGGCATTATATGGTAATGCAAGCGATAAGGGTCACTTGCTACTAATCCTTGATATTCCTCTACACGTTTGTATACCATATCTTTTGTTATCCTATTTTTCATATCCTTGTCTCCTAAACTTAAATAATAATTCTATCCCAGCTTCATTTATCTTTATCCCTTTTGGAATACTCGCTTAAACAAATCAGCAATTCTAGAGATCAAAGGCGCAGAGCGCCCGGTTAGCAACGTAGTGACTGGAGCGAATCAACTAAAGTTTTAGGAATCATGCTCCTGCAACAGGAGTATGCCGACGCCTGAGCGGCAAGCCCGTTTTTAGTCGGCCTTCCTCTTAACCTCAAACCAATGATGACTTATCGTAGGGCGATTCGTAAGTCGCCTAGTTCTGGGCGCTTGCGCCGGACGTGGCTTATTTAGTTTATTTCGTTATCCCAAAGCGACAAAATTTATACTTTCTTATCATCCAAGAAAAGACATTCGTCCTTCCCTTTTTAGGTTGAAGCAAGTTTAATAGCACCTAATACACGAGATCCATGATGCGGTCACATTCAACATTAGCCTAGCTTTATATAAGCTTGTGTGTGCATTAATCCTATCGTATCCTTTTTTATCCATTTTCTTTTAATTGCTTATCGGAAAACCCGAATAGCCATGTAAGCACAAAAGCTACCCCAATTGCTACAAGGTTAACAAAAAGGTAGGAAATGACTTGTCCGTTTAAATATAGCAACGTACCTGGAATTACCGTAACTGCCATCCCTGTCCCTTTTAAACCTAATAACGCAGCAACAAATCCACCAGCGCCTCCACCAATTAATCCCATAATAAATGGTTTTACATAGCGTAAATTAATTCCAAATATAGCTGGTTCTGTAATTCCTAAAAAAGCTGATAATGTGGAGGGGTAAGCTAATGCTTTTAACTTTTTCGATTTTGTTTTTAATCCAACTGCAAGCGCTGCCCCACCTTGAGCCGCAACAGAAGAAGTGACAATAGCGTTAAACGGATTACTGCCAGTACTTTCAAGTAACTTAATTTCTAATAGGTTAAAAATATGATGGACACCGGTTATTACGATAATTTGATTAAAGAAACCAATGAAGAGCCCTGCTAACCCAAATGGAAAGCTCAAAATATATAGTGTTCCATCTAAAATATAGCCTTCGATGAGATGAAAAATAGGGCCAATCATAAATAAAGATGCAACAATCATAATTAACAAAGTTAAAAAAGGCGTAAGAATTAAATCAAGAGCCTCAGGTACTCGCTTGCGAATCATACGTTCTAATTTAGCACCAATAATTCCAGCAATAAAGGCAGGAAGTACTGACCCTTGGTAACCTACAACCGGGATAAAACCAAAAAACATTAACGGATCTTCACCTGTTGCAACTCCCCACGCATTTGGCAAAGATGGACTAACTAACATTAGACCGAGAACTATACCAATAATTGGGGTGCCACCGAATACACGAAATGTAGACCATGCAACTAATGCTGGTAAAAATATAAATGCTGTATCTGTTAAGATTTCAGTAAACAAAAGGAAGTTTTCCGATATATCAGCTGGTGATAAGCCGAAAATCGCCAATATCTCCGCCTGCATGACTAATCCACGTACACCCATAAACAAACCAGTAGCTACAAGCACTGGAATAATCGGAACGAAGACATCTCCGAACGTACGAATAGCACGTTGAAATTTACTACTTTTTTTAGCTGCCTCTTTAGCTTGTTCTTGTTTAGAGGTACTGTTTATATCAAATTTCTCTACTTCCTCATAAATCTGATTAACAGTACCAGTTCCAAAAATTACTTGAAATTGCCCTGCGTGAAAGAAGGCTCCTTTTACTTTTTCAATCTTTTCTACACGTTCTTGGTCAATCTTTTTTTCGTCCATAATGATTAATCGCAATCTTGTAGCACAGTGGGCTACAGAAGAAACGTTATCCTTTCCCCCAACAGCTTCTAACAATTCTTGTGCAATCCGTTTATTAATCGACATTTTTCTAATCCTCCTCATGGGATCGATTCCATATTGGCGATAAAAAAACGAGACGTTATATTTTATTATACACAGCATTATTAAAAAACATAATACTAACTTCCATAAATTATGTGGTTATTATTATAAGGAAACAAGCCTGCCATTTTTTCATAGAAGCTAGATTTTTAAAATTGGCTAACATCAACAGCAATTATTCGAAGTTCTATTAATCTGTGTAAATAATACGTCTTGTATCATCACCAAGATCTATGGTATCGATACCACATTAAGTTAAAATATATGTGAAATCGATTTCACATATATCATACACTATCACGAAGAATAAGTCTATAGTCTAATACTAATTTTTTTTGATATTCCTTCCCTTGAATATGAGCTAATAATTGCTTTGCCGCTTCTTCCCCTGCTGATTCATTTTTATAATCAACAGTTGTTAAGGGCGGATCCACATACTGGGACAGCTCGGAAGCACCAATTCCTACGAGTGCCATATCTTGAGGGGTTTCCAACCCTTGCTCCTTCAAATAACTCATTGCACCGATAGCTAGCCTGTCCGTAACCGCAAATACAGCTGTTGGTTGCTGGATTGAACGATTGAGAATGTTCTTCATTGCCTCGTGACCAGAATAAATATCAAATACACATTTTTCTACCCATGCTTCTTCAACCGCTAAATGATGAGCTTGCATTTCGTCAAAGAATCCTTTTTTACGCATATAACCAACAGCACGATCTGTTTCGTCCACCCCAATAAAGCCAATGCGTCTATGCCCTTTTTGAATTAAAAATGCTGTTATTTCCCTAGCTACATGGTAGTCATCATATGTCACGCACATAACCTTTTCTGTTTCCTGACCTATCATAACAAGGGGAAGTGGGATGCTTTTAATTTTTTCCATGATTTCCGGTTCTGTATTAGTAGCAATTAAAACAATTCCATCTACTTGCCTAATGAGTAAATCCAAGTATTCCAATTCTTTTTCCTTATCGTGATCCGTATTCGCAAGTAAAATTTGATATCCATGTTTAGACAGCTCCCTGCCCAGTCCTGTTACGACTCTGCTCGGAGTTTCTGTCTGTATCGTCGGTAGAATAACTCCAATTACTTTTGTTTGCTTTGTTCGCAATGATTTGGCATATCCGCTAGGAACGTATCCTGTTTGTTCAATTACTTCCTCTACTCGTTTTCTGGCTTCCTCACTTACGTAACCAGAATTATTTAATACTCGAGAAACAGTCGATCTTGAGACGTTTGCCATTGCAGCAATATCTTTAATCGTTACCAAACTTCTACTCCCCCTTCAACCTATTTCGCAATCTTGTACAAGGTAGTTTTTCTTAATACTATAAACAATAGCTTTCTACTTTTGTAGAAAAAGCGCTATTTACCCCTTATATGACTTATTTATTTTTGACAGTATTTCAAGAATCTGAGCACTATAAAGTAACATTTTTCATCATAAATAGTGATTTGCGCTCTTGGTAAGCCAAAGCGGTTTATTATAAAAAACGTATAAACTGGTTATAGTGTTCTTAAGTTTAGACACTTTTTCTACAATCAACTTCGCTTTAACCATGTTGAAATTGATTGTTTATATAATTGATCTTACACGAAAAAAGATAATTGGTAAAACAAATATGGATTCATATAACTTGCTTTTAATTACTTATACGTCAACTGCATCTTCCCTCTCCTAGAAATTTCCTCATCTCTATGGATAATGAGAGAGGTGCTTCGTAATTCTTAGATGAACCCTCTAGCCCCCTTTTCTAGATTGAATATCGGGACGCTTGCTCAGCTATAAAAGATAAAACTAAAAGTGGATGGATTCTGAAATCAGCCCACACATTTGTAATTTGAAAAAGTATATAACCAAAAGATGGTGTACGATTTTGGAAGAGAAAAGCACTGTTACTGACTATTAAAGTGAAAGCTTTTGATATCTTATTTCGAGTTAACATTTGTGCGGTAACAAAGTTTCGTACTAACATATGTATCCATTGAAATTGTTTTTCCTTGGTCATCATTCTTTTGTATTCCTACTTGAATTGATTTCCCATGCATAAAAAGTGTCATTTCCATTGCAAATTTGCAAACAGAAATGACCTACATACTCCTTATCTTATAACAGCCTCTAGCTTTATCTCCACATTTCCTCGTATAGCCCTTGAAATCATACAGCTTTTCTCCGCTTTTTCAACAAGCTTTTTAAGCTGGCTTTTTTGTTCTTCTGTTGCTTCTTCCTTTAAAGCAACCCGTGGGCGATGAATAATTTTTTTATACGTAAATATACCGCCTGTAACGTCGACAATTCCTTCTGAGTCTAAGCCCATATTTTCTAAAGGAAGCTTGGCACGCTCAATCATAGCAGCAAGTGTAATTATATAACAAGTTGCTGCTGCACCTAACAACATCTCATCTGGATTCGTACCAATACCAGGTCCATCCATTTCTGGGGGGATGGATATTTTAGTTGTTAAATTTCCTGCTTCTATATAACCACTACTATTTCTACCACCAGGCCAAAACGCCTTTAAATGAAAATGATGCTCTGCCATTTCTATCACCTCACCTAGAAGAATAACAAAAAATAACAGAAATAACCAAAATTGAAGAGTAAAAAGATTCAAACCGGCTAGCTTCTCCTATCAACCTGATGTTTTGTCATATAATAACCCATTGCTTGCTGAAGCCACTCCTCTTCTTCTCGCGTAAAAGGTGAAGTAGTTCTATTTTTCACAGCTTCCACATCCATGTTATCTAAATCAATTTTACTGATCGCTTCTATTTGTTCCTCCCCTACATATGCTAAATTTGTTTCCACACTCCTCGCCACCATGGCTTGCACTTCCGGGTCATCTATCGGACGGTTTTTTAATCGTTTTACTTCCTTTGATAACTTAATAAATTCCTTATCAAAGGCAAGCATTTCTGCTTCTGGTTTATCAAATAAATGCTCCATTACTTCTTTCGGAGCAAACTGTTCCAACCAAAGCTGTTGTTCTTTTTCGGTTTGAATACTGTGGATCAAGCTCATTAGCACATCACTGTCCACTTCTCCAACTTCATCTAACCATTTCATTATCCGGTTAATTGCTTTTAATGCGGTGGATATTTGGGCTTCTTTCTCTTCGAATGCTTTTTTCTGATCATATAGTGTCTGTTTTAAATCGCTATTAAATTTAGAATCCTTCATTAACTCCTTAATTTCTCTTAAGTTATACCCTAAAAATTTGAAGACCACAATCTTCTGCAGTTTTCGTATATCATCCTCTGTGTACAAACGATGTCCAGAACTCGGACATTTATCTGCTTTAAGCAAACCAATCTCATCATAATAATGTAAAGTTCGAATAGAAGTATTTGTCTTTCTCGCTAACTCCCCAATGGAATAATTATCCACTTCATCGCCTCCCATTATCTTTTATAACTATTATATTTTTTATCTTACCTCCTCACGTAACTGGAGGTGCAAGAGAAACTAAGAATTATTCGGGATAGGCAATAAAATGAACCTTAATCAGCGGATCCGCTAAAATGGGAGTTTTACAGCACCATAACCATATATACCGGATAAACTAACATCACCCGTTAGCTGAATAATAAAATCATCCGAAAATCTGTGCAGCTATCCCGAATAATGTTTTATTACGTGATGGTAATTCCTTTGCAATTTTAATCATTATCGGAGGTTGACTTACTTTTACGAAACCGCATTTTTCTAGTTGCAACATAAAAGCCTCACCCCCTGATGGAATATCAATTCTTAATTCACCCTGATGATTGTTAGCTAATTTATCAATTAATAATGATGCTATATGATGATTAGGGGCTATAATAGGTCCTAGAATTAAATTAATACTTCACTTCTATACTACCTACCTTTCTATTGATATCCAAATAGATGAGGTTGCTTATTACAAAATGCCTACGCCTTCTGAATCTTTCTATTTTTAATAAAAGGAAAAGCAAAGGAAAGAATGGATAGGATAAATAGACCGATAGCAATTGGGCTTTCTACTAAAATCATAAAATTTCCATTTGAAATCGTTAACGCTTGTCTTAACGATTGTTCCATCATTCCACCTAGAATAAAGGCTAAAATAAATGGAGGAGCAGGAAAAGCAAATAAGCGAAATAAGTAACCGACGAATCCAAAGGCAAGCAATAAATATAAGTCAAAAATATTAAAGCTGATGGAATACACACCAATCATACAAAACATAATAATTAAGGAAATTAATAACGGACGGGGGATTTTTAATATTTTTGCTATGTATGGGATTAGTGGTAAATTTAAAATAAGTAGAAAGATATTCCCAATATACATGCTTGCTACTACTCCCCAAAACACTTCAGGATGATCTTGAAACAGTAACGGACCAGGATTTATACCTAAAACAAGTAATGCTCCCAGCATGATAGCCGTTGTTCCTGATCCTGGAATCCCTAAACTAAGCAATGGAACAAATGCCCCGCTTGTTGCGGCATTATTTGACGTTTCAGGTGCTGTAAGCCCTTTAATCGATCCTTTCCCAAACTCCTCTGGTTTTTTTGAAAACCGTTTTTCTGTTATATAACTTATAAATGAAGCTATCGTTGCTCCAGCCCCCGGCAATACCCCGAGAATAAAGCCTAGTGGAGAATGGCGTAATAAAGGCCCTGTCATTTCTTTAACATCTTGTCTTGTCAGTTTTAAACTTCCGATATTTTGTGTTTTTTCAATACCAACGTTATTTCGATTTTTTATTAAAAATGCCACTTCCGCTAGAGCAAACAACCCTAAAGCAACTACAAGAAAATCAATACCCTCTAATAAATTTGCATTTCCAAATGTAAACCGTGGGGTTCCTGTTTGAGCATCTATCCCAATAGTAACAGCCATAAAACCTAACACCCCAGAAATCAATGCCTTAATAGCTGAACCATCTGATAAACTAGATATAGCTACTAGCCCCATAAACATTAAAGCAAAATATTCCACAGGTCCAAACGAAACAGCAATCTGTGCTAATGTCGGTGCAAATAACATTAACAATATAATACTAACTGTCCCACCAGTAAAAGATGCTATTGCAGCAATAGCAAGCGCCTTCCCTGCTTCCCCCTGTTGAGCCATTGGATATCCATCAAAGGACGTAGCAACTGTACCCGAAACTCCAGGGGCATTTAATAATATAGAAGAAGTGGAACCGCCAAACACTGCTCCATAGTACACACCTGCCATTAATACCATCGCTATCGTTGGATCCATTCCATAAACCATTGGAATCATAATTGCAATAGCTGTAATTGGTCCTAGGCCTGGCAACATACCAATTAACGTACCTATCGTAACCCCGATAAAGACAAAAAATATCCCTTCCCAGCTAAAAGCAACTTGAAAACCTTGCCATAATCCTTGTACAGTATTCATCCCGTCCCCCCTTACTAAAATGGTAACATGCCACTAGGTAAATTAATTTGTAGTAAATAGTTAAAAATGTAAAAGACCGTTATAGGAAATAGAATGGAGACCATCGCATTTACTTTAAAGTTTTTATATCCGAGCAGCCAAGAACAGCTAAAGATAAATAACATCGATACGATAACAAATCCGATTACCTCAAGTAAAGAAATATAGAGAATAATTAGCACCGTTACGAGAATAAAAATTCGCAAGTCTTGTCTTGATACCGAGCTTTTCTTTTCTTCCTGATCTTTTGGATTAGCATTTAAAAATAGAATAATGGATAAAGCAATTAATAGAAACCCCAACACTTTTGGGACTAAATCAGAGTCGATAGGCACAAAAGGGTACGGGGGTAGTTGATAGCTTAAACTTAAATAACCAATTGCTAATAAAATGAAGACGATACTTATTTTTCGATCTGCCGATTTTAACACTCTATTCACACCCACTTTCTTTAAAAGAGCCAATGTGATGTATCTAACATTGGCTCTTAAAACTACTGTGCTAAACCTAGCTCTTCCATTAATTCCGTTAACTCTTCGGTTTGCTCTTTTAAGAACTTTTTATATTCCTCATGCCCCATAAACATCTCAGACCATCCATACTGATTACGTATTTTTGCAAATGCTTCCGAATCACTTAACTCTTTAAACTTTTCCTCATAGTATTGAATAGCATCTTCATCCATATTCGGTGGTCCAAAAAATCCCCGCCAATTAACAAATGTTGCATCAATCCCTTGTTCCAACGCAGTTGGAAAGGTAGACAACACATCCCCTTCTAATCGCTCAGGAGAGGTGATACCTAGCACTTTTATTTTCCCAGCTTTTACTTGCTCTACAGTTTCAGCTACTCCAGTAGAATAAACGTCGACACTACCATTTAAAAGATCTGTTAATGGAGCACCTTCCTGATTAGATACATATTTTATTTTCGTTACATCCACTCCAGCTTCCTTGGCGATTTTTACAAATTGCATATGATCCATGCTTCCTGGCGCCGAGGCTCCTACAATGGAAATACTTTCTGGATCTTTCTTCATATCTTCAAAAAGTTCATTCAAATTATCCCACTCCGCATCCGCTCTGACAGCAAATGCAGCATAGTCCGCAATTAAGTTAGCTAAAGGGGTGAAGTCTTCATACGTTAATTCTGTTTGACCATTCAGCGGTACAAAGATAAGTGGTGGTGAGGAAACAAACATATGATGATTGCTCCCTTTAAGGTTATGAATATAAGTCCAAGCAATAGCGCCTCCACCACCTTCTTTATTCACAACACCGATATCTTCGTCAATAATTCCCTCTTCACTAAATACTTTAGCTACCGTTCTAGCAGTAGTATCCCACCCTCCTCCTGCTCCTGCTGGGGCAACCATTTCAATTGCTTTCTCTGGTACCCATTTTTCTTCTCCACTCTTTGATTTTGTTTCCTGCTTACAAGCTGCTAAACTACTTATAACCCAAATTAAAAGTAATAGTGCAAAAATCCTTTTCATCAAACTCCTCCTCGTATCCTATATTTTCGTGCTCCTATTTTGCCTAATGGAAAACGGTAACTAACAAGTGCATCTGTTACTTATCACTGTAGAGCGCACTTTCAGTAAGATTACTTAAGTCTACACTGAAGAAAAATGCCCGTAGCAAGGATGAAGAGATTATTTCAATACTGTAAGGTTGGTTCTTATCATATAACAATCACCGGTTAAAGAAAACGTTTACAAATTAACGAACTTTAAAAATAATAACAAAATTTTGTTCATTTTGTTCACAGTGAAAATAATAGATGGTATGGAGTTTAAGAAATAATATATTTTCTTTCCGGCCTTCCTACTATTCCATATTCAAGCTCTGCATCTACTTCTCCCATAGAAATTAAGTATTCTAAATACCTTCTCGCTGTTGTTCTAGAAGCACCCATTCTGATCCCCATCTCCTCTGCAGTTATCCCTTGTCTTTCTTGTTTTAATATCGCCTTTACCTTTTCTAGTGTTAATGGGTCTATGCCTTTTGGTAAATTGGAACGGATTTTATTTACGGAAGTTACTTTTTCTCCTCTAAATAATTGATCAACTTCCTCTTGACTAACAGAAGCATAAGATTGTAGTAAATTTTTTTTCTGCTTAAATTTTTGAATAGTATGAAGAAACCGTTCCATTTTTAATGGCTTAATAATATAATCAAATACCCCATAATCTAAGGAATTCCTAACCATATCAATATCTGTTGCTGCTGTAATCATAATAATATCTATCGTAGAGGATATTTTTCTTATGTTTGGTAATAAATCAACACCGAGTATATCAGGCATATAAATATCTAACAGCAATAAATGAACCTCTTGGTTTTTAATTAGTTTGATTGTTTCCTCTCCATTTAGCGCTTTTCCCACTACTTCTACATCACCTAGTTGTAATAAAAACTGTTCATGGATATCTGCAACTCGAAAATCGTCTTCAGCGATAACTATTTTGATCATTTACAATCCCCCTTTTTTTGGTAGAAACACCGTAAAAATAGCTCCCTTTGTCCTGTCATTCTGTATTTCAATCCACCCCCCAAACCGGTTAACCGTATCTTGAACTATTGCTAAACCATAGCCTCTTCTCTCGCCTAATTTCGTAGAAAAACCTTTGGTGAAGATATTTTCTTCAACTAGTACACCACTTCCATTATCAGCAATTTCAAAAATAACATCGTTTCCGACATCAGTGGCGAAAAAAACAACTTTTTTTTCTTCGTTTTCACTAACTGCCTCAAAGGCGTTATCGATAATATTACCTAAAATAGCTATTAAACTAGAAAGATCTATATGTTTAGGTAAAGGCGAAAGTGAGCTGTTTTGATCCATGATAAATTGAATTTTTTTCTCAGAAGACTTTGCCATTTTTCCAAGTAAAATGGCTTGTACATGGCTATCCTCTATTCGATCGAATAAAAGGTGATTTTGCTTCATGCTTAATTTTAATTCAGCTTGAATCATGTCTACCGCCTCTGCAAATTTGCCAAGTTGCATAAGACCTGACAATACGTAAAGCTTATTAGCGTATTCATGCGTTTGCGCTCTTAAATCTTCTGAATACTGCCTAACCTCTGAGATAGTTTTAATCATCTTTTTTACGTCTGTTTTATCTCGAAAGCTTGCTACCGCTCCAACCACCTTCCCGCTTTCTTTAACCACCTCTCTATTCATAATAACTAAACGGTTATGAAGATATATTTCTTCATTTTCACAAGGGTTTAAAAAATTCTTCAGTAAAGTATTTGGAAACACCTTTTCTATTGACTCATAAAGATAACATTTATCACAGCCTAGCATCTGAATAGCAGGTTGATTTATCATCGTAATGAGTCCTTTTTCATCAATTGCTATGATCCCTTCTTTTATAGAATGTAAAATAGCGCTTCTTTCCCGATAAAGATTAGCAATTTCAAAAGGCTCCAGCCCTAAAGTATCTTTGCGGATATGATTGGTTAACATAATACCCCCAATAATCCCTATCAATAGAACAACTATAGAAACAGCGCCAATAGTTCGAATTTTTTGGTAAATTTTCGCATAGATATCTTCATATAAATAACCAACCGAAACAATTCCGATAATATTTCCGTCAGCTCCAAATATTGGTGCATTACCTGTTAAAGCTGTCCCAATAGGGCTGTCTGTTTTTGCGTTATAATATTGTCCAAAAATAAGGGCACGATAATTGCTTTCTCTCTTCTTCCCTATCGATAATAAATCAGGATGTGCATATATAACACCATCTGCATTTTTAATAACAATATAATTTGCCTCTACTTGCATTTTTATGCTATCTGCAATGGACTGCAATAATTGTATTTGATCTTTCTTTTTAAATGCTGCTTTTACCGATGGCATAAAAGAGACCGTCTTAGCTACCTGCAATGCTAGATTTCCGATATCTTCTTCCGTCTGCTTCTTCTCAAATATAATATAGATACCCGACAATAGAATAATCACAGCTAAAATTAATGAAATAAGTAACGTTAAAATTTTTGTCTTTAGTGAAACAGTTTTTAATTTACCGAACACAAATAACCCTCCTAACCACCTTTTACATATTTTACTTTTATGTCCTTGCATCACTCCTATACGATTTGAGATCGACTAAATACGAAGTAAAAAGATGACGTAAATATCGCGTATCATGCTTGCATTGCACTTTTTCTCCTTTCTTATTGAGTTGAAATGAAATAATGAGCATTAACCTACTGCTAATTTTCAACTGCATATTACTAAATATTTTACCTAACAACAAAAATTCAGTCGACACACTTTGCTTCCTTTGAGTTGTAAGATCACGAACCATTGCCTATTACTATTAGAAAGGATGATATTATCCGCTATCATAAAGCTTTACATGAAACCCTCTATGCATGGGCTAGCCAGGAGATTATTAGGAAGAGAACTTGTTAGCGTATTCCTTTACAACCAGTAATTTCACTTACTTACCAAGCTTTCTTCGTAGTTCCTATGGTTTCTAAACGTCTGAAGGGCGTGTATTCTCAGCTTTTTGATAAAAACTTAGCTTAAACGTACTGAACCCCAAAAATAAGATAAAAAATCTTACTTTTGGGGTTCTCTCATTCGCCTTCATTGCTTTGCTGCAATTAATTGTAATGAATCCCTTTGCCTAACCAAGCCGCTGCTGTTTCAAACAATGACTCTGACGCTGTGGGATGTGGAAAAATCATTGTTTCTATTTCCTCTACTGTAGCTTCTAAATGAATGAAAGCTGTTGCTTGACTAATCATTTCTGTTACATGCGCTCCGACCATGACAACACCTAGGATTTCTCCGTATTGCTTATCGGCAATTAACTTCATAAACCCTTGATTCTCACCGGAAGCTATTGCCTTCCCATTCCCTGTTAAATCTACCTTTTTAATCCTTACTTGATAGCCAGCTTCTTTCGCCTGCTCTTCTGTCATACCAACACTTGCTATTTCCGGGAAAGTATAGACACATCTAGGGACTGCTATATTTGAAGCAGGCTTTTCTCCCAAAATATGCCCTACAGCCTGTAGCCCCTCATGACTTGCTACATGTGCAAGTTGATAGCCGCCAATTACATCGCCAATGGCATATATTCCAGGAATAGAAGTTTGCATATGTTGATCAACCTGGATAAATCCGTTAGTAAATTCGAGTGGTAACTCTTCTGTACCAGAAAGATTCGGTGTTCTACCCGCAGAAATGAGTAACCGCTCAGTCTGGAGCTGAATACGCTCTCCTTTTGTCTCTATTTCGACAGTTGTTTTCTTAGCTTTCTTAAGTCCGATAATTTTTGTACCTGTATGAAGCAAGATGCCTTTTTGTTCAAGCTGTTCTGCCAAAAATGTCGCAGTTGCTTCATCTTCACTTGGCAAAATCCGTTCAGCCATTTCTACAATTTCTACTTTTGAACCTAGACTATGGAATACACAAGCGATTTCTAGTCCAATCACTCCTCCACCAACGATTACCAAACTACTTGGAATTTCTTTCAAATCAAATATAGTATCGCTCGTATCAAAGCTTACTTCATTCATGCCCTCTATTTGAGGTACAAAAGGCTTTGAGCCCGTTGCTAAGATAATGTGGTTCGATTGTATAGAATAATTTGTTTCGTTAGCCAATTGGATTTGAATCGTTTTATCAGCTTGAACTACCCCATAGCCATGGAAAAAAGTAATATTATTTTGCTTTAACAAGCCATTAATTCCATTCCTTAATTGGTTCACGATTTTATTTTTTCGTTGTACCATTTCCGGTAGGGAACAAGAGATATCGTTAACTGTGATTCCATAGCTTCTCGCTTTTTTCATTTGGTCAATTAACTCAGCATGCTTGAGCATTGTTTTCGATGGGATACAACCTCGATTTAAGCAGGTCCCCCCTAGCTCTCTAGCTTCGATTAATGCTACTGAAAATCCAGATTTTGCTGCCCGAGCAGCAGCTACATATCCCCCAGGACCGCCTCCGATAACAGCTACATCAAATTTATCCATAAATTTTTCCTCCTAAACTAACCATCTATATGGATCTTCTAGTAAACTTTTTAACTCTGTTAGGAAAGCTGCAGCTGGAGCCCCATCAATAGCTCTGTGATCAAATGATAAGCTAGTTACCATCATCGGTCTAACTGCCACCTCTCCATTTACAATGACTGGTTTATCCATAATTCTACCAACACCTAAAATTGCTGTCTCTGGAGGGTTAATAATAGGTGTAAATCCATCAATAGCATACATCCCTAAATTGCTAATCGTAAACGTACTACCGCTCATTTCCTCTGGGCTCAATTGATTGTTTCTTGCTTTTTCCCCTAACATTTTACTTGTTTTGGTTAGCTCTGCTAACCCTTTTGTATCGGCTTGTTTTACAGATGGTACAATAAGAGCATCATCCAGCGCTACGGCTAATCCAATATGGATGTCATGATTCATAATGATTTCGTTTTCTACCAATGAAGCATTCAATCTTGGGTGCAATCGCAATGCATAGGAAACTGCTTTCATAATAATTTCTGTATATGATAAGCGATAGCCTGTCTGCTGTTCAATAGTTGGCAGTAATGCTCTACGCAAGCTTACTGCATTTGACATATCAACCTCACTTGTTAGCGTTACATGAGGGATAGTTTGTACACTTTCGGTCATTTTTTGAGCAATAACTTTTCTTAAGCCAGAAAGCTTCCAAATTTCAGGGACTGTATCCACACTCTCTTTTATGTTCATATGGGTTAGAACATCTGATTTAACTATTTTTCCTCTAGAGCCTGTTCCAGCTATTGCGCCAATATCCAAGTTGTTTTCCATAGCTATTTTTCCTGCTAATGGAGTGCTCAACACACGCTTCTGATCAAAACTATCTCTAACATCTTGCTCCTGAATCCTTCCCTCTGGACCAGTACCTTGTATTGAACTTAGTTCTATATTATGCTCTGCTGCGACCCTCTTAGCAGCTGGAGTTGCACGAATCTTTCCTTGTTTTAAAAGGTTTTGATCGTTTTTAAGTTCCTCTTTTTCTGACATCGTCTCCAGACCTGTATCCTCTACATCTTCTTTGCTATAAACAGGCGGTTGTTCGGGAACTTCTTCGCCTTTCTCACCAATATATCCAATGACCGCATTTACGGGAACATCTTCATCTACTTTTGCGTACTTTTTTAGTAAAGTCCCTTCTTCATACGATTCTACTTCTATATTAATTTTGTCAGTCATAATCTCAAATAACGGCTCACCTACTTCAACATAGTCACCTACTTCTTTAAACCATTGCAGTAATGTTCCAATAGACATGGTACTGCTCAACTTTGGCATAAAAACTTCTTTCGCCATTGTATTACCTCCCTATGCTTTATTCATCGCTTGTTTGGTGGCAAGAATAATATCATTAACCTGAGGCGCATGCGCTTTTTCGAGCTCTGGATTATAAGGAACTGGAGAAAGCGCCCCACCTAATCGTTTAATTGGTGCATCTAAATAATCAAACGCTTCACTCTCGGCGATCATACTCGCAATTTCACCACCATATCCGCCACGTTTTACTGCTTCATGGACAACTACAACACGCCCTGTTTTTTTTACAGAATTGATAATCGTTTCGGTATCTAGTGGAACCAGTGTACGTGGGTCAACCACCTCGACACTAATTCCTTCTTTTGCCAATTCCTCAGCTGCTTCTAAAGCTCGGTGAACCATCACCGCTGTTGCGACAACCGTTACATCAGTTCCTTCCCGTTTAACATCTGCTTGTCCTAACGGAATACAGTATAGCTCCTCAGGAACATCCGCTATTGTTCTGTACAATAATTTATGTTCATAAAAGATCACTGGATTATTATCATCCATAGCACTTTTCAGCAAACCTTTTGCATCGTAAGCTGTAGAAGGTTGGATTACTTTAAGACCGGGAATATGTGCTAACCACGCCTCCAAGCTCTGTGAATGCTGAGCAGCAGCTCCTGTACCAGAGCCACTTGGTGTTCGTACTACCATTGGAATTTTTCCTTTACCACCATACATATACCGGATTTTTGCTGCTTGATTCACAATTTGATCCATAGCAATCGTAATGAAATCCGAAAATTGCAATTCTAATATTGGCCGCATTCCAGTTAAAGCAGAACCTACAGCTGCACCTGCAATTGCAGCTTCGCTAATCGGTGTATTGCGAACTCGTTCAGGGCCAAACTCTTCAATCATTCCCCGAGTAACTCCAAAAGCTCCTCCATATACTCCTATATCTTCACCTAGAATAAATACATCTTCATTTTGGCGCATTTCTTGGCTCATTGCTTCACGAACTGCCTCTAAATAAGTAATTTCTCTCATTGCTATCTCCTCCTAAGCATAAACATCTGTTAATAAATCATCTAATGTTGGCATCGGACTATCTTCCGCAAACTTCACTGCTGCTTCTATTTCTGTTTTCGCTTCTTGACGAATAGCTTCAGCCTGTTCTTCACTGAGCAAGCCTACGTTAAACAATGCTTCTTTATACTGCTTAATTGGGTCTTTTTTCCGCCATTCCTTTTCTTCATCTCTGGTCCGATATTTTTTAGCATCGCTTTTCGAGTGACCTTTCCAGCGATATGTTTTTGCTTCAATAAGCATCGGTCCATCACCATTTCTCGCATGCTTAACTGCGGTATTGGTAACATTAATCATTTCAATTAAATCATTTCCATCAGCAATCACACCTGGAATACCATAGGCCTCAGCCCGAGTAGCAATATGTTCAATATTCATCATTTCTTTTACCGAACCAGACATTCCATATTGGTTATTTTCACAAATAAACACTACTGGTAATTTCCAAATAGATGCTAAATTTAATGCCTCATGGAAGCTCCCTTCATTTGTAGCTCCATCCCCGAAAAAGCATAGGGTGACATAATCTTTTTTCTTCATATGAGCTGTTAAAGCAGATCCAACTGCAAGTGGAAGTCCACCTCCAACAATTCCATTGGCTCCCAGATTACCTTTATCCACATCAGCGATGTGCATGGAACCTCCTTTTCCTTTACAATAGCCGGTGGATCTTCCAAATAATTCAGCCATCATCTTTTTCACATCTGCACCTTTAGCAATACAATGACCGTGTCCACGATGCGTACTCGTAATTTTATCAGTAGCTTCCAAAACAGCACATGGTCCAGATGCGCTTGCTTCCTGTCCTACACATAAATGAGTCGTGCCATGAATCATTCCTTTAGCAAAGAATTCATCAACCTTCTCATCAAAATAACGAATTAACCACATCTCTTTATAAAGTGCAATTAATTTTTCCTCACTGAAATCTTTCGTAAGTTTTAACTGTTTGGAAATATTCATGAAATACACTCCTTTTTTTAAGCTGATTCTTTTCCAGCGGATACTAAAATCCATTGCTCATTCTAATCTAATCCGTTTATAATCGATTCCTCCTGGCAAATTTTTTCTCATGCCAGGAGAATCGGTTTTTTATTGATTTATTTGGTCGCGAATTTTATCATACATTTCTTCTATTCCTATCCCTGTTAACAGTGGCAAGCCATCAATCACTTGATCTCTTATGTTTTCCGGTACAATGGTAGTAGAAACAACGATGTCATACTCGTGAATTCTTCCTACTTCATCAGCAACTTTAGATTGAAATAAAGTCACTTCATCTGCCAAGTTTTCCTCTTCTAACCATTCCTTCACCTTTCCGGTAACTACGGTAGAAGTGGCTACACCTGTACCACACATAATTAATAATTTTTTTTTCATTTTTATCGCCCTTTCATTTCTTAGTTGTTAAACAGCTTCTTCCTCGGATTTCATCATTGCTTTTTTTGGCTTCACTTTATTCATGTAAATCATTATTCCTAAAACTAAGATGCCTATCAATCCTATGCTGTACCAATTAAACATTTTTGGTAACCAAACAAAGATAAACGTTGTCCAGACCGCCCCATCTACTAATGCAGAGATACTTGAATTATTCCCCATATCAAAGCTTGCAGAAGCGGCAGTACTTGTTACTAATGGTGCTACCCATGTTGCAATATAGAGACCAACGCCAATATAAAACGATCCACCTATAATGGTCCGCAGTATATTTCCTCGAAAGACAGGAACCATTAAGGCTACTATAAATGGAATTGTTGCAAGATCGGTAAAAGGAAGCACCTTATTACCTGGCAATACAACCGCTAAGAACAATGTAATCGGTACAAGAAGCAAGGAAGCAGATAAGACTCCTGGATGTCCTACAGCCAAAGCACTATCCATTCCAATATATAAGTCTCTTCCTGGAAAACGCTTTTTAACAAAAGTTCCCGCTGCTTCAGATATTGGCGCCAGTCCCTCCATTAACAATGCCACCATCCTTGGAAGCAAAAGCATAACAGCACCAGTTTGTACCGCTAAATTCAAAATTGCTTTTATATCATATCCAGCTAAAATGCCTATAATCGTACCTATAATCACACCCATTACCGTTGAATCACCAAACACACCTAATCTTTTTTGAATCGACTCTTGATTAGCCTCTAATTTATTAAACTTTGGAATGCGATCAAACACATAATTAAGAGGTTTAGCAACTAAATAAGATGGCGCCGATGTTCCATGTGGAAAGGTTATATTTTTAAAACCGTAAAACTTTTCAATATCCCTTTGAATTAAATCAGCAAGTAAGAATAAAAGCATAAGATGAACAATAATCGTCCCAATTCCCATTGCAAAGCTTCCAGTTAAAGCAAAGACCAATGATCCAGTAAATGCAGCATGCCAATAGTTCCATACATCAACATTTAATGTTCGAATAAGTCCGAATGTTAGAAAAATAATATTTGCAGCTATGCCAATAGGGATCGCTAAGCTCCCAAGTGCTGTACCGTATGAAATAGCTGCAGCTGCTGGCCATCCTACATCAATAACACTTAACTCAAGGCCAAAGTTATCTACCATCGCCTGAGCTGCGGGGCCTAAACTATCTCCAAGTAAACCGATAACAAGATTAATTCCAATAAATCCAATTCCAACAGTCAAGCCTGCACGAAAAGCTTTACTTACCTTCGTTCCTAACACTAACGCAAAAACAAAAATGATAATTGGTAGCATAACGCTTGCCCCTAAATCTACAAACCATTGTAAAACATCCATTTCTTCTCCTCCTTTTTTTCTTTATATTTAGTAAGCGCTATCTATAAGAAAGTGTTTAACTATATAGATACACTAACTGATGAAAATCTTTGATACTTTTAATATTTCCTAGCTGTGAAACAATCTTTTCATCTTGGAAAATAGCTGTTAATTTTTGTAGCATTTCTAATTGATCATTAGGACTATTTAGAGCGAGCATAAATACTATTTTCACTTCTAATTCAGTAGATTGGCTCCCCATAGCAGAGAAAGTAACTGGATTTTTTAATGTAGCAAAAGCAATTTTAGCTTCAATTACCTTATCGGGATCCGTATGAGGTATGGCAACTCCATATGGAACAGTAGGTAGCCCCGTTGGGTACTTTCTTTCTCTCTCTAGAACACCTTCCACATAGTCTTTTGTCACAAAGCCTAATTTGTATAATCTTTCCCCAATCATAGCCAATGCTTCTTCTTTTGTATCTACTTCCAAATCTAGCATGATTAATTCATCTTCAATTTTCATAAACATCCCCTCCTAAACGACGTTTCTATCTAACACTATAAATAAAAGAAAAAGTAGGGGTTTTAGATTACCCTGTCTTTTATTTACCTCGCTGTTTCGTAATACACTCATGTACTTTATACTATACTCAACTATTCAAACTTACCTTGACTTCTCTATTTTTAGGTTTCCTTTAAAATCCTTATAACCGTTTCTTGATCTTCAGCTGCTAAAATATTGCTTAACTTTTCTTCATTGTCAGCTAAATTACTTAATTGATAAATTGCTTTAACATGCTGATTAGCATCAGTAGGAGCAATGACAACAATGAAGTGAATACCGAGTTCTTTAGAAAAAAGAACACCTTCTTTTACCACTAACATACTCATACTTAGTTTATTTACACCATCTTCTGGTGCAGCATGTGGGATAGCCATGCTTTTCCCTAAAATCATATATGGGCTGTTAAAATCGTGGCTAGCTAACATTTTATACACATACGACTCTTCGATAGCTTCACTTTTTAATAATGGTTTTGCCGCCAGCCAAATCGCTTCCTGCCAATTAGTTACTTGATCAACGATTTGAATCGTCTCTTGATGTAATAGTTCATCTAAACCAGGATCTATTGGTTGTTGCTTCAGCAAATTATTCTTCTTATTTGGAAAACAAAATTCCTGAATATCAGCAATTAACTTATCTTTATTATGAATATTAGCTGACTTCTCTATAATAGTAACAAGCCCTTGAATATCTAAATTCTCGTAATCAAATTCATATAATGATTTCATTACACGCTGTCTTAACTGCCGCTTTTCCGAATTAGATAAAAATGCGTGAGTAATAAACAAAGGGACACTCGTTTGCATCGGTTCTGGGGTAAAAACAACATCGATATCTGCCGGTTTTACTTCATTAAATTTTCTCATTGACATCGTTTGTTTAAATTCAATCTCCGGAAAAAGCTCTGTCAACGTATTTTGTAATAACTTAGATATGGTGACCCCATTTCGACAAACAATAATTGCTTTTTTTCTTTCTGGCAATGCTTGTTTCGTTTCAATTAAATGTCCACCTATAAACAAAGTAATATACATTCTTTCATTTATTGGAAAAGTACAGTTCATAAACGCTTCTAACGGTTGTAACGAAACTTCTACAAGATGATCTAGCTCTTTATATGCGCGATCAAGCTTCACCGTAGCTTCTTGAAAACTAGTTAAATTATATTTAATCCGATAATATGCAGGTTTTAAATGGAGCATTAATTTATTGATTAGATAGTCTTTATTTTTTAATTTAATGAACGCATTCTCCTCAAAATGGAGAAGGGTGTCTGTTAAAGCTTGCTTTAACTGAGGAATTTCATTTTCCCGTAAAACATCACTTGAGAATACATTCGTTGATAATAATTGCAATGTAATGTATAGACGCTCCACTTTTGGAAAATTATTTTCTTCACTAATAAGAAATTCTGTTGCTGTATACTCTTTTGTATCTGATAGTTCATTGTATTGAATTTGGAAGTCAAAATGGATGATATTACCTCGCTCTATACGTTGCAAGATAATTCCGATGCAGTATGGCAACAGTTGGATTCTTTCATCAGAAAACTTAGTCCCTAAATATTCCTCAATTTTTTCCAATTGATTAAATAAATGATTTGTTTTTTTTCCATCAAGCATTGCAAAATCTTGAACCATTGCTAGTCCACCATAGCGTCTGCTTAAATCTTGCAACAAATAATACAATAGGTTACGTAACTCCCATTCATCGCCAGTTAATTGATAACCCTCTGTTCGAGAGTAAACAATTTGTAAGTGAAACGGCTCTATTTTTTGTTGCGCTTTTTTCATATCGCTTAAAATAGTTACATTGCTGACCTTAAGAGCTTGAGTAAAATGCACTAATGACAAATCATGCTGTGATAGCAAGATAAGTAAAATTAATAATACTCTCTCATTTTCAGAAGGAATATAATTGTCGACTACACGTAATTGATCTTGATCATATAACTCTCCTAAAACTGGATCGATAAGGAATTTACCATTTTTTAATCGTTGCAGAACAGGATAATTATTCTCCTTTAGCCAATTATTTATTTTCTCTACACTGTATTTAATTTGTCGTCTTGACAATCCAGTTTTAGTCTCGATATCTTTACTTGACAAATTAGGATGACTGATCAGTTCTTCCAGAATTTCTTTACTCCTTTTATCAAGATACATGTTTGCCTCCTCCTTACTTTTATTTTATCACCTATGAACGCGTTGTTGGTTGCGCTTTCATATAAGAATCTAGCTCATAATTTGTCCCACTTTTAAATCTGATATTCATCATTCTGATTATTGATTTTTATATCATAAAAGTATGATTAAAAAGATTTAATTATCGCAGCCACATGGTCGCCAGTGCTGCTTTCTTTTTATGTCTGGTTAATTTATCCGAAAAGAACCCCCTTAAAAATTCAGTCTTTTATATATAACGTTGGACTTGTTCCTAGCATAAACCACATAGGAATAAAACATCCTTATGTTAAGTAAAAGTCATCATACTATTGGACTTATCCCACTTATCATTAGGAGTTTAACTTTTTATGGACTTACTTATAATTTCAAGTATGATTTGAAGAAGAAAATAAGCGTATGGAACTGGAAATCAATTACAATATAAAAAGGAGACAGCTTACAATACATGTAACGACCATCTCCTTTATTCATCACTAGTTTGTTATTTTATGCTTGATTGCATTTACTATTATTATTCACAAAACTAGTTAAATATCCTACGCTCTTTTTAGTATTCTTCTTGTACAGATTAAAACTACTCCCAATCTAATTTTGGATCTTTTATAACACAGTCAATATGCACATCTGCATGAATCGTACCACCAAATGTATGATTAGAACCAAACGCAACATGTACGGTATGATATGCCTTTTCGTCTTCTAAAATATTTCCAGTCAATCTCGCTTTATAATTCGTACCAATCCCGAGTTCTGCAAGCAGTCTTCCTTGTTCCTCACCGAGTAATGCGAGTAATTTCTTTCCTTTTTCTCCTGTGGCATAGATAAGTTTTCCTTGTTCAATTGTGAGTGTGATTGCTTCATTTAATAAGCCTATTCCAGCTATGGAACCATTGATTTCAATTGAACCCTCTGCCATTCCTTCCAATGGAGCAATATAGGCTTCACCAGATGGAAGGTTTCCAGATGCACTTGTTTCTCTAAATACCCCAGTACTAGCTATCCCTTGCCTTCCTTTAATCGGAATGACTAATTTATTTGCCTCTCCCGTCAAAATCGTTACAGATTTGGCCGCTGTCAATTTTTCCGCCATCGCTACGGTTTCTTCTTCTACCCGGCTGTAGTCGGCACTCATCGCACCTTGCAAGAACATATCCTCTGTAATACCAGGCATTGTAATAACACTAACTCCTTTAGCATTCGCTTCTTTTCTTGCCACCGTATGCGTTAACGAATGCCTTGTAAGGCAAAATACAAGCCTGTATCGCAGCATAAGCTCAGCAGCTTCTTTTGGTGGCTCTTCTCCTGATTTTGAACGATCCTCCATCATATAGAAAGTAGATGTCCACCCATCATTTTTTAATGCTTCATTGAATTTTTTGGCTAAATTTTCTGTCGTTCGATCTGTTAGAACGAGTATTTTTTCAGTTTTTTCAATCTGGATATTATTCTTCATTAGTCGATTTACCGTTTGCTGAAATGCTTCCAAGTTTATTTCCTCCTTCTCTCTCTAGAAAAGTATACACTAATTAAAACAAAAATTAATGCGAATACGGTTCCTGCTACCAGATTCTCATTTAATAATAAAACACCTAATAAAATGGTGGTAATCGGCATTAAATAAGTGATTAATAAAGCAAAGATAGGACCAGCTTTCTGCACTAGATAAAAATACAGCAAATTGCCAATTCCTGAATTAAATACCCCTAACATCATCAATGCACCAACATTTTTAATGTCCATGAAAGCTTGATAACTGGATGGCTCGATGAATATCATAAATAAGCCTGAATAGACGCTTCCTGTAAGCAACGAAACAAACGAAATGGTATACACCGTTACATTCCTTAAATACTTGGATGTAAAAATTGCCGATAACGCATATAAACTCACTGCTAACAATAAAAGAACCGCACTGCTGAAGGTAAAGTTAATCTTGTCAGAGGTACCTAAAAAGAAGGCTACAAGTATCCCGCTAAAGCCGATAAGCACACTAAATATTTCTTTTCTACGAAGCGGTATTTTTAAAATAAAGAAGCTGAAAATCACGCCCCAAATTGGACCAGTCGCATTAAGAACCGCACTTATTGTAGTATCAAGCCCTTTTTGACTAAAACTCATAAATACCCAAGGGATACCTGTACTTAATAAAGTAATCCCTATTAACAGGAAGACATTTTTAAAATCCTGTTTTTTTCTCTTCCAGAAAAAGAAAGGGAGTAACGTCATACCTCCCAACAGACAGCGATAAAATACGATAGAAACAGGATGAAAGTCTGGCAATACCATTTTTGTAAAATAGAAAGTAGAACCCCAAAGTAAGCTTAAAACAAATAAAGCAATGACAGGCATTTTTTATCCCCATTTCCTTGTTCTCCGGACATAGAAAATAGACTCGGCATTCCCGAATCTATTTTTCTATGTATTCTAGAGCGATACGGGCAGTTAAAGTGCGCGGCAGGATAACCGGCAAACCGCTTCCAACTATCGCCATTTTTTTATGATGTTCATGGTACCCCATACAATCGAGCACAATAAGATCTGCCCCATGCTGTTGCAAACGTTCAGCAGCTCCTTTCACATCACTTTTTTCATAGGGAGAGGCGACTTCAGTTATCAGTGTTAAGTTACAAGTTGCCCATTTTTCAATTAACGTCTCCCTCTGTTCTTCTAATGGAATAATTAACCCTAATATACCAGTTGGTGAGATAGCTTGTACTGTATGAGTTAGAATCTGATCTGGATAAATAATCGGCTTGGTAGCATTTAAAGTCGGGAAATCACCTGTACAAAGCATGATAACTACTTCTACGCTCATTTCTAATTCGGTGAGTTCTCTTTGTAAAAGCGGAAGGAGCCTTTGTTTTCCTATCTTTACAGCTTCCCCATTCCTTAATCTTGATATATATGTTTGCTCCGTTAAATCTGGCGATATTGACTGCATCTCTTCCATTTTCAGCCTATCTAAAGCTCCGCGCTCGATTAGCTTGATTTCCTCACCGAGTATCTTTTCGAAAGATGGCGTTACGTCCGTTCTTGGTGACTGACCAATGGTTAACACACCAATTATACCTTTACTCATTTTTATTCCCTGCCTAATGTTTGTAAATGCTCCATAGAGCCATATTTAGCTTCTAAACGGGTAAATTCCTCCACATCATAAAACTCAAATTTTCTCTGTGTATACTCTTTAGCAACTTCAATACTAAAGCGAACTGCTTGCGCAATGTCGACTTCATGACTAGCACCTGTTCCACATCCAGGGACCGCAGTTTTTGTCGTAATTGCTAAACCGACGACAGGTGCACTTGTTGCTACGGATGGTTGTAAAATACTATTGATATGGTAGATATCATTCCCGTATGGAGTAATATCTTGTGTTGTTACAGCAAATGTTACTGGCAAATCACCTGTTGTCATTTCCATAATACGAATTAAATCATGGCTAAACTTTAAAATATATCCAGATTTTACAGTCGGGGATAAAGCAATTCCTCGGTGATTAAACACCTTGTTTCCTTTCGTTGTATCAATCGAAATAATCGCATCCATTTCAGGAACTACTTCATATTGATTCATCGTTAAAATATCAACTGGAGACCCCATAAATTCAACTGGTTCATGTGGCTGAGTTGGTGCATTTGGGCAAATATGAGTAGTTACGTATACGTCCCCCGGCATCCGATCACCTTGTTCCACCATAGCTGCTAATTTTAATGCTGTTGCTACAGCAGCGACTGCACCGTCACCATCCGATACGAGGCCAATTCGGCTTGGTCTTGCACCTAATCCTCCTAGTCTGCCAACAATACCTAAGGTCGGAGCGGAACCTCCACTACTCTTTCCTTCCGTACCTTTTATAATAATTTTAACAAAATCAGTAGAACCACATTCCCCCGTTACTGTCGTATACTCTGCTTCTACATGCTCTTTATCGGCAAATAAATCTATTACCAGCTTACCGCTTACATATGAACTATCTAATAATTCCAAAGCTTCTAGTGTGTATTTTAAAGACATTTTCTAAACAGCTCCTTAAACAATCTTCTTTTGAATATAGGGTTCAATAACTTTTAGCAATTTTTCATTAAACATAGTAGTACTAAGTTTCAAATTTTTCTTTGGTATGGTAATAACCGTAATCTCCATCCCGTCTTGAATTTCTGCACTTACCAACGGCATACCTGTATTTGTATCAAATGTCATAATCAAATCTGGAAAAGTACTTCTTCGATAACCTATTATTTCTGCTGTCATGTATTCATTCCAAAACGTTAGCTCAAGGTCATGATCTACATGTACTGTCCCAATATCAAAACCACCTGTTTTATTTAAGGAAAAGTATGTTACGATACCTGAATGAATAATTCTTCCTTTTAAATGGCTCGTTACTTGCTCAATTCGTTTCAAGCCTTCAGGCGCCGATAAAAACAGTGCTCCAAGTTCGATAGCCTGACTAATTCCACCGATGGCTGCATGTTCCTTGACATATTTTAGTTGAACTGGATTTCTGCATACCGCAACCATACCGCCTGCTTGAACGGATACAGAGCGAACAGCACTTGCTGCCGCATCAAGACTGGCAATAACTGTTCCCTTTACTTCTTTTGCTCCTTTCCCGCCTGCAAAGGTCTGGATCGAAACATAGTCTGATATTTCTGACAGATTCATCGAGCCCATTGAACCCGTTGGATGAGCTCTACCATTACTAGGTGCATCTAAAATTGGCAAGCCCGTTGCTGCCGCTTGCAGCCAGCCATTAATTGTGGTACTTGCCCCATTCTCATTCGTCATTAACGCTTTAATCGGTTTGTTACATTCCATTTGCATTCGTTCTACGGTTTCAATTAACTGCTTCGAATTAATAAACATCTCTTTGGCGGAAGGGGCACCAACTAATGAAACACACGCTACATAGTCGTCATCTTCTAATTCATCCACAGTAATCAATTCCGGCCTACTATTTTCCAAGAAGGCTAACTCCGCTTTCTCCAGACCATCATGAATCCAGCCTCCTCCACCTCCACCTAAAATACAACCACCATACACAGCATTTTTTGCATCATTTTTTGTTAGTAATTTTCTTGTCAATTAGATACAACCTCCCTTATTTTACTTTCCATATGGATGAAAAGAAGCTATAAATAGCGTCCCCAGCGATAAATCCGGCAGCTGTTGTATACATCGTATTTTCAGCTTCTGGACCTTTAACCTTCAGCACAATCGTACGAATTAATATTCCTGCCATTACAGCCCACCCGGCAATTGGATTAATGATTAAAAGACCAGTTGCTAAGAGAATCCCCATTTGTCGTTTTGGCCCGCCGATTAACTGAATGATTGCACCAGGAATGGCCCAAAGGAATAAAAGCATCCCTACATTTCCAGTTAGACCGGACTCTATTGTAATGGCATATGTTCTATCTACAGGCGGCACTAAATCCTTGGCAAAAAAGTTATTTGCAAACAGACTGACCATAACCATTGCTACTCCAAATCCTATTAATGCACTCTTTAATTGTTGTCTTCTTCCAAATAACTCTTGTTCAATAGAAGCGCCTTTACGAATAATTACCCCCGTTTTAAAGTCATAACCTAGATCAGCAAAGGCTGGCCCTGTTGCTGCTGTATAACCTGTTAATAGAGCAAGAGCGACAGGTGGAAACCCTAGCAACATGCCAATAATTAAAGAAATTAACGTTACTGCAAAGGCTGGAAACCATCCGGAGTGCATCGCAGCAATTCCTACAATAATCTCACTTGCTAAGGCGGCAAAAGCTGCGAATAAGACAAATAGGATGACTTGCCAAATTGGCATATCCCCGATAATTCCTGCCATCATTGCTACTACAATAGCTCCGATAACATAAAGGATATACCCGAGTCCAAATCCCATTTGAATATCTTTTTCGTTTCTTGTATTCTCATGGTTTTCATCTTGGAGAATTTTTTTATATTTTGTTTTTTTAGATCTTAATAACACTAAAATGAATTGTAATAAGGCTATCATTCCAGCACCAATCATCATTCCATGTGGTATATAATAAGCACTTAAATCCACTCCAAATAATTGGACGGAATATCCTCGAAGCAATAATCCTAAACCAAACATGGTTAAAGCCCAGATATTTCCGATAAACGCTACACCAAAGGCAGACATAGAAATACCGAAATGGGAGCCGATCATACCACCTAAAATTCCTAGTCCTAAAAATTTAGCTTTCGCTCCACCTTCATCTCCAGCTTTTAGTGCCTCTGCAGTAGCTACTCCTGGTGGCCATACTTCATCCGCACTAAAAAGTTTTGTATCGAACACTTTATAAAGGATGAATGTATCAATTAATAATGCTACACCTGCTCCAACTAACATTGGTACGATTAACTCAGGCATGCCCATTACATAAGGAATCCCAACTGGAATAAGAAGGCTGTTAGCCGCCCCAAACGTGGCAGCAGAAATCGTTGTTTGCACTAAGTTCTGATTTTCTAATGAGCGATACTTATAAAATAATTGCATTGGAATTCTGGCGATTAACATGGCAATTAAGGCACCTATAATGGAGGTATTGGGAGTTATCCCAAGAGATGTGATCAATTGCATACCAATAATTGCGCCAAATAGAGCTACAATAATGGAAAAGATAATAAATGTAAGATCAAATGTTTTATTCTTCATTCCGATTGTTCCTTTCTAAATAATTGATATGCAATTCCTTGTGCTTCTACTAAGTCAATCACTGGAACTTCTAGATGCTTTTGCAAATACGCTTTAAGGCGAATTGTAGAAAAACCAGTACAAGCAAATAAAATGACATCCGCACCAGCTTCTATAGCCTTATGGATAACCCGAAGCAACTCAGGCTTGGCATACTGTTGAAATAGGTCTGTCGTTTTTCGCAAACGTGGCGAAAATGCATAGTTATAAAATGTTTCACCTAACTGTTTTTTCATTGCCGGTGGAGGTTGCTCTGTTATTCCAACTACCGCCACTTTACTTCCCACCATACTCGCTGCATGTGCTCCACATATCCCTGCGCCGAATACTGGAATATCTACAGCTTGTCTTGCCTCTTTTAGCCCGGGATCTGCGGCACAACTTATTGTAATTGCCTCGATTTCCTCATCCTCAGCCATTTCTTGTGCTAAAGCGACAATTTTAGGTATAGCGGTCTTTTCCGATTCATCGTCATAAATGCCATTTGGCTGGGAAGCAATACAGCTCGACTTAGACTCAATCCCGTATAATTCGGTTAAACGACTCCCATGCTCCTCTAAGACTTGATTGTCTTTTGTAGTTAGTACTCTTATAATTCCTAGCATACATTCACCCCTTTGTATGATTATAAATTTTTAAACAATTCACAGGAATGGAATAAGTGGGAAAAAATCAAGTCCAAAGTTTTCCCATATTTTCTTTTTTATAGTACGTGTTCAGAGTAAGATTAATGGATAAGTTGGAAATACCGTCGTTCGTCTTTTCGTATTCTCTATAACGTAGAAAGAGGGGTTAGGACTGTTTGATACGGGGTAAAGTGAACCTACAATCAGCGGGGTTTTCTTTCATCAATCAGTTCGTGGAACTACCTTAAAAATAAAGCAAATTTAGCTTAATTCGAAAACAACTCAACCTCTTTGAAATTCTATATTCTATACGTCATTGTCTCTCAACAAAAGCTAGAAGGTTGGGTTAGCAATATACAATTGGAGACCTTCTAAAGCAATAAACCTTACAACAGAGGGATACCAACGCCGGAGCGGATAAGCCTGCTTTTAGTAGCCTTCTTTTAGACTCGAGCCAAAATTGACTTACCCGTAGGAAGAAAAACGAGGTTTGCTAGCAACACGAACGCTTAAGCTAAACGAAGAAATGCTTCAAAAAAGGGGATTCACCAGTCGTAGAATTTTATTTTCCAAGCCAAAATAGCGGCATTCTTATCCAAAATGATAAGAATGCCGCACTTTTAGTATTGTTTAGAAAAACTTGGTTTGGCGCAAGTGGTTATGGCGAAAGCTATCGTTTTTCAAATACCATAAACAATAAAGTTTTATACGTTCCTATAGTGTAAAAAAACGAAATTCATCATCTATTTTTCTGTTAACAAATGATACATAAACGGTTTACGATCACGTAAATAAGAAATTTCGGTGCGATATTTGCGAATATCTTCAAGATCAACCTCTATTACTTCGACTGCTTCTTTATCTTTAGGCAGCTCTTTTATAATTTGCCCACGTGGATTACATACCTTACTTTTACCAAATAAATGCAGCCCATGTTGGTCACCAACGCTATTTACACCAACTGTAAATAATACATTTTCTAAAGCACGCTGAGGAAGATTTAAATCCCACATGTCCTCATCTTCTATTCTCCATGCAGAAGGCACAAAGATAATATTTGCTCCTTGTAAACAAAGACTTCTAGATACCTCAGGAAATCCCGCGTCATAACAAATAGCAATGCCGATTTTTCCAAAGTCTGTATCAAATGCAGGAAACTCCGATCCTTCTTTAAAGTAAAATCGCTCTAATGCCCATAAATGTGCTTTTGCAAAACTTCCAACTATATTTCCTTCTCTGTCAAAAACAAAAGCAGAATTATAAGCCACTCCTGCCAACTCTCTTTGTTCCACAATCGGAGCAATGACATATACGTTATTTTCTTTTGCTGCTTGTCTCAATATTTCTACACTTTGCTGAAAATATTTTAAACCTAGTTCATTTGTTTTTTCCTTGAGATAAGCCAAATGATAGCCGGTAGAAAAGAGTTCTGGAAGACAGACGATATCACTTCCTTGTGATGCTGCCTGTTTAATAAATGTTGCAGCTTTTTGTAAATTAAACTCTACATCACCAAGCTTTGCCTCCATTTGAATGATGCCAATGGACACTTTTTTGGTCAACGAACTCAACTCCATTCTGTTTTTCAGTGAGATAACACTTTATTGTCAAATGCCTTTTCTAAAGCGAAATACAATAAACCAGCTACAATAATTGAATTAATTGGTGCAATTCCAAATCCCCATTTTGAAGATAGGTAGGCAGCAACTACCCCGAAAGTCCAGGCAAAGATTGCCAGCCAATGGATTCCTTTTCGGGTAACAAGCTTCTTTTTCTGAATAATATAATACTCTACCCAAATCACACCAGCGATTGCTGACACAGTCATACTCAGAAAGCTTAAAAATCCTTGAAAGGCATTAATAATATTAAATGCCGCTAAAATGATACCCACACTTCCTGCAATTAACGTTAAATAAATTCGTTTTACATTTGGGAAAATATTTTTTAAGGCTAGTCCACCTGAATAAGCATTAGCTAAATTCGTAGACCAAGCGGCAAGGATTAATACGACAAAAGCTACCCAGTTAAATCCTAATGATTTTAATACTTCCGTAATATCTGTAGTCAATGCATGAACAGACATTATTCCGGCAGCAACTTGTTGAAAAAATGTCACTAATGCCACAGCGATAAACCCCACAATAACGACATCTTTAATTCCGCGTGTATAGCGGAGATAATCAGGAGAAATAACTGCACCTACAATAATTAAGCCTACAACAATATCAATGCCTTTAATCATTGTCATTGGGTTTTCCGGAGTATAATCAAGTACTGGGCTCATCCCCCCACCTTGATCAATCGCTTTAATAAGTGCCCAAACAATTAACACAATTAGTGGTGGAATCGCAATATAATTAAACAATGCCATCGTGTTAAACCCATATGCTGCAACTACCACCATTAAAATTCCTATAATGATTACGGTTAACGTTAAGTTGATATTAGGAAATATTTGCTTTATTGATAGTCCAGCAACTCCAGCTTGAATACCAAACCATCCAAAACTGGTAATTCCAAGGATTAATGAAATAATCCAAGTTCCACCAATTTCTCCAAACGCCCCTTTAGCTATAACGTACGTATTTACCCCTTCACGGCTGCCAATATTCCCTTGAATAATGAGAATTGCCATAAGAATAAGATTCCCTACAATGGAGACCCAAATCAAATCCTTTAATGTTAAACCGGTTATTAATGTACTTCCTACCATTAAAGCAGAAATAGCAATGTTTGTCCCAAGTACGTTAAATAATGGTGCTTTCCAACCAATTCGTTCGCTTAGTGGAACAGGCTGTAATATTAAATCTTCTCTTTCTTCCATATAATATTCCACCTTTATGTTTACGTTTTTATCTTAACATTTATCAAAAGCGTATGAAAAATTTATTTATACAAGCATGCTGTTCAAAACAGCAACCAAACGACGGGTAGAAAGAGGAGCGAAATTTGCTCCAGCTTTACCCCTTAAGCTAGACGATAATTTTCAAAAAAATTATCCATAAAGTAGAAACGGAAATATTATCTAAAATAACATTTATTAGTGCTTGGCCAAAAGAATTCAACGAAACGTAGTTCATAAATACTACTCCATGATAATGAGAACTTCACTCAGCAGGGCTTTCCCTTACTGAAGTGAATACCGCAAAGGGTATGACCTAAAGGCTTCCTAAATAAATTGGGCATTTAAGTGACGTTAGTCTGAGTCATCACTTAAATTTCTTTGTATTCTCGATACCTCTGGAACTGGAAGGTCTTACGGTCTTGACATGCGGGATAAGATAAGCCAGCCAACAACAAAATGTACATGTTGAATCATCTCGATTATTTCAATAGCTCACCTGCTGCCTTTACACTTATACGTGTTGCATTACCAGGTAAATAAGCTAGTGGAACATCTTCAATCTCAACAATTTTGCAAGTATCAGGATTTGCACCAGCAGCGATTGCTTCCTCAATCGCTAAGCGTTTCGCTTCTTCCATTGCTTCAAGACGTCCGAATTGATCTAATGAATAAATGCGTTCTACTTGTCCACTAACCTGACTTATCGCTGACCCAATAGCATTAGCAACACCAAAATTTTCAGGTTTATAAACGTGGGCAGCTCCCTTTAATTGCCAAGGAAATAAAACACTTCCACCACCAACAAGAATGACAGGTTCAGATTCTCCACTTGTTTTCATTTGATCAATAGCATTCTCTACCATCGCTATCATTTGTTGATAAATTTTTTCCAGCAATAGGACATCTAAATGTGCCACATTATTGTAATCTCCAATATTTGCTTTTCCTAAAAAAACAGCAATATCCGTAGCTGTTAACGTGTCACCACCAAACACCATTGCTTTCTCCTTCAGACGATATCCAACACTATCTGGACCAATTGTAAATGTGTTATCTTCCTTAATACGTATAATGGTGCCGCCTCCTAAACCAATTGAAACAAGATCAGGCATACGGAAATTCGTACGAACTTTACCAATTTCAACAGCTAACGCTGATTCACGCGGAAAAGTGTCTACCAATACACCTACGTCTGTCGTAGTACCTCCGACATCGACAACAATCCCATTTTCGACATCTGACAAATAAGATGCACCACGTAGACTATTTGTTGGTCCACAAGCAATCGTGTAGATAGGGTATTTCATAGCATATTCCACTGACATCAGTGTGCCATCATTTTGTCCAAAATAAACTTGACAGTCGATTCCTTCCTCATTTAGAGCAGTGATAAATCCATTAGCCATCGCTTTTGCAACATTAACTACAGATGCATTTAAAATGGTTGCATTTTCGCGTTCAATAAGACCAACACTACCGATTTCAAACGACAAAGAAACAGGAATATCATCACCTAATACTTCTTTTACAATTGCCTGAGCAATTTCTTCATGATCCTGAGTTACAGGCGAAAAAATCGAAGTAATCGCTACAGAATCTACCTTTCCTTTCATCTTACCAGCAGCATCATAAATTGCTTGTTTATCCAATGGAACAATTTCTCTCCCGTCATATTCATGTCCGCCGCGAACAAGATATACTTCGTTACCTAAGCGTGACTGTAAATCTTCTGGAAATCCGATAAGTGGTTTAACAGCCATACTAGCAGGAGCGCCAATACGGATAATCCCAACTTTATTTAAATGTTTGCGCTCAACGATGGCATTGGTACAATGTGTCGTACCAAGCATAGCATGCGTAATTCGTTGTGTTGGGATGTTAGCTTGTTGCACAACTCCTTTTAAAGCTAATAAAATCGCCTCACTAACATTGTCTTGTGTAATTATTTTTGTCGCTGAAATTACCTCCATGGCTTCATTTAAAATAACCGCATCTGTGTTTGTTCCGCCTACATCAATTCCAATCCGATAGGAGCTCATTTTAGATCACCTCCTCGCTGGTTATTATTTCGATTGGTATATATTCTAAATCATAGCCGAAATATCTTGGACCAACCGTTTCGATTCCCTTTTCTGTTCTCCATTTTTCGTTACATGCAATGCCGATCACCGTACATCTCACTCCATACCTTAGACCTTCTGTTGTAATTGGCTGTCCAGTTTCACTATCAAGTAAACAAATTAAATCAGGAGTAATGCACACAGGCTTGCCATTTTCTACAGCTAATAAAAATTCATTTTGAAAGTGTAGGGATAGTGTTTTTCCCTTATCTTCATTTATTCCTTCTATTGTTGCAATTCCTCTAGCAAAACCTGTCGATGTTTTCCGATCTATGTCTATTACCTTTCCTTCAAATAATGAATAGCCACTTGTAAAAGATAATACTTCCTGAATCGGATTTTGTTTTGATTTTCTAATAATTTTTCCTATCCCTTCAGCAAACGTTAAACTTTTAGCTACACCACTATTCTTCACTTGCTTTCCAGACATGGAGTATTGAGCAACTGTAGAAGAACCACCCATTTGAATCGTGATGTTACGAGCAATTCGTTCTGACCAATGATTATCTATTGTCTGAAGGATGGAAGTATTCCCTCGTTCGTCAGCGATGACCAAAGGACTATTTGAAATACCGTCTAGATAGAATGTAACCATTTGTAGCTCTGGAAAAGCTCTTCCCATACCATCAACATTAATAATTGGTAGACCAAGGCGAGCAGAAATTGCTACCGGAAGCAAGGAATTTACTCCACCAATTTCAATCGGCATCGTTGCAAAAATCTTTCTTCCTAAATGCTCTTCCATGAGTTGAAACGCATTTTTTGCTTCATTTTCTCCAGGCGCTTTTTCAAATAATACAGTTGGAGCTCCCATCATGCCAATCGGTACAACAAGAGCATCGTCTGGTACTTCATCAACCTCAAGCATTTTTACAGGACCATGCTCTTTAATAGCTTGTAATGCCATTAATTCTCCAATGTAAGGATCACCCCCGCCTCCCGTACCAAGTACCGCAGCTCCAACCGCAATATTCTTTATTGCATTTTCATCCAAATAACGCATGACAAAGTCTCCTTAATTAACTTTTAAGATTTATTTTGAATATTAATATCAAAAATTAGAACAAACAGATTCCTAAATTTATCGCTATAAGAAATAACGTTGCTATAACACTGTTAATATCTATTCAGACCTTTTTATGATTATAAATTTTTAAACAATTCTCAGAAATGGAATAAGTGAGAAATAATCTTAACTTAAGTTTTCTCACTTTTACCATAGCAAGGTTTGCTAACATAATTTTCGATGGGTAACCCCTTTTAGAAAAACTTGGCTTATCGCCAAGACTTATGGCGAAAACCTTTGTTTTTCTTATACTATAAACCAAAAAAGCTTATATTCCTATAGTGGAACAAAAGTGAGGGGCGCCCGTTTAACAGCGTAGCGAATGAACAAATCCAACTAAAGAAAAAGTGAACCTTCCATCAGCGGGGTTTTCTTCATCCCCGCTGATGGTTAGTACCGCCAGGGTATGACCTAAAGACCCTTGCACGAATCGGGGAGTTAGGTGTTGTTATCTCCCGCTTCGACTTTTTCCGCTCACATCTTCCTTTCTTAGACCGCGGGGATCTACAACGCCTTTTTACGGGATAAAGGGAACCATGCCACTAAAACAGGGGTATGCGCCAACGTCTGGGCAGCAAGCCCCTTTTTTGTCGGCCTTCCTCTTAGGGACGTACTGATGAGGACTTATTGTAGGGTGCATTTCTAAAGTCGCCTAGTTGCTGGGCTCATGCGCCGGACGTAGCTTTTATCTGGCTGCCTTTTAATAAGAAAAAAAGCGGCATTTAACCAAGAAATTAAAATACCGCTTTAATAAGCTAGAGTTTAATTTATATCGTTACTAATCACAGCAAATCTTTAATCATAAGACAAAATTTTAAAATGAAGCGATGGTTGGCATCATTTAAATCCATATTTAATAATTGCTCTATTTTTTGTATTCGATAATTAAGTGTACGCCGATGAATAAATAACTTTTCTGAAGCCTTTGAGATATTGCCGTTTTCTTTTAAATACATTTGTAGTGTTTCTACCAAAACGTCGTCTTCTTGAAGCAATGGATACAAAACATTTTGCGTATATCTTCTAGCAAATGGGTCAGAAGTCAATTGGAGAAGAATCTCATAAATACCTAGTTTATCATGTGTATAAACCGTATGTTCAGGCTTTATTTTTAAACCGACCTCCATTGTTTTACTGACTGTATGCACGTATTCTTCAAAGTTAGTCGGAGTTTTAATACTCGGGCTTATAGCAACCCTCGTAAAATTCCAGTTGTCCTCTCGATTAAATTGTTCAATAATTTCGTGCCAATGAGTTACAATTTGCCCGTATGTTTCTTCTTTACAATACAAAAACAAATAAAACTTATTATATCTCTCAAAAATAAAAGTTTCACAAGTTGTTAACTGGTTAGCAAGTCCATAAAGTTCTTTTCTAATTAAGCTAGAGTAATCCATTACTTGTTGCTTTGGATAATTCGTTAATTTCAACCAATCTCCATAAAAGTTAACAATAATTGCAGTCTTCGTTGTATTAATGTCGTCCAGATGCAATAAAAATTGTTCAATGGCATCTAGATCATCTTGACGGTTTTTTTGTAAATATAGTTGATCACTAATAAACAACTGACTTACTCTATTTGCCACATTGTTTAAATGATTTGGGGAAACATCTTGAAATAATTCTTTATCAATGTAAGAAATATGCAAAATAGCAAACAAACTATTTTTCCATACGAGAGGAAGAAGAATCTTTCTGCGCAATCCCGGTTTATAGAATTCTGTATACTTTTTCGTTAAAACGTCATTCTCCCACCTAGAAATTTCTTTTACATAATTAGTATAGTACGGCTTTGAAAATAATGAGATGGACCTTCTCCATCCATCCCCATGAACTAAAGCAGCAGAGTACAACAATCGACCATCTAAATCTTCAATATATATAGGTGAATTAACCATTTCGGCCATTTTATTCAAAGCTTCAGGTAAAGAGGAAAAATTCGATTGTTCAAATTCATACAATGGATACTGCAGTTCAACCGTTTTTTGCTGTTTTTCTAAATATAGTTTTTCATATAGGGGTGTCAAAACACTAATATAGGTGACATCCTTTGGGATGGTTATAATTGGAAAATTATGTTGATTTGCTAAATGAATAATTTCGATTGGAATAGAAGTAATAAAACGCCCTAACTTGATGACAATGCCTGCCGCTTTTTGATGAATTAAGGCTTGAACAATCTCAATTTGCTTATCCGGCAGGCTTTTAATAGAATAAAAAGTTGTAATTACCAAAACACCCGAAGTCACCCAATCCATTACTTCTGGAACTTCCATTACCTCAATAGATGCTATGTTGCGAGTTATACCCTTTTCTCCAGCAACTACATTTCCTTTAGCTAATCCACCAACCAACAAAGCCTCCTGTATTTTCATAAAAATTCTCCAATCTATATTGTCATTTAAAATTTAAATAATAGTTCATATACTCCCTATTAATGTAAGCTATACCAATAACATATAAATCAAAGTTATTTTATTGATAAATATACATAAAAACACTCGAACTAGCAAATTCTTCTGTACAATTAAAATTTTCATGCTGTTATCATGCATAACAAGCAGGAAGAGGAAAACATAGATTATGTTAGCAATAGGACCGATAATTTCATCAATAAGTACTTGGTCCTCTAGCGTCATAACCACCTCACCTCAAAAGGCGAAATAAAAACAAAAGGTTCTAAAAAATGGATAGACGCGAAACAATGAGTTGATTGAACATGGAAATTTCTATAATTAAATGCTTTAATTAACTGGAGTTTCTTTCATAAAACAACTTAGGGTTGTAAAAGATGTGCGGAATTTCAACATGTCATAATGGTAGCAAATAAGTTAGCGCTGAAAGTTTTATGTAGTAAAAAACTGTCGGGTCAGAAGATGCCAAGCAAGTAAACACAGATGTTCATTAAAAGCAGAAAAAGCATTGGTAAATGCTAGCCCAGGTAACCGTCGCTATTATCTACCAAAATAAAGTAGCGGGAAATGCCATCGCAAAAGTTAATAGAAGTGTGCATCTCCACCCAGGATTTGGTATCTCTAAAATCTGCCCATTGGTCGATGTGTACCCCCACAGTGGACTTTCACCACCAAGATAGTTGCATGCCTGGCACATAGAACAAAGACGCGGAGAGCCCGTTTATCAATGTAGCGAATGGAACGAATCAACTAAAGTTTTAGGAATCATGCTACTAAAACAGGAGTATGCCGACGTCTGAGTGGCAAGCCCGTTTTTAGTCGGCCTTCCTCTTAACCACGAACCGATGATGACTTATCGTAGGGCAATGGAGTGAAGTCGCCTAGTTGCTGGGCGCTTAAGCCGGACGTGGCTAAATAACTTAGTAAGTTTATCCATAGTTGTAAAATTTGTAATTTACCAGACCACAAAAAAAGCAATTCGCACATCTACTATGCACGAATTGCTCGCTCTGCACGTTCCCTAAACGAGTCATTATCTAAACGGCTATTCTTAGTTTTGCGTTTGATAACTCGAATTTGCAACCTTATGATCTTGGACAATTAAATAGGATTCTTCAATAGGTTTATTTTTCATAAAGCTGGTCAAGATGTTATGGACACCTTGTTGAATTCTTTCCTGCGCTTCAACCGTCATCCCAGAGTAATGGACGGTAAGACCTGTTTGCTTAAGGGAGCGCCATGGGTGGTCTTTTGGCGCTGGCTGAGGATACCAAACATCACCACCATAGCGAATCTTGCCACTCTTAACTGCTTCAGCAATTGCTTCTTTTTCAACAATTCCGCCTCGAGCGCAATTAACAAGTACTATACCATCCTTCATTTTATTTATTACGTTTTTATCAAATTTATTTTTCGTATCCTTTGTTAATGGCGACTGAATTATAATAACATCAGATGTCTGAACCAATGTATCAAAGTCTACATAGCGAATTCCCATTTTTTCTTCTAGTTCTTTTTTACGGTAAGGGTCATGGTATTGTAAATGTACTTCAAATGGTTGCAACCGTTCTGCTGTTAATTGACCTATACGACCAAATCCAAAGATTCCAATCGTCTTACCAATTATATCATGAGCCGTTGCACCTACTTTCGGTAAGTCCCATTCACCTGCCTCAGCTTGTCTATGACCTTCTTCATAATTCCTTAGTAATAATAAGGCTTCCATAACATTTTGTTCCGCTACACTAACGTTGTTGCTTCCTGGTATTTCTGCAACAGTGATCCCCTTATCAATTGCTGCATCAAGATCAACATGGTCTGACCCAATTCCAGCCGTAATTGCCAACTTTAAGTTCTTTGCTTTTTCAGCCCTTTCTTTAGTAATATACGCTGGTAAAAATGGAGAAGAAATGACCACATCAACGTCTTCTATAAAGCGATCCACGTCCTTATCACTCGTAATCATTGTTAGTTCATGATCTGTGTTCTTTAAGAATTCTTTCAGCCCTAATGATTCTTCCTGAGATAATAATTGTGTATCGCTTGTAGTTTCTGGAAAAAGTGCTAGGATCTTCATGTTTTCAGCCCCCTTTGTTAATTGTTGTAAGTAAGATTCTTAACGACTTATAGAACGATTCCCTCATCTTTGGCAATATTAAACATAGTTAAATATTTCTATTGTTAAAGAGCTGTAAATTAGGTGATACGGCTTTTACTTCCTACGGTACTCATATTAATAAAAAAATTAACGTCATTTTTTAATAGAACAAAGGGGCATGCGCCCGTATAGCAACGTAGGGAATGGAACAAATCAACTAAAAATAAAGGAATCATGCCACTAAAAACAGGGGTATGCCGACGTCTGGGCGACAAGCCCGTTGTTAGTCGGCCTTCCTCTTAGCGACGAACCGATAAGGCCTTATCGGAGGGCGTTTCGTGAAGCCGCATCGTTGCTGGGCTCATGCACCAAACGTGGCTATTCGGTTATTTCGTTATCCCCAAGCACCTCATTTGATACTTTTTTATCTTTCTAAACCCTATTCATAAAATTGAATGGAGTCTTATGTTAAGTAGGAAGCACTAAGCAAAGGGATTATTTTCATAGGTTATAGTAAAGCGCTGACCTTTATTTCGTTGTCTCCCTCATTCATTTTTTTCAAACCTCCAATTATCAACCTTCTACCTAATTAAAACCGAGATGACATTACTTCTATGAAGGATTTTTTTTATATTTCCTTCCCTCTTAAAATGATAGTCTACAGACTAACTCGGGGATAGAGTTACTAAACTATTGTGATTAGTTGCTTGCTTCATGCTACGTACCAACATATACTAAATTTATAGCTACTATTTTGCAATAGGACATAAAATAAGTTATTATTCGTCTAATGTCTTTTTATACCAACTGTTGATTAATGCCGCAGACGAACTAAAAAGCCTAAGCATTAAATCCCACTGGCGTACTTCTTACATTCTTATCTTTCGCGGTCGGAATATGCACGGAATATGCAATGCAGCAAGTGCTTATTATTCCTGTACTACTAGAAGAAAGGCGCATGCGCCCGTATAGTACTTACTTATCTTATAAAAATATCGAACAAAGGATGATACACATGACGTTTGAACAAATATTACCTGAATTAAAAGCTGGGAAAAAGGTCATTCGAAATGGGTGGAGTGGCGCTGAATTATATGTGAAACTTGTTGGTGAGGGTCAACATGATGGTGAAAAACTCAATCCGTACTTTTTAATTAATGTATCTGGTGAAGGATACACGGTGTTTTCGCCTACTGTATGCGACATTCTTGCTGATGACTGGAAAATCATAGAATAACAAGCACTTCGAGGGAGATTTTTAAATGAAATGGGAAGAATTTGCAGGGCAAACTGTTTTTATTACTGGTGGTGCTTCAGGTATTGGAAAAGCACAAGCTATTGCTTTTTTAAAAAACGGGGCCAATGTGTTTGTGTTAGATAAAGTGGAAGGGAAACTAAAGGAAACACTTGTGCAATATGAGACTCAATTCGCCTACTCTGTTGGAAGTGTTACTAATAAGGATTCCGTGCAGCAAGCTGTAAAACATGCCTTAAATAAATTTAAACGAATTGATATTTTACTGAATACAGCAGGAATACTGGACGGTTATGCAAAAACAATAGAAACAGAGGAAAAGTTATGGGATAAGGTTATGAACACAAATATAAAAGGAACCTATTTTGTAACTAACACCGTGCTTCCTCATATGCTTCAACAAAAAAGAGGCGCTATTATCAATATGGCATCCATTGCCGGTTTTGTTGCTGGAGGTGGCGGCGCTGCATATACTGCTTCCAAGCATGCCATTATTGGTTATACAAAGCAACTTGATTATGATTATTGCCGAAATGGAATACGAGCTAATGCTATTGCGCCAGGTGCGATAAAAACACCAATGAACAAAGCTGATTTTGCTGGAGATGGGGAAATAGCAAAATGGGTAGCAGAGGAGACACCAGCTGGTAGATGGGCAGAACCGTCGGAAGTGGCTGATTTAACACTGTTTTTAGGAAGTGAAGCTGCTAACTATATTCATGGCGTTGTTATTCCTATTGATGGAGGTTGGATAAATAAATAAATAAATTCTAGCATTGCGAAAGTCGTTTTCTTTTAAATATAATAGTTTAAAGTTGCACTGCGACACTTCCTTCTTTGGTCGCAGTTATTACTAAAATAGCTATAAGCTATTTTACAAAGGAGAATACAAATGAATAAATCAGCTTCACAGATATCTTCAGCTTCGATGATCTCCGAGTTAACTAAAATTGCCATTATTAGTGCTCTCTATGTGATCGTCACCATTTCGATCGCTCCGATTAGTTTCGGTGCTATGCAGTTTCGTTTGTCTGAAATGTTTAATTTTCTAGCATTGTATCACAAGCGTTATGTTATTGCAGTAACGTTTGGAGTTATCATTGCTAATTTCATGTCACCAACGTGGTTTTTAGATGTCCCCATAGGTAGCATTTCTACTTTTCTTGTGTTGATTTTCTGTAGATATATAACAAAATCGATCAACCATGATATTTTTAAAATAGGTATAACTGCTATAATTTTCGCTGTTTCCATGTTTACAGTTGCAGCACAACTAACTATTCTATTCGATCTTCCCTTCTTTTACACATGGCTCACTGTTGGTATTGGTGAATTATTGTCTATGGCAGTTGGAGGAATAGTGATATATTGGCTGGCGAAGAGAATTGATTTTACAAAATAATTTAGATTAAAATATCAAAGACATTTAACATATAAGCAAGCCTCGAATAAAAGATAAGAGGCTTGCTTTTGTTATTAACCAGTTTTTGTTGACCTCATATCATGACGATGCTATTATATGACTAAATAAACATTTTTAGTCACACAGTATACAAGGAGGCCCAAATGGCTACTGCATTTACGGATAGCGAAAAGGAATTGATCAGAAATAAGCTGCAAGAAGCAGCAAAAGAATGCCTTGGGAAATATGGGGTTAAGAAAACCACCGTCGATCAACTTGTCCAAATGGTAGGGATATCAAAGGGAGCATTCTATAACTTTTACGAAAAAAAGGAAATATTATTTTTTCATGTCTTAGAAGATTATCAAAAATCGTTAGTAAGCGAATTAACACAAGAGCTTGAAAAGGAAGCTAATATAGGAATCGCAACATTTTCCGATATGATTTTTGGACTATATCAACATGTAAGGCAATCGTTTCTTATGAACATCATTCAACAGCAAGAATTAGAATACTTGATGAGAAAATTACCCAAAGAACTGTTGAGGAACCACCATTCTTTAGATGATATGTTTATGGATAAAGTTTTATCTTATATACCCGTGAAAGAAGATGTAACTATAAGTGTTATCGCAGCTTCATTAAGAGCTATTTTCATGAGCATGATGTACATCGATAAAATTGGTGATAAGGAATTTGATGAGGCCTTAAAACTTTTAATTAACGGGCTTGCCCTGCAGATAATCGAGGAGGACTGAAATGAGCGATGTGATTTATACAACCAATTTGACAAAAGCATATGGGAAAACACTTGTAGTGAACAATATTAATTTGTCTATTGCAAAAGGAGAAATATATGGTTTTTTAGGTCTAAATGGTGCAGGTAAAACGACAACCATACGGATGTTACTAGGCATGACTACTCCTACTTCAGGGGAATGTTATCTTAACGGAAAAAGGGTTAATCCTAATAATCTCGACATTTGGTGTGATGTCGGTTATATCGTAGAAACACCCTATTCCTATCCAGAACTAACCGTAAAGGAAAATCTTGAAATTGTACGTAAGCTAAGAGGAATTGCTGATAGAAATTGTGTAAGTTGGATTATTAAGAAATTAAACTTGGAAGCCTACACTACAAAGAAAACAAAGCATTTATCTATGGGAAACATCCAAAGGCTTGGTATTGCTAAAGCGATGATTCACAAACCAAAAATTCTAATTTTGGATGAACCGACAAATGGATTGGATCCAGCAGGCATCGTTGAAGTCCGCGACTTGCTTACTCACTTAGCAAAGAATGAAGGTGTAACCATCCTTGTCTCTAGTCATAAACTCGATGAAATTTCTAAACTGGCTACCAACATTGTCATTATCCATAAAGGGAATTTAATAAAGAAAATTAATGGAGAGCAATTAGAAAGCCAATTGCAAAAGTCCTTACTGGTAGACGGGAAAGATCGAGCTGCTATCCAAGAGATTCTTTCTCAAGCTGGTTACAAGGTTATGAATCAGAAAACACCTGCTGTTTTACAAATTAATCAAAAAAATGCGGTACAGAATCCGGGAAAGATCGCAACTTTACTTGTCCAAGCGAACCATCCCCCAACATTATTAAAAGTTGAAAAAGAAGATTTGGAAATGTATTTTTTAAGAACTATTCAAGGAACCGGAGGGGATCAAAGTGAATAAGTTTGCCACAAGCGCTTCTGTTGAGTATAAAAAGTTTTTCCATTCAAAAATCCCTTTGATAACGCTGATTGTATGTATGCTGGTACCTTTTATTGGCGGATTCTTTATGTTTGTTTTAAAAAATCCTGACTTTGCAGAACACTTAGGCCTCATATCAAATAAAGCCCAACTTATTGGAACTGCAGATTGGCCCTCTTATCTTAGCTTACTTGCACAAGCTATTTCTATAGGCGGCTTAATTGTTTTTGGATTTATTATGAGTTGGATTTTTGGCAGAGAATATTCCGATCGAACGATCAAAGATTTATTAGCTCTGCCTATATCTCGACATATGGTCGTATTATCTAAATTTGTGGTCGCTGTCTGCTGGTGCTTTATTCTTTCCATAGTTGTATTAGCGCTTGGATTACTCGTTGGAATTATGGTAAATATCCCAGGCTGGTCACAGGATACTTTTGTTCAAGATATAACAATTTATGGCGCTTGTTCTACATTGACCATTCTTGTTTCTACTCCCGTTGCTCTCATTGCAAGTATTGGACGTGGATATTTACCACCACTTGGATTTATGATCTTTACGCTCGTTTTAGCACAAATAGTAGCAGTATCAGGATACGGTCAGTTTTTCCCTTGGGCGATTCCAGCACTTTTAAGTGGTGGTGAAAAAGGTTTGAACATAGAAGAAATAAGTTTAGTAATTTTACTTCTTACAAGTTCGATTGGATTAATTAGTACGATGCTTTGGTGGAAGATAGCAGATCCATTCCATTAAACATATACGAGTGTAAAAGAACATACTAAAAACCTTTAAAAAGCAATTGTATGATTGGGATTAAAGCAAAAGCGCCCCATTAAAGCTAGAAGGAGAGAACATAGGCGCAGGACGCCCGTTTAGCAACGTAGCGACTGGAACGAAGCAACTAAAGTTTTAGGAATCATGCTCCTGCAACAGGAGTATGCCGACGTCGGGCGGCAAGCCTGTTTTTAGTCGGCCTTCCCCTTAACCACGAACCAATGATGACTTATCGTAGGGCGATTTGTGAAGTCGCCTCGTTGCTGGGATCATGCGCCGGACATGACTTATTTAGTTCATTTCGTTATCCCAAAGCGACAAAATTTATGCTTTCTTATCTTTTAAACATAGCCAAAAAGGTAACAAGATAGCATTTTGCCTCTCTCCTTTTAGCTAACTACAGGAAATACCTTTGAAGTAATAACCTAAGTTCTAATTGGCTTAACTGAATAGGTTCAACGGTCAGTTAATAAGTCTATACTTTCTAACGTGTGTACACGCTTATGAATGAAATAAATGAGTGATCGTAACTATCTAATTTCAATGACTTTAAGGGATAAAATCGCTCTTTGAGACGTCTTGCATTGCTTCAAGTAACTCTCTCTTCCCTCCAAAAGCCTTCATCGCCACACCAATGAGCTGAATAAAATCCCCCGTTACTACGATTTTTTGCCCCTCTACAAACAATTCTTGATCTGGAAAGCTAACTTGCTGGGATACCCCAATACTTTGGAGGAATTGACCAACTGTTTGAACCAGAGTTCCCATAAGAATATCATGTTCTCCATTTACATCTTCTTCATCTAAAGATAGCAATTTTGAAGTGAGAACCGTCTCTGCTATAAGAGCAAATGTTTGCAACCATACTGCTGTCTCTATTTGTTTTTCAATGGTTTTTTTTAACTCTTCTTTTTTGCCACCAGCATTTTTACTTTCCTTATTAATGCTTGCCATTTACTTCAACTCCTCCAATCCACTCCTCCTTATGATAGCTTATTCAATTATTGATTCAGCTCTCCTATAAAACGAAATACATTATTTTTATAATATGTTAGATAGCTTGGCTAGTTGTATCCCTATTCATTTTCGCTCCGCAGTATCAGCATTTCCTATTCAAATTAACTTAAGAAGAAGCAAATATAACTAGAGTTAATAAAATTTAAAATCATCCCCTTACGGCAGATTAAATTAAGCGGAAGATAAAAATCAATACGTATTGGTAAGAACAAAGGTGTAGGGCGCCCGTTTAGCAACGTAGCAACTGGAAAAGTTTTAGGAACCATGCTCCTGCAACAGGAGTATGCGGACGCATGATCGGCAAGCCCGCTCTTAGTCGACCTTCCTCTTAACCACGAACCAATGATGACTTATCGGAAGGCGATACGTGGAGTTGCCTAGTTGCTGGGCGCTTGCGCCGGGCGTAGCTATTCCGTTAAGCCCGTATCCCTAAAACAGCAATTTTCATGCTTTCTTATTTTCTAAAAAACAGGCTATCTCTAGCGGTTTTTCTTGTCTTCTACTCTTTCTGCCTGTATCAACAACCGTTCTCGATCAGTCGGATACGGATGACACGTAAATAAAGTTGCCAAATCGCGATTTTCTTGAATTTCCAATGGTTCTGTTTCATCAGGGGCGACTACCTTTTGATTATACACTTGATAGGTTAAAGTTCCACTTATCGTATGAATATAAAAAACGTCTCCATCCCTTAATTCATCCACATTTCGAAACATCGCTTTTGTTCCCATTCCTCTATGTCCTGCTAGTACGGTGTGATTGCTCTTTCCACCTACTGGCAACGAAGACCCCTCAATTTGTCCAATCCCTTTCTCTAGCGTTTCCTCCGTAGCTCCTAAAAAAATGGGAATCATTTCTCCCAGTTTAGGTATTTCGATCGCGGCAAACACTTCATCGTCGTCAATTCCGAGACAATTTTTAAATTTATTCAACTTTTCTTTATTGTCTTCAAACGGATCACGGAATCCAGAGCTATCATAGAAGATTTCTTTGTTACATGCAGAAGCCTTTTTCATTAGAGCATCAATCTCTTCGTCTGATCTTTCCTCTAAATCTGTTTGGAATTGACCTACTTGTTGTTTTTGTAAAAAGCTGTTAACCAGTTTAGCTGCATGTGGGTATACAAGAATAATGAGTCCGACCACAAATAATAATATAATTACCTTTTTCCCTTTCATGATCTTTCCACCTTATTCTTTCGTTTTCTCCGGCTCCACAACCAGAATAAAATGAGGATGAATACTATGCCTGCCCCTACCAGATACCAATAATTAAAAGTATCTACTTCTTCTGTTGCAGATTTCATCGATTCATCATACGGAACACGCTTCCCTTTCACAAGCATGCGGTGGGTATTCAACATATATGGCTCGCATGTTAACAACGTCATATACTCTTCATTATCATCTGTTTGAAGCCACTGTGTTTCATGCGGCAAAACGACTTCTACATCATAAACTTCATAAGCATATGATTCATCAAGGACATTGACAAAAAACTGGTCTCCTTTGCCAAGTTCATCTAGATTACGGAACAACTCGGCACTTGGCAATCCTCTATGAGCGGTTAACACACTATGCGTTCCTGGCTTACCAGTGGGCAAGGATGAATTCTCTAAATGCCCAACACCACGGGATAACACATCTTCTCCTGTACCATGATAAATAGGTAAGTTGGAACCTATTTTTGGAATCTCAATACTGCCAATTGCCGGGGCAATATTAAGGGCATCATAATAACTTTTGTTGCCAGCGGCTTTATTACCTTTCGATCCTTCTTCCGAAAAAGGATCGACGAAATCAACTTCGGAATTTTCCAACTTTTTATTATGATTGTCCGCTTTCTTTTTTTCTTGTTCAACCTCTTTTTTGTCCATTTTTTCAACTGTTTCAGCATATTCTTTGACTACAGATTGATGTACTTGGGTCGATAAAATATTACTTATCATAGGATAGGAAAAGACACCCAATCCAATCAAAAATATGATAATTATTATTGCACGTCTCATCATTTTCCCTTCCTATCGTAAATATATTTTATGGTTATAAATCTAAGTGGCAGGCATGAGTATTTAAACAAACAGGTAAGTTTGTTAAGGTTCACCATATTTATAGTAGGTTCAAGACATTTAAACCCTGAGGAGTAACATTAGAGGATAGGAAGCTCTTTTTTTATTGATACGAATTCGTATGATGTTAGTTAAGATCCTCTAAAATGTAGCTATTCATAGCTACAAACCAAGTATTATACATGGAAAATAGGAGAAAGAACGTAGCTCCCTCCTATCTCCCTTACTTAAGCTATTTATGCGATTGCTTGTTGTTTTTTGCGACGGAAATACAGCACAAGTGCTATTCCCATCAAGGTTAAGCCAACCAATGTAAATATGATGGTTCCAAGTCCACCAGTAGATGGAAGCTCCCAAAGTGATTTTGAGTTTTCTACCTGATAACTCAAATCTTTGTTGTTTTCTACCTTTACTTCTACAGGCTTGGATAGTAAGCGATATGGTTTTTCCTCGCCATTTTCTGTGTAAGTTGGTGCTTTTGTTTCGTGTAATTGATAAGTTCCTGGTGTTAGACCAGTAATAGAAAATGTACCATCTTCTCTAGTTGTTAAGTTTTCTAATTTACCATTGAATGCTTTGCCGTTTACTGCAATGACTGTCCCAGCATTAGACGTATCGATGACATTACCATCCATATCTGTTAATTTAAACTCTGCACCTTTTAGTTTTACATTGTTATCAGAAGCATCCACTTTAATTATCTCTAATCCACCTTCTGTAGGTACCACTACAGGTGGTTCCTCTGGAGTTATCGGGTCTTCTGGCTTAGGCTCAGGATGATTTGGATCTTTTGGATTGTTTCCTGGATTATCTGGATCTTCTGGTTCATATGGTTCATAAGGATCTGGATTGTTTGGATCAATTGGTTTCGTGTACGAACCTTTATTGTTGTTAAAATGTAGATCAGCAGTGTTTTCAATACCAGTTTCTCCAGCTTCTAACTCGGCATCTGGCTTAATTTTGGCAGTAAATGTAATGGTCACATTTTTACCTGGCTTGAGCTTGCTTAAGTCTTTGACTTCCCAAATAAGTTTCTGTCCCTCTTTCGTAAAGGTAATATTGGATTTATCTGTTCCAGATACATTCCAACCATCTGCAACACTACCATTCGTAAAAAATTCTAGGCGGTTATCTAATGTATCCGTAACACCTAGTGCTTTATACTTATGAATGTCTTTTGGTGTATTTATCGTAATATTATATTTATATTCTTTATTACGGTCCATATCTACCTTTTTTTCGCCCTCTACATCTTTATCCACTACTGGCTTTTTGTAGTTCGTTACTTCACCTTTGTCATTAGCAATTCCAGCTACTGGTGTCCATTCTACTACAACATCTTGTAATTTCTCTCCAGACTTTTTAACTTCAAATTGAATTTTAGTTGTATTTAATGCATATCCTTTTGGGGCAGTTGTTTCTTGGAAATAATACTTTCCCTGCTCTAACCCCTCAATAGCCAGTTTTCCTTCAGCATTTGTAGTTAACTCACTAATAATATTTCCATTTTTGTCCTTCACTCTGCTGCCATCTTCATGGTAGAGGGTAAATCCTACACCTTCTAGTGGGTTACCATCTTCACCCTTCTTTATTAACGTTACTTTACCAGACCGAACGGTTTCGTTCTTTGGATACACGTGAACATCGTAGTTTAATGTAGTACGATCTTTACCAGTCATTGGAACATCCACATAAAACGGATCGGGATTTAAAATAACATCTGCTGGTCCGTCTGTTTCTGTCACTTCATAACGACCTAATTCCAATCCATCTCCTTTTGTAAAGACTACTGTCCCATTAGAAGCCGTTGTCTTTTTTAGCGTTTTTCCATCAGCTACTTCCGTCCATTTATCATTCTCTGGATTATATTGATGCGTTTGCTTTAACGTAAATGTCACACCATCTACTGGTGTTCCATCTGCTTTTTGCCCAGGCAAACCGGTTCCTTCTTCACCAGGTGCTGTTCCTGGTTCTTGTTCGAATTTATGAATCGTTAATGACGGATTGCTCTCATCCCCTTTAACCTCTTTGGCAAATGCTGCCTGTGGAAGTAACAAGGATAGGATTAAAGTAAAAATTAATGCAAGGTGCAATGTCTTTTTCTTTGTTACGTTCATCTATTCTTCTCCTCTCTTTAATTACACATTAATTCTAGTAATTTTATCATTTTAATAAGGATTAGCGCTTAGATTTATCACCACCTTAAAGCAAAGTAATAGATAGGGATTATTCTTTTGGTGACGGAGCCGCCTTCTTTTTTCGCAATAAAAGGAGGAAAGCTACTAGCATGAATACTGCTCCGAACCCGTAAAATAAAAGCGTACCTAACCCACCAGTATCAGGTAAAAGCCAGCCATTTTTGCTATTTTCCACTTCTAGCTCTTCATAGAGATTTTCTCCAGTTATTTCTACATTTAGCGGCTTATTTAATAAACGGTAACCTTCTGGAGCCTTTGTTTCTACAAGTTCATACTTACCCCACGGTAAATTCTTAAATGTAGCTAGTCCATCTTCGTTAGTTGTCTGAGATTCGACCTCTTGTCCTTTACTACCTTTTAATTTAAATGTTGCCCCCTGCAATGCTTTACCATGTTTATCCACTTTCTGAATCGTTATGGTACCAAGCTTTTGCTTATATATATAACGGACAATTTGCGCTTCTTTTTGGAACTTTCCAGTTGCAGGAGCACCTTCCTCATCTACTTTAACAAAGGTATATCCTGGAATATTCTTTTGCTTCGTTGTATACGTATCTCCAATTTCACCGCTAAAAACCTCACTTGCGGCTATTTTATTGCCTTTTTCATCAACATATTCTGCTGTCACGTCACCAGCAATCAGATCTGTCGCTTTAACATAGCCGAACCAAACTGTTTCTAATGGCTTATCTGGTTGTAAATCGATACGTTCGGAATGATTGCCTACATGTAATGTGTAATCAGCAATATCCTTCGCCGTTACTTGGTATGTTTCATTAAATTTTAATTCTTCTTGCCCATCTTCTTTATGAACTTCTTCATAAAATTGCTCCGCTTCTGATGGGTCAGAAACGACATTTCCGTCCTTATTAACTGGCTGCCCATCAACATTTACACGATAGCCTTTTTTGATAATCTTTCCTTTGACGATTCCTGCTTTTGGAATAGGGAATGGCTTTGTTTGTGGGTTTCCATTTGGTTCCGTATAGTTTAACGGTGTATCTCCATTAGTTGGATACACCTCATTCCCTTTCGGATTTTCATCCCAATCAATAGTCACTTTATACTTTAACGTGTAAATTTCATTCTCTTTAATATCACCAATATCCCACGTGAACGTTTCGTTGGCGCCATCCCATTTTACCTCTCCATGGCTTGCAGCAAAATTTTGTCCACGATAACTGCCGTCTTTTACTAAGTTAAACATTTTTCCCATAGGGTCCGTTACAACAGCGCCATTTGCAGCATAACTTGACAAGCCTTTTGCAACTTCTGCAAAAATTTGACTTAGATCATCTTCACCGCCTTCATAATATCCTTTATTTTGGCTATTATGAAGCACATACCTTGCATCTCTGTTTCGTCCAACTTCAAGACCGATAGAATAAATATCCAAACCGGAATTTATAATATGGGCTGCTTCAGAGATAGTTGCAATTCCGTTGGTTTCTACTCTATACCAACCTAACCTATAGCGCTCTAGCCAACCTAATCCATATGAATTTCCTCTTCCTATTCGGGAATTATAATCAAAATCAGACAAAATAAAATTATATTTATTATTAGGCCAAGCGTAGGCTTCTGCATTTCTAGCTATAAAGCTAAAAGTCGGCTCTCCATCACTTAATAGAACAATAGTTTTCCTATCTGCATTACTATGAGTATCTAGTAGGTTCTGCGCCTGATGAAGCCCTGCTTGAATATTCGTTCCTCCGTCATTTCCTCCAGTAACTCTAATTGCATTAATTGCATTTTTTAATCTTGTTTTACTGTTATAGCCTATAAAACCCGTAGATGGATCGGCTTTACTGCCAAAAGGAACTAATGCAATTCTAGTTGTTAAATTTTCTACTAATAATTGATCCACAAACTGATTAGCAGCAAGCTTTGCTTTCTTAAGTCTGTTTGAGACCATGCTATTGGAGCGATCAAATACAAGAACGATATCTGAGCTACGCTTTAAATCTTTCCCTTCCACAGTCAATTCAACTTCCCACTCTGCATATTCATCCGTCGCCGTAGCTTCTTTATTTAACTTCAAAGAACCAGGTTCTGGCCAAGTGGATTGAATCGGAGGTTTGATGTTTTTCTTCTCCTGAGAAAGGGTTTCAGACGTAATCTCTTGTTGGTGTTTCTGTACTTGCGATGTGTTTTTTTCGGTATGTTTTGTCTCTTTTCCCTGGTTTTGGGTATTATTCTCTTTGGTAGTAATGTCCGTTACTGCTTCCTTGCTTACTTTTTCATCTACAGGTACTTGTTTTTTCTCTTCGGGCTGTTTTACTTTATCTGCGTCCAGATTAACTTGAAAAATAAGCTCTTCTTTAATTGCTTTTTTCTGATCAACTAGCCCAACCCCGACCAATTTATTTTCTAGTTGCTTTAGATTTGTTAACACAAAAGCTGTGTGCCATTTTTTAAAATCAGCACTTCTGGTTAGATGTATTTCATGCTGTTTGGAATCATATTTTGCTGTAATTCCTGTTTGTTGTAACTTTTCCGTTTGTTTTTCGTCATAAGAAGTATCAGCAGGAAGTTTAATTTTAATCATTTCCAATGCAGCACTAGCATTCAATTGAATAATTGCTTTACTTGAACTAGCTTTCTCAACAATTTGCATATCCAACATAAGTTGTTTCCGCTGATCTGTTTTGGCAAGAGATATAACTGGATGAATTACTTGAAAACAAACGAATATGGCAAGCATAAAAAACAAAATATCTTTCGATTTTCTCCTCATTAGTTGCCCCCCCTTCTTAAAAAGCTGCTTTTATAATAGATGTTGAATCTTAACAACTATTAAACAACCTTAGAAAGGCGGGCAAAATGCAAATGTTTTCTACTTCATTTCTTGTTTTCTTCTCTTTAGCAACCAAACAATGGCACCAATCATAAGTACTGCACCTGCGACATAAAACACCAAACTTCCAATACCCCCTGTAGAAGGCAATAACCAAGCTGACTTAGAATTTTCTATATCTTTCTGCACATGTAAGTCCTTAGCCGTTATTGAAATATCGATTGGTTTGGCAAGGAGTCGATATGTTTTTTCACCTCCATTTTCATCTATATAAGTTGGAGCCTTTGTTTCTACAAGTTGATAATCACCTAATGGCAAATATTCAAAAGTTATTTCCCCATTATCATCTGTTGTTTTTGTCGCTATCACATCGCCTTTCTCATCTTGAAGCTCAAATTCTGCTCCAGCTAATTTGCTTTTTGTTTCCTTATCAACCTTCGTAATTGTCAGAGCCCCTTTTAATTCGGGTGGTTTTACATAAGCTTCATTTGACGTTGTTGGTATATCATCAACCGTCAATACACCTTCATTCGGAATCCCGTTTGCTTCAATATAAGGAAGTAACTCTTGCGGTGTTGCTGTATCGCTAATTTTCGATTTTATTTTTAACTTATACACCTGATCTTGTAAATAGAGATAAGAATTATCCTTTTTTTCTGGTTTAAACGAAACTAAATTTGTTTTTTTGTTAACGTTTAATACACCATTACTACTTACATCATTACCTGCTTGATCCACCACTTCAACTTCAACGATTTCCAATAACTGGTGCAATTTATCACTCAGTTCAACAACATCCCATTTGCCGGTACGATTACCAAAATCAAAATCTACTTCCCACGTAAACGCTTGATTACGGTTTTCCAATTCTAATGAGTCTTTACCATTTACAGTTTTATTCACATTTGGATCAACTGTTTCTTCCATATAAACTCCTACTCGTGCTGGTTCTACAGGTTGACCATTGTCTGTTGCAATGGCGAATGAATTCCATGCTGCTCTTAGGGAGGGGTCTTCTTCTGAATCTAGCAGCTCTTTAGCTTGCTCTTCAGTGACCTGTGGTGCTTTCATTCGAAATTCTATTTCAATATCATGCCCCTTTATCCAGTGCACATCATCTTTCATTTCTAATTTAAATGAACGAACTTGGTTCCAATCTGTTACTTCATCTGCAGTTAACCAATTTGGTTCTTCTGCTTGAGGAGGATTTGTTAAAGGCGTGGCAGTTTCCGGATAATCCGTATGACGAATTAAGTCATCACGCTTTGGAGTCTGAACGGAACTGTAAAGTATATCTACTTTTTCTTGCCACTCTTTTGGTAAATGAACACCATCTGCTGTTAATGTTGGTGTAAATTTACTACCTCGCTCGATATTATCTGTAATACCGAGATCTCCTTCAGACGGTAAAACATCGATCAATGTCATATGATAGATGTCTTTTCCTGTTGTATTGGTTATTTTCAAGCGATAATCGATGAAGCCTCCAGGTATTGTTTTCCCAAAATTCGTATACGTATCGTCTAGTTCTCCTTTTACGAATTTTTCTGTTTCTAAGCTATAGTTTCCTGTCATCACATATTCATTTCCTGATTTTAATCTTGGCTGTTTTTTATCCCCATCCTGGTTCAAATCATCTTCATCCGTTTGTAATAACGTTGACGTTATCGTTTGCTCTTGACTATCAGGAGCTCTTAACGATTCATTACCAGAAAATCCATACACATCAAACAGTAAATAATTAGGAGCATACTCTGCTATCATCACGTTAATTTGAGCAGAAAGAGAACGACCAGGTTGTAAATATGAGTCATCCCATGTAAATTTCACTAATTGGCGTCCACTGTTGTTGTAATCATCACTTAATACTTTATACTTACCGCTTTGCCCCGAAAATTCGGCATTTGGATTAGAATCAATCATTACGCCAGCAGGTAACAAAACAGATGCTTCCATTTTTTTCGTTAATTTTTCCGTAGATGTTGGATCATTATTTAAATTCACGCTCATTCTATTTTTCCCCGTTATTACTTTACCATCGTCTTGATCCAATAACTCAACACCAATTGTTGCTACGGGCGGTTGTGAAGGAGGATTTTTAGAAATGGTTACATGACGTGGTGAACCTATAAAATCTGCACTCCTTGGATTCCCATCTGCTTTCTTATAAGGGACTTCAAACTTGTCTCCAAATGAGTTTATACCATAAAATTCAAGAATGTTTTTAGCCTTCCCTGTCTCATTTTCATTTACAGTAAATTGATAGGCAGCTAAACCAGTTCCAAACTCGGTAATTTTCTTCGATTGATCTACTGTCTTATCCGGTACTTGCGAAAAAACACCTTGCGGTGCACCTTTATCTCCCGTTTGCGGATTAAAGAAATCATATTTGACATACTCTATTCTATCGTTATCGTCTACGCCTAAATCTGCTCGCGTATATACTCTATTGTGATCAGCATTAGAAATAGCTAATTGTTCTCTTCCATTTACACTTACATAAACATCGAAGCCAACATAAGCATCTAGTGGAACAGATGATGCATAGCTCGAAGGAATAGCCGTGATAGGACGAAAGAAAAATTCACCTGGTGTTTTTAACTGCTCTAAATGTAGACGAGGGTCTATTCTATATGTCATCACATATTGTTTAAAATCACCTTGATATAAATTATAATTTGGTCCTCCGATTGCTGTGTTATGAGCAAACGTAACAATATCGTCCTCACCTATAACGGGGTTTTTGTCACTCTTATAGTCTGTGTTTAATTCCCCTGCACCATTAAGTGGTCCTAAATGTCCATGGCGAATAAATGTACCATTCACTTCTCCAGTAAAATCTTCTGCATCAATAATATATAACCCTTGTTCAGCATTTTCCTCTATCTTTTTACCGTCTATGGTATGTGCCTTTACTTTGGCTATGTTATTTTGTGTTGTTTCAATGGTATTTTTATCTTTAACCTTGAGCCATACTCTTATTTTTTTGGAAAATAACGAGTCGTTTTTGCTCTTTTGTTGCTCTATTGTAGGCGAAGTATATTCCCATGTAAGTCTACCTTCATTCTCTACAGGTTCTTTTCCTTCTTCCATAGAATCATATTCCAAACCTTCTGGCAGGATATCTTCAAGAACTAATATTTCATTTTCCTGTAAGAACATTTGCCCATTGCTCTCTTTGGGAATATTCACTTGAATTTCCCAAAGCGTCTTACTTCCTGGTATAGGAGCAGTAATAGGTTCACCATTTTTTTCTGATTTGATATACCTCTTACTTATATTCATTGGAGTTGAAGCATTCATAATTATAGAAGCTTGATCAGATATGGCTCCTATTTCATCAGCTGAGAAAGTTACTTTTGATTGTAATTCTTTCTCATTAGGTGATATTCCATTTTCTGTGTTTATCCTGTAGACCGTTTCATATGTTTTTCCTGACTTTATAGAATCGAAATGATAAACTAATTGATTCATTTCTTTATCCCAATTTGGAGTGACATCATTTATTTTTAATTCATCTAGACTTTGGGTAAAAGAGCTGAAATTTTCCTTTGGTAGATTAATTACGATTTTGGCGTTATTAAAAGTTGTCTTTGATCCAGTAAATTTTAAAGACAGCTGATAAACTGCCTGTTTGCCAGCTAGAACTTTAGATTTAAGTGGAGATAAATCTATATCTATATTTTCATTTCCGACCATGGGTTCTACTGTTAATTCTTTCTTTTTACTAGCATTTTTTGCATGTTTTTCTTTTTCATGCATTCGTTTATCCGTTTGCTTGTTATCTGCTGTATTTTTTGATTGTTCTACCTTATCCTCTTGCTGTTTGTTAGGTGGAACTGATTCTTTTACAGGCGTATCTTGTTGATCGTTTGTATTCGCTTCATCCATTTTTTTTGCTTTTTCCTGTGGAGGAATAAAAATAGTATTTTCTTTAACTGCAACCTGTTTTCCATCTATAATCCCTATTGCCGTTAACTTCATTTCTTCCTTATAGTTGTCTGTTAAAACAAATCTAGCTTCTTGTTTTTTCACACTTTTATTCCATTGAATATGAAGTTTGTGTTTTTTATTGTCATACTTGATTGTTGTATCCTTTGATTGTTCATTTAATTCTTTTGTTAGCGACTCGCTAAATACCCCTTCATCAGGAAGAACTACCTCTGCTTTATCAAGTACAGGTTGTGAAGATCTTAAAGTTATTACTGCTCTCTCTATTTCAGCATCTTTATTGACTTGAACATCAAGGGATGGTGAAGTTTGCTTTATATCACCTTGCCCGCTTATAACAACTGGGGCAAAAGCTGATGTTAATAGAATGAAAACCAAAAAAAACGCAAACCACATACGAGTTTTCTTCATCTTACGCATTCTTCTCATTTTGCTTGTCATTCGTGTTTGTCGCACGTGCTATACTCCTCCTTTCAGCTAAAAGTAATTCGTTCTCCTTATCCTGTAATTTAATACTAGCGATAGTGACCCATAGTTTAATAAACACATCTAAACATTTATTAAACGAACGAAACTAAAACGCCCATACATTAAACATAAGAACAAAGGGGAAGGGCGCCCGTTTAGCAACGGAGTGAATGGAATGAATCAACTAAAGATAAAGGACTTCATGCCCATGCAACAGGGGTATGCCGACATCTGGCGGCAAGCCCGTTTTTAGTCGGCCTTCCTCTTAGCCACGAACCGCTGACGCCTTATCGGAGGGTGCATTTCTAAAGTCGCATCGTTGCTGGCCAATGGAGCAGACGTGGTCTATTCGGTATTTCTTTTTCCCCAAGCGCCTAAGTTTATACTTTCTTATCTTTATAAAAAAATTCGAACTAAAATGGACTAACCATTTTAAGTTCGAATCTTTCATTAACCAACATATTATTATCAGGATCATATATAATCTATGTTCCTAATAAACATAAGCATATTGTAAGAATAAATTAATCTTAGGGATTCTGATAGTTGAAAGGATTTAACTAGGTCCACATTGTGCACGATTAACGAACTATCATGCCCTTAAAACTTCCTAACCATTTTTCTCTACATTGCCAAATAGTAACGTATAAAAATAGATGCTTAAATATATAGCAATCTTGATCTTCTGCTTTATTTAATTGATTTGCAATGCTATCTTTAGTAGTTTAGGAGTATAGAACGTTAATTCTACCTTCCTTCCAATCTTCATACCATTTTCCAATTTCCTTACTCGGCGACACTCCCATTTCATCTTGTAAATAAGTTTTCAAGGAGTCATATTGTTGGTGAACAAGTGCTTGGTTATCTTCAAATGCATAAATTTTCATTAAAGCAAAATGAGATTTTTCCATTTCCGGATGATATTGACAAATATGACTATACCACAGTTTTGCTCCTGCTATGTCATGGTTATCTTGATAAAATCTTGCTATCTCCATAGCCTTCGTTAACCAAATCTGTTCCCAATAATAACGTTCCGATTCTGCCCACCAAAAGTCGTATCCTTGTAAATAGCCTCCCTTATATAAGGACATTACTTGAATATAAGTATTAATCGATGTTTGGCTAACCGGAGGTAATGTTTTTATCTTTTCCTTCCATTCATTAAAATCAAGGATAATATTCTCTGTTTCCAAGACATAACCATCAGAAACGTTTTCTAATCTCAAATGTTTATGATATTTTCTTAACGTTTTTCGTACATAATAAATCGTCGTGTATAACAAAGCACTTGCCCGTTCCAACTCTACATCTGGCCAAAGCAAGTCAATTAAAAATGATTTCCTCACCATTTTCCCTTTTTGATGCAGTAAATATAAAAATAACTCTGCTGCTTTTTTAGTCCGCCAAGATACAAATTCAGGTTGTCCTTTTACCGGTTCAATTGAAAACTGGCCAAGTACATTTACATAGAGTGGTAAAGTTTTTTCGACAGTTGATTGCTGATTGCATTGATTTTCTATCCGTTCAACTGTCTTTTTCAAACGATCAAATGGAATCGGTTTAAGTAAATAATCAACTGCATTAAGCTCAAATGCTTTTACAGCATACTTGTCATAAGCCGTTACAAATACTATTGTCAAATTAGGCTTATTTTCCAAAACTTTTTCTGCCAAACGCATTCCATTAATTTCTGGTAACTGGATATCTAAAAATAGCACATCCACATCTTCTTTAAGGATACTTTCATGAGCATGTACCGGATTAGTAAATTTGCCAATAACTTCTACTCTACCAATTTTTTTAATTTGTTGTTCCAAATAATCTAACGCTAACTTTTCGTCGTCAACAAGAATCGCCTTCATAATAACTCCTCCAACTATTCAAATTTAATTCACTGTTTCCATATTTTATCAACAATTTCTAAACACAAACTAAAATGAAAGCGCAAACATAAGTCTAAAGTCCTAGTTACTTTGTATATTTCACCAAGAAAATTTTATAATATATAGTTCTAATAGACTAAAAAAAGACTGTTAAACAGGTCTTTCCTCGTATATAAGTCTCATATAGATAGACTTTTATAATTCGGTTACTTTTCATATGGGAAACTTATGAAAAAACATTCTAAAGTTGGTTAAAAATGAAGTCAGAAATGTGGAGGAGATATAAATTGTTAGAATAGAGAAATTATGTAAAAAAAGCTTGAGCAAAAGCAACAAGTTGAGTGGGTATTTTTGTGGAATATTCTTATATTTAATCTAATAGACAGATGCATAATGCCTTTATACCTTTATATGTTTTTAGAACAAACAAAGGCAGGAGCGTCCTTTTAGCAACGTAGCGAATGAAACGAATCAACTATAGATAAAGGAATCATGCCACTAAAACCGGGGTACGCTGACATCTGGGCGGCAAGCCCGTTTTTAGTCGGTCTTCCTCTTAGCGACGAAGCGATGATGCCTTATCGGAGGGCGCATTTCTAAAATCGCATCGTTGCTAGGTTCATGCGCCGAACATGCCTAGTCAGTTATTTCGTTATCCATAAGCACCTCATTTTATAATTTTCTATACAACAAAAAAACACCCAGATTTCGCATGTCACGAAGTCTGGATGCTTCTTTAATTTAACGAATTTACTTATTATAAGCAACGCGATTAATATTCATTAACTGACGAACACTCACGTTATCTGTAATACTGCTTCCACCGATAGCACCACATCCTAGTGTTAAAGAAGGAGCAAGGTTGGTGGAAAAACCTATTCCACCAAAAGTACCTGGTGTGTTGATTAAAATACGGGATGCTTTTATACGTAAGCCGAAATCCTGTACTAGATCATCATTGGTTGTATGCAACATTGCTGTGTGCCCAGCGCCTTCATTTTCTAAAATTGTATTACAAGTAACAACACCTTCGTCCCAATCGCCAACTGTGTACATTGCTAGAATGGACGCTAATTTTTCACGTGAATACGGGTTGTTAGGACCAATTGTTGTTTCCTCAGAAATGAGTACGCTAGTATCAGCAGGAATAATAATTCCACATAGTTTAGCAATTTCAGTTACAGGTTTTCCAACTATTTGTGGATTCATCGTGCCATTTTCACGCATAATAAAGTGGGAAACCTTCTCTGATTCTTCTTGTTTCATAAAGTAAGCATGGCGCTTTTTCAATTCCTGAACAACTTCATCTTTGATGCTTTTTTCAACGATGATAGATTGCTCTGAAGCACATATCGTACCATGATCGAATGTTTTACTTGCAATAATTCGATCAATTGCTTCTTCAACATTGGCTGATTTTTCAATGAACGCAGGACCATTACCAGGACCTACCCCAATTGCAGGATTACCTGAGGAATAAGCCGCTTTTACCATTGGACTCCCACCAGTAGCTAATATTAATGCCGTATCATCATGTTGCATTAACGCTTGTGTCCCCTCCAAACTCGGTGACTCTATTACTTGAACTAAACCTTTGGGAGCACCAGCATTCACTGCTGCTTCCTCCACTAAACGGGCAGCCTCAACAATGCAATTGACAGCTTTTGGATGTGGTGATAACACAATTGCATTTCTTGTCTTTAGAGCAATTAATGTTTTAAAAATAACGGTCGATGTTGGATTCGTTACTGGAACAAGTGCAGCAATGACTCCCATTGGTACCCCAACCTCCATCACCTTATTTACTTCATCACGATGGATAATACCTACAGTTGATTCATCTTTTATACTTTGGTATACTTGCTGACTAGCAAATAAGTTCTTCGTCGTTTTATCTTTAACATTACCAAAGCCTGTTTCTGTATGCGCCTTAAATGCTAAGTCCTCTGCAGCTTCGGTTAATTGCACGGATATAGCTTTAACAATTTCATCTACTTGTTCCTGGGTGAAGCTAGTATATATTTTTTGGGCATGCTTCGCTTTTTGAATCAGCGTCTCTACCTCATATTTTTGCACTGTTTCTTGCGCTAGATTAATAGCCATGTTTGCCATCCCCTTTTCATTTATTTCCTACACCTCTATAATAAAGCGTTTACAAAAATATCGTTAGGACTATTTATGTTTGTTTTTGGACAATTTTGATATTTGTTCATTTATTCACAATCCCTTAAAATAATCAGTATAATATTGCCATTATGTTCATGTTATACTTATAGTGAGATATATGTTTATAAGAAGTAAAGCGCAACGCAAAAAAAATTTTTAAAGGGGATAAGCATCCATATAGAGATAGAGATAGAGATAGAGATAGAATAAACTTAGTATATCTTTTACTGAGCGTTAGAGCTTGAAACATAGCGTATTCATAATTCCTTTTTAGTTAATCGAGAAATCAGAGAGTGTATCTCCTAATTTTATAGCATACTAGAAAAGCGATTCCCCCTATCAGTCCTCCTGTTTTTTTAAAAAAATGGTAAGTGAGCATTCTGTTAAAAGAGGTGATATTATGTGTCGCGTATTATTAGCTAGCCCTGAACAAGCCGACCGTCATTTTTTAAAACAAATCTTTTCCGAGCATTTTTTTAATGTAATATTTCTCGACGATGCTTTGTCTGCCGAAGAAGCGTATACACGTTCATTGGAACAACAACCCGACATGTTGATTTTAGATGTTAGTAAGTCAAGCGACGAAATTTTCCAATATAAAACAAACATCGTAAAACGTTATCCTAACATTAAAGTTATCTTGCTTGATAATGAAGAAAACTTTAAACATATTCAAACCGCAATTCGCTGCGGGGCTGTCGATTACCTAGTAAAGCCTTTAAAAACTGAGGAATGCAAGTCCGCCATTCACCGGGCAATATTAGCGTTAAACCAAGTTTCTTTATTGCATTATGAGCGTAAATCCGTTACAGATACGATAAAAGAAAGTGCTGCACAAATGATGCAATACGTGCATGAACAGTACCATGAAGAAATTAATTTAGACTCATTGGCAAGATTTATGCATCTGAATAAAAGTTATGTCAGCCGCTTTTTTAAAGAAACTGTTGGCATGTCTTTTGTGAGCTACTTACGCCATTACCGAATAGAACAGGCCAAAAAGCTGTTGCGAACAACGGACTTAACCGTCACAGAAATAGCCGAGCAAGTCGGCTATCTCGATCTCACCTATTTTAGTCGAATTTTTAAAAAAGAAACGAATTACACACCTAATGCATTTAAACAAGTATACCAAGGAGAGCATGTTCCGGCTGATATAGCCTTTGCTGAGGGAAAGACCAAATAAGATTTAGCTCATTTATTCGATAGGGATGAAATTTATGATTTAGAGAGCTGTGTTCGGTCGAGCGCAGCTCTTGCTACTTCGGAGAACGACATGCTCAATTTAGCTTGGCATTTGCTGTAATTTGGAAAGAAAGACACAGTCGGGTTATGGATGATATATTCGATTTCGAGATAGATTCGCTTAATTTGGGTCGGCTTACTTGATCGGAGCGGCGACATACTCGCTCACTTTGCGGGTAAACTCTCGATCTGGGCAGGAGCATACGTGCTCATTCAATCAGGTAGCAAGTAGACCATTTCTTAATAAACAACAGTATACTAGTGATTTTTACGGCTCTCCTTTTTACGCTTAAAAAATCGCCTGATTTGTAATTATCATTACATTTCTAATATTTATTTTATTTTATTGTACTTATGTATTACAATCCAGTCAACAACCGCATATACAATAATGAATGCTATACTTTCCCCATAAAAATTAGCTTCCTTCAAAGCTTACTCCCTTCATAAACCAATAATATGTTACATTTTTGTTTTTGGGAAAACCGTTTATTAGGTACCAAAAACTCCCCTTCAAGTTAATGGGGCTTGATATCTAAAGGGGAGCAAATTGAATTAAAAACGGACTTCTGGAATTATTCTGTTAAACTATTCTACAACCGAATCTACTAATTAAACTACTTTTCGAGTCAATTTCAATAAAAATTGCCCGGTTAATTTTGAATATATTTATCAAATACTTCTCCAAAATCCTTTTGTGTGTTTTCATCATATGTCGTTGTATACCATTCAAATGCAAATTTTGTAGCTTCCGCAAATTCTTTTGATATAACTCCTTCTTGGAATCGATTATCATTAAATAAGGATTGCGAGATTTGTAAACTATCCTTGGCAAATTTTTTCTTTCGGTCATTCGTATCTTGGATGTGGGAAATCGTTACTAATGATTTATATAAATCTGCAATCGCTTCCCCTTCTTTTTTACTGATATCCACAGAAACCGATTGTTTACCAATTGAAAACTTAATTTCTAAATCTAAATCAACAGTGCCGGCTGTCTCTACGGATACATTACTAATTGGGTATTTGTAATAATCATATCGATAAATATTGCGCTTGCTGCTCGTCGCTTTTTCCCCATCAAGATGAATCAAAGCACGATTGGTGAAACAGTACTCATCCGATTTCGACTTAATGAGAAAGTGAATTTTTTCTCCTTCCTCATGCAGTACATAATCATCCGATTCCGTCTTATCAAAATCCTCTGGAGAAATAATCTTGCCAATGTCACTTAATCCTAAAGCATCACTTGCAATCTTTTTAAACACCGTTGTTTGCCTCCTTAACAACTAATCCAAACTCTACCTCTTTTATCATATCGTATATGTTAGCAAACAGAAACCTTTTTAGGGAATTTCGCAGATAAATTATGCGTCTTAAACAGGAAAAACATTTAATAATTATGAGTTCTATTTTAAATTTATCGAACCGTTTTAAAATCCACCCAAAAATGTTAAAATAGAGGAAATAAACTAAATTTTCAAAGAGGTGATATGTTGATTATTCCATACAACCATCACAAGCCATCCATTCATGAGAGCGTTTTTGTTGCGCCAGGGGCATATTTAATTGGAGATATAACTATTGGCAAAGAATCTACTATTTGGTTCAATGCAGTATTACGAGGGGATGAAGATTCGATAACAGTAGGAGATAAATGTAGTATTCAAGACAATTCTACCATTCATTTATTTGCAGGTTGTCCTGTAGTTGTGGAGGACGAAGTTACCGTTGGGCATAATGTTATCCTACATGGGTGTAAGGTAGGGAAGCGGTCGATCATCGGAATGGGATCAACGATATTAGATCATGTTGAGATTGGTGAAGAATGCATTATTGGTGCAAACACCCTTATACCACCTGGGAAAAAAATACCATCTCATTCGCTTGTTGTTGGCTCGCCAGGAAAAATAGTTCGTGACGTATCTGCAAAAGACCTTGAACTCATCCAATTATCCATTGCTACATATGTAGCAAAAGGCAAAGATTTTAAACACATTTTAAAATAGTACAAATGAACTGTATGCTATATATCAATTTTAATGTAGGGGGAGTAAGGCGGTGAATGGCCCCCCTACTATCTATCAAAAAGTACATCTGTTAATATAACTTCTGATAATCTATGTATTTGCACTTTTGTTTTTAAACCCATACCGAAGAATGATATATTGTTCTTTAAACCAAGCAAAAATCCAAATAAAACAAGTATTAATATAGCCTTATACTGTTCGTTTTTTTATTGGGCAGGATTTTTAGCATTCTTGAATTATTTAATAAAAATCACTAGCGTTGCATAAATAATATCTAAATATTGGTATTTTAGTTCTTTAGCCAAAAAAGTAAACACCCAACTAAAGGTGGTTCCATCCATTTTGGAATATATTACAATTAAACTAAAGTGATAGCGCCTTTTTTTTATTAAGGTTGCAAAATAAAAAGCAGATTGAGTAATACTGTTCGTTACATTCGGGATATATATCTGCTTCTGATAATGAAGAAAAACATAATGTTGCTTTTCAACCAATTATAAAATAATTATGTGAGAAAGAATGAAAAGACAAGTCTAATTATCCCCTACTCATTTACGAGAAATTTTTTGCGGCGTATTTAATAAATCTGAGCAATCTTAAGTTTCTTGTACACGATGATAATACAAATACATTGACACCATATAAATGTTCCAGCTACACACGAAAACCTAGTGAGATCGCTAATTTAATTGAAGAATGCATGGGCATTTTCTTTACTAAAGGAGCAACTAAACACAGAACAAAGGCTCGGGGCGCCCGTTTCACAACGTAGCGACTGGAGCGAAGCAACTAAAGTTTTAGGAATCATGGTGAGGCACGAGCCAATGATAACTTATCGTAGGGCTCATGCGCCGGACGTGGCTATTCCGTTAAGTCTGTACCCCCAAAGCAAAAAGTGTAATTTTAAGTAACCTAATTATACAAACATACAAGCTGGTATGATGTACTAAGCTTTAGTAGCAATAGTAGGAACGATTAGGGTTACCCGTTGTTCTAGTAATAGTAGTTTTTATGCTAACTTATAATATTAAATTAGTTTCATTATCTGTTTTTGATGGTGAATGGACCTTAATAAAAAGTAAAAAAGATAATTTCCTAGAACATAAATAAAAAGCAATCTCATTAAGAAGACCGCTTTTTTATAACATAAACTACGCTACTCTAATTTCCCCAAGCTTTGTTTTAATATTTGTTTAGCGTCAGCTGTCATTGTTTCAAGCAAATCATATACAGAAGGACAGTCCTCAATAAGACCAGCAATTTGTCCTCCATTAATAAATCCATTCTTTATATCACCATCGAGAGCTCCTATCTTATGATGGGTTTCTGTTGTCTGCTCGGAAAATAACGCAGAATCATCATATTTATTTTCCACTTCTAACAGTTTGGATGTATATTCGCTTTTGATTAACCTCCGAATGCGATTAAATCTGCGTCCAACAATAACGGTTGATTCATCCGTAGCTTGGATAATTGCCTGTTTATATATTTCATGGTAAGGCGCTTCCTTTGTGGCAATAAAACGAGTTCCCATTTGTACTCCGGAAGCGCCAAGTGCCAAAGCTGCAGCAAGTCCTTTTCCATCGGCGATTCCTCCAGCAGCCACAACAGGGATATTTGCCTGTTGAACAACTTGGGGGATTAATGTCATGGTTGTACTTTCATTTTTGGCATTAATTCCTGCTGCTTCATAGCCTTCACATACAATAATATCGGCTCCTGCTTTTTCTGCCTTCTTTGCCTGTCGAACAGTAGCTATCACACATATGACAATTATCTTATGCTGTTGGAGTAAAGAAATAAACGGGGCAGGATTGCCTGCGGATAGTGAAACAACTGGAACGTTTAGATTAATCATCTGTTGAACGATGTGACTAACATTCGGGTGAACAGCGATGGGTATATTTACACAACACGGGTTTGACGTCTGCTTCAGCATTTTCGTGACTTTATAAACCGCCTCATTTACCGGTAAATCTCCAACACCAATTGTCCCTAGCCCTCCCGCGTTGGAAATAGCTGCAGCGAGATACGGATCGCTAATATTTCCCATCCCTCCCTGAATAATGGGATACGTTATATTCAATAACTGGGTTAATTTATTTACGATGGTCACCACTCCCTATCTTTCATTAAATGAGTCAGATATATTTACTAATTCTAAAAAGTTGGAGATAGTTGGAGTACTCGTATTTTTTTGATTCGTATATCCTTCTGCATAAACCTTCTCAAAAAATGCATTTGCCTTTTCTGCAAGAATGTTGTAATAACTGCTAAACAGTTTGGCTGCTTGTTCACCTAACCATTTTTCCGGTAACAATTCTTTCGGAATCCCTGGGTCGACAAACAGTGATTTACGGTAATAGTGAACTAGTAAAGTACGCTCTACAAAACATGCTTTATTACCCATTTGTCCCTGTTCTATTTTCTTACCGTTCTCCATCATTTTATTTTCATAAGCATGAATAAATTTTTGATAGAGACTGTTAATATGGTCAATATCCCAACAACTTCGTATAATTTGTTGGTTAGCTTGAAATCCTTCATTTTCAGCTTCAAAAAAATAAACATATTCTTTAATTTTGTATTTATCAATAATGTCATAAATCTGCTCTTTTAAATTATTCGGTGTAATCCAAACCCCATTGGATAGTAAACCAAACCCACTCCAAATCAACTCTTTTCGCAACTCGTCTCTAATTTGCCTTTTTTCCTCAGGGATATTGTATAAGAGCATACGCCATTTCCCGTCCCACGTCTCCGGTTCCAATCTATAGATACGCCCGGCTGCTTCTTCCATTCTTTTCTTTCCTCGCTCGGTTAAGGAATAATAGCTTTTGTTCGCCTCTTTACGACTAACAACCCACTCCTGCTTACTCATTCGGGAAATAGCTGATCGCACAGCTTGCTCATTATGATGAAACGGTTCCAATAGTTTAATTAGACTCCCCATCCATATTTCATTACCATAGTAACGAATATAGTCGCCAAACAAAGTAAAAATCATCGAACGTGTATTCAGTTTCTTTTGCATGTTGATCATCCTTTTTCTGTTCCTTCATCTATTTTTTGCTGTGTAACGATCTTTAAGAGAATGAACACGTTCCATGAAATGAAAAAACATAAATACCCAGTTAGCAGCATACAAACGGTAGAACTTCTGATAGGTAAAGGAAATTCACCCCTATAACAGAGGAGTATGTCTGAGCGGCAAGCCCGCTGTTTAGTCAGACTCTCTGAATTGGAGCCAATGTTAACCTATTATAAGAACCTCCAAATTATTTTATAAAATATATGCAGCAAGTAAAACCGAAATCGCTTTCCATGCAACCATACATATTATTCACCAATGAATTGGGGAGGTCTTTTTTCATTAAATGCTGCAAGTGCTTCTATACGATCTTTTGTTGGAATCGTCAGTCGGTATGCATTCTCTTCTAGTTTCATCCCAGTGTTCAAATCCGTGTTCATCCCATTTTGAATCGCAAATTTTGCTTGCTGAACTGCAATTGGAGCATTGTTCATCATCGTTTCAGCAAATAATTCACAGCTTTCAAAAAGTTCTTGCGGCTCTACCACCTTGTTAACGAGACCATACGCAAAAGCTTCCTCCGCAGATATTCGTTTCGCAGTTAAAATCATCTCCATTGCTCTCGCCTGTCCGATTAACCTTGGGAGTCGCTGCGTACCACCAGCACCAGGAATAATTCCCATACTTGTTTCCGTTAATCCCATTGTCGCATAAGAGACGGATATACGAAAGTCACAAGCTAGCGCAAGCTCGAATCCGCCACCAAATGCATATCCATTTATTAATGCAATCGTCGGTTGAGGTAAGTTTGCAACCTGTTCAAACACAGAACTAATCTTTTTTACATTCCGGATTACTTCTTTCTTTCCTAAATGTCGGCGTTCTTTTAAGTCCGCTCCTGCGCTAAAGGCTTTGTTACCGCTCCCTGTAATAACTACAATCCGTATTTCCTGATCGATCGATAAATCTTCTATCACTTTCTCTAACTCTAGCAATGTACAGTAATTAAAACAGTTCAATATTTCGGGTCTATTCATTGTAATATAGGCAATTCGTTCCTTCTTTTCCAATAAAACATGACTCATTGCTACACTCCTCACCATTTACATCTTTTCAACAATCGTTGCAATCCCTTGGCCTACACCGATACACATCGTGGCAAGACCATATTTAGCATTTCTGCGGCACATTTCATGCACTAATGTCGTGAGGATTCTCGATCCGCTTGCTCCTAGTGGATGACCAAATGCGATCGCTCCTCCATTTACATTTACGATATCGGGATTCAACTCAAGTTGTGTTATACATGCAAGTGCCTGTGATGCAAAGGCTTCATTTAATTCAACTAATTCAAGCTCTGGTCCTTCTAAATTGGCTCGTTGCAATGCCTTTTTAGTTGCTTCAATAGGTCCAAGTCCCATGATGGCAGGTTCAAGTCCGGCAGTTCCACTCGCTATGTAGCGTACCATAGGCTCGACACCTAATTGTTCCGCTTTTTCTTTACTCATTAATAACAATGCCGATGCTCCATCATTTATTCCTGATGCATTACCCGCTGTAACCGTTCCTTCTGTAAATAATGGTTTTAAGCTGGCTAATTTTTCACGGGTTGTTGTTGGACGTGGATGCTCATCTTTATCAACCGTAATTTCCTCCCCTTTGAGCGTATAGGTAACCGGAATGAGTTCATCGCTAAACCTTCCCGCTTTTAATGCCTTTTTCGCCTTCATTTGACTATTGTAGGCAAAATCATCTTGTTCCTCCCTCGTTATATGAAATCGTTTTGCTACATTTTCTGCAGTTTGCGGCATGGAATCAGCACCATACATTGCTTCCAGCTTTGGATTTATGAAACGCCAGCCAATGGTAGTGTCCATTAATGTCTTACTCCCTCGTGAAAATCCCAATTCAGGTTTGGAAAGAACAAATGGAGCTCTTGTCATGCTCTCTGTTCCTCCAGCTATATAAATGTCCCCATCCCCAACCATAATCGCTCGTGCGGCCATGTTAACTGCATCCAAACCTGAGCCGCAAAGGCGATTCACTGTTGTTCCGGTTACATGAACAGGAAGTCCAGCAAGTAGTGCAGCCATGCGAGCGACATTTCTATTTTCTTCTCCTGCACCATTAGCATTTCCAATAATGACTTCTTCAATTGCTTCTATCGGAAGTTTTGGCTGTCTATCTATGATCTCTTTTATTACCGATTTCGCTAAATCATCCGGACGTACAAATTTTAAAGAACCATTATATCGGCCGATTGGGGTTCTGACTGCGTCAACAATGACAACTTCTTTCATCCATCTCCCTCTCCTTCATAGTTGTAAATGCCCTTCCCTGTTTTCCGTCCTAATCTCCCAGCTTTTACATATTGTTCTAGAAGTGGTGCGGGACGATATTTATCACCTAATGTTTGATGTAAATAGCGGAGATTATGAAGTCTTGTATCCAAGCCGACTAAATCTCCCAACTCAAACGGTCCCATCGGATAATTTAATCCCAGTTTAATAGCTTTATCAATTTCCTCCGGAGTTCCCAGTCCTTCCTGTAACATATAAAATGCTTCATTTCCAACTAAACAGCTAATACGGCTTGTTACAAATCCAGGAAATTCATGGATGGTCACTGTTTCTTTTCCCATTTTCCGAGCAACTATTTCAGCGAATTCAGCTGTCTCATCACTTGTTTCCAAGCCACGTATAATTTCAATCAGTGGCATTTTATGAACTGGATTAAAAAAATGCATAGCAATGACTAAATCAGATTTGGTTGTATATGAAGCTATTTCCGTTGGGCTCATAGTCGATGTATTTGTAGCAAACACACAGTCCCTTGGTGCAGCACGATCAATTTTTTCAAATATTTCCCTTTTTATTTCTTTCACTTCAGGAACTGCCTCAATAACAATCGTGGCATCTTTTACTGCTGTTTCCAACTTTGTTTCATAACAAATATTAGCCTTTCCCTCATTTGCCTTTGCTTCCGTTACCTTCCCACGTAAGATTCCTTTCTCATAAAGCTTGTTAATTTCTGCTTTTGCTTGCTCCAGTATTTCCTGTTTCCTATCAACAAGTTTTACAAAATAACCACCTAATGAAGCGACATAAGCAATTCCCCGCCCCATTACTCCCGCTCCAACGACGACTAAACAATCACTCATCTGGAAAATCCCCTTTCTCTATTCTTTTCTAACTCATGAACATTTTTTGCTCGTATCGAATATCAGCTGACCCAATGTTTTCCTCTAAAAGGAACGTTAAAAAGTGGGTAGAAATGAACAGTCATTTCATCGTTCAATTGTAAACTATTCCCATTAAATTAAGACATAAGTAGGGGCGGTTAAGAGTGCTACTTCTTAAAAAAATGCAGTATTACTTTAGGCTTTTTTAAAGATAAGAAGTATAAAATTAGGTGCTTGGAGATAAAGAAATAACCGAATAAGCCACGTCCGGCGCATGAGCCCAGCAACTAGGCGACTTCACGAATCGCCCTACGATAAGTCATCATTGGTTCGTGGTTAAGAGGAAGGCCGACTAAAAACAGGCTTGCCGCCCGACGTCGGCATACTCCTGTTGCAGGAGCATGATTCCTAAAACTTTAGTTGCTTCGCTCCAGTAGCTACGTTGCTAAACGGGCGCCCCGAGCCTTTGTTCTTGTGCTAGTGTAAGATTTACTTTAACTCGTCCGAATGTTTTAATTTCAATTATTACAGTGAATGAATATAAGATGAAAAATAAGCCACTCCCACCCTCTTATGGAATGGTACTCGATAAGGGTAAAAAGCGAACTTTTTCCATAAGTGGATATTCGTTCGCTTTTATCTGACCAATATCTCTCTAAGAGTGCAAGGATCTTCGTATTTGAGGTTAGCCGTTTTTCTTATAAGTTAAATGGATTAAGTGGCTTTCTTCCTGCATAGGAAAGGACACTTTTTGTTTCAGTATACAGATCAAGAGTTTCAATACCTAGTTCACGGCCAAAACCGGACTCTTTATATCCGCCAAAAGGCGTTCCCGGAAAAGCAGAGAATGGACAATTTACCATGACAACACCTGCCTTTAGTCCATCTGTTACTCGCTTAATTAAGCCTTGGTCTTTTGCCCAAATAGCAGCCGCAAGACCATATCTCGTATCATTAGCTAGCTGGATAACTTCTTTTTCATCGGTAAATGTCATGACTACGACGACGGGACCAAATACTTCCTCTTGAGCAATTTTCATATCGTTGGTTACCCCTGTAATAATCGTTGGTGCATACCAATAACCATCTTCAAATCCTTCTACTTTTAAAGGGTGTCCGCCAGCTACGACGGTTGCTCCTTCTTTTTTTGCTTCTTCTACATAGCTATGAATTTTTTCCAGCTGTGTTTGATTAATAATCGCTCCAACATGAGACTTCTCTGACAATGGGTCTTCAATAATTAATTGACTGGTCTTGGCAAGAAAGCTTTCCATAAATTCATCGTAAATACTATCATGGATAAATAACCGCGATCTCGCTTCACACGATTGACCCGTATTATAGAAGATACCAAAGATCGATCCGTTAACAGCAGCATCCATATCTGCATCCGGGAACACGATGTTAGGAGACTTTCCGCCTAATTCCAACGTTACCCGTTTTAAAGTTTCCGAAGCTTTTGCCATAATATCTTTACCCGTACTCGTCTCTCCAGTAAAGGCGACCTTATCAATTGCCTCATGCTCCGTTAAGTAAGCACCAATCGTTGTACCCGGTCCAGTCACCACATTGACGACGCCATCCGGTACACCCGCTTCTGTACAAATTTCTGCTAACAAAATAGCAGTAATTGGTGTTAAACTAGCTGGTTTTAGCACGACCGAACAGCCTACAGCAATCGCAGGTGCTATTTTCCACGCCGCCATCATCAGTGGGTAATTCCAAGGTATAATCTGTGCTGCTACACCAGTAGGCTCCTTCTGTGTATAATTAAAAAACTGTCCCGGCACATTATTTACATCACCGCGATGCCCTACAATTGCGCCCGCATAAAATTCAAAATTCTCAATTGCCTGCATAACCTGACCTTGAGCTGCGGATCGTGTTTTACCACTATTGATAATTTCCACCTCAACTAATTCATGAAATCGTCCTCGCATAATAGAGGCAATTTTATTTAATACACGAGCGCGCTTACCGACTGGATAACGCTTCCATTTTCCATGATCAAAAGCAGTTCGAGCCGCTTCCACAGCTATGTCTACATCCTCCCGATCAGCTTTTGGCACTTCCGCAATTGGCTTACCTGTTGCAGGATTATAAACAGTCATCATCTCGCCTGATTTGGCATTAGCTGGCTTTCCGTTAATGACCATTTGGTACATATCACGTTTTACCTCTTTTATAAATATCGGTTTTTCATGTGTTTTTACCATATTCATCTCTCCTTTTGTTTAATATCCTTTATATTCAGGGGAACGTTTTGCAAGAAATGCCTGAACCCCTTCCACATAGTCTTCTGTTTCCCCGGCAATCTCCTGTCCGTAAGCTTCATAATCCAGCATGTTACTTAGATTCGTTTCAAAGCTTTTTTGCATGTAGCGTTTAATTAAGCCAATAGCTTTTGTTGGCATATTAGCTAACCGTTCAGCAAAAGCAGCTGTTTCTTTTTCTAATTCATTAGGCTTGACAACTTTTGTCACCATACCAAGCCTTTTCGCTTCATTAGCCTGTAGCTTCTCTCCTAAAATGGCTAACTCCAGTGCCTTGGCTAGACCGACAATCCGTGGCAGATAATATAAATTTCCGGAATCAGGAATCAAACCGATATGGATAAATGCCTCCATAAAGGAAGCCTTTTCTGATGCGATTCGAAAGTCACATGCAAGTGCCAGACTAAACCCGGCACCTGCTGCAGCACCGTTTACAGAGGCTACAACCGGCTTTTCTACTTGTGCAAGCTTCTCCATCATTGGCTTATAGCGAGATTTAATAATTTCTCCCAAGTTCATATCTGCTTGTAAGCTGCTTATATCTTCACCGGAGCAGAACGCTTTTCCGGCACCGGTAATAACAAGTACACGAACTTGATGATTATTTTCTACTTTTTTCAACACATCGATGATTTCCTGATTCATTGTATTCGTAAACGCATTCAATTTTTCAGGTCGGTTTAATGTCAGCCAACCAACCTGATCCTTTATTTCATAACGAATCGTTTCATACATTTGTCGTATCCCCCTATTTCCCTTTGAAATGAGGTGATCGTTTTTCCATAAAAGCCTGCATACCTTCTTGTTGATCCTCTGAAGCAAAAAGTAAATAGAAATTTTTTCGTTCATATTGCATTGCTTCATGTATAGGCAAGTCTTCTGCCTTTTCAACCGTGTCTTTGATTAACCGTAGGGATAAAGCAGGTTGCTTTACCAAGCTTTCAGCAAAAGCGATTGTCTCCTGCAAAAGAAGTTCATCTGGAACAACCTGATTAACGATACCCCAATGCTTTGCTTCTTCTGCTTCAAGTTGATTTCCGGTCCAAAGAATTTCCAGTGCCTTTCTTTTTCCCATCAGCTTGGTTAATTTTACAGTTCCCCCAGCGCTTGGCATGACGCCAAGTTGAACTTCTGGAAATCCAAACTTACTGTTTGCTGCAGCAAATACGATATCGGCACATAATGCAAGCTCAAATCCACCACCAAGAGCAAATCCATGAACAGCTGCTATAACAGGCTTTTTAGTTAACGCTATTTTGTCCCAGTCAGCAAATTGATTTTTTATCTCCATGGAAATCGCATTTTCCTCCGCCATTTCCTTAATGTCTGCTCCAGCAGCAAATGACCTGCCAGCACCAGATAGAACAATAACGTTTACTTGTTCTAATTGATCAAATTCCCGTAAAGCAGCTAAAATCTCTACTACCATAGATCGGTTGATGGCGTTTAAAACTTCCGGGCGTTGCAACTCTAATTTTCCAATCCCGTTTTCAGTCCAAGCCTTAATAAATTGATAGTTATTCAACTTCTTCACCGATCATCATGGTAACCAAGTCGCCTGCAAACGACATCAGGTCTTTTCCAGAGGCTTTTGCTTCTTTGGTTTTCATCGCAACTTTTAATGATTCATGGTCGTCGTAATACATTTCGCATAACAGATAATACTTACTTTCTCCTGTCGGCGAACCAACAATTTTCGTAACCTCCATCTTACGTAACCCGGGTATCTTCTTTGTGATCGGCGTATGAACATTCTGATAGTGCTCATCAAAAGCAGCCTTGTCCTCCGGCTGTTTATAAAGTGCAATTAACTTGATCATTATTTTTCCACCCTTTCGAATAAATTGAATTTTAGATCAGTAAAGTTGTCTTTTATCTTTCACTGATAATTAGTTGAACGAACGGGATAAATTTGCGATTGGCTTCATCGCTTCAAATGGATTTTTACATTGATTACAATAAAGAATGCTTCGGCATGCTGTTGGTCCAAAAATATTCTCCATGGTTGTGTACATGGAATTACAATAAGGACATGCAATTCTCCAAGATTCACCGGCAGTATACTGTGGTGGCGGTGGAGAAATTCCATTCCGTTTTAACTTTTCTTTTCCCTCCTCGCTGATTCGATCCGTTGTCCACGGAGGATGAAAGCTAAATATAACGTCAATCATAAGGTCATTATTCCATTCGTTTAATAATTTTTTTACCTTTTCTTTCACATCGGCTTTAATCATGTCTAACGCCGGACAACCGCTAAATGTTGGCAATAGCGTTACTTGAACAAAATCATCATTTTGAATAGTTATATCCTCAAGCATCCCTAGTTCAACAATATTAATAAATGGCATTTCTGGATCTGTCACTTGCTGCAGTACGCAACGTACTTCATCCTTTAGATGTGAATTTTTCACCTTAATCATCCCTCATCTCAGCTTTGTTACCAGGCAACTGCTTCTTTGTCACCTCCATATACTTCATTTAACACTTTCAATGCCTCTGTTAGATCATCCGTATGCTCTCCATTACGTCCATTTCCACTTTCCATTCCTTGGGGTTCTTCTATCTTGAACTTCAACTTTTGAAATACGTTTTCCATTTTATCGAACCACACCTTTCGTAAATTAGTTTCACTGCAAATCAATTTACGCTTACTCATTTCCGTACTGTACATGCCTAATGAAATCACTCCCGCAAACTCTTTCCAACAACGTAGAGTCGCTTGTTCCATCCGCTCACGCGCTTCCTTGGTACTTGACATTAACTGTATAAACCAAGTTTCCCAATGCATGAAATGATAATAGTGTTCGGATAATATTTTCACAGCAGTTTGCTTTAGCGGTTCATAGCTTGATTGCGTAAGTGCTTCTAAACGCACTTGTTTGAAAACACTAAAGAGAAAATTCCGAGTGACGGTAAAAGCCCAATCATAATCAGGATTCTCTAAATAGTGGCCTGAACCATTTTTTAATTCAAGTAAAATGGCATTGCGAAAGTTTTGTGGTTTTCTGGAGTGAGATAGATCATCCATATTTCCTGCCCCGATTTCTTCCAGTAAGCTGTAATACATTACCGCATGCCCCATCATATCTTGATTAATGGAAGAAAAAGCAACATCTTCTTCAATATGCGGTGCTAATCCAAGCCATTCCGATCCGCGATAGGCGAGAATAAAATTATCATCTGCTAATTGATACAATAATTCACGTAAATAATAGTCATGCTGCTTCATATTCTATGCCTCCTCTATTTGCGGTTCTTTTTTGAACTCCTTCCACTTCTTTGGCAAATCTGTGTAGCCTCTTGTTTCTCGATATGCTTTATTATCTAAGAGCTTAAATGATTCCCGCTCTTTTTGATTCATCATTCTAATATCTTTCCGCTTAACAACCCATAGCTCTTTTATCGGTTCCCGGCGAAAAAAATTCTCTTTAGCTAAAAGATAAGCCATCTCTTTATTAGGTGCCGTTAAACTAAATCGGTGCTCTAATGGCAGCCCATCTCTTTTCCGACTAAACACTTCAAATTCCTCATAAAATTCGCTTTCATTCATTGTTGCTTCCCTCCATCATGAGCGCTGTCTTCTTGCTTTAATGCCCCCATTTTTGAATACGTTGCAAGACTTTTCTATCGGCATACCTTTTTCAGCTGAGAAGTGCATCTTTTCTCACATTAGCGCTACATTTAGCTATCATATATGCCTTTCTGATTTGGACACCACTTTTATTAACTTCTATCCAATAAGCTCGCTGCGATTTTCTCGGTATGTTTTTAATGCATCGCGCACCCATTGGCTGTTTTGATAAGAATTTTTCCTTAAGTCGATTCTGGCGTCAGACTCCGGTCCATTTCCTGACACTATCATTTTAAATTTCTCCCAATCAGGTTCTGTATAGCACCACTCGTTTTTACTTTTATCAAAGTGCAAGTTTTCATCCGGAATGGTTAACCCAAGTAACTCTATCTTTGGTACGTATTTGGTTAAAAACTCTTGACGTAATTGCTCATTTGTTTTTGTTCTCAGCTTATACTTTAAGCTAATATCTACATTTGAATGCCCAGTTTCTTGTTTTGATTTTGGACCAAAAAAAGTTAGTAGTGATTCCCACCAGCGATCAAGCGCTGCTTGTAACATATCTTTTTGTTTTCCGGTTCCACTTGCCAGTGCCAATGTTAAGCTTTCTCCATGCTTGGCATGAAATGATTCTTCTTGACAGATTCGTTTTAATGCTCTCCCGTATGGACCGTAGGATGTATTCAACATCATTGTCTGTGATAAAATAGCTGCCCCATCCACAAGCCAAGCAATAATCGCAGCGTCCCCCCATGACGGTGCAGGCATATGGAAGACATTGTGAAATTTAAGCCTCTTCGTGAATAAATCTTGCAGCAAATGTTCCCTTGTTTTCCCAAATGGTTTTATTAAATCTTCTACTACACGCAAAAGTAATTGACCGTGACCCATCTCATCTTGAACCTTAGCCATAATGGCTAACTTTCGATATAAAGTAGGTGCCTTTGGTACCCATTCTTTTTCAGGAAGTGCCCCCATAATTTCACTTATACCATGCATGGAAATTAATCGGATCAACGCTTTTCTATATTCATCTGGCATCCAATCTTCCGCTTCCATTTTCTCATTATTTTCGATTCGTTCCATGAAATGCTCATATTTTTCATCGGATGTTAACTGATGGAATGGAATTGTTCTCATCCCCTGCAACTCCTCCTTTTTCTTCTTCATACTTTCAGTTGTGAATCTCTAACAATCCGGATAGCTTTACCACCTGACCTTGGAATCGTTCCTGGATGTTCAATGTGAATCTCTACACTAATTAAACACTTACTTTTTAATTGTTGAAACACCTTGTTAGTAAGCGCTTTTATAGCTTCGTGATCTAAATCTCTATTTAAATGATTGTAAATACTTTCGTTGATTTCTACTTTCAATATGACTTTATCTAGAGCGCCTTGATTTACGACATAGAGCTGATAATGTGGTACTAATTCCTCTAATTCTAATAGTGCACTTTCTACTTCAGAAGGATAAACATTCACCCCACGAATGATGAGCATATCATCAATCCTTCCTTTAACCCGAGACATCCTTGTTGTTGTTCTCCCGCATATACAAGGTTCCGAAGTAATGGAAGCTATATCTCCCGTACGGTAGCGGATGATCGGACATGCTTCTTTTGTCAAACTAGTGAAAACAAGCTCCCCCTCCTCTCCTTCTGCTACAGGTTCTAACGTATCTGGATCAATGACCTCAATATAAAAATGATCATCTGCTACATGCAGTCCACATTGTGCTTCCAAACATTCAAAGGAAATTCCGGGTCCCATCACTTCACTCAATCCGTAAATATCCATGGCCTTGATTCCTAACCTTTTCTCCAATTCTTTACGCATTTCTTCTGACCAAGGTTCTGCACCAAAGATACCGTATTTCAGGCTAGTTTCTCTTGCATTTTTGCCTAATTGTTCCATTTTATCTGCAACATTCAAAATATAAGATGGGGTACCGACTATGACGCTCGGTTTAAAATCCTCTATTAATAATATTTGCCTCTCTGTGTTACCTCCTGAAACAGGAACTGTCGCCATTCCAAGCTTTTCTGAGCCATAATGTAAACCTAGTCCTCCGGTAAACAACCCATAACCGAACGTATTCTGCAGAACACTGTTTGGTTCTCCACCACATCCAGCAATTGCTCTTGCAACGATTTCCGCCCATACTTCCAAATCATTTCTTGTATAGCCTACAACAGTTGGCTTTCCACTAGTACCACTGGATGCATGAATTCTTTCTACATCACTTATAGGCAGTGCGAATAAATCAAACGGATAGTTATCCCTAAGATCTTTTTTCTGCGTAAATGGTAGTTTACGAACATCTTCTAAAGATTGAATATCATGAGGTTTTACATTTAATTCTGCCAATTTTTTTTGATAAAAAGGAGTTTTATTATAGACCATTTGAACAGTCTGTTGGAGTCTTGATAATTGAAGTTTTTCCATTTCTTGTTTCGGAAGCGCTTCGATTGTTTCATTAAAAAACATAGTTTCACCTACCTATTTATTGAATTTAAGCAAACACTTTATAAAAAACTAGACAAGGAAAAAATCTCTATTCATCTCAATGTACTCCTTCTCTTCGTCAGGAATATCTTCTTCTGCGTATATAGCCTGAACAGGACAAGCGGTTTCACAAGCAGCACAATCAATACAGATATCTGGGTCTATGTAATACATGTTTTTTCCCGAATGAATAGCATCTACCGGACATACTTCAACGCATTCAGCTGATTTTTCATGTAAACAAGGGGAGGTGATTACAAATGCCATCTTTGATTTCTCCTTTCTTAACTTTGTACTTTCTCCCATTTTTCAAAAAGTGTAGTACTATGCTGCGGTTGCTGCCTTGCGTTTGGATCTATATAGGTTTTTGCACTACTAATGGCGGTAGCAGCATCGCCAAATCCTGAAGCTATTAGCTTCACTTTTCCAAAAAAAGTAACAACATCGCCCGCAGCATAAATACCTTGAATATTTGTATTCATTGCCGAGTCTACTTTAATGGAATTTTTCGCAAATTCTAAACCCCATTTCTTTATCGGACCTAAAGAAGAGATAAAACCATAAGACGCAATTAATTCATCTAATGATAATTTAATTTGCCCCGATCCTTTTACATTTTGAATAACGATTTCCTCTATCTGCTCTTCTCCATAAATTTCCTGTAATTGAAAAGGTGTAAAAATTTCAGCCTTCGATGCATAAAGGTTCGCGACACTTTGTTCATGTGCTCGAAATTGTTCCCTACGATGTATGACCTTAATACTTTTCGCGATTGGTTCTATCATCATTGCCCAATCTACCGCTGAATCTCCACCTCCTAATATACAGACATCTTTACCCTTATAACGTTTGATGTCTTGAACAAAGTAATGTAAGTTTTTTCCCTCATACAGAAGTGCGTTAGTTAATTTTATACGGCGCGGTTCAAACGCCCCAATACCTGCCGTAATAAGAATGGTTTTCGAATAATGCGCCTCCTTATCTGTAATGAGCTGAAATTGCCCATTATTTATTTTCACTACATTTTCTACAGTTTGATTAAGTTCCACAGTTGGGGAAAATTGCATCGCTTGTTCAGTGAGTTGTTCAATTAAATCCTGAGCTTTCACTTTTGGATAGGCAGCTACGTCATAAATATATTTCTCCGGGTATAGTGCAGACAATTGTCCTCCTAAATGCGGCAAACTTTCAATAATTTTCACCTTCATCTGCCGCATTCCTCCATAAAAAGCAGCAAATAAGCCTACTGGACCACCACCAATAATGGTAACGTCGTAAATGGATTCCTCATTCAAACTTACACCCCCATCATATAGTATTTATGGGACATTTATTTATATAACGTTTTATAAACGTCACATAAAATAACGTTATGTAGATGTTATCATCATGCCCATATTTTTGTCAATACTCAAATTTATAAATATTAAGAAAATAATAATTGTAAACGCAAACTACGAGTGAAAACACAGAAATCCCCGTTATCTCAGGGGATTTTCTAAACTATAAAGTATTTATTTTTTGGAAATCCACCAGTGAAAACAAAAGATACTAATTAGAAAAACTTGGCTTGTCGCCAAGTCTTTTGGCGAAAGCCTTTTGTTTTTCTTATACTATAAACCAAAAAAATCTTATCCTTTCCTATAGTGGAACAAAGGCGCAAGCGTCCGTTTAGTTACGTAGAGACTGGAACGAAGCAACTAAAGTTTTAGGAATCATGCTCCTGCAACAGGAGTATGCCGACGTCGGGCGGCAAGCCTGTTTTTAGTCGGCCTTCCTCTTAACCACGAACCAATGATGACTTATCGTAGGGCGCTTTCGTGAAGTCGCCTAATTGCTGGGCGCTTGCTCAGACTTATTTTGGTTATGTTGTGATACACAAACCACTATATGCTTTGTTAAAATAACCTAACGGAAAATATTCATTTTATTTTTCAGCATCCTTAGGTTGTCCATAATCCTTAAATCGTTCCACCATCATCGTCATTTCTTCATCTGATAAGATGACTGGATTGCCGATTGCTTTTGCCTGCCAGTACAAGCGGGCACAAAATTCCAACTGCTCTGTAATTGCATAGGCTTCTGCAAGAGAACTGCCGACTACATTGATTCCATGATTAGCTAATAATACTGCTTTTCTATCTTTCATTGCTTCCAGCGCATTCTCAGCTAATTCGTTTGTGCCGTATGTTGCGTAATTAGCACAACGGATATTTTTTCCTCCGCTATGAGCAACAAGATAATCAATAGCCGGTAAATCAACATTCAAGCAAGAAATCGTTGTGGAATACAAAGCATGCATATGAATCATAGCAACTGCATCATATCTATTTTTATAGACAATGGAATGCATTTGATGTTCACTGGATGGTCTTAGCTCCCCCTCAACCACATTACCATATAAATCCATAATGATGACATCTTCCTCAGTTAAATTATGATATTCAATCCCGCTTGGTGTAATTCCCATAAGTCCTGAGTCTTTATCAAAAATACTAATATTTCCACCGGTGCCAACGGTTAGCCCAGAATCGATTAATTTCTTTCCATATTCAACAATTTGTTTTCTCTCTTCTTTTAAATATTTCATCCGTAAACCCTCCGTTGTAATTATTATTCGTGAATGTTCAAAAAGTCGTAGTTAATGACCTAAACAAATTTTCTCATACATTAGAATGTATAAAATATAGTACTGAAGTTAAGAGCACAGTAGAAAATTCAATCCCTCAAGTAAAGCACCGCAATTTCTCTTCCTTTAATGATGTTGAAATTGAAAGGCGAAGTGCTGAGATACCTGAGCTAACATTGGTCCGGATAACAGGAACATATCGTACGAGAGGAAATCTAGTACGTTAATTCATAGCTGATCTCATATCCATTGTCCTCTTTTTGAATATCATTATTGATTTATTATTATTTATTTTCCGACTTACTAAATTGCTCTTTCTCGTATTTTTTCTGAATTAATTCCTTATATGATCTTGCCTTATGAGGATACCATTTTCTGTATTTACTTTGAGCTATGGTTGCCAAAATTAGAGCTAACATAGTAGGAATCATCCATTTCGTGAACACGGAAATGAGCAGACACAATGCCGAAAGAAAAATATATAAATGAAGCAAAAGTTTTTGCTTATTCATCTACGTTATAATTCAGCTCTTTATTTTCAATCTCACAAATGCCTAACTTATCAAACAGTAACGCTTTTTCGGCAATGTATGCGTTGTATTCCAGACGTCCCAGATTATCATAAGCTTTTATTAAATTTGTATCTGTGATTAACACCCCATGCTTATTCAATAAAATGGCGTTTATTACAGAGTCTAAGGCGTTATTCTCCAAATAATGTTTAACTTTTTCAGCTAATTCTTTCGAAGTTGCAGGAGCAAAATCCAGACATGGAATATCCCCAAATTTTTGCGTCGCTTCTGTTAAATTAGGCATATCTATCCCCATCGTTGCAAAGACCATTGATTGAAGTGCATGTGCATGGAGTACACAGCCAATCTCTCGATTATGTTTATAGCATGCCATATGCATATTCATTTCTCTTGTGATTCTGCCATCACCTTCAACTATATTTTCATCCATATCCACCACTAAAACTTGGTAAGGGGAAATATCACAATGGTATGCTTGCGACATATGGGTTGGTGTCATAATAATATGTTGATCATTCATCCTGACGCTAACATTTCCCCCAGCTGTGTTCGTCTCATATCGAGAGAACATTTTTTTCACAATCTCAGCCAACTGTTCTCTTTCCTCTTGATATAACAATGTTATCGCCACCTTATAGTTGCGTGATTTTTACTTGTTGCTTTAACTTCATTGCCGTCTTCACATCAAACGTTGAACTATCCTTGTTCATCACTTTACTAGCAGCACAACCACTAGCCAGCTTTACTATTTCTTCTATCGAAAGCTGATTCGCAAGTCCAGCTAAAAAGGCACCTACAAAGCAATCCCCAGCACCAGTATCGTTTATTTCTTTTACCCTAGGTGGAATGACACGATAGATCTTTCTATCATACCCACAGTAGCTACCTTTTTCGCCTAACGAAGTAACTACATAATCAATGTCTTGGTTTAGTCTTTTTACTGTATCTAATAGATTTTCATGAGAAGCTTTTAGCTGCTTTAATTCAAATTCATTTGGTTTAATAAAATCCACCTTCATTTTTACAGCTAATTCAATTGCCTCACCAGATAAGTCACAAGCAATAAAACAACCAATTTCTTTTAAAATACGTAATAATTGTCTTAAATTATCGATTGTGAAATTAGCCGGTAATGAACCGGCGATTAATACCATATCCTCCGCTTTCACTCTGGATTTTATCCTATTAAAAAGTCGATTTATATCAGCTTCTTCTACATGAAATCCTTTTTCTGTCAACATGATAGAGCCGGCTGAGACTTGCTCCGGTTCTATCATGATATAGCATTCCCTAGTAGCTTTACCATCTATAATCGTGAAGTCATGCTCCATGTTTTTTTCACTTAAAATCTGTTTAAACTTATCTATATTCTGACTCCCTGCAAAACCTAGAGCTAGGTTTTTTACTCCTAATTTCGACATAACGTAAGAAGCATGGGTTCCTTTTCCACCAATATCATAAGAAACTTCCGTAATTCGATTGCTTTTTCTTCTTTCCAATTTTTCATTCAAGCATAATAATCGATCAATAGCTGGATTTAATGTTATCGTATAAAGTGAAACTTCATTCAAGATCCTTCATCTCCTGTTGAATGTTAGTACCACAAGGGTATGACCTGAAGGCGTTTGAACGATTCAAGAATTTAGGTGGAGTTCTCTCCCACTTAAGCTTCTTCCTATTCTTCACTACGAAGACTTACGGCATCTTTCTACTTGTTCCAGTCTTTTTCGTAATCGAAATATGTTTGAACTGTCTACCAAGTTTTTCTCTTCTAACAATATTCTTCCTGCTAAAGAACGAAGTACATCTTTTACTGCTGTCACCAGCAAATTCCGTATGGCAAACTCTGAACCTTTCATAACATATCCATGTTTTCGAGAATAGTCTACATCAATCTCTTTCTGCTCTAAATCCTGCTTCATTAATTTCATATCATTTAGTATCGTGTTTTTACTAACTAAACATATATCTGCTAATTCTAATAAGGATAAATATTTTTTCTTTACAGCTAATACAATAATGATTAAATTGTATCGAGTCGCAAATTCATGATGACTAAATAATTTTCCTTTTTCTCGAAAAAATTTCATATAGCACAGCATCTTAGCCGCTTCCGTCATGTAAACTGCTTGATCGCTCGAAATAATAACATTCTTACTAAAGGAATCGTTAATCTTGTTAATCATTTTTCTGACCTCAAGCTTGGTTAATTGGAACTCCCTCATTAACTCTTGAATTTGGACATTATCTTTTCGTATCAAATGTTGTATGATTCTTGTTTTATCGCCTCCCATCCCTTCACCTCCTTGCCTTCATTAAGATCGTACCATAGGAAATACGACTATTTTCAACAATCTATCACAATATAAATAAAGCGCTTTATTTATATTGTGATGAACTTTGTACAAAAAGTACAAGCGGCATTTTTGATTTTAACTACAAAGTAACAGGAAATTGGGAATAATGTCCGATAATGTGAAAACCAGTTCCCAAATACACAATGAATATTGTCATTTGTTGTCATATATTGTCAAAACTATCGTTAATTTTCCCAATACCAATATCGGTCATACTTGTGTTACGATGAAATCATACACCAATATATGGAAGGATAGAACTATTTATAAGCTCAGCGAAAAAGTTTGTTTACATATTATAAAGTGGCTTTGGAAATCTTTGGTTTAATAAATAGAAATATGTAAAAAGCTTGTAAAAACAATAGGCTTAACGAGTATAGCGTATCTGCTTCCACCTATACGACCTATCCTCTGTTAAACTATTAAACATCTATTAATTTAAATTAACAAAAATTTCTTATTTGACTATTTTTTGGCAATATATTATAATTTTTTACAAATAAACCAAGGTGGTGATGGAAATGGTTAAATGTGTAAAACGTTATACATCTGGAAACAACAAAAAATGCTAATTAAAATGAAGAAGCCGATTCTTTCCAAGAGTTGGCTTCTTCTCACAGGAGGGGAATTTAAATTGGCGCAATATTGGCTAAAACAACCCGATGTACAGGTGGAAGAAACGGAACATGGACAAATTATTTGCACATTGCTGAACCGTACCGAGAGCATCGTTTACGAAGGTCTGAGTGTATTTATAAACTTTTTAAAATATTTACAAGAGCCTCGTTCTTTTGAAGAACTCCTCTCGTGGGGAAAGCAACATGAAATTAGCAACGAGTTAATAGAGGAAACATTGCAAACTCTAGTAAATGATAAAATCTTGTTAGTTGGGAATCTACCCTGGAAGTTAACAGTGGATAGTCGCTTATGGAGCTATCTTGCTGCACAAACATCATCTCTGGATAAATTATATAATAGTGAGCAGGCGTGGAATTCTAGTCGTGTTGGAATTATTGGAGTAGGCGGCGTTGGAAGTAGGGTTGCACATGAACTTGCCGCAATGGGAATCCCCTCACTTATTCTGATTGATCATGATGATGTAAGCAGCCACAATCTAACCCACCAACCATTATATGCTAGAGACTCTGTTGGTAAATTAAAGGTAAATGTTTTAAAAGATATTTTACATAATAGATACGGAACATTGATAGAGGGGCTAGCTTCCCCTATTACACAGGAGATCTCTCCCCTCCTCTTAGAAAGACTTAATACATGTTCCATAGTAATTCTATGTGCCGATGAACCTTCCGTAGATATACTTGCGTCTTGGATCACTCCTCACCTTACGAAATTTAACATACCGCATATTGTGGGTGGGGGATACCATGGTCATTCTACGAGTACTGGTACTACTGTTATTCCTGGATTAACTGGGTGTTGGCAATGTTATGACTCACTGATTGAGAAAAAGGAGACTTATCGTTCCTTCCAACATATACGTGGGGTTTCCGGTTCTTTTAATCCATTAATTCAAGTTCTTGTAAGTTTTATTATAGCGGACACAGTTAGTGTTATTACCAAATTAACAAAGCCTTTACTGACAAACGGAGTAGGTGATTTTAATTTAGAGACTGGTAAATTTAATTGGCGAGCTGGTTCGCGGGATGAAAAATGTGAAATATGCTCCCACATAACCAACCATTATGTTAATTTTACCTAAGCAAGACAAAAAACACTGTTTATAGAAGGTCCACTTTATCTTTAGTTGATTTGTTCCAGTTGCTACGTTGCTAAACGGCGTTCTTCATCTTTGTTCGTTTAGATGGTTAATACATTACGCAAATCCCAAAGAAGGTGATAAAATGTCAATTTTAAACTTTAATAATCTATTACAATTTCAATCCATTTGGAAAAGCATTCCCTTTTATACAAAAGAGGATCAAGAACTGGCATACCGATTTTTTAAAAATATCGTAGAAGAAGAATTGGAATTAACAAGGGAACAATTAGAAAAACAACAACAAAAATATTTAAAGGTTATCAATACTTTTCCAAAGTTGAAGCCGCTTGCCGAGGAAGTCAGTCATGCCTATAGTTTATTTGTGGAAAAAAGAAAGTCTGCTTGGACTTACTTATCACTTGCTTTATACTCTAAACAATACGATCGGATTATTAATCAAGACAGTGATCGCTTATTACAAACAATGAAAAAGCCTGATTCCAAAAATCGGATTATTTTAGCGCCTTTTCATATGGGCATGCATACTATGTCTATGCCTTTAATTACACGTTTTTTTGACAACACTACCATACTCGTAAACAGTGACGAAATAGATATTATTTATCAATGGATGTCTACATATCTAGACGAAACGTTCAACACATCAATAACGATGGTTCCCGTTCCCTCTCATACAAGCCCTTTACGGTTTTCCAAAGCGATCATGCGTGGAGCCGTTGGTATTATTTTTCCAGAGTTTTCATATGGAATTAATCAAGAGGAAGAAGAAGTACGTTTTTTAGGAGGAACATTTAAAGCTCCAATTGGTGTCTATGTGCTTGCTAAACGTTTATCAGCAAAAGTATACCCAATCGGTTCCATTTGGAATGAAGATGAACAAAACGTTCAATTTATGGTTGGAGATGTTCTTGATCCTAACATATTATCCCAATCTACTTTTATACAAAAGTTATTTACCCAAGGAGAAGAATGGATTATGAAACATCCCGAACAGTGGCTCTGGGATCATTTAATTGATTAAATAAATTCACTCTGAGATACTGTAAATCTTTCTGGATAAAAGACTCCTAATTGCGGTTTAGAGAGGATGTTTTTCTTAGAAAACAGAAAAAACCTTCGTTACAAACACGTACAAATGCTTATCGCCATTTTGCAATTAAGCTAATGAAAAAAAGTTGACAATCCATAGGGATAAGTTTTTATCCTGTGGTTGATTCTTCTTCTGCTAGATTTATATTTGAATAAATATTATAGAAACGGGTTGCTCTTGATGTGGGTCCTTTTAAGAAACAAACCATTTATAAAGCTGTTTTTAGGTAAAATCGCCTCTAATATTGGAGATAGCATGTATGCTATTGCGGCAATGTGGTTGGTCTATGAGTTAAGCCACTCTGCTTTTTATACCGGCTTAGCAGGATTCTTAACCAAGACTCCTGATGTTTTTCAATTTTTAGCTGGACCTTTTATCGATCGCTGGTCATTACGGAAAACATTAATGTTGACCCAACTATGTCAAATCATTTTAGTACTTATTATCCCAATAGTTCATTACACCGGAAATTTACATGTGTGGATGGTCCTTCTTATTATGCCAATTATATCTTGTATTCAACAATTTTCTTATCCAGCGCAAACAGTCGCATTGCCAAAATTATTGAAAAAAGATGATTTGGTTAAAGGAAATTCGCTTTTCTCTTTTGCCAATCAAGGCATTGATATGACATTTAATGGTATTGCCGGTGTTCTTATAAGTCTCATTGGTGCTGTTACCATCTATTTATTAGATTCTATCGTTTTTATGGTTGCCTTCCTCCTATTCTGGTCATTACCTTCTTTTAAAACGGAGGAAAAAGAGAAAAAAGGTAAACAAACACTAACACACGCATTTAACAAGTACGCAAGGGACTTAAAAGAGGGTTTTCAGTATGTTTTTCAATCCATTATTAGCAAATTTTTTATCGCTACCATTATAGCTAATTTTTCTTTTGGTGTTGCTTTGGCAGTGATGCCTGTTTACGCAGATTTCCGTGGCGGGTCGACTATCTATGGATTTCTAATGGGTGCGTTTTCAGCGGGATTTTTAATTGGAGCGTTGTTAAGTTCGGTTGCCGGCAATTTTCCGCTTGGTAGGACAATGATCATAACCTATTTATTCAGTGCGGCACTTTGGATTAGTTCGGCATTTCTACCATGGGATATTCCCGCTGTTATCTTGTACGGCATATCACTGATACCACTTGGCGCAACACAGGTACTGTTGGCTGCAACAGGCCAACGGATTATTCCAGATTCACTACTTGCAAGAGTTTTTTCTGTTATCTCAAGCCTATCGTCCGCGGCCATGCCACTTGGATTTTTGATTGGCGGCTCACTTGGAACTGTTTTAGGTGGACAATTAGTCTTCGCTATTGGTGGTCTTGGGATGCTTTCTATATCATTGGTATGGTTTATCGTGTCAGATTTGCGACGTATTCCAAGAGTCAGTGATATCCATGCTGAAGTATACGGACTGAGTAAAACAGTGGATTAGCATGAGGTCTATTTTGCTTTTATAACCTTTTGAGAACAACTAAATTTTATGAGGATAAAACATAAACGCAAGTGGTGGAATGCATTTTTATTGGTGGAGATTCAAAGCAAACCCTTGCTTCTTTGTTGTGCCTGAATTTTAAATGGCACCTAAACCAGTCCAGTCCTACCACTATTATCAACTATAAAAGCATCTTAACACCGGGATAGTATCTGCTTTCACTAACTACTACTCAAAGAAAACAATTATAAGAACAAAGGCGCGGGGGCATCCGTTTAGCAACGTAGCGACTGGAGTGAATCAACTAAAATTTTAGGAATCATGCTCCTGCAACGGAAGTATGCCGACGCCTGAGCGGCAAGCCCGTTGTTAGTCGGCCTTCCTCTTTGTGACGAACCGATGAGGCCTTATCGTAGGGCAATGGAGTGAAGTCGCCTAGTTGCTGGGCTCATGTGCCGGACGTGGCTAAATAACTTCGTAAGTTTATCCACAGCCGCAAAATTTTTTTATAATTTCCTAGACAGTTAAAAAGCGTCAACATAGCTGATCAAAGCCATGTGACGCTCATTCTACTAATCTCCCATTTCAGCAGATTCTCTTCTACTGCTATCCGACTCATTCCCACTTTTTCAAGCACTTTAATAGATGGTAAGTTCGCCACTAAACATTCCGCAATGACCTTGTCTACATAGGAAGATGTGAAGGACCATTTTATAAGCGCTTCTACAGCTTCGGTTGCATATCCTTGGTTACGAGCAAAATCCATAATTCCATAACCGATTTCTACCACATGTGCCACATTCGGTTTTCCTTTAAAGCCAGCATCCCCTATCATCTGACTACTCTTTTGTTCGAATATAATCCATGGTCCCCATCCTAATTGAGTCTGGTCTTCTATCAACTTTTGGAGGTGATAATATATATGGTTTCCTAAACTTTCCCCACTGTTTGAAATAGCCCTTACTAACTTTTCCGTACAAGGAACTAATTGAAGTCGTTTCGTTTGAATTTGTATATTGTTTTCCATTCTAACTTCCAAGCCCCTCTTCTTATCCGTACTATAATTTCAAAGAATTACTCTATTAATTCATCTAATAAAAACTGGGCAGTTCTTTAAAAATTTTACTTCCATCGGCTGCCCCCTGTAACCCCTATCCATGGGATAATCACTTGTTAGGTACGGATCATCTTCATCCATCACGAACTCAGCTTGTTTTATTAATACAAATGGATATTTTTTACATCGTTCAAGATGCTGTTTATCATAATAAACTTTATCCTCTCAATAGTGACGTGAAAATACATAATTTCACTTTCAAATATTCAGAATTTTAAGTATATTAGACTTTTTACCTAGTGAAACAAATAACAATTTTTATTTACAATCTATTTAGATTCATGTTTCTAGTATATTTAGTTAGAAAACAACCACTTATTTTGTAGGTAGTTTATATTGCACATAAAAAGTTGAGACAAAGGTTCAAGATCATAGTCATAAATTACGCTTCGCCATTTCTCTCATTGACATTTCGATGGGAATGGCTCTAAGTATTCGAATAGTATCCACGGTCAAAATATTTAGTCATCATCCCGTACAAATATTGCGTTACCACTAAACTGCTTCCACCAAATCAAGATCAGATTTTATGTAGTTCTATTTATTTCATCCTCCACCTAAGTCATAAAGCAGATCAAAATTATTTTCAGAGAGATATTTAATTTATCGACACCATATTTTATGCTAATTATTTGGTTTATACTTATTACTCCCCGGAAGCTGTTTCACCTTATTCCAAGCTTTAATAGCGTCTTCACGGCTTTTCCCATGATTATTCGAATCAGCGAAAAAATCACGAATAAATTGATTATATTCAAATTGTGGAGCAATGTTCTTTTTGTACGCAGAATTTTTTTTCCGTTCTTCTTCCTCACGCCATGCTTTAACAGCTTCACGATATGTTTTACCAACATTTTGTTTAAAGTAGTTCTGAATGTATGTAGAGAAATGAAAGTTTGGAATAATGGTTTTGAAAAAAGCTCGCACATGCTGACTGCAGCGATGGTTTTCCGGGATTACTGTATCTAAGCTTAATGCTTCTTTCGTTTCTACTTTGCTATTTTTTTGTGTTGTTCTAATTGGTTTTTTAATCTTCCCAGTACGAAGAAACTCTTCAACTCGATGGGAGATTTCCAGTTTTGAACCAGAAGCACTTATTCCATTTTTCCTGCAAAACGCTTGTAATTCCTCTTTCAACCAATAGAAATCTTTAAATGCTTGCATACTTAATTCCCTAGTTAGATCAGGTCTCATTTTTAGAATTCCTCCTTTCAATTATATTAGAACAAGAGTTCGCGTTCGTCAAGTGGAATGAGTAAGAACTTTCGACAAGACAGCCTCCTGCTATAACTACATTTCCAAAATAGGATTGACTTTATATCACACTATGGTATCCTTCAAGTGTAGTTGTAATAAATTTCTACTGGGGGGGCCTTACTAGGCTGAGACATCGACCCTTAGAACCTGATCTGGTTAATACCAGCGGAGGGAAGTGGAAAACTACTTAACCATGCAATCTATTTTTGTGTTTATATATAACCAAAGTCTGAGTTTACAGATAGATTGCTTTATTAAGTATATCCCTTTTCTCCTCGATCCAGTTCAAAAAACATGACTGAGGAGGAATTTTTTTATGCAATTTACAGACACATTACGAGAGGTAACTGCTAGTAGCTGGGAGCAAAGTGTGAATCATCCATTTGTAAAAGGGATTGCCAAAGGGGACTTACCACTAGACATTTTTAAGTATTATATTCTTCAAGACACTTATTATTTGAAACACTACGCAAAAGTACATGCTTTAGCTGCAACCTTGGCAGAGGATTTCCGAGTTACAGCCATGCTTGCTGAAAGAGCAAAAGGAACTGCACAAGCAGAGTTGACAGTCCATAAAGAACATGCAGAAACACTTCACATAACAGAAAGCGACTGGGAGAATTTCAAACCAGCACCGACTGCATATGCATATACATCACATCTTTATCGTGCTGCGGATTCTGGTAGCCTAGGGCAAACCATCGCAGCGATGTTACCTTGCTACTGGCTTTATGCGGATATCGGAAAAACGTATAAAAATGAGAAACCAGCTGAAAAAATTTATCAAAATTGGATTGCCACATATGCCAGTGACTGGTTCCAAGACTCGACCGACGAGCAAATTAATTTACTGAATCAAATTGCTGCAGAATCCAGTGAAAAGGAAAAAGAAAAAATGAAAGAGCAATTCATTATTGCGAAAGAATATGAGCTCGCCTTCTGGGAAATGGCTTATTCAAAAGAGGAATGGTTCTCCAATAGACATTGGCATAGTCACTCCATGGCATAAGTGAAACGTCATGCAGTAGGGGAGCCTGCTGCATGTTAGTACTATAAGCTTATAACCTAAAAAGCACTTACACGAGTCAGGCGCCATTATTTCTCCCATTTGAACTTATTACTCCCGTCTTTTCCTCTAAAAGCTGGAGTCTTACATCATCTTAGATGCGTTATAAATCAATGTATGGAAGAGCGTTTATACTTGGCTGTTTTTTAAAAAATGAATCAAAGCTGTATATATGAAAGGAAATAGACAACTAATTAGCTATTTTTAGGGTCGAGTTTCGGATGGAGCATACAACCTTTGTATGAAAATACCCTTGGCTAAAGGCAATACGAAGCTAAGCCCTTCATCATTGATTTTTTTTGAGGGGGCTCCTATTTATATCACTTTGTTTTTAAATCTACCTTCTACCTAAGCTGGTTGCTGATATGATGGTGAAATACGATATCCCTTCCTCTTTAAATATTCGATCATTTTTAACTCTTTATTTTTATGATGCTGTTTCAAATAAT
>NZ_QWLJ01000032.1 GCF_009917385.1 Roseburia sp. 1XD42-34 | reverse complement strand
ATGCCTCAAATGGATAATTAGCGCTTGACTTGAAGCATTACTTTTTATGCAACGCTAGTGAGGAAATTATAAAATTTTGCAGCTGTGGATAACTTACTAAGTTATTTAGCCACGTCCGGCGCAAGCGCCCAGCAACTAGGCGACTTCACGAAATCGCCTTTCGATAAGTCATCATTGGTTCGTGCCTCACCATGATTCCTTTATCTCACTTCATTCGTTCCACTCGCTACGTTGCTAAACGGGAGCTTGCGCCTTTGTTCTTTTAAATACGCTCGTTTGACCATTGTTTTGCTGTGGATCAAATCTTGTTTCAGATTAGCAAAACTCTCCTTCCCTTTTCAAACAGTGAGAGTTTACGAGGGCTTACATTCGGTATAAACCGATAGGTAAAAGTAGAGCCGTAGCCAGCTACAGAAATGAAAACTATTTCCCCCAATAAAGCGAAACTTCCATCAGCTGTGGTTTTCATCATCCTCACAGATAGTTACATCGTGTGTCCAAATAGGACATTTAAATGCCTATTATCTTCCTCTTAGGCTTGTTGCACCCACTCAGGGGTTTTTTCAGCACTTATTTGCAGATGAAAATACGATAACCAACTCTGATTTACTTTAAATGATACGTCTAGAATATATTCTTCCATTTTAATAAATATTTCTGTTCAAATGCGTTATTTAATGCTATATTTTTTATAAGTATACCGTAACTGTTTGATGATGAAAGGAGCCATCGTAATACTTTGTTTCGCAATCTAACTAAACGTCACTGGACATTTATTTTTTTAACTCTTTTATTAATCCTGTTATTCATTTTTGTAGTACCAATTTCAATTCCTTTAATCGTTGCTTTTGTAACAGCTCTTATTCTGAACCCAGTTATAAGGATGGTGCAAAAAAAGCTAAAGATTAATCGAAAAATATCTGTAACGATTGTTTTTTTATTATTTTTAATCGTTCTTGGCGTTGTGGGAACTTTTACAATTACTAGAGCAGTTACACAGGTTGTTAATTTTGTAGAAGATGTTCCGCAACACTTTAATGAATTAAATAGAATCTACCAAGATTGGGAAAGGCAACTTCAACATTACACAGATGATTTGCCTGACGAATTTGTACGACAAGTATCGTCCAGCATTGAAACGAATCTCAATGCGTTGAGTACAACCGCAAAAGAAACGATAACATTAGAACGAATCGCTCAACTCTTCGCCTCTATCCCACAATATTTAATTAGCTTTATCGTTTACTTAATTGCGTTATTCCTGTTCATGCTGGAATTGCCGCTTCTAAAGGCAAAAATGTACCATGTTATGACAAAGGAAACAGCAGAAAAAGTATCATTTATGAATCATCGAATTACAAATGTATTTTTAGGGTTCTTTAAAGCTCAGTTTTTAGTAAGTCTGATTATTTTAGCCGTCACACTAGTTGGCCTTTTCCTTATTACGCCAGAAGTAGCGATTATTATGTCGTTAATTATTTGGATTATTGATTTAATCCCTATCATCGGCTCGATTGTCATATTAGGTCCATGGGCATTATTTATGTTTATGGCAGGAGATACATCACTAGGCATCCAGCTAGCTATATTAGCTGTCATCTTGCTAGCCATTCGCAGGATTGTCGAACCTAAAGTAATGGGTCAGCATATAGGTCTCTCCCCATTAGCTACTCTAATTTCTATGTTTATCGGTTTAAAGCTACTGGGAATATTAGGATTTATACTTGGTCCGTTAATCCTAATTGCTTTTAATTCAGCAAAAGAAGCAGGAATTATTAAATGGAATGTAAAGATTTAAGTAACTAACTGAACGGTTAACGTCGTTTCGTCTATCGGTTCTGTTATCTACCAACTACTTTATTCAACCGGATTAGGATACTACGAAAATAGGACAAAAAACGGGAAGTTCGTCTGACTCCCCGTTTTTTTACGTTCCTAAGATGGCTTTGATTAAACTTGTTGTTTCCCCGCCTTCATATAAAATATATAGTAGCAAGTATACTGCAACTCCGGTAATCGCAGTGAAAAACCAAATCACACTAGTTATGGGTCCAACCTTTCTATGTACACGAATGTTACGTTTAAATGCCAATGTCAATGTTACTATACCAAAAATGGCCCCCGTGGTAGCTAATATAATATGGAATACCAAAAAGATCGTATAATATATTTTTAAATCCTCCGGACCTCCAAAGCTAGTATTCCCTACAAATATTGTTCGAGAAACATAAATAATAAAAAATATTGTTGCACTAACTGCAGCAGTTATCATGGCTTTTTTATGTTTTACAGCTTCTCCTTTAGCTATAAAGCGCCACCCAATCGCTACAAAAACGGCACTTAAAACAATAAAAAAAGTACTTATTGTTGGTAAAATTGGCATTAAAAAATCTCCTTTCCCACGCAAATTAGTTGCAAATCATAGCTGTTTTCCCCTATATCATATCTTGGACTATAGGAATATAATAGACTTTGCAAAAAAGATAGTTGCCCCATCACTTATGAACAACTGCTTATTATAGGAGAAGCAGTTTCATTTCGTGAAGCTTTATAACTTGACCGAATAAAGTAGAACAAATTTGATTTATTACAACCACCCTTTGCTCTACTTCATCCCTTTTGTCTTCCACCATGTTTAATAACTTAATAGTTAAAACCAGAAGTCTTCTGCTCTTTTGCATATCCGTGTTGGTATACATAACCTACTACATCTTTTGTCCAAACGACTTCATTGGGAATGTTGTACTTCTGTCTGAATCGGATCCACCTTTAAACTTTCTTCTGTAAACCATTTAAAGAAGACTCTTGCCAGGATAGTACCGTAGGTGATTTCTTGCATAATCTTCATAATGATACCACCAAGCTGCTGATCTTCTAACGTACTCATCGGCGAGAACATTTCTGGACCGCTAATTTGTACAGCCATTCCTTCCAAAATATCTCCTGGGACACATAACGCAAGCGCTTGTAACCATGCTCCATTTTGGCTATATGCAGCAAACAACGGCTCGTCAGCAAATATGATTAGTACACAAGCTGGTGTAATTAATACACCATTAGCAAAAATGTAAAATATTTTTAACAGCGGCCGCATTGTATCCATTTCTTTAATCGGCGCCAGTAGAGGCCACCAAACGATGAACGCCGCAATTAAAATAATTAGTGAAATAGACGTATGGGCAACTTGTGACGATTTAGCAAAATCAAATATTGCTGGAATATGGTAAAGAGAAAATAGCCCATTAAATAACAGTAACGAAATAAGTGGTTTGGTCAATAGTTGAAACACCGGTTTTATAATCGGTGCATGGATAATTTTTTTCCAAATCCACACTGGAACACCCTTAATTACTAAAATCGGGAAAATTAAATAATAAACAGCCATTTGCATCATATGTGCTGTAAGCATAATATGAGACAACAAATCTATTGGCGCACCCTTTACTGCATAGAGTAACACTAATGCAAGCAAAAACATGAATTGTTGCATGCTCGTGGGTTTCTCCTCCCCACCGAATTTATGCCGATAGGGACCAGTTATGAGAAAATAAGCGACCCCTAACGCAAATATGAACAGGAGAAAATAGGGGCTCCATAAAGCTCGAAAACCAAAAATTTGTAGTTCTAGCCACATGTAAAATCACCTCAAAAGGATTGTCCTTTCTATTATAACATTTATAAATTTATGGACAGCAATAAGATTTGACAATTTCAAAACATTCGCAGAAATGGAAAAGGTCGGGAATCCCCGACCTTATTTACCACCATACAATAGCTACTAACGCAGCTATTGTTAACATTGCAGCAAACACTCCACCATAAATCATCACGGACGGAAATTCATGACCTCTATCCTTCATATGCATAAAATAGTAGAATTGGAAGCCAACCTGAACGACCGCCAAGATGAGTAATAATGGAACAGCAAACATCTTATCCATTGCGTTTGTCGCTACTATCGCAAAGGCGACAATGGTAAAACCAATCATTAACACAAATGTAATCAGTTGCTTTTTCATTTCTTCTTTATTCTTTTGCTTTTGAAATGAATTGGTATTGGTGTTATCCATCTTGTATTAACCCACCTTCCCCATTAGATATACAACTGTAAAGATAAATACCCATACAACATCAATAAAGTGCCAGTATAAGCTGAATGTATTAAATTTCGGCGCATTATATAAATTCAATCCACGTTTTGCATTTCGCACCATTAATGCAATTAACCAGCTTATTCCAAACACCACGTGTCCACCATGGAAGCCAACAAGCGTGTAAAACGCAGAACCGAATGCGGATGATCTAAACGTGAATCCAAAATCAGTAATATAGTGATAGAACTCGTAAATTTCACAACCGAGGAATCCGATACCTAAAAAGGCTGTAATTCCTAGCCATAACTGCATTTTCTTAAAATCATTATTTTTCATATGATACATGGCATAAACACTTGTTAATGAACTCGTTAATAGTAACATAGTCATAAGAAAAACAAGCTCTAAACCAAATATATCCTCACCGCTCGGACCGCCAGCAGTTGAGTTGCGAAGTGCTAGAAAAGTCCCGAACAGGCTAGCAAATAATACTGTTTCTCCGCCAAGAAAGAACCATAAGCCGAAAAATTTATTTTTTCCTTCTAATGTAGCCTTAGCTGGATCTTCAGGCATTGTTTCTGGATTTAAGGAATGATCGTGACTCATAATTAGTCCGCCTCCCTTTCAAGTTCTGCTTTGCTAATATGATAACCATGATCATCTTTTAATGATCGCATCAGCATGGATCCTAACGCAATTCCCATACCAATAAATATTGCAAAATTCCAAGCCTGATGGTCAGTTTGATAAATGAAGCCGAACCCTGCAATAAAGAAACCGAAAGAAATGATAAACGGCAAGATTGAACTATTTGGCATATGGATGTCACCAAGCGGCTCTGCAGGTGCCAGATTATCTTTACCATCCATTTTTTCCACCCACAAAGGATCCAGACCACGTACAAGTGGCAATTGCTTAAAGTTGTAATATGGAGGCGGAGATGAAATTGCCCATTCCAACGAACGCCCATCAAACGGATCTGCAGATGCTTTTTCTCCTTTAACCGAAGTATAAATAATATTAATTAAAAATATGGTTGCACTAATTGCCATTAGGAACGTACCAATTGTACTGACCAAGTTCCCTGTATCTAAGCCTTGATCTTCCAAGAATACCCAGTAGCGTCGTGGCATTCCCATAAGACCTAAGAAATGCTGAATAAAGAAGGTTAAATGAAATCCGATAAAAAATAACCAAAAGCCTATTTTTCCTAGTTTCTCATTTAATATTCTGCCAAACATTTTTGGCCACCAATAATGCAATCCCGCAAAAAGACCAAATACAACCCCACCAACAATAACATAGTGGAAGTGAGCTACAACAAAGTACGAATCGTGGTATTGGTAATCAGCCACAGCAGATGCAAGCATAATACCTGTCATACCACCAATTGTAAACGATGGTATAAAACCTAATGACCATAGCATAGCTGAATTGATCGTTATACTTCCGCCCCACATCGTTGCTAACCAGTTAAAGATTTTAATTCCAGTTGGTACAGCAATCGCCATCGTTGCTATCGCAAAGATCGCATTCGCTACTGGACCTAAGCCAACCGTAAACATGTGGTGTGCCCAAACCATAAAACCTAAGAAAGCAATTAACATCGTTGCAAAAACCATTGACGTATAACCGAACAAACGCTTTTTGGAAAATGTTGGTATAACCTCACTAAACACTCCAAATACTGGCAAAATCAAAATATAAACTTCCGGGTGAGCGAAAATCCAGAATAAATGTTGCCAAATGATAGAGTTCCCCCCTAAAGCAACATCGAAAAATGCCGATCCAAACATACGATCAAACATCAATAAAAACAAGCCTACCGTTAATGCAGGAAATGCAAATAAAATAAGTGTACTTGTAACAAATGTCGTCCATGTAAATAACGGCATGCGCATATATGTCATTCCTGGTGCCCGCATGGTAACAATTGTAGCTAAGAAATTAATCCCACCCATTAATGTACCGGCACCAGAAATCTGTAAACCCAATACATAAAAGTCAACTCCATGTGTTGGTGATACCGCAGATAATGGTGTATAGGCAGTCCAGCCTGCATCTGGTGCTCCACCTAAAAACCAGCTACAATTTAAAAGAATGCCTCCAAACATAAATAACCAAAACCCTAATGAGTTTAAAAACGGAAATGCCACATCACGTGCACCAATCTGCAGTGGCATTACTGCGTTCATTAGTCCTAACAACAACGGCATTGCTGCAAGGAAAATCATGGTTGTTCCATGCATGGTAAACATCTCATTATATAACCCTGCACTAATAAAATCATTTTCAGGGGCAATTAATTGAATACGAATAAATAAAGCTTCGAGCCCGCCGAGGATAAAGAAAAATCCTCCACCAACTAAATACAAATGTGCTATTTTCTTATGGTCAACTGTCGTTAAATAATCCCATAGAAAAGCACCGAAGCCTCTTTTTTGAGCAGCTGCAATACTCAAATTATAAACCTCCCTTTTAAATCTTCCACCCTTTATTATTAGTTACCCGCACTCTCTGGAGTTATTTCCGATGGCTTTAATTGCAGCAAGTATTCTGCAATACTGTCTGCCTCTTCTTCCGATAGTTTAGGGTATTTACCTGTCATCAAGTTACCTGGTTTTATAGACTCTGGATTTAATAACCAGTCAACCAGATTTTCCTTGTTAGTTTCAAGGTAACCAGCAATCTTGGTTCGATCTCCGAAGTTAGTTAAATTAGGTCCAACCGCATTTGGTGAAGATCCAATCGCATGACAGCTTAAACAATTATTCGCTTCCATTGCTGCTTTACCATCTTGAGCCACGGCGTCTTGTGGTTCTTCCTTAGGGTCTACAGCTTGCATATCAGATACCCATTGCTCATACTCTTCTGGACTAACGGCTATGACTTTAAAGTCCATGAGTGAGTGTGAAGGCCCACATAATTCCGCGCATTTGCCCCAATAAACCCCTTCTTCATTTGCTTCAATATACATCGTGTTTTCGTTTTCAGGATTCACATCCATCTTCCCCGAAATACTCGGCACCCATAAAGAGTGAATAACATCTGAGGATTTCATATTCAAATATACTTTTTTGCCAGTTGGGATGTATAAATCCTGACTTGTTTGAATTTCTTCATTTGCATAGCTAAAATGCCACCAATATTGATTTCCTGTCACATCAATATTGATATGTTCACTTTTGCCGGACTCATCGGCTAAATCAAAGGTTGCAGCAACAGTAGGTACTGCAAGGATCAAAACTAAAATAATTGGTATTACGGTCCAAATGGTTTCCAGTTTTTTACTACCCTCCACCTGCTTTGGAATGTACCCCTCCTGTCCTTTCTTTTTACGAAAGCGTATCAATGCTATCGAGTAAATAGAAAGAACAACAATAAATACAAATGTCATAATTACTGTTGAAAGAATAATTAAATTCATGGAAGACTCCGCACCATACCCCTTTGGTACAAGAGCTGTTAAGTTTTCCTTTCCACATCCTGCAAGGATAATGGTAAGAAAGCTTAAAAGGAATACAAATTTAAATTTTCCCATCCAACCTTTCATGTATCCATACCTCTCTTTCTTTTCTTGATGCTCCTTATATAAAAATTCATTAAGGACAAAATCACTAGAATGGTGAGTTCCACGTTACAACAACCATCATTAAAAAGAAGATGGTCAAATAGTTCAAGGAATAAACAAAAATAATATTTGCCCATTTAATATCATTTTTCATATAAAAACCACTGACCCCAAGCACTAACCACCCCATGTTCAGTAAAGTTGCCAACATAACAAATGTTGTTCCTAAGGACGCTAAATAAAATGGCAGTGGTAATAAACACGTGATATAAATGACAATTTGTCGTTTGGTAAATTCAAGCCCATGTACCGCAGGAAGCATGGGTATTTTTGCGGCTTTATATTCTTCATTTTTTCGGATAGCTAATGCTAAGAAATGCGGTGTTTGCCATATAAACATAATTAGAAATAATACAAGTGGAACAATGTGGAAGTTCGGATCTACCGCAGCCCAACCAATCAACGGAGGGGCAGCTCCAGAAAAGCTACCAATCGTAGTATTCAGAGTATATCTTCTTTTGGACCACACGGTATACAAAACCACATACACAAACCAGCCTATAAATGCAAACAGCATTGCTTGTATGGTTGTAAATAACAAGAGAATAAAGCCGACGAGAGATGTTATAATACCAAGTACAAGTACAGTTTGAAGTGAAATTGTTCCAGTTACTGTTGGTCGCGTTTTCGTTCTTTTCATCATCGGATCAATATCAACGTCATACCAATTATTTAACATGCATCCACCGGCAATTACTGCAGCGCTTCCTAACATAGTAATCATAAACGTGCCAATATAATCAGAAAATGAGTACCCACTAAAGTAAATTGCCAGCCAAAAACCAGCGAATACAGTAATCAAATTGGAGTTGATAATCCCTATTTTGATCAACGATTTAATATCAGTTAGTAGAGAATTCGATTTGTTTTCCTCAGCTACTGAGGTGTCAGTAACAACTTGTGAAGCTGCTGCATCTACTTTTTCCATCCCTTTCCCCCCCTTTATGCTTATGCAGAAATAATAATACTTGCTCACAAAAGAGAGTTACGACTGTATTACTCAAAAAACTCAATTATATCATGGTTTTTTTTACAATTTAACAGCAGTGTGCCAAAACCCCCTCATGCCTATTCTACTTCAATTCAAGTAACTTTTTGTGACATTTTTGTGAATCATTTGTTACAGTTGCGAATTATTTTAAATTAATGAATAAAATACCTATGTACGCAATTTCTTTTTACATTATCTAACAGCTGTAACAAAATCCCCTACACTATTTCTAGCAAACAAATGAGAACAATGCAAGCGTTTTTTATTATTATAGTGAAAATCGCTCCAATTCATGTTACGATTGATTCGCTTGGTATACATGCAATCTATCGTTTGTACGATAATTTAATTTAATCGAAGCTGTAACAATTCTGTGTCATATTGAACTATTTATAATCAATTCTTTGCTTTTTAGGCGGTATTAATATTATGATAAATCTATCAGCGATTTAAAAACTCAAATTGATATACACATAATAGTATGCTAAATAACTGAACAAAGGCGCAGAGCGCCCGTTTAGCAACGTAGCGAATGGAGCGGATCAACTGAGATACAGGAATCATACTCCTGCAACAGGAGTATGCCGACGCCTGAGCGGCAAGCCCGTTTTTAGTCGGCCTTCCTCTTAACCTCGAACCGATGATGACTTATCGTAGGGCAATTTCGTTAAGTCGCCTAGTTACTGGGCGCTTAAGCTGGACATGGCTATTCCATTATATCGTTATCCCAAAGCAACAATTTTTATACTTTCTTATCTTTTAAAAAAGAACACTTTGTCTCTATCCCTTAAAACATCATTGTCTTGCCTTAAGACGGGAGCGCTTTTTATAGTTTGATAAAGTTGTTGCATCCATCTAAAGATTATTTTTTGACTGTAATAAGCTCTATCATGCTTCCCCTTATCTGAAAGTGGCTTAATACGAGTAGATTTGTAGTAGAAATTTTCGGCACCCATTATGGTAACATTATGAAGAAAGCAAAGATTACAAGCCATTTTTTATGAATTATGTATTCCTAATATTACATAGTGATGTGGTTAATTCAAGATCGGAGATTCGAAAAGTGAGTCTATCATGCTCTTAGTTGCAATTACAATTAAGACAACTTCGGAGAGAATAAAACGCATAAAGTGAGGCATTTATATGATGAAAAGCTTAAAATGGTTATCTATCGTAGCAACACTTGGTATGACATTTGTGTTACTCGGCGGAGCCCTTGTAACAAAAACTGGATCAGAAGATGGCTGTGGCAACAGTTGGCCATTATGTGAAGGTGAATGGATTCCTTCAGAGATATCACCAGAACTAATTATTGAATTAAGTCACCGTTTAGTTACCGGAGTAGTTGGTTTCGCAGTTGTAGGCTTAGCCATATTAGCCTGGATAAAGATAGGCCATATTCGGGAGGTTAAATTTCTATCAGTCCTTTCGGTACTATTCTTAGTATTACAAGCGCTTATTGGTGCTGCCGCTGTTGTATGGGGACAATCTGATTTTGCCCTCGCTGCTCATTTTGGTATTTCGTTGATTTCGTTTGCGGCAGTATTTCTGTTAATGCTACTTATTTTTGAGATAGATAAAAAATTCGATGCAAAATCATTATTCATTAAAAAATCTCATCGACTTGAGATTTATGGACTTACAATTTACACAATGCTCGTTGTTTATACAGGGGCTTTGGTTCGGCATACAGAAGCAAATTTAGTATGCAAAAGCTGGCCGTTTTGCAATAACGAAGCTCCGTTAGCATTTTCTAATTATGTTGGACCACAATGGATTCAAATGGGGCACAGATTAGCCGCTGGTATTTTATTTATCTGGACAATTACATTTTCTTTTCGAATGCTACGTCACTATAAAAATAATAAATTGATGTACTGGGGCTGGTGGACAGTCATGATTTTAATTACTTTACAAGTATTTTTTGGAGCTATGGTCATATTTACTCAGTTGCATCTAGCTACGGCATTAATGCACGCACTTATCATTTCGCTGTTTTTTGGAATGTTAACCTATTTTATTCTCCAGGCAACTCGAAGCGGAAAATACGCAAAGCAATTGGAAGGTAACAAGTCAAATGTCCAATCTTCCTAAAAAGAGATTACATTGAAAACAAAAAGAACAAAGGCGCAAGCGCCCGTTTAGCAACGTAGCGAGTGGAACGAAGCAACTGAGGTAAAGGAATCATGGTGAGGCACGAACCAATGATGACTTATCGTAGGGCGATTCGTGAAGTCGCCTAGTTGCTGGGCGATGAAGCCGGACGTGGCTAAATAACTTAGTAAGTTATCCACAACTGCAAAATTTTATAATTTCCTAGACTAGAACAAAGGCGCAAGCGCCCGTTTAGCAACGTAGCGAATGGAACGAATCAGGATTTTAGGCGCTGTTACCTCCCGCTTCTACTTGTTCAGCTCACATCTTCCATTCTTAGACCATGGGAGTCTACAACGCCTTTTTACGGGATAAAGAAAACATGCCACTAAAACTAGGGTATGCCAACGTCTGGGCTAAAAGCCGGTTTTTAGACAGTCTTCCGCATTAGAGGCGAACCGATGAAATCTTATCGTAAGGCGCATTTCTAAAGTCGCATCGTTGCTGGGCGGTCGATCCGGACCGTGACTATTCGGTTATTTTGTTATCGACAAGCACCTCATTTTATAGTTTCCTATACAAATACAAAAAAGAGAGCAGGAAAACTTGCTCTCTTTTTTAGCTACAGAGACGTGATTTTATTCAAATTCAATAAGTAAATCATCCACAGCGATACTATCGCCATCCTTCACATTCACATGCTTAATGACTCCCGTAAATGGAGCTTGCACCGTTGTCTCCATTTTCATCGCCTCATTGATTAATAAGTGGTCACCTTTATTAACACGTTCCCCTGCCTGGCGTAGTACTTTGATAACTGTTCCTGGCATCGTAGCTCCAATATGTTTTTGATTATTTTTATCAGCTTTTGGTCTCATTTCGACTTCAGATTGAATGCTTTGATCCTTTACAACAATCTCCCTTGTCTGTCCATTTAGTTCAAAGTATACGACACGCGTTCCATCTTCTCTTGGCTCTGAAATAGACACGAGTTTTACAATTAATGTTTTCCCTTGTTCAATTTCCACTTCAACTACTTCTCCAAGCTTCATCCCATAGAAGAACGTTGGGGTGTCCAATACCGACACATCCCCATATTTATCATGGAACTTATGGTAGTCCATGAATACTTTCGGATAAAGTGCGTGAGAAATTAAATCAAAGCTGGTTACCTGTCGGTCCAAGGTTTTAAATAATGTTTCTTTTAATTGTGTAAAGTCAACTGGTTCCAACAACTCTCCAGGTCGCACTTTTATTGGGTCTTTTCCTTTTAGAATAATTCGTTGTAACTCTGGTGGAAATCCTTGATAAGGTTGTCCAATATAACCTTGGGCAAATTCAATCACAGAATCTGGAAAGTCAATGGTTTCTCCACGCTCATAAATATCGTCTTCTGTTAAATTGTTTTGTACCATGAATAATGTCATATCACCAATCACTTTTGACGATGGTGTAACTTTGACAATATCCCCAAACATATCATTCACTTGACGGAACATCGATTTTACTTCATTCCAACGATCTTCCAAACCTACGGCTTTCGCCTGTTGTTTAAGGTTACTATACTGCCCTCCAGGCATTTCATGCATATAAATCTCTGTATGTGGTGCTTTCATGCCACTCTCAAAATCACGGTAGTATTCTCTGATTCCTTCCCAATAATAGGAAAGCTCTTCATAAGCTTTCACATTTACCTTCGGCTGACGCTCATGTCCTTCCAGTGCATGGTAAAGAGTTTGCGCGCTTGGCTGTGAAGTTAACCCTGCCATCGGACCTGCAGCTACATCTACAGCGTCTACTCCGGCATCAATCGCTCTTGCGTATAAATAGATGCCATTTCCACTCGTATCATGCGTATGCAAATGGATTGGCAGGTCAATCGTTTCTTTTAACGTAGAAATCAATTGATATGCCGCTTCAGGCTTTAATAAGCCGGCCATATCTTTTATTCCAAGAATATGGGCTCCACAATTCTCTAATTCCTTCGCCAGATTTTTATAATAGCTGATATCATACTTTGTCCGCCCTGCGTCTAATATGTCGCCAGTATAACACACCGTTGCTTCAGCAATTTTATTATTGTTACGTACAGCTTCAATTGCCAACTGCATCCCTTCTACCCAATTCAAGCTATCAAATATTCGAAATACATCTATGCCTGCTGTCGCACTTTTTTCTACAAACTCCTTAATGACATTATCTGGGTAATTTTTATATCCGACGGCATTACTCGCCCGGAGTAACATTTGCAATAATACATTAGGCATGCTTTCGCGTAATTTCAGCAAACGATCCCATGGGTCTTCCTTTAAAAATCGGTAAGCAACATCAAAGGTTGCTCCACCCCACATTTCAACAGAGAACAAGTTAGGAAGCATTCTTGCAGTTGGTTCGGCGATGCGATGCAAATCTTTTGTCCGCACTCTTGTAGCTAATAACGATTGATGCGCATCACGAAAAGTAGTATCTGTCAATAACACCTCTTTTTGTTCCTTTAACCAGGTTGCTAAACCTTCTGGGCCGCGCTCATTCAAAATTTGCTTCGTACCTGAAGGAATAGGCTTAGACAAATCCACCTTTGGAATTTGTAGTTCAGAAAAAGCTGGTTTGTCTTTATTTCCATCTTTATCTACACCATTGACGGTCGTATTTCCAATATACGTAAGCATCTTCGTTCCACGATCTTTGCGCTTTGGAAACACAAAAAGCTCAGGCGTATTATCAACAAATGTAGTATCATAAACTCCAGATAAAAAGTTTTTGTGCAAAATAACATTTTGTAAAAAAGGGATATTTGTTTTAATTCCACGTATACGGAATTCTTTTAAGTTTCTGACCATTTTTTGCGCAGCCTGTTCAAAATTCAATGCCCAAGTCGAGACTTTAACTAATAAAGAATCATAATGCGGCGAAATAACCGATCCTTGAAAGCCGTTTCCTGCATCTAAACGAACGCCAAATCCCCCTCCTGAGCGATATGCCATAATTCTTCCAGTATCTGGCATGAAGTTGTTCAATGGGTCCTCCGTTGTTACACGTGATTGGATGGCGTAACCTATGGTAACAATTTTATCTTGCTCTGGAATTCCAATCGATCCATCATGTAAGTTCCTTCCCTCGGCAACTTTTATTTGCGTCTGAACAATGTCAACGCCTGTAATCATTTCGGTAATCGTATGTTCAACTTGTACACGCGGATTTACTTCTATAAAATAGTATTTATCCTTGGTCACTAAAAATTCAACGGTACCAGCATTTAAGTAATCTACATTTTTCATAAGTTTGACCGCAGCTTCACATATTTGCATGCGCAAATCTTCAGAAAGCGATGTACTCGGTGCCACTTCTACTAACTTTTGATGCCTCCGCTGTACTGAACAGTCTCTCTCGTACAAATGAACAATATTCCCATGCTGGTCACCAATTATTTGAACTTCGATATGTTTTGGGTTTTCAATCAGTTTTTCTAAATAGATTTCATCATTACCAAAAGCGGCTCTAGCCTCTGATTTCGCTCGATCATACGCCTCTGCAAGTCCTTGCTTACTGCGGACAATTCGCATACCTCGTCCACCACCGCCTAAAGAAGCTTTAATAATGATCGGGAACCCATGTTTATCTGCAAATCTCTCCACTTCTTCAAGTGAATAAACAGGACCATCGCTTCCTGGTATAATCGGCAATCCAGCCTGTGTAGCTTGATAGCGGGCTTTTACCTTATCACCAAACATATCCAAATGCTTACTTGTAGGACCGATAAAGATAATCCCTTCTTCTTCACAGCGCTTTGCAAAATTAATGTTTTCAGATAAAAAACCGTATCCGGGGTGGATCGCATCGACGCCCACACGTTTCGCTAATACGATAATTCCTTCGATATCTAAGTAAGCGTCAATCGGCTTTTTCCCTTCTCCAATTAAATACGCTTCATCCGCTTTATAGCGATGATAGGAACTTAAATCTTCTTTAGAATAAATAGCGACTGTACGAATATTTAATTCGGTACAAGCCCGAAACACCCGAATCGCAATTTCCCCACGGTTGGCAACTAATATTTTGTTGATCTGTTTGAGTTGTGCCATGATCTTCCTCCTCGATATGTTTGTGATATGTGACGATTGTTTTGTTTTTCTTCTGCTGGTTCCATTTCTCTTTTTTTTATATGCATAGCTATATTATTTAAAATCCCCATTGATATTAATAACACCAAAAGAGATGAACCGCCATAACTGACAAAGGGTAATGGCACACCTGTGATCGGCAGCAACCCGCTTATGGCGCCTAAATTAATAAACGCCTGTATTCCTACCATGGATGAAATACCAATTGCCAATAAAGCGCCAAAGCTGTCCTTTGCTTTTCTAGAGATAAATATCCCTCTTAAAACAATGATAGCTAACAAACCAATAACAATAACTACACCGATAAAACCCAACTCTTCTGCAACAATTGCCATAATGAAATCTGTGTGTGCTTCTGTTAAGTATCCAAGCTTTTGTACACTTTGCCCCAATCCTTCACCAGTCAGTCCGCCATTGCCGATAGCAACATAAGATTGGATTAACTGATACCCATGAGAATCAGGAGTTTCAAATGGCTGATAAGCTCCTGTAAATCGAGTAAGTCGTTCATCGGTAGCCATAAAAGGTAATGCCAACAACAAAAACACAACACCAATGAATATAAGTAATGATAAATGCTTGAAACGAATACCTGAACTAAAAATAACCGAACAAGCGATGAGAAAGACTATCGAAGCTGTACCAATGTCCGGCTGCAGAACAATAAGCGCTAAGATAACCCCTGTTATGACAAGGGGAGGTAAAACCGCCCGACTAAATTCACGAATATACTCCTGTTTTTTAGAGTATACAGATGCTAAATACATAACGATGGCAAGTTTAGCAAATTCTGCTGGTTGAATTCCCAAAAACCAGGATTGCGCATTATTGACTGTTGAACCAAACAATAATACTCCTATTAATAATAGTATTACACCAAGTATAATCGGTTTGATTAATTTTTGATAGTACCGATATGGAAAAGCACAACAAATAATGAATCCAACCAAGCCCATTGCAAATCGAACAGCTTGCTGGGTTAAATAATGATTTGCAGGTTGCCCTTGAACAACTGCGAAAACCATACTTGCACTATAAATCATTACTAAACCAAAAGCAGCCAATAAAATTGGTGTTATTAATAGTGTGTAATCATAATCTTTTAATTTATGTAACATATTCTTCTCCCTACTAAATATGTAATACAAGAGCTTGTCCAAGAAATGGCTATAAGGAAACGTAATAAATTATTTAAATCTATACATTTTAAGTAGCTTCTACACGCTGATTCGTGCTTTATTTTTACATTTTCACTCTTGTAAGCCGATTCTTTCCTAATTGCAAGCCCCGATTACAGATATTTGAAACAAAAAAACCTTGCCGATATGATTATGCAGGCAAAGTTTTTGCTTTTTAAATTCTCGCAAAAACCGAAGATAAGTAGGATTATACGGAATTTTGCGCTGCTTCGTGCAGAATATTTAACTTCCTCTCCAGATCTTCTAAAATTGCTTTACCTTCACTTTCGCTAATTAAGTTTAAACGAACAGCAAAATCAATCTCCCTGGAAAGCCCAAACATTTGTGTATCCAATACCTCTTCATATAATGGGCATTGTGGCATTGTTAAATTATCTATTTGAACTTCTATGAGTCGCAAAATTTTATCAGCATCAGCCTTGAGAAGGGCATGGGCTTTTTCGCGATGATTTACAGTCACCTCTGGCATCAAATCTATCCCCTCCGTTATCAAAGACTTCTTTCTATATTATATTATCGTTAGTACAACTAAAATGCAAATAAAAAAATATTTTTTCATGGTTGTTCTAAATCCAATGAAAGCGAGTGTTTTATCCCTCCGTTACCGTTTACAAGATACTACCTACTTTTTGTAAAAAAATTCATTATAGCTTCTCTTCTGTAGTTCTTACGATTAGTTAAAAAAGCTTTAAAACCTCTTTAGATAGCGAGTTTTCTCCTTTATGTTTACCATAACAGGATTTCCGGTTACTTTCCACTTTTTTACTATTATCATATAACTAGAATATTTTTTTTGAAAAAGAAGTAAAGTACTTCCGTTTTTATATTGATTTTTAATTCGAACGTAGCTCGAAATGAATGAAATTATCTTTAAGGTTTGCTATCCTAAATAGGAAATCAAATATGAGGTGATGATTATGATCGTACCAATTAAAGGTAAAGTTACATACCCCATTACATTAGATCCTTCCGTTTGGATATTTGATGATCGTAAAATTGAATGGGAACATGCATTTACAGACAGCAGTAACGTTTTAGAGGATAATGAAAATGATTTAAAACGAGCTTCAGAAAGATGGGAAAAAGAAGTTTCTGAACAAGTGAAGCCACCAGTAAATCGCAGTATAAAACGCTATGAACGTGATAAAATTTTAAAGAGCTCTTATGTTATTCCATTGGAAGATTTTTTAAATCACGCAGAAATTAAAGCTGATGCTACAGAAGCTGTTTTGATTCGTGAGATTGGAAACGTCACCATTCCATTAGTTGAATTATTTAATAGTTATTTCTTATTTTCAAAAGATGGAAAGCCATTAAGAACCGATGGCCCCGTACATCTATACTATAAGGACGGAACAAACAAAAATAATCCGATAACACATATTAAAGGTATCTCTATTCAATAAAGTGAATCTATCAATCAGTGGGAGTATCATTTATTCCCCGCTGATTGACTGATTGTCAGATGAACGAAGCGGGCATTTAGGTGCTGTTATCTCTCACTTAGACTTGTTGCAGTACGGATTATTCAACTTCTGAAATGGGGTCTTCCAACAGCCGAATCTCTCTATCCCCTATCCTAAACAGCATATAGTCATTTATTTCGTAGCTTTTTTTTCGGTTGCTAGCCCCCTTAGACCGGATAAAATATGGATTTAATAATATCCTTCATAGACAGCGAGGGATTTCTTCGCTGCCTGTTATACCCTCAAAGAGAGCTCTACACAATAGCAGTTTATATATAACTGTTCTTCCCCCTCTTCTGCTGTAAAAAACTGAAACTCTTTCCACCTAACGTCGCCTTCATCCAATTTGTATATTTTCTTAACTTCTATGCAAAATAATTGTAATTGGATTTATGGATGGAGGAATGATGATGAGATTGTCTCTTATAACAATCACACTTTTTAGCTTGTTTGTTTTTACAGCTTGTAATCAAGAAAATCGTGAAGAAGCAATTTCGAACGAAGAAACAGATAAACAATTCGAACAAGTAAAAAACTCAGATCCAAATCAACCACAACAATTATCCAACACCGAAATCGCTGATCATTTGGCAAATATCGCTAGCGACGTTCCTAACGTAAATGATGCTGTTTCTGTCGTTGCTGGACCTTATGCAGTAGTAGGGATAGATGTGGATAAAGACTTGGACCGTTCTAGAGTGGGTACTATTAAATACAGTGTATTAGAGGCGTTGTATGATGATCCTTATGGCAAAACTGCTGTCGTTATTGCCGATGCGGATGCCAATGAAAGAATTCGCGGGATGGCCGATAAAATCGAACAAGGACATCCTATCTACGGCATTGTAGATGAATTAGCCGCAGTTGTTGGACGGTATATGCCTGAGTTTCCGATTAATAAAAATAGACCAAAGGAAAGTGACCCAAATAAAGAAGTTATCCCTGAAAATGAAAAAGAGCAACTGGAAAATACCGAGGAAGAACAATCTAATCATTATAAGCATAATGAACCTTAATATAATGGAAGTGTGCTCTCTAATTTCAAACACCTTGATTTTCCCTGGTAAGCGATAGAATAATGGAAAAATGCATTATCCCAAGCTAATTATGAACGACTTTTTCACTTTGACGATCGGCTTTTTAGCTGGAGCAGCTTTTTCGTTTCACGAGCGACTATATGAATACCGCTTGTAAGGCAAGTGAATTTTCAATTAGAGGGGGTTTTCATGTCATCCCAAATGAATGAAGGGTACAACTGAAAAGACACGAAGCCGAATCTCGTCATGTCATTTCAGTTGGATCCCACGTTTATCCCTAATTTCACCTTGTAGATTGGATAGCAGATTTTACTATCCACTCATGAGATAAACATTAATCTTACCTCAGCAATAAAAAAATTCCGCTATAATTAGCGGAATTTTTTTATTGCTGATATTCACTTGTATTGGGCTCTTTGTTTTGTGCGTAATATTGAACTCCAAACTGTGAGCCTTCCGAAACCATTTTAGCATTTTCTAATTGTGCTAAATCCTGGTTCTCAGACTGATCTGGTACCCCTGCATCCTCAAAAGTGGTGCGGATACTATTTTGGTAACTTTTTACTTTCTGTTTTACCATGTCCCTATTTTCTTTATCCTTTAGAAAATACCCAGCTACTGTAGCTCCAATAACGCCTGCAGCTCCAGCAGCGGAATATAAATATTTCTTTTTCATCGAATCGCTCCTTCTTGTCTTAGTTAATTACCATTACCCTTTCCGCTATTTCATCAAACATAAGAATGTGCTATACTAAAAAATAATATATTTTATTTCTTGAAATAAAGCTACAGTCAAGTTAGCTTAGTTTTTATGGTTCTTTATGCTTATTCTTCGATTTTGAGGTGAAATTATGCAAGTGAAATGTACAATTTGCGATACGGTGGAAAGTATTCATGACCACTGCTTTGAAGCTAAACGCTTAAGAAACAGAAGAATCCATATGCATTTATGCCAAGCTTGTTATGATAGAATTGGCAAAAAAACGAAGGAACGCCACGCAACTGGAAATTTCCGCTTATATACAGCAAAAAAGCCAGCCGATGATTTTATATAGCTATACCGTTTAGTAACATTAAAAACCAGAAGAATCAAAGACTCTTCTGGTTTTTAAGATCTTTAAGATCGTAAAGCGGTTCTGCTGAGACCGTTCCCCCAGACGCCAGGATCAATTTAATTAGCTTCCTATGTAAAAACACAATGCTAGCGATTTTTTCTTTCACGATGCAAACGAAATCGATAAATCGCTAAAACCGCAGATATCACTATTAAGCTTTCTGTTATTGGGAGTTGAAATATACTAAATATAGTTAGTAAGTAAACTCCAATTGCGAGCATGGTATATACAAAAACCGTTTTTAAAGGCGAAAGTTTTCTGGCAAACCCCAGCTTAAACGAAATAACACTAAAAATTAAATTCAAAATGTATAAAGTCAAAAACATATTTTCGGCTCCAAATTGTTCTAAAAGAAAATTGAAAACAAAGCTGAAACTTCCTTCCATAGCCATCCCCCATAATTATATATCTCGTCATCCATGTACCATCATACTAAATAATGTTTCCTTTCGCCAGTTATAATCTCCTTAAGCAACGCATTACGTTTTGAACTCCAGCCTAAATTCCTTTATACTAGATGGTGAAAAAGAGGTGGATGGGAAGATGAAAAAACTAAATATACCAATGCTGCTTTTAGCTATGCTTGTCATCTCAATGTTTATAGGTGTAGGCGCCGCTATTGCTTATCGTAATATTTGGCTCGTTATATTATTTTTATTGTTAGGCTTTGGATTTATGGGAACGGGCATCCGTTTTAAAAAAACAAGGGAGTGATAAGATTCACTTCCTTGCCTGCTTTATATAATCGGTTATAATTTTCTCTTGTATCACAGGATTCCCGGTTGCAATTGAGGTTTTAGAGAGCATATCAATATTATCACCATCAATCGTAGTCGTTACACCACCAACTTCGTTTACAATCACCATTCCCGCAGCATAATCCCACGGAGAAAGACTTAACGTTAAATAATTATCCATTATACCTTCTGCCACGTAAGCAAATTCCAATGCAGCAGAACCATAAGTGCGTGTCCCTCTTACGTCTTTTACAAGTTGTTGCATCCGCTTTTCTTCCACTAAGCGATTTTCACATAACCAAAAATGGTTCATACTAATCATCGCTTGCTGGAAAGGAACACCACGATTAAGCTGTGATAGCCTCTCATTGTTTTTAAAAGCACCTTCACCTTTTTTCGCACTGTATAGGACGTCTTCCATAACATCATAAATAAATCCAATTTCACCAACACCATTATTAAATATGCCAATTGATATTGCAAAATTTCTTTTTTGGTGGACAAAATTCATCGTACCATCAATCGGATCAATAATCCAAACAATTCCGTCCATAGAGTCTAACTGATCTCCATATCCTTCTTCACTCAAAATCAAATGATCAGCGTAGGTGCGCTTAATATTTTCAGCAAAAAAAGCTTCTGTCGAACGGTCCATCTCCGTTACCAAATCATTGGGGTTGGATTTGGTACTAATAGTTAACGGGTTATGGATTTGTTCTCTTATTTTTGCACCTGCTTCATATATCCATTGTTTAGCCTGGGAAAAAATGATATCACGCTGCGCTTTATTCATCTGTATATTCCTCCATTCAATACTACCTATAATAGTACCAAATTTTAGATGTTCCGTCATGAAGTTTTACATGTCTCCCAATCCCGAACTATAAAGGAAGCTTTTCATATAGAAGCCTTATGCAATGTAGCATTTTCTTTATTCTTACTTCATTAAGAAACCGATCATTTCTGAGTTCTCGAATTATCGCTATTAATTTTTTAAGAAACCATTTTGAAAATAACATCGCTGGCGGGGAATACATTGCTTTTACAGATGGCAAATAAAGTAATCAATTAGTAGAGGGTTTTTATTCATTCCCCACCGATTGTACCGAAATGGTATGACCTAAAGGTCGCTTACGAAATAGGACATTTAGGTGCTGTTATCTCACACTTAGACTTCTACAGTACAGCTTATCCAACTCCTTGAAGTGGGCCGTCTTACAAGTACCTTGTAAACGGGATAAAAAGCGATCAGGACAATCGTAAGTTTCGACAATGGAAGGTTTTCACTTCTGCTCACTTTCGATCCTCCATTTCCAGCCATTGCTTCCTTAAATTGATTAACCGTTCTTTACTTTTTATAATAGCAACCGTATCATCCTGCTTCATTGCATCATAAAGTGTTACTAATTCATAATCAATTTCCATGCGAATCACTGGTAACTTTTCCCGAGCTTCTTTTTTACGTAAAGTTTCCATTACGTACTTCAAATCTTTCACATCCTATCCAAAGCTTCAAATTTTAGGGGGCTTTACATATTTTATGACCGTTTTTTAAATTTGGTTCGACTAACGACTCAGTTACGAGCTTACTTTAAAGTCATCGTTACAAATAGATAATCTGACAACTACAGACGCTCACAAAACAACATGTTCTAGACAATGCAATGCTTGCTGTCTTCACCTATTCCCTTTTTTGTCATATTTAAACTCCAGAGTAAATTAATGTGTATTCATAACCATTTAAGAATGATAACATGTATAGCTTGACTTGTATTCTTTCATATTAAATAATGATGATAACGTGAATGGATTACCATTTCCAGTCAAATTTCACATTAGCATGTGGATATAATCTACCGGAAAGGACGATATAAATGACATTTAATGGCTTTGAAAAAGCAGATTTTGATACGTTTTCTATTGACGGGCTCGAAAATAGGATGAAAGCCATTCAGACTAGAATTCAGCCCAAATTTCAAGAGATCGGCAACGAATTAGTAGACCATCTAGCAACACAACTAGGAAATGAAATGTTTCTACATATCGCTAAACATGCGAGAAGAACAGTAAATCCACCAAAAGATACATGGTTAGCAGTAGCAAATAATAAGCGAGGGTATAAAAAGCACCCACACTTTCAAGTAGGGGTATTCGATGATCATGTGTTTGTCTGGTTAGCACTGATTTATGAATTAGATCATAAATCAGCCATCGCACAAACATTTTTGGATCATTTCGAGCAATTGAAACAACTCCCGGAGAGCTTTGTTTTTTCGTTGGATCATACTAAAAAAGACGCTAAACCATTACAAGAACTAAACAGACAAGATTTAGAAAGATTTAGAGATGTAAAAAAAGCAGAGTTTTTAATAGGGCAACATTTTTCTAAAGAAGATGAGCGCATTTATAACGGACAATACTTTTTAAAGGAATTGAAAGCTACGGTTGAGCCATTAATTCCTTTTTATAAACTTGCTTTAAAAAGCTAACCATACAACTAAATGGTTATAGACAGTTCTTTCTCACGATGTAGAAAAAGCAATTCATTGATACAACAAAGGAAAGAAGCACTTTTATTTAAGCTTCTTCCCTTTTGTTTTATCCATCATTATAAAATGTTCTTCCGTTTCCTTCGCTTGTTTAATGACATGAAAACTTGAATATCCTGAACCTTGTTTAAAAGTTGCAAACAATTTCTTCTCTTCACTTTTACTTGGAACTACTTGTTTAAATCCCCGATAAGCAGCCAACAAAATGTCTTTTTCCACTTTTTTTTCATACGCCTGCTCAATCAAACTAAAAAACTGGACAACTTGAATAACTTCTTCTTTTGTCCAAGTATCATCAATTGGATAATGATAACTCATCTCATTTCCTCCATTTGCACATTCATATTTATCAATACTTTTCAGTGTAAGCAAAAGCAGAGGGAGATGCAAACAATTTTCCCATTATCATTGGCATGATTTTGTGTTCTTTCAATGGAATGGATAAAATTTGCCAGGATGCGCCCGTTTAGCAACGTAGGAATCGAACGAATTGACGAAAGATAAAGCGAACCTTCCATCAGCGAGGTTTTTCTTCATCCCTCCTGATGGCTAGTAACCCAAGGGTATGACCTAAAGGCCCTTGAATGAATCGGAATTTAGGTGCTGTTACCTCCCACTTCGACTTGTTCAGCTCACATCTTCCATTCTTAGCCGTGAGACCGTGGGAGTCTACGCCTTTTTACGGGATAAAGGAATCATGCACTAAAATCGGGGTATGCCGACGTCTGTGGCGGCAAGCCCGTTTTTGTCGGCCTTCCTCTTACAGGCGAACTGATAAGACCTTACCGGAGGGCGCATTTCTAAAGTCGCATCGTTGCTGGGCTCATGAGCGAGACGTCACTATTCGGTTATTTCGTTATCCCCAAGCACCTTATTTTATTATTTCTTATCTTATTAAAAAAACTGGCACCAATCCTGTTATCAAACAATCAGGATCTGGAAACGGATATGCTGGACGTATTTCTAACCAAGGGAACGCAAATTTAAGGAGAGGTGTATACAATGCAGGGAAAAAGCCTTTCAGTTCACAATGACGTTTTAACTCCTTTCGCAAACGGCTTGAAAGATAAGGATAAAAAAGCTGGCGCAATATATATCGCAATGGGAAATAAATTCTTTAAAATTGCTTTTGCTTGCAAGAACGAACCATTTAAAATAGGATAATTCAACATATAATTACAAAACAGAAGACCTTAAAAAGATAACTTTACCGTTAGTTGCGTAAATGAATAAAAATATACATGCTCCATTCTCTTGATTCGAGTGGAGATCGGATCTAATTTTGCTTAGGTAGATTTGACCTCGATGTTTAGCCTTACCCCACTCGACCTGTAAATGCGAATTAGTACGTTATTTATCTATTTTGTACTCCATGCCAGATTGCATCAATGCAAATAAGAATCGAGTGAAAACCCATTTCTGAATCAAGAAAATAAAGCCTTTTTCATAAAAAAATTGGTTAAATGCTACTTATAAAAAATGATAACTACAGTAGGTCTGTTAGAGTTACTCAAACTTGAAAAAAGTACTTGACATTGTAAGCTATACAAAAAAGCTGCTTGAGGCAGCTTTTTTGTATAGCTTATTTATTTTCACGACAAGTCGGACATGTACCATAAAGAGTTGTTACTTTCTCTTCTTCATACTGTTCAATGATTGTTTGGCATTCTTGGCAAACTACTGTGCCCACAAGACCAACCCCTTTTCGTTATGATAACGTATTCATATTATAATATGTCACAATACAAAAATCAACCCCATTTAGTATGACACATTCAATTAGAACGCTATTTTTCATCAGCAAGAATTGTATTCTTCGTTCCAACTTTAAAAAAGATACAAAACTTTCAAGTAAATCACATTGCAGAAATATCTCTATTTGTTGTTTGCCATTACACAACACAAAAAAGACTCCATATTAGTTGGATTTCCGATAACAGAATGAATCTATGATGGGGTACAGTTCAACATATGGAGTCTCTATATTCAGTTATTCAAAAGCTCAAGTAAACGTCGTTAAACTTCTCCTACTCCCCCTCCAATGTTTGGATAAGCTTCGGATCTACTATCTCATATCCTTTATCACGTAAGCCTTTAACAATATCTGCTAACGCTTTGTTTGTCCATTCGCGATCATGCATTAACAAATTTGCTCCTGGCTTTAGTAAAGAATAAGTAACATCCACTTCAGGACCTTCTCCGCTCACCATGGCTTCTGTTAGCTTATTAGCCTCTTGATAAGGCGCAAAATAATCGTAACCATACGTCCAGTTCATAACGACCATCCCTTGTTCCTTAGCTACTTGCTTAGAATGATCACTATTCATACCATGCGGTGCACGGAAAAATTTCGGACGTTCTCCAATAATTTCTTCAATCTGATCACTTACACGAACGATTTCTTCTGTTTGTTCCTGTTCTGACAAATCCGGAAGCTTAGGGTGGCTATATGTATGGTTGCCAATTACAAAGCCCATCTCATGAATTTCTTTCAGCATATCCTTTTGTTCTTGTGTTTCCAGAAAGTGACCATTCACGAAGAAGATTGCATTTGCATTTAAATTCTTTAATGTTTTGGCCATTTCCAATGCATGCTTATCTGGAACATCATCGATCGTTAAAAGCACAACTTTCTCATTCGTACCTTCGTTTATTGGCACAATCATTGCATCTTCAGAAACTTGATATTTAGGTTTTTCTTTTTCAGGATTTTCTTGCCTATCTTCGCTTTTATCCTCCTGATTAGCTTCTTCCTTGTCCGCTTCGTTCTGTTTTTCTTGCTGCTGATCATCTTTCTTTTCTTCTTTCGATCTATCTGCATTTGTGGGTTGAGCATTCTCTTTATCCGCTCCACATGCGACGATAAATAATGTAGTTAAGATGAAAGTGACCATTAAAATAGCTTTTTTCATATAGGTCCTCCTGTCCCGATCAACTGTATAAAATCTCCATTCTATTATAGACTGCTGGAAATTAATTGACAACAATAATCTACAGGTTTCGACTTCAAATACGATAAGAATCCATTTTTGTACGAGACATGTTTATTTATTTGAACGATAAGATAGAATAAAAACGAGACTTTGTTCAAAAGAGTATCAACGCTTTGGTAGCTACCCTGAATGCTTGTACTTATCGTACGATAAGTTTGGCTTTAAAAAGGCAAGACTTCAATCTTAAAACTGCTCTATTTAGCAGCTCGAACGGTCGGATATAAAGGTAACGCACTAGGATAATTGATAGATAATATTAGAACGAAGAATTATCAATGTGCATAATTAAGGAATTTGACAGAAATTCTTCTTAGATAATGGTACTTTTACTCAAAGTATATACATAATTATTCGAAAATGGATTCATTTTTCAACGTTTTTTTCTTTTATGCTTGAAAATAGAATGAATACAAGCTTAGCACAATTTTAGTATGTTTAGACTTGGACAGGAAATAGTAAAAGAATAAGGTTTGTTATTTGAACAAATCCAGCGCTTATGTTTTAATACAATAAGTACGTCTACATAGCTATCCAAAAAATAAAATTAGAAAGGATTATTTTTGTGAAGAAAGTAACGCGAGTATTCTATATTTCAGCAATTGTCGCAGTACTATTCATTATTTGGGGAATAATTCCGAAAGACGTATTGCCTAATGCCAACTTAGATAACGTCACGAATATAATTCAATCATTTCTTGTTGATGAGTTCGGTTGGTTTTACTTATTGAGTGCAACCTCGTTTGTTATTTTTGCGATCTATCTCATTTTTTCAAAATATGGCAATATCAAATTAGGTCGCCCCGGAGACAAACCAGAATACAGCTACTTAACATGGTTTGCTATGTTATTTAGTGCTGGTATGGGTATTGGTCTTGTATTTTGGGGAGCAGCTGAACCTTTATCTCATTTTCATGATCCACCTTTTGGAGCGGAAGAAACTAATGATGCTGCTAAAACAGCGATGCAATACAGCTTTTTCCATTGGGGTGTTCACCCTTGGGCTATATACGCTACAATTGCCTTAGCATTAGCATACTTTAAATTTCGTAAGCAAGCACCAGGAGTTGTAAGCGCCGTTCTTGAACCGTTGTTTGGTGATCGAATTAAAGGCGCCTTAGGAACAACAATTGATTTTATTGTTGTTTTTGCCACAGTATTTGGTGTATCTACTTCTCTCGGTTTGGGAGCCATTCAAATTAGCGGTGGGCTCTCATACGTTACCGGGATTGAATCAACTATTACACTTCAATTAATCATCATTGGAATTGTTACCGTCTTATATATGACTTCAGCTATGTCTGGACTAAACAGAGGAATTAAATATTTAAGTAATGCCAACCTTGTCCTAGCCGTATTACTTATGCTATTTGTATTGTTCTTGGGTCCAACCAATTTTATAATGAACTACTTTACCACAACTTTAGGAAGTTATATTCAGAACCTTCCTAGTATGAGTCTGCGCATGACTCCATTTAACGAAGAAAATTCCACATGGCTTAATAACTGGACATTCTTTTATTGGGCTTGGTGGATTGCTTGGGCGCCATTTGTAGGAACTTTCATTGCAAGGGTTTCCCGAGGAAGGACAATAAGAGAATTTGTATTGGGCGTACTACTTGTACCTACTATATTTGGAGCGTTATGGTTCTCTGTATTTGGGGGATCATCTATCCATTTAGAAACCTTCAAAGGTGCAAACATTATGCAGACAATTAATGAACTTGGAGAGGAAACAGCCTTGTTTGCTGTTTTGGAACACTTTCCAATTGGTACTGTAATATCCATTATTGCTATTCTATTGATTTGTACCTTTTTCATTACATCTGCGGACTCAGCAACTTTTGTTCTTGGAATGCAAACAACCGGAGGAAGCTTAGACCCTGCTAACTCAGTTAAATTTATATGGGGGATTATTCAATCAAGTGCAGCCGCAGTACTGTTATGGCAAGGTGGGTTGAATGCATTACAAACTGCTTCTATTATAGCAGCTTTTCCTTTTGCCATTATCATGATTTTAGTCATTTTCTCGCTTGTAAAATCATTTAAGCAAGAGGCAAAAGAGCTTGATCTAACAGGTAAAAGAAAAAGCTAGAGCTAAATTGCTCTAGCTTTTTTTGTCTATAAAATGAAGCTTCCATTAATGGGGGATTCATTCATCCCGCGCTGATTGTTAGATGGACGAATCAAGCATTTAGGTGCTGTTATCCCCCATTTAGATTTGTTGCTGTACTTGACTATCCAACTTCTGAAGTGGGAGGGAAGCCTTACACACCTTATATGCGGATAAATGTGAGGCTTTCATTAGTGGAAGGGGCTTTTAAGCACCACTTATGGATGATTAATATCGGTTTAGGTATGACTTAGCGGCCACTGAACAGGAACCAGATGTTGACTTCCAGTTTTAACTACACCTATCCTCCTAGGGTTTCACAATATAGTTTCGAAAGCAGCCCCCGCCTTATTGCTAGTTACCTCGTGCACTTAATATAAGATTATATTGTTGTTTAACAGCATTTTTCCCGTCATGAAATGTTTTTTTACTCACCTGTCGTTCATTCAGCAAAATCAAATTTTATATATGAGAAAACCTCCTTTACCTATTTAATTCTCACTTTATAGACGATGTTCTTCAGATTTAGTAACTTCCGTCTAGTAATAGTTCATGTAACAATCTTTACTTTTTGTTATCCTATATTACTAACTCTAACATAGCGTTATCAACTTTATAACAGTTGAATTACATAGAGCATACTACCGTTCAAATTTGTTAAACTAAGCCTATCGACAATAAATGACAAGCAGGTGAGGATTATCAAAAAGTTAATTATTTGTCTGATGATTGCATTGGTTCTAGTCACTGGCTGTGATACTTTCAGTGCTTCAACCATTAATATTATTTCCTTTCAACCAAAAGACTATGATGTCATTTTTTATACGCACCAAAACAATAACCAATTAGAAAACTTATATTTTGATGCTATTATTGAAATAAAAGCGGATTATCCATCCGAGTTTAGTGAAGTGAAAACTAGAGAAGTCACATTTGATGAAGTCGAAGATGAAATTGATCCTAAATATCCTACTTTAATTATTAGGAAAGATGATAAAATGGTAGAGCGTATTGCTGGACAAGCGTCAAAACAAGAAATAATAAACAAACTTAAAAATTTGTTGTGAAATATCACATACTCCTAACGTCATACCCTATATACTCTTATCAAATTGCTACCGTTTACTGTTGATCACTAAAACGGAGCCATTTTACTTAGTATATTATACAGACCCACTACGAAATCAAACTATTTCTTTATTGAAGCTTACAAATCATTTTCACTTCATTTTTTCAAGTAACAAAACAGTTGCAACGTCTTAACAATCGCCTTATTTTTCCTATTCCCCTTACCTCCTTGAGACTAAGACATCGCTATTTTATCAAGTAAAAATCCGAAGCATCTGAAACAACCAGGAGTTGCAAACAACCCTGGGGATCTTTTTCACTTTATGTAAGCGCTAATAACCATAGGAACTCAACGATGTTTTTTCACAGTTTTAGTCTACGTTTATTTCCGGAGCTAAAATAATGCCGCACGCTTTTAAAAGTTAATGTGTAGTTTGTTTTATATTTAACATACTATCTAGCAATGTTGTTATATTCATTAGAAAAACTTGACTTGTCGCCAAGTCTTATGGCGGAAGCCTTTGTTTTTCTTATACTATAACAAAAAAACCTTATACTTTCCTATAGAGGAACAAATGCGCAGAGCACCCATTTAGCAACGTAGCGAATGGATCGAATCAACTAAAGTTTTAGGAATCATGCTCCTGCAACAGGAGTATACCGACGACAGAGTAGCAAACCTGTGTTTAGTTGGCCTTCCTCTTAGCGACGAACCGATAATGACTTGACTTATTGTAGGACGCATTTCTAAAGTCGCATCGTTGCTGGGCTCATGAGCCGAACTTAGCTATTCGGTTATTTCGTTATCCCAAGTACCTCATTTTATATTTTCTTATCCTTTAAAAAAAGAGCTGCTCTGAAAATAGAACAGCTCTTTACTTTAAATATTATAGCATATGAATAGGTGTACCTAGCGCTACTTCAGCAGCTTCCATCGTAATTTCACCTAGGGTTGGGTGAGCGTGAATAGTTAATGCAATATCTTCTGCTGTCATACCAGCTTCAATTGCAAGCCCTAGTTCTGAAATCATATCGCTTGCGTTTGGTCCAGCGATTTGTGCACCAATAACTAAGCCATCATCTTTACGAGTAATGAGCTTCATGAATCCATCACTATCATTTAAGGATAATGCACGACCGTTAGCAGCAAATGGGAACTTCGCAGCTTTGACATCATATCCTGCATCTTTTGCTTCTTGTTCCGTATAACCAACTGTAGCCAATTCTGGGTCTGAGAAGACAACTGCCGGCAAGCTTAAGTAGTCGATTTCTGCTTTCTCACCACTAATTGCTTCTGCAGCTATTTTTCCTTCATAAGAAGCTTTATGAGCTAATGGAGGACCAGCTACGATATCGCCGATTGCATAGATATTGTCCATGTTGGTACGGCATTGCTTATCAATTTTAATCAAGCCGCGATCGTCTTTTTCAATTCCAACTTGTTCTAGACCAAGATCTTCTGTATTCGGACGACGACCAACAGTAACTAATACATAATCAGCTTCCACGGTCTCTTCTTTACCTTTAACTTCATAGGTTACTTTGACACCGTCTTTCGTCTCTTCTACGCCTTTAGCCATTGCTTCTGTAATAATGGTAACATCTTTTTTCTTCAAGCGTTTCTTCACTACTTGGCTCATTTGCTTTTCAAAACCGCCTAAAATTTCTTTTGCACCTTCAAGAACAACGATTTCCGTTCCAAAATTTGCATAAGCAGTTCCGAGCTCTGTACCAATATATCCGCCGCCAATGACAACCATTTTCTTTGGAATCTCTTTAAGGTTTAATGCACCAGTGGAGTCTAATACACGATCTGAAAATTTAAAGTTAGGAATTTCAATTGGTGTTGACCCTGTAGCAATAATACAGTTATTGAACGTATATGTTTGAGACTTCTTCTCATCCATAATCTTCGCTGTATTTTTATCTACAAAATATACTTCACCCTTCACGATATCCACTTTATTTCCCTTTAACAGGCCTTCTACTCCAGAGGTTAACTTTTTAACGACACTGCCCTTCCACTCTTGTACTTTGGAAAAGTCAACAGTCACATTTTCTGTTTTAATTCCCAATTCTTCATTTCCATGAGCTTGTTGTGCCAAATGTCCAGCTTGAATTAACGCTTTGGATGGAATACATCCAACGTTTAAACAAACCCCACCTAAAGCGCCTTTGTCAGCAATCGTTACTTTTTGTCCTAACTGGGCAGCACGAATAGCAGCAACATAACCGCCAGGACCTGCTCCAATGACAAGTGTGTCTACTTCAATTGGAAAATCTCCTACTACCATAAACTCACGCCTCCATCATAATTAGTTGTGGATCGCTTAATAATCGCTTGATTTGATTTAGAGCATGCTGTGCAGTTGCTCCATCAATAATACGATGATCAAAGCTTAATGACAATGCAAGTACAGGTGCAACTACAACTTCTCCATCGCGAGCCACTGGTTTTTCTGCAATGCGTCCAATACCTAGAATTACCGCTTCTGGGTAATTCAACACTGGTGTAAACCATTGTCCACCTGCTGAACCAATATTCGTAATTGTATTTGATGCACCACTCATCTCTTCAGGTGATAGTTTACCACTTCTAGCCTTTTCTGCCAATTCATTAATCTCTTTAGAGATTTCAAAAATGGACTTACGATCTGCATTTTTAACGACTGGAACAAGCAGACCTTTATCCGTATCTGCCGCAATACCAACGTTGTAGTAATGTTTATGAACAATTTCATTTGTTTCATCATCAACAGAAGCATTAATCATTGGGAATTTCTTAGAAGCAGAAACAAGAGCTTTCACAACATATGGTAAGTACGTTAACTTAATTTCCTGTTCTGCAGCAACTGCTTTAAATTTCTTACGATGAGCAACTAATTCTGTCACATCAACTTCATCCAATAAAGTTACATGAGGAGCCTTCGTTTTAGAATTAACCATGGCATTGGCAATTGCTTTACGGATTCCACTCATAGCTTCACGAGACTCTGGGAAGTCACCTGTTGTTGCAGTTTCTTTCTTCGGTGCTGCTTCATCCTTTGTCTCAGTTGCTTGGGCAGCTGGCTGATCTCCACTTAGGTAAGCATCGATATCCTCTTTTAAAATACGCCCATTTTTACCTGTACCTGTAACTTTCGTAATCGAAACCCCATTTTCACGTGCATATTTTCTTACTGATGGCATTGCGATTACACGCGTATCATCATCTTCTTCGTCTTCAGTTGAAGCATTAGCGGTTTCAGCTTGCATTTCCTTAGCTGGAGCTTCTTCAGCTTTAGCATTCGCACTTGCTTCTTCTTCATCATCTGATTCGTAGCCTTCTGCATCAAAAGTGATTATTGTATCACCAACAACTGCTACTGTCCCTTCTTCTACATGCAATTTTGTCACAGTTCCATCAACTGGTGATGGAATTTCAACAACTGCTTTATCGTTTTGCACTTCACACAGAACATCATCTTCTTTTACCTCGTCGCCTTCATTGACGAACCACTTAACGATTTCACCTTCGTGAATTCCTTCACCAATATCAGGTAATTTAAAATTAAAAGCCATAAAAATTTTACCTCCTGTCTCTTTAATTAAAAGTTCATCACACTGTTTACTTTTTCTACGATGTCTTTATGGTTCGGTAGCCATACCTCTTCTGCCTCTGAGAATGCATAAACGGTGTCTGGAGCAGCAACACGCAATACAGGAGCTTCTAAGTGTAAAATTGCACGTTCTTGTATTTCTGCTACTACATTTGCAGCAACACCCGCTTGACGTTGAGCCTCTTGAACTACGACAACGCGATTTGTTTTCTTAACTGATTCAATAATCGTTTCCATATCAAGTGGTGATACAGTTCGCAAGTCAATAACCTCAGCATTAATACCATTTTCAGCTAGTTCATCAGCTGCTTTAAGACAAGCGTGAACCATTGCGCCATAAGCAATCAACGTAACATCTGTACCTTCACGCTTAACCTCTGCTTTTCCTAATTCAATGGTATACTCCTCTTCCGGAACTTCTCCACGGAAAGACCGGTATAGCTTCATATGCTCTAGAAAAATAACCGGATCATTATCGCGAATAGACGCAATGAGCAAACCTTTTGCATCATAAGGAGTAGAAGGAATTACAACCTTCAATCCGGGCTGCTGTGCAACTAAACCTTCTAGAGAATCGGCATGAAGTTCAGGCGTATGAACCCCACCACCAAATGGTGCACGTACGGTAATAGGTGAATGATGGACGCCACCTGAACGATATCGCATACGTGCCATTTGACCACTAATTGAATCCATCACTTCATATACGAAGCCGAAGAATTGAATTTCAGGAACAGGTCGGAAGCCTTGCAAGCCAAGACCGATAGCCAAACCGCCGATACCTGATTCAGCTAAAGGTGTATCAAACACACGTTCTTCACCAAACTCGGCTTGAAGCCCTTCAGTGGCACGGAACACGCCACCATTCTTACCGACATCTTCCCCGAAAACAAGCACATTTTCATCGTTCTTTAGCTCTGTGCGTAGTGCGTCTGTAATGGCTTGGATCATTGTCATTTGTGCCATGATTTACTTCGACTCCTTTTCTTTATATTCTTCCATTTGCTCCTGCAAGTTATATGGAAGTTCTTCATACATATTTGCCATTAAATCGGTAACTTTTTGTTTTGGATATTGATCAGCTTGCTTAATCGCTTGTTTAATTTCTTCTTTTGCTTGATCAATTACTTTGTTCTCTTCTTCTTCAGACCATAGATTTTTCGATTCTAAATATTTGCGGTAGCGAACAAGCGGATCTTTCTTTTCCCACTCATTATCTAAATCTTCCGTACGGTAACGAGTTGGGTCATCTCCAGCCATCGTATGTGGTCCATAACGGTATGTCAAAGTTTCAATGAGCATTGGTCCTTCCCCATTAATTGCGCGCTCTCTTGCATGCTTCGTAGCTGCATAAACAGCAAGTACATCCATACCGTCTACTTGGATACCTTCAATCCCAGCTGCAACAGCTTTTTGTGCCAATGTTTTCGCATTTGTTTGCTTTTCTACTGGAACGGAAATAGCAAAACGGTTATTTTGTACAAAGAAAATTGCTGGTGCTTTATACGCTCCTGCAAAGTTAATTCCTTCATAAAAATCGCCTTGCGACGTACCACCGTCACCAGTATACGTTACAGCCACATTTTTCTTGCCGCGCTTTTTCATGCCTAAAGCAACTCCAGCAGCTTGTACGTATTGTGCACCAATAATAATTTGCGGACTTACTGCATGAACTCCTTCAGGCATCTGGTTGCCGTGGAAGTGTCCTCTAGAGAATAAAAACGCTTGGTATAATGGTAACCCCTGCCAAATTAATTGAGGTACATCACGATATCCTGGTAATAGAAAATCCTCTTGTTCAAGTGCGAATTGACTTCCTAATTGGGAAGCTTCCTGTCCTGCTGTTGGTGCATAGAACCCTAAACGACCTTGACGGTTTAAAGCAATCGAACGCTGATCCAACACTCGTGTGTAAACCATTCTGCGCATAAGCTCTTTTAACTGCTCGTCCGAAAGATCAGGTACATCTTCTTCATTGACAATCTTTCCATCTTCGTTAAGAATTTGGAACATTTCGAACTGACTTTCAACACTCTCTAGTACGTGTTTCAAAATAGTTCACCTCTTCCTTTCTGTATCCATCTTCATATTATCATTTCTAGCCTACCCAAAATCAGAAAAAAACTGTACTTTTAAGGTATTCCCTTTTTTGCTTAAGATAAATCTATAAGTGAACGCCCAAAGGGAGAGCACACTAAATTTACAATCCCTTACTTTGCTTCAGATAGTATTTGTGTTCTCTTTTTGTATTACATCCACCTAATAACCAGTTACAAAACTGTTACATAAAAAAGCAAATTATCATTAGTACAATTTCTTTTCATATAAATTCTAGCTCAATTCTTCTTAGTGGTCAAACACTTTGTTTCCTTTAATTAATTTTTACATGAATTGAATAACAACCTTCTACATAAAAACGCTTTCTCTATGTTTCTGTTATAGTTCATTTTAACATCTGTATTACTGTTATTCTAAAAGAACCTTTTGCTTTTAAGCATGAATTTGAAGTTTCTTCCCTAAAGGGAATCTTCCATCAGTGGGGGGGGGCATTCATCCCTTCACTGATTGTTAGTACCGTAATGGTAGTTCCCACTTGGACTTTTGACAGTAAAGAGGTACAGATTATCCAACTCCTGAAGCGGGAGTCTCATAGCACCTTATATAAACCTATTGGTATAAAACTTTATATTTACCAGCAGTTTCTTGATAATCTTTTTCGTGCTCCAAGCAGGAAACAGCTATCTCTATTTTTTCTCCCAAATGATTTCCTTCCTTTAGTATAGAACGTTGCTCTCCCTTTTCTCGTGTCTTTTAATTATCTATAATCACGATACTTATTTACCCACTCATTGAGTATCGAATTACTTGAAATATGATACTTCTAGACAACTGCTTTATAAACATAAACTTTCGTCAAATAATCAGGCACTGTCACTTGTTTAAATTCCTTGGAATAAAATTGTTTTAAAGTTTTGAATTCGCTAGCCCTCTTTCCCCTTCTATCTCGAACCTTTCAACACCGTCTTCTAAAGGTCGTTTTCATTAACATTGATATTTTGAACATCATGCTTTCATCCTGTATCTTCATCCTTATAATCACTTATTACTTCCTATTTAAATTCACTTAGATAGGATGTATAGGGCATTAGAAAAACTTGGCTTGTCGCCACGTCTGGCGGAAGCCTTTGTTTTTCTTATACTATAAACCCAAAAAACCTTATACTTTCCTATAGTGTAAAAAAACTCCTCCTAAAGCAAAACAGATCATTATTTTTTAATCTGTCTCCCTTAAGAGGAGTATATTAAATTTGGTTGTTTGGCTGATTCAATATACTGTTTATGTTCCAGGCTTCTTTTTCATCCACTCCATCCACTTACTTGTCTTCTGTTGTTTTGTCTGATTCTCCTTCATATGTAACATTTATGCCTGTCTGTTCATAAAACTTCTTTTTGATTTCATTATAGGCTTTTGTATGCTTATTAAAGGCTTCGTTTGACTCAATCACTTTTTCGTAAGCTTCATTAATAGCATTTATTTTTTCAGTTAAGGTTTCTTGTTTTAAATCTTCTTTCGATAATAATTTATACATTTCCTTTTCCAGCTTTAGAGCTTTATTATAAGCTTTATTTAACTTACCATACGAATCATAACGTTGATCCATTGTATTAATCATTTTTTCAGCTGTTTCTTTTCCTTCTTTTCCTTCTAAATCCGCAATAATTTCTTTAGTATTAGAAAATTCTTCTTGTGCTTTCTCAATACTTTCCTGCTCTGTCTTTATCGCTTTAGCCCGCTTATCAACTGTTTCAATTCCTTGATCAGCAAGCTTTTTGATTTCATCCATTTCATCCTTGCCAAGTCCCATAATTTCCTTATATAGTTCCTGCTCTTTCTTCTCCAAATCTGTTATTTTACTTTGCTGTTTTTCAAACCCTTCTTCTAATGCTACTGCTTCCTCCAAATGGTTTTGTATTTTCTCCTCGGGTGTTTCATTACTACACGCAGTTATTATAAATAAAAGCATGAATCCAAATGCAATGATTACAGACTTTTTTATTGACATTATTAACCTCCTAAACCTAAATCAAATATACGTTTAATAGTATAACATAAATCAGCTTGTACAAAAGAAAAAATAATGAAACGATGACCTCAATGTTATTAACGTCGTTAAAAAGTATAGAACACTAGAAATAATGATCTTTAATGAAAGAAGATTATAGAAATAGCTATATTCTATAGCAAATTATGATGAAACAGGCATAAATATGATAAAATATTCATTGGAAAGATGGATATAGAATGGGGAGTGGTACAATGATTACTATGAAAGATATCGTACGGGAAGGTCATCCTTCATTAACAACAGTCGCCGATGAAGTAACAATACCCTTAACTGAAACGGATAAACAATTACTTGGAGACATGGTGCAATTTTTAAAGAACAGCCAAGATGAAGAGATAGCAGAAAAATATCGGCTCCGTGCTGGTGTTGGTTTAGCTGCTCCTCAACTAGGTATAAACAAACGGCTGATTGCGGTGCATTTTGAAGATAAAAATGGAAAAAAATATAGTTATGGTCTTGCTAACCCAAAAATCATCAGTCATTCTGTCGAAAAAGCTTATCTTCCATCTGGGGAAGGTTGTTTATCTGTTGACAGAAATGTGGAAGGATATGTTCCCAGGCATGCCAGGGTTTCCATAAAGGCAATATCTATGGAGGGAGAAGCTATTAAATTACGTTTAAAAGGATATGCTGCTATCGTATTCCAACATGAAATTGATCATTTAAATGGCATCATGTTTTACGATCATATTAATAAACAAAACCCCTACTTTATCCCAGAGAATGCTAAACCTGTAGAATAAAAATGAGCAGCTGAAAACCAGCTGCTCATTTTTCACTTATTATTAGATTAAAGCAAAATGTTTAAGTGCTTTTGCAATCCCATCTTTATCTACATCATCGGTTATATAATCTGCTACCTGCTTCAAATCAGAAATGGCGTTCCCCATTGCTACACCAGTACCAATTTCCTTAAGCATCTCCATGTCATTTAAGCCATCTCCAAAAGCATAGGTATCTTCCACTGCTAGCCCACTAGCCTCCATTAATTTTTGAACACCTATTGCCTTCGATCCGCCCATTGGAATAATATCACATGAATATTCATGCCAACGTATAAAGTCTAACGTATGATGCTCATTTGCTAATTGCATTTCTTCCTCTTGTTTACAAAAAAGGAGCGCTTGATAAATCGACCCGGATTGGTAAAAATTCGGATCAACTTCTGGATAACCGAAATCCATACTTTTTAAACTTTCTTCTATAAATGGATGACCGGGCACAGAAGCTTTCATCTGCTGATGGCTTGAAAATACAATGGGGTATTTTCTTTCTGCTATTGCTTGATTTAACCGAATAAGATCATCTTCTTTAATTGGGTTTTTATAAACCTCTTTGCCTTCAAACACAACATATTGCCCATTAAAACTGACAAAGGATTGAATGTTCAATGTTTCTCGAATATGATCAAACATAAACGGGGCTCTTCCAGTAGCAATTGCCACATAAACCCCATTAGCTTGCAATTCTTTAATTGCTTCCTTAGTAGAACCCGGAATTTCATTTGTGGCAGTCAAAATTGTGCCGTCAATATCTAAAAAAACCATTTTCTCATACATGCGTATTTCCCCTTTTCCGTGTATAAAATAAACCTTAATGTAAAAACTAAGCATAGTAATAATCGGAAATCGTATTGTTTGTAAAGCGTATGCCGCTGCTTATAAAATCATCTAAAAAAGGAGAATTAAAGCTTCTTTTTTCCCTTTTTTATCACAGCGATGAGAAATTATTTTTAAGAAAAAGCGTATTTTTATTTCAAATTTCCTCAAGTCATACTATACTATAGATAAGAGGGATTGGATCGGTAGATGTTTTTATTGCTTTTCTTAATATAAAGAAAGGAGATGACACGTCATGCTAAAGCGTCTAAAAGAAAAGCTCAAGAAACGCTGGAAAGACTTTTTAGGCCGAGGACGTGTACCAACTACTTGTAAAAAGACTACCAATGATTAATTTACCCAATCACATACTAAAGGTACCATAAAGTTCATGAAAAAGACAAAGCTACGCTATTCGGAAAAAGAGGATACCTTTATCTTGTGTTCTTGTGTCGGGTAACTCCATTAATTAAATACGTGTTCAAAAGAATAAAAATAATAAACAACGAAACTATTCAAGGAGAGATGAGATGATTTACAAAGTTTTATATCAGGAACTGGTTGATGAAATTCCAGTTCGAGAACGTACGAAAAGCGCCTATGTAGAAGGTGATTCTGTAAGAGCAGTTAGAGCAAAAATAAATGAACGCAAGTATAACATTGAATATATTCATGAACTGGATAAAGCACATTTAGCATATGAAAAACAATCCGAAGATTTTTACGTGGAGAAAATCTAAACAATGAAATTCGTAAAAAATGATCAGGCTGCCGTCTTTGCTCTAGGTGGCTTAGGAGAAATCGGAAAAAATACGTATGGCGTTCAATTTCAGGATGAGATCGTATTAATCGATGCAGGAATTAAATTCCCTGAGGATGAATTGCTAGGAATCGATTACGTTATTCCTGATTATACGTATCTTGTACAGAACCAAGACAAAATTAAAGGATTATTTATTACTCACGGACACGAAGATCATATTGGGGGGATCCCATATCTTCTCCGTGAAATTAATGTGCCGATATATGCTGGTAAGCTTGCGTTAGGATTAATCAGAAATAAATTAGAAGAACACGGTTTATTAAGAAATGCAAAATTATTAACGATACAAGAAGACGATATTATTAAATTCCGAAAAACATCCGTTAGCTTTTTCCGGACGACTCACAGCATTCCCGATTCCTATGGTATTGTAGTGAAAACTCCACCAGGAAATATTGTGCATACTGGAGATTTTAAATTTGATTTCACTCCTGTTGGAGAGCCCGCTAATTTATCAAGGATGGCAGAAATCGGCAATGAGGGTGTGCTTTGTCTTTTATCAGATAGTACGAACAGCGAAGTTCCCGGGTTTACGATGTCCGAAAAAGTGGTTGGAGGAAACATAAAAGATATTTTCAGCAGAGTTGACGGTAGGGTAATATTTGCAACTTTTGCTTCAAATATTTATCGATTACAGCAAGTAGTAGAAGCATCTGTGAAAAACAATCGAAAAATTGCTGTATTCGGTAGGAGTATGGAATCCGCCATTAACCTTGGGCAAGAATTAGGTTATATTCAAGCACCAAAGGATACGTTTATTGACGCCAATCAAATAAACCGCCTTCCAGCTCAAGAAGTAACCATTTTATGTACCGGATCCCAAGGTGAACCAATGGCTGCACTGTCAAGAATTGCTAATGGTACCCATCGTCAAATTCAAATTATTCCTGGCGATACAGTTGTGTTTTCTTCATCCCCAATCCCTGGAAACACAATTAGTGTCAGCCGGACAATCAATAAATTATATCGAGCAGGCGCAGATGTCATTCATGGCAAGTTAACGAATATTCATACGTCTGGTCACGGCAGTCAAGAAGAACAAAAGCTCATGCTGCGTTTAATCAAACCAAAATTCTTCATGCCAATTCACGGTGAATATCGAATGCTAAAAGAACATGTTAAATTGGCAGATGCTTGTGATGTAGACTTGGACAATTGCTTTGTCATGGACAATGGAGATGTTTTAGCACTTGGAAAGGATACAGCTACAATTGCCGGAAAAATTCCTTCAGGTTCGGTCTATGTAGATGGAAACGGAATTGGTGATATAGGAAATATTGTCCTCCGGGATCGTCGCATACTTTCAGAAGAAGGATTAGTTATTGTAGTTGTAAGTATCAACATGAAAGAGTTTAAAATATCTGCAGGTCCCGACATCATTTCGCGTGGATTTGTGTATATGAGAGAATCAGAGGACTTAATTAATGAAGCACAAAAATTAGTCGCCGCTCACTTAGCTAAAGTGATGGAACGTAAAACCACGCAATGGTCAGAGATTAAAAATGAAATCACCGATACAATCGCTCCTTTTCTATATGAAAAGACAAAACGTCGGCCCATGGTTTTACCTATTATCATGGAAGTTTAAAAAGAAAAAACAGCCAGCTGGCTGTTTTTTTGTTGTGAATTCGAAAACCGTTATTATTGTCTATCAATTGACAGATAACGGGTTGTTATGATTCATACATGTAAAGAAAATCTCTCTTCCATTCTAAGCGATAAGTAGCATCGGATACCCTGTCAGTACTGTGCTTAGCAGTGGACCTATCAGCACAGCTCCTTTTTATTCCTCGATTACCAAATGCTTTTCAAATCGTGATATATCTTTATCTGCACCAATAACGATTAAAATATCGCCTTCTGCAAAACGGTGATCGGCACTAGGCGATACATTGATATCTTTCCCATGCTTGATAGCTACGACGTTACAACCATAATTAGCTCGAATGTCCAATTCTACTAATGTTTTCCCTAGCATTTTTTCCCCAACTTTTACTTCGACTATACTATGGTCATCTGATAACTCTAAGTAATCTAATATATTATTGGAAATAATACTGTGGGCAATCCGTTTCCCCATATCCCTTTCTGGATGCACAACTTGATCTGCACCTATTTTATTAAGGATTTTAGCGTGGTAATCATTTTGAGCTTTCACCGTAATCTTCTTGATTCCTAAATCAGTTAAAATAACCGTTGTTAGTATACTTGCTTGAATATCGTCTCCAATCGCGACTATAACATGGTCGATATTCTTTATCCCTAATTCTTTTAAAGAGGCTTCATCTGTTGAATCAACGATTACCGCATGAGAAGCAATATTTTTAAATTCATTAATTCGATCTTCATTATTATCTATAGCAAGCACTTCCATTCCTTCCATGCTTAACTCTCTGCAAATACTTCCTCCAAACCTACCTAAACCTATTACTGCAAATTCTCGTTTCATCCTATTTCCTCCATGTTTTGTCTTTGTTCATAGCTTATCATAGTTACGGAAGTTCTACCATATTTCGTTACCACAAGCACCTCATTTTACAGTTTTCTATACAGCAAAAAAGGAGACTTTACGCCTCCTGATACTAGATTGCATCCAACATTTGAAATTGTGATTTCACCAACCGGTAGTATTCTCCGCATTGTTTCATTAATTTATCGTGATTTCCACTTTCCAAAATGCGTCCATTTTCTAGGACAAATATCGTATCAGCTTCACGGATAGTAGACAAGCGGTGAGCGATAATAATGGCCGTTCTCCCCTTTAACAATTTAGCTAAAGCTGCTTGTATTTTAACTTCTGTCTCTGTATCAATACTTGCTGTAGCCTCATCGAGAATTAAAATTCTAGGATTCGCTAACAAAGCTCTTGCAAAAGACAATAATTGCCTTTCTCCGGCTGATAAAATATTTCCTCTTTCTTCTACTTCCGTTTCATAGCCATTGACCATACGTTGTATAAAATCATCAGCACCAACCACTTTTGCAGCTTGAATGACTTCTTCGTCTAAAGCTTCCGGGCGTCCAAAGCGAATGTTTTCCATAATGGTACCTGAAAAAATAAACGTATCCTGTAAAACAACACTAATGCTTTGCCGTAAACTATCTAATTGCACTGCTTGTAAATCATATCCATCAATTTTGACTTTTCCTTTTGTTGGATCGTAAAAACGACTAATTAAATTGGCAATCGTTGACTTTCCACTTCCTGTATGCCCAACTAGTGCAACAGTTTCTCCTGCCTGAATGGTTAAAGAAATATCATGTAAAGCGATACGGTCTTCATCGTAAGAGAAGCTCACCCTATCAAAAACGATTTCCCCTTTCATATCGGTAAATACATAAGCGTCCTTCTTTTCCTGTACGTTTGACCGCTCATCCAAAAACTCAAATATACGCTCAGAAGCCGCCATTGCCATCAGCATTTGATTGTACATTTGTCCTAAGCGCGATATTGGTTCCCAAAACATTCCAATAAAAAAAGCAAACGAAACGAACGTCCCAATCGCTATACCTCCATTATTTTCACCAAGTAAAATTAAGTATGCGCCGTAGGAGATTAAAATAACCGTACCGATTGCATTACTTAATTCTACAAATGGACGAAACATAGCACTCTTTTTTGTTGCTTCCTTCCAGCTCAAAAAATTATCTCGATTCACTCCGTGGAAGTACTCGCTGTTTTCCTCCTCTTGAGAAAACGATTGCGTGATACGCATCCCTTGCAACCCTTCATTTAAATGAGAATTCATACGTGATTGCTGAATACGCACTTGTTGCCACGAACGGCGGATCAACCGGCGCAACTTGGTTGTTAAATAAAACATAAGCGGCAAAATAACCATGATTGCCAACGCTAGCTTAGGACTAAGCACAAACAAAATAACAATAATTCCTACCAATGTGACTACATCCATAAGCAAGTTAATAATCCCATTGGTAAATAGCTCCTGTAATGAGTTAATATCGTTCATGATTCGAACTAAAATTGATCCAGCTGAACGGGAATCAAAAAAACGATGAGACAGCCGTTGGACATGTGAAAATAAATGCTGCCTAATGTCATAAATAACATTTTGCCCTAAAATATTTACCCACTTAATTCGAAACACATTGCCTGCGTAACTTAAAAAGTATAAAATTCCAATAATTACAACTAAATATGTTAGCATCGTTACGTTTTGTTGATTGATAGCTACGTCGATAGCTACTTTTCCAATTAAAATCGGCACGATTAGCCGAACGGCTGTCGATATGAGCATCGCTATAATTGCAGCCGGTAAATATGTTTTCGCATAAGGCTTTAAATAGGTAAGGAGACGTAACATTTGCTTCCAGTTAAATGGTTTTTCAATCGCTTGATCTTGCGTATAATGAAATCGTTGTAAATGTTTACTTTTCGATGATGACGAATTATCTTTTGTCATTTTATCTACCCTCTTTTTTACACATGTTGGCGCTTCATAATCTCGTCTCTATCCTGGTACTGAATATCATAAATACGTTGATATGGCCCTTCATTTTTAATGAGAAAGTCATGTGTACCTCGCTCCACGACTTTTCCACCTTCCAAAACAAGAATTTCATCTGCATGTTTTAACGAAGCAATTCGGTGCGCAATAATAAATGATGTCCTGCCTTTCATTACTTCTCGTAAAGCTTTTTGAATCCTGAATTCTGTCTCCATATCGACAGCAGATGTTGCATCATCAAGGATTAGAATTTTAGGATTAATGCAAATTGCCCTCGCGATAGCAATGCGTTGCTTCTGCCCGCCTGACAGCCCCATTCCGCGTTCACCTAACAACGTCTGATAACCATCTGGCATTTTTATAATAAACTCATGTGCTTGCGCTCGTTTGGCAGCATCGATAACTTGTTCGTCCGTTGCATGCGGATTTCCGTAAGCAATATTTTCCCGAATCGTCGTAGAAAATAAGAATGGTTCCTGCAGGACAAAGCCAATTTCTTTACGCAATGCTTTCAGTTGATAGTCGGATACCGGTTTTTGATCGATGAATACATCTCCTGACTGTGGCTCGTAAAATCGGGTAATTAGTTGGGTAATGCTCGTTTTACCAGAACCTGTTGAGCCAATTAGTCCGATAACCTTTCCAGGAGGCGCATCAAAGCTAATATCCTTTAGAGCAGCGTCATCCTCTTCTCCATATGTTAACGTTACATTTTGAAACGTTACATGACCTTGAATTGGTTTTGTAATAGCTTGTTTTGTTGCGACAATATCTTCTTTTGCTTCCAATATTTCTAAGAGACGTTCAGCAGAAGCCTTTGCTTGAGAAAACTGATTAATTACGAAGCCCAAATTCATTAGCGGGCCCATAATATACCAAACTAAACTAAAAAACGCGACCAATGCCCCAAGCGATAATTGACCATCCATAACTAAGTAGCCACCAAATGCCAATAAGACAACCGCACAAAAATTACCAATAAATTCCATTAAAGGAAAATACTTCGACCATATAAAAGAGGTGTGTAAATAGTGTTGTCTGTATGCATCATTACGATGAGCAAAACGTCCAATTTCAAAGTCCTCTCGTGACAGTGACTTTACTGTATGCATTCCGCTTATATTTTCCTGTACACGTGTATTCAGCTTTCCATAAGACTGTCGTATAAGCCGAAATGCAGGGTGAACACGCTTATCAAATTGAAATACGATAATGGCGAGAAAAGGCATAGCAGCCATAGTTACAAGAGCAAGAGGAACAGAAAAATAAAACATGACTCCTAAACTAATCGTTATAAGTAATACGATCCGTAACAGTTCGGCAAATCCAAAAGAAAGGAAAAACCGAAATCCTTCCACATCAGCTGTCAATCGTGACATAATATCTCCTGTCTTTGCATTATCATAATACGTAAATGATAGCCGCTGCAGTTTGTGATATAAACCGTCCCGTAGTTTATATACAGCTGTAATACCAAACAAATCGCCTAAATATTGATGATAAAAAGTAGCGAATCCTTTGCCAATCATCAAGAATAAAAACACGGCACAAATATACGGAATTAACTCATAGCGATCCATTAACACTACTCGGTCAATCGTTTGCTGTAATATGATCGGGTAAATTACTGTAATTACCGTTACAAAAAACAAAAAGCATAAGGATAGCAAAAAATATTTCTTGTAAGGCCAATAGTACTGCTTTAGTTTTTTAAACGAATCCACGCATGTTCCTCCCTTAAGTTTTAATTCATAACATATAATATAACGGGTTTCGAAATAAATATCTACTTTTTTGCTAAAATTTTTTAAATTTTTTCCCTCTTAATATTTTTGCATAAAAATAATATTAATGTATTCGGTTTACCATAAGAAATATGAAGCACATAAAAAACACTTCTTTTTATGTGCAGAAAAAAGAAGTGTTTTTTTATCTAATTAGATTAGCCGCTGTATATTTTTTTCAAGCAAATTCACATTGGTTTTGCCCCGCTGTAGGTGACGCAGTTTTCCTAAAGCATCAAATAAATAATATGCTGGTACAAACTTCACGTGGAATGCCTCTGAAATCTCTTCCTGGTGATCCACTGCAATAGGCTGTTGCAAATGGTATTCTTCTACTACATTACCAATTTCACCCGTATTCTTATCTTTTTCAAATAAAGGTGTATGCACAGAAATAAACTGCACATTATGTTTATGTTTATCATATATGTTGTTAAAACGGGGCATCGCTTGTTTGCATAACCCACAGCTAATCGACCAAAAATGAAAACAACATGGTTTGGAAGCCTTTCTAATATCTTCTGTTAATAAAGACTGGCTATTCAGCCATTCACAAGTTGTCACAAATTCAGGTATTTCCTGACCTAAACGCATAGTAGTATCCTCCCATATCCTGATTCATTTCGTTTTATACTTTTATATGTGATAAAACGCATAAAGGTTCTCAGAATATAGAGAATAGCACTAGACTACTTTTTCATTTACCATTTGACAAACATCTTCTGCATTCATACCTTGAGCATTAATGACAGCTCCGGTTATTTCTGCTTCTGATATTCCCATTACATTTTTATCTAGACCAGAGATAACACAACAATCACAATATGCAGCATCTTCTGATTGACGAAGTTCTACTACTTCATGTCCCATCTCAGTTAAGGCTTCTTTTACATCGGTAAGTGTTGCTTCTACGCCAATTCTTGCCATCTCAATACCTCCTCAAAGTAGCTTTTATATGGTGTTCAAAAGTTAGGGAAACAGTATATCCGATTGCTCCTAGCTTGGACACTTGACATACCGAACCAATACAAATCCCACCGACTTGTTTGGAACTTTTCTACCCTTTTTTTGAACGAAGACGTATACATATATTTTGCTACCATACGAAAAGTATGCATTTTTAATGAGAAAGCGTTGAAAAAGTCCGCGCGACAGCGTCCAACCCAACGTATAAAGCTGCCTCATCAGGATTTAATTGCGCATGGTGCAGCCCGTATGGTGAATTCACCCCAAGCCAGAACATAAATCCGGGGATTTCCTTTAACATATATCCGAAATCTTCACCAGTCATAGCAGCCTCTGCTTCTTCATAACGTATATTAGTACCGGCTAAAGCCTGACAAAATTGCTGTACCATATCTGGTTGATTAAAGACTTGATAATAATTCGCTCCATAATCCACCTCAATCTTACAATCATATGCTATTTCATATCCTTTTATCAGCTTTTCCAATTGAGATTTAACTGTTTGGATACTATTAGGATATTGCGTACGAATTGTACCTTCCAACCGGGCTGTCTCCGCGATCGCATTTTGCACAAACCCACTTTCCATTTTTCCGATCGTCACAACAGCTGCTTCAAGAGGGTTGATATTTCTGGAAATAATTTGCTGCATTTGGACAACAAAGCTGCTGGCTGCAATAGTCATATCCTTCGTTAAATGTGGGTAAGCCGCATGCCCACCTTTGCCTGTAAAGTCTAAAAATAGTTCACTCGTATTGGCAAACAGTAAACCGGGTTTACTAGCGACCGTGCCAACTGGTAATTCCGGCGCAATATGTAATGCGAAGATGACATCGGGTCGCCAAGTTTGAAAAGCTTCAGATTGTAGTAATGGTAGTGCCCCCCCGGGACCTTCTTCCGCCGGTTGAAAGATGAATAAACAATGATCGTTTATTGGTTCGGCAATCATTTGCTCCAACACACCTAAAGCTATTGTCATATGAAAATCATGGCCACATGCATGCATTTTTCCTTCGTGCTTGGATGAGAAAGGCAAGCCAGTTTGTTCGGTTATTGGCAGCCCATCTATATCTGCACGAAAACCAATTGTTTTTGTAGGTGCTGTCCCTTCTACAAAAACTAGAATACCGGTCTTCCAAACCTGAATAGTTACTTTTTCTGTTTGTAATTGTTTGATGATTTTCAATAAGTACTGCTGGGTTTTCTTTTCTTGAAAACCCAGCTCTGGTATTTGGTGCAGCTCACGACGAATGTGGTGTAAATTTAGCATATCATTCCCCTGCTTAATCATTTAATTTTCGAAGTTCTTGCTTGATCTCCGTTTTTGATTTTGTACTTTCGTCAATTTCTTTTAATACTCTTGCCGGAGTTCCTGCTACAAGTGTATTTGGAGCCACATCTTTAGTCACAATAGAACCAGCAGCAACGATGGCTCCTTTTCCAATGGTCACTCCCTCTAGCACAACTACGTTCGCACCAATCACGACATCATCTTCCACAATAACCGGTTTCGCTGATGGTGGTTCAATTACTCCAGCTAATACTGTACCTGCACCGATATGACAATTTTTCCCTACCGTAGCTCGTCCACCAAGCACAACATTCATGTCAATCATCGTACCGTCACCAATCACTGAGCCAATATTTATCGTTGCGCCCATCATAATAACGCAGCCGTCACCAATTTCGACTTGGTCACGAATGATCGCTCCTGGTTCAATGCGAGCATTAACAACTTTTAGATCAAGTAAAGGGATAGCTGAATTACGACGGTCGTTTTCAATAACATAATCCTTAATGATATGACCTGACTCTTCAAGCAACTTTTTAATTACATCCCATTCACCAAATAAAACACCGCTTTTTGATTCGATAAAAGCTTGTATGGAATCGTCCATGGATAAACGGTCTAGCCCTTCTCCTTTTATATATACCTTTACGGGTGTGCTTTTCTTACTATTCGAAATAAAGTTTATAATCTCATTACCATCCATCATCTTCATTGATTGTTCCCTCCTAGTTATGTACTATCTTATAATTTAGCAGATCACTTTTTTTGTCGCAATCATTACCTACTTTTAGATTCTGTCATGAATTATTTTAACTTGTAATTTTCTTGCTTTTATGCGGAATTAATAACAGTATCACTCCTGAAGCCGAAGCGGAAATTCACTCTACTTTCCTAGAAAGAGGGAAATCCTACGAGCCATACCTATATCTAGATTCCCATTTAACGTGTCAATAAGGTGGTGCACGAAAAAAACGGTCATTTCAAGTGTCTTCGATAGCTTGGAATAGTTTTTAAGTATATTCATAAAAGGATAATTCAAAAATGGTATGTTTCGTGTTGCTTAGCTACTACAGCCTGCGGTTCGTTTAAAAGTGATGCAAATAGGGATGAACACATCGACGGAGATGTTTATTCTGTAAGAAGTTCCTCCGGGAGTTTTAATTGAAATCGCATTGTACAGGGATCGAGGAGGTCGATTTTTATCCCTTACACGACAAGATATAATGATTATGAAATTCACCAGTCAAAAGCCCATCCTCTGCCTACTAAACAGAGGATGGGCTTTATTTGGTGGCATACATATCTTTTTTTAATTGTTTCAGTATTGCTCTTCTAGTTAAAATTCCATCAAAATATCCTTCTTCATCAGCAATACAAACAAATGGATGGTTAATGACAGCGTTTAAACCTTTCAACAACGAGTCTTCTTTTGTTAAGCAAGGAATATCATCCTGAAGCACATCTTTTACCACTATCGTTGACAGACGTTCAAACTCAAATCGTTCCAAACCAAGGATCTGATCTAATATGGTTGTTTTTCCAATAATACCAACCAATTTATATGACGAATCCAATACCGGAACGGCTGAGTACCCAGACTTTACCAGTACGAGCAGTGCGTGCTCCAACGGATTATTCACTTGAACATGTGCTACTTTTTCTGATGGAATCATCATTTCACCTAACCTAATGTCTGTTAAGCGCTGATTTTGCAACATGCTCATCATATCACCCCTTTTAATTCTTCATATAGAAGGTTTGCTCTTTTTTAAGCAAACATAAGACGGAGAACAGACTACATACATTTTACCATAGGAAAGCAATAAGCAAAATATTTTACCATTTTGATTGTCATTTTACTTTTATTAATATATAATATGAGCATATGAGCATATAATATATTAATAAGGAGGAATATAAGTGGATTATCATCCTATTGACGACCAATTAATTGATACTGTATCCCAAACATTTAAAGCTTTATCAGATCCGACTAGATTAAAAATATTACATTTGCTGTTTCATAAAGAATGTTCGGTAAACGAAATTGCTGAACGTTTAGAAATGCACCAATCGACTATTTCTCATCAATTGAAATACTTAAAGCAAATAAGGTTAGTAAAAAACCGACGAGAAAAAACAACGTATTACTATTCACCTGATGATTATCATGTAATGAATTTATTAGAACAAACAATTGAACATAGTAAACATACCTAGATAGGAGGTTATATAGTGGGGCACGGACATAATCACGAACATGGGCATGGCCATCACCACGGCACAAGCAATAAAAAAGCTCTATTATTCAGCTTTTTGCTAATTTCTTTTTTTATGATTGTTGAAGCGGTTGGTGGATTTTTAACCAACAGTCTTGCTCTCCTTTCCGATGCTGGACATATGCTTAGCGATGCGGCAGCGCTTGGGCTAAGTTTATTAGCATTCAAAATTGGAGAACGACAAGCAACAGCTTCTAAAACGTACGGTTACCGCCGATTTGAAATAATTGCTGCGTTTATCAACGGGGTTACACTAATCGTTATTTCCTTATATATTTTTTATGAGGCATTCCAACGCTTTATGGAGCCCCCAAACGTGAGTGCGAGTATGATGATCATTGCTATCATTGGGCTAATTGTGAATATAATTGCTGCTTGGGTACTTATGCGTGGAGATTCACAGGAAAATTTAAATATTCGTAGTGCCCTTCTGCACGTTTTTGGAGATTTGCTTGGTTCAATCGGAGCCATCATTGCTGGTATTCTCATTTTGCTGTTTGATTGGAATCTTGCAGATCCGATTGCCAGTGTTATTGTTGCGTTTCTAATTATTTTATCCGGCATTCGGATAACTAAAGATTCTATTCATATTTTAATGGAAGGAAAGCCAGCAAATGTCAATGTTGAGGACGTAAAGCAAGAGCTAATGGATTTAAAAGGAGTTCATAACGTGCATGATTTGCATGTATGGTCCATTACTTCCGAATTTCCAGCATTAAGCTGCCATTTAGTTGTAGATGATACAGTAGATCGTGATAGCTTAATCACGCAGGCGAATCAGCAATTGAAGCGTAACTTCGCAATCTCTCATTGCACATTGCAAATAGAAGGTAAAAACGCAGAGATTCAAGAGAACTGTGATGATTGTTCCTTTTAAATAGATAACATCCTCTCTTTCCAATGAAATACAGTTTTAATTTAACTGCATTCAGCAGGTTGAACCTGCTGAATGCAGTTCCTTCTTTTTAACTACTACGTAAAACAATGGTTCATGACTTTTATAAGCTTCTACTCTCTTTAGTTTTATTTATATTTAAATGAAGCAAATTTTTTTAAGATGATTCTATTTTTCAATATTCATGTTATAATTTTATTCTAATGAATGCAAGAAAGGTTTGTCAGTCATGAACAGAAGAACTTTTTTAAAAAAGGCGCTTGGGAGCTTATTTGCATTGTTAGGCTTAAGCGGTGGAACTTTTTATTATGCTAGAGATGTCGAACCAATTTTACTTCATGTAAATAAAAATACAGTTGAATCTAGTAAACTGGCAAAAGCGTTTGACCATTTTAAAATTGTCCAATTCTCAGATACACATATTGGATTCCATTACACATTGGAACAATTAAAAGAATTGGTAAAGAAAATAAATGGGCTCCAACCTGATTTAATTGTGTTTACCGGTGACTTAGTGGATGAACCACAAAATTTTCACTGGGATGATACAATTATTCATATTTTAAAAACTTTACAAGCACCGAAAGGGAAGTTTTGGATTTATGGAAACCATGATCATGGAGGGTATGGAACCGAAGTTGTACTTGATACCATGGAAAAAGCAGGGTTTCAATTATTACAAAATAATAGTGTTACTATTAAAGAAAAAAACGAGTCCATTATTTTAGCGGGTATTGATGACTTAATGCTAGGGAAACCTGATCTTACTAAAACTTTATCCCAAGCTAATACCAATTTGTTTACAATTTTATTAGCTCATGAGCCTGATTTTGCGGATAAAGCGGCAAAGCATCCTATTGACCTGCAACTGTCTGGTCACAGCCATGGAGGCCAAATACGCTTCCCTTTCATTGGTCATATTTACAGCCCTGCTTATGCAGAAAAGTATGTACAAGGAGAATACAACCTTAATGGTGGAAATATGCAATTATTTGTTAATAGCGGAATTGGCACCACGCGACTTCCTTTTCGGTTTTTATGCAAACCTGAAATCCATGTCTATACATTGAAATCAAAAATATAGATTGCTAAAGAATAGAGTCTTAATAGAAATTTGCAGTACATTCCAATTTAATACCAATCCTATGTCTCTGTGCTTGCATCCCTTTGCTTGTTACGATAGGATATATACAATGGAAACTTCAATCCGTAGAGGCTATTATTACCCGCTGATTGCTAGTACCACAAGGTATAACCTAAAGTTCCTTGAACAAAACGAGAATTTAGGTGCAGTTATCTCACACTTAAACTTCTTGGTATCCACTCGGGCTCCCCAAAGTGGGCGACTAACAACACCTTCCCATCGTATACATGAACACTTTTAGCTTAAAGGAGGAGCAAATGGGATGAATGAACAAGAGCAAATTGAAGAAATAGCGAAAGCACTTTATACAGTAAACCGCCATGCAAAAACCGCTCCTGACCCTAAACACTTATATTATATAAAAAAAGCAACGATAAACCAGTTACTACAGCAAAATCTAGCGAAGAAGGTTGGTCTGCACTTTTCCAAACACCCCAAATACAGTAATCAGCACTCTACGCTACTCGTTCAGATAGCCGATTACTATTTTCATATTCCTCCAGCAAAGGATGATTTCAAGGAATTGCAACACTTAGGTGAATTAGATGATAGTTACCGTAACCCCCAAACAAAGATGTCCTTGTCACAAGCAAAAAAAATCATTTATCGCTATATTAACTGGAAAGCCAAAAAGCCTCCATATTCAATAAAAAGAGCCGGCAGGAGAGCGTCTACCTACTACACACCGTCATCTCTAGGAAAAATGGAATGGCCACCGACAAAATCGCATCGCAATTAGCCCCTATTCTCAATCGTAATTTTGATTACAACAGAGATACGGTAGAACACTAAAATATAAGAAAGCGATCACCTACTTGGTATCGCTTTCTTTTCTTCATTACTATGTCAATAAAGTGAATCTTCAATGGAGGTTTTCATTCACCCCAAACGGATTGTTCGTATCATAATTGAAAAATTATCGACGGAAGAAAGACAATTTGTTATGAATGCAGCCCCAGAAAAGATTAACGCTCCCGACCATATTCATTACCCTATATTTCCCCTGCAAAATCACAGTAACCAATTGTGAACAGAGTGCCTCAATCGTAGGCTATCATGGCCTGCGGATAACCAGGACACATTTTCTGAAGTTTTCATATAGTTTTATGGTGCGTGTTCAAAAAGGTGGTAATACGGATTAAGGACGGCTAAGGTCTCAGGTGTCCTTTAGAAAAACTTGGCTTGTCGCCAAGTCTTATGGCGGAAGCCTTTGTGAATAACCTCTTATAGTGATTAATCTAGATGGCTTTTTACAACATAACTCTATAGACAAGCAGGTCTAAAGCATTATAACCTTCCCCTAACGCTTCCATTTAAGCATAACTCTTCTCCCAAAAGTCTATTTAAACCAATATTTGAACATCGATCCAAGAATTAATATTAACCCAAACACAGCTAAAGATTGCATAATTAACGGGAATGATTGAAAAAAACTCATATTTAATCCACCATTTAATAAACTAATAGCAAAATAAATGGTGAAAATGAATAAACTGATGACGACATAGGAAAGAAGTAATATTGCATTCCGATGAATAACCCAACGAATAAATGATTGCGATACAAAATAGATAAAACAGAGTGTACAAACAAGAAAGAAAATATACCAATATTTTTCTTGTATTTGTGATGGATTTAATAACTCCAAAGCTAGTCCCATATCATTCATCCCATTTCCCCTTCCTACTAATATTTCTAATATTTTCCCCCATTCATTTTATCTATATACATAAAGGCATAAATATATAATGATTAGCTATTTCTTGTTATAATTAAATAAATATTGCAAATATAATCCCGTCGCTTTATAACTTGATATTTTCTCCCAGAAAGGTATAAATGAATTTCTACATATTTTTAAATTCCAAATAGCCTCAACATAGAAACACGCATAGAATAAAGTGAATTCTTCATTCAGTTAGGGCCATTCATCCCTAACTGATTGGTAGCTCCTTCATGGTATGACCTTAAAGGCTGTTCGCGAAACAGGACATTTAGGTGCTGTTATCTCCACTTAGCTTTGCAGTAAAAGTTATTATCCTACTCGGGAAGAGGAAGTCTTACAGGACCTTAAATACGGGATAAAAGAAACCGTTAAATGTTATCCAGTTAATAAAGTAAAACATCTTTATAGCTTGAACTATCTCTTCCAGGTTAATTTGAGAGCGCATGGAATGCTCACATATTTTGTTTCTGCGAAAAAAATTATATTTTTATTCAAGGGGGTGGTTAAGGTTGAAAAAAGCATACATATTAATTTTACTCGGTGCCGCATTATGGGGAACAATAAGTTGGTATGTAAAACAGCTTTATGACTACGGATTTTCACCAATAGATGTTGTTATATTACGAGCATGGACAGCTGCTATATTACTCGTTATCTATTTACTTCTTTTTGCCCGTAGTGAATTGAAACTCCATGCTATAAAAGACATTCGATATTTTATCGGAACAGGTATTCTGAGTATTTCTTTTTTCAATTTTTGTTTATTTACCGCAATGGAGCTCAGCACAATTCCAGTTGCTACAGCACTCTTATACACCGGTCCCGCCTTTGTCGTCATCCTTTCTTACTTTTTCTTACAAGAACCGTTAAATAAAGAAAAAGTAGCTGCTTTAGTCTTCACTTTGGTAGGAGTTTCTCTCGTCATTGAATTTTATCCATTAAATGTAAACACGGTGTCTTTTCAAGCGATTGTATTTGGTTTGGGAGCTGGATTTGGTTACGCTCTATACAGCATTTTCAGTAAATTCGCCTTAGCAACTTATTCAACAGTGAGTATTACGACATACACTTTTATTACAGCTGCGGTTGCATTAACCCCCTTTTTTCCTTTTGCGGAAAAAGGAATATTACTTTTAGAACCGGCTGTCATCCTTTATGCATTTGGACTAGGCTTTTTACCAACTGCTTTTGCATATATTATTTACACATGGGGATTAAAAGATATTGAGGCTTCAAAGGCATCGATTTTAACAACCGTTGAGCCTGTAGTTGCTATGTTAATTGGTATTTTCATTTTTCATGAAACATTTACGACCCAACAAATGATTGGTATGGTAGTTATTTTAGGAACCATCTTATTAATGCAACGCAAACAGAAAATAGATAGTGAGTTGCAAACATAACGAATTAAAAAGAATTCCACATAAAGTGAATCTTCCATCAGCGGAAGTTTTCGTTCACCCCCTCGGATAGTTAGTAGCCCAAAGGTATAACCTAATGGTCTCTTACGAATTAGGGGATTTAGGGGCTGTTACCTCCATCCTCGACTTGTTCAGCTCACATCCCATTCTTAGGACGTGGGAGTCTACAACGCGTTTTTACGGGATAAAGGAATCATACAGGGGTATGCCGACGCCTGGGCAGCAAGCCCGTTTGTAGTCAGCCTTCCTCTAGGGACGAGCAGATGGGGACTTATCGAAGGACACATTTCTAAAGTCGCATCGTTGTTAGGCGATAGAGCCAGACGTAGCTATTCGGTTATTTCGTTATCCACAAGCACCTCATTTTATAATTTCTCACTAGCGTTGCATAAAAAGTAATGCTTCAAGTCAAGCGCTAATTATCCATTTGAGGCATAGATGACATAATTTT
>NZ_QWLJ01000031.1 GCF_009917385.1 Roseburia sp. 1XD42-34 | reverse complement strand
TGTCGCACCTTGTATAGGTGCGTGGATTGAAATATTGGATGCAGATTTATTGGAAATGAAGAAAAAGTCGCACCTTGTATAGGTGCGTGGATTGAAATCAGACTTTGAAGAAAGTGAATATGACAACCTTCCAGGTCGCACCTTGTATAGGTGCGTGGATTGAAATTGGACAAGTCCAGCCCGAAAAACACATCGCGACCAGTCGCACCTTGTATAGGTGCGTGGATTGAAATCGCGTCCAATTGGGCGTCATTACGGTAATAATTCGGTGTCGCACCTTGTATAGGTGCGTGGATCGAAATTCATTCTGCCCAAAACATGTACCCATGCGTTTCTAGTCACCCCTTCCGTACAATTTCAGGAAGTGTCTGATAAAATTCGGGTAATTGTTTTCAAGTACATATGCTATTTTTAAAAAGTGGGTCAGTAATTTGTTGCCAACAGAAAGACTGACAATTGACAAATCCGATGGTACACTAACAGCGGGCAAAACCAGACAAATTAAAAAGACCCGTAAGACGAATCATTAGTTCAGGGTAAGGAATTGTCGTTGTTATTAAAACATCTACAAGATTAAAGTTTCTTTAAATTTAAGGTTGAACCTAAAAGAAATTGTTGAGCACACACAAAATCAACTGCTGATGGAATTTCACATACCTTTAAGAGAAAGCGGAAATCCACCAAAATCCTTTTGTTTTCAATTAAAGTTCCATGATGAATAGGGCTTGACCCGGATATAATTATAATCTTTCGTCGTATTTAGCATGAACAAGTGTTAGAATCTTGACTTTTCCAATTATGATTCCCTCTTTTTCCAGTGATTTCAATCAATTTAATGACGGGCTCTTCAACACCTGATTCTACATTATGAAAGAATTCATTAATCCCTATCCTCAATCCTCTAATGAATTCAGTTAATTCATTTGAGTAACGTGACATATTAACATTTACTAAGGCAGAGTTTTTGGGACCATAGCCGAAAATGGCTTCCAAAACACCGACTGCGTCACAGTCCTTTTTGTCATCAGTTCTGGTGTGTTATAATAATCATTTCTCTGGAGGTCTTAAAACATTAATCCTGCTAATTTTGCTATTATAGTGGAAAGTATAAATTGACTAGTCTGTCGTCTAAGAGACACCATTAGAAAATTGGTTAAATCATTATTTTTATTTTCAGCTGAAACTTTGCTACCTATAGGAAATACGAGTGGTAGAATCAGCGATACCGTAACAAGTATTTTAACGGTTTACAAATGATTTTATTTTATTTCTTTCGTCTAAGGCAAAAACCTGTTATCCAAGAACAATTAAATTAGTATAATTATTTTTCTTGGAATAACAGGTTGTGTTAATGTATTATATTTTTAAAATATTGTTGGTAGAGTTTTTCTCACCCCATAATGTTTCTTACTAACAACTAACAAATTACTCTGCTCCTATACCGAATGTTGACTTCATTCTTTCAACAGGATCATCCTCAATCGAATCATCCCATTCCAACACTTGGTTTTCCTCTAACAATACTTCTTTTAATTCCTTATAATCCACATCTTGGACAGAAGAGTTATTTTTATGCGCTAAGGCAGCAGCAACACCAGCAGATTGTCCAAGTATCATGAAAACTGGTTCCATTCTAATGGAACCATAAGCAATATGTGAACTGGAAAGACATAAAGGTACTAATAAATTGGTACATTCCTCACGCCTAGGGCGAATAGCTCGGTAGGAAATCGGATAAGGAGAGATGGGAATTTCTACATCTCCTTCATTATAGCAACGTCCATCAATAATAACTCTTCTACAATGATGCGAGTCCATTTGGTAAGATGCTAGACCAATCGAATCGTCTACAGTTACATAGCCAAGACTATTGTTATCCGTCATCACATAATCCGAGATCATTCTTCTCCCTTCTCGGATGTATAGTTGATGCGGCCAATGGCCTGTTTCTTCAAATTCATCCTTAGCTAGTCCCCATTCAGAAACTTCCTCTCTTATATACTTCGGAACTCGCTTATCATTTGCTAGGAAGTACAGCATTCCAAGATTATAGGTAACATGATCTTGAAATATTCGTTCTCTTACTTCATAACTACCTTCTGGCCACTCATAATTCATGCCAATATTATCGCTTGAAAACGCGCCAAAATTATTTAAATCTGTTTTTCCATTCGGCAGCATGATATGCAAGTTCATCGCATCCCAAACACCTGCATAAATATAGCGTAATAATAAAATATATCGCTCTGAATCATAATGAGACGGCTTCGGGAATGGTACTTTATTGTGCTCATCCTTCGTCAAGCAAACCCTAAAATTATATGCTTGGATTCGTTTATCCCCTTGTCCTTGATAGCCTAATGTTTCATAAGATGTTTCAGTAATTCCAGGTAAAACTCCACTTTCTGGGTCCCCTTCTATCACATAAGGATCAACCCATCTTTCAAACATATGGTATGGTGTACCAAAATGAATTCCATTATATTTTTCTTTATATGTCGCATTCGATTCTCTGCCTACAAAATAAGATACCCCAGCTTTCGCCATTAGATCCCCTTCATAGCTGGTATCAATGTAATAACTTCCTTTAAACACATTGCCATTTTCCATGGTAATTTCTTTTATTGCCCCATCTTCTGAATATACTTTATCAAGATGCTGTTGGAAATAAACTTTAATGTCATGTTCTTTTAGCCAATGTTCAAATACAGCTTTGGCAGCCTTTGGTTCAAACGTCCACTGTTCCTCCACTCCATAGTACGTACCTAATCTTTTATAAAACTCTCTTGAAAGCCCACCAATAGCTTCTTTTGCCCCAATATCTGTAGCTCCTAATCCACTAGCAGTTATCCCGCCAATATGTCTACCAAACTCAGCTATCGCTACGGTTAACCCCATTTTTTTTGCCTGAATAGCTGACGTAATACCAGCTGGTGTAGCTCCATAAACAATTAAATCATTCTCAATAATCTCAGGCTCGCTCTTCTTAACTGGATCATAATACTTTAATTTTTGGAAATTCATGTTTAATAACCTCCCACAGCTATTTTTAAATAGCAACTTGATAATATTTTTGGTAAAAGTAACGTACCTACCTCATTTAATGCCTGCATACCATTCTTCATAACGGTGACCCTTACATAATAATTTTACTTTGTATAGTCTAAAGAAGCATTGTCAAACTTTGTCTTCCAAATGGTAATAAGAATTCATGACGAATACTTTAACGTAACTGCTTCATAGCTTTCTTAAATTCACTTATTGCCCATTCAAGCGACTCTACTTCGTCTCCTGTAACCACCGCACCAATCATAATAGCTTTTATTCCTGTGTTAGCTAAATGACGAACATCCTCAGGTTGTAATTTCCTCTGGTTTGGCACAATAACCGACATATCTAAAGTGCTTGCGATAGATTGATAATTTAATAAATCACTATCATTTAAACCTCTTCTATATTCTTGCCCAGAAGAAAAATTAAGTGCTTTAAAAGTTACTAAACGAATGTTTCGTTACCTGCTACTGTTTTTTCCATCTTTAAATCCAGCATAAAAGTAGGCATATGATTTAAATAAATAGAATAATAATTAAACCTCATATTTTCTAGTTTTTTTAGTTTGTTTTCCTGCACCTTGCTCTAAACTTCCACGGAACAATACCAATTGGTCCATTTAATTCTTCCGTTAATGGCTCAAAAAATCTCATATTATCTTCTAATGAAACAAACTTATTCCCACTCGCTCTATGATCTACATTGATTGATATGCACTTTTACAGCATCGGTCCCACCGCAGATGGCTGTATTAAGCAGCATCCATATTTAGATGGTAAACTAATAATTAGTGATATTTTATTTTCAGTTAATAATTTTTTAAGTTTTTCAATGTCTGCACCACTTATAATTTGTTTCAAGACATTATAGAAGATTTTTAAACCAATGATAAAACATTCTTCTATGCTGAGAGGTCAACTAGTTTTATTAGTTTAAAGCGCCCAAATTTTTTCAAATTACATATCTATTTTTGTTGTCTTTCGTCGTAAAATGCAGGAGATGGTATAGTTTAAATATTAACGATCTCTTACTAAATGTTTTATTAAACTATTTCTTGATCAACTTTTCCAAAAGCATGAATGCTTTTAGACCTACAAAATCCTCCCATCGTGTTCTGCATGAGAAGAGAATGAAACCATATACAGCCTCATTCTCTTTCAGTTTTTAGATTAGTATTCAAGATGTAATTTAATATGGGTAACACCAATTAAATTGTCATCATGTATACCTACTGCCGGTTCTGGATCATGCCACGTTTCTCCCCCGTCGTAAGATAATTCAAATCTTGTGGACTGCCCTTTTTTTGTTCGTTCGGGTATCTGGACCTTATTAGCTGCTGGTGGCAGCATATCGTGATTTGTCACATGCTTTGGTTTAATATAATTAGCGAAAAGAGGAGCTACTGCTTCAAAATGAGGATCGTACGATAGTCCTTCTTCCTCATCAAAGTACACAGGGTCGTAAAGCTGGTCTCTTTCAGCACCTTTATGAGCAACAATCATATACTGCGGTCGATCAATATAATTCAAATCAAGGAAATGGCGTGAATACACAGCGTGATTAGAAGGAACAATTTGAAAGCCCCCTCTCAGCTCTGCGTCCCAAGTGAATCCTACATAAGGGGATGTGGACAGATCAATCACTCCCCCATGATTTGCCCGTACAAAACCAGTGTCGGCATACTCAGAACCACCGAATCTTCCAGTTCCCTCTACACGTTGTATCACAGTCGCTATCGTTTTACAATAAGATGAACTGTAATTCAAAACCACATCTCCTCCCACTTCATTTTCAAAAATGATCGAAGTAGGGGTTCCGTGTTCAGTAGATGGCTTGTAAACATCAATTTTTAAATTTTCCGGAGCAGAATCTATATCATTCTCAGCATAGTAATTCTCTATATCCTTCCAATTACCATCTTCTGTTAAATATGATATAGGTGATCCTACATAAGCAGAAGACGCCCCACCAAACAATTTTTTCCCTCCTGGAATATCTGTGGAAATACGCCCTGGATGAGGCCCTGGACCTGCTTTGTCATATTCCCTGTCTGGAAGCAGAGAGATCAATTGCGGTTTCCAAACTTCATACCGACCTTTTTGAGCCTGCTCAGGATCATACATATCATCTGGGGCTACTCTCAGGTGCATGGCGTTAACTCCTGTAGCTGTCACATTTGCTGATGAATGAAATATCGATCTGGAATACTGGGCAGCCCAGAATCCATCAGATGCAGTATATGTTGTATTTGCAGGTACAAGTACATTTCCCAGCTTTTTCTCCTCTCCGTCAGGCATCATTTGAAAAATATTGCCATTTTTAACATTTTCAATAACAATGCTGTATTGCAGCTCATAATCAGCATCGTTTTCCGACTTTACTTCATCTGGGATATCCGAATTCAGAAAATTCGAAGCATCCACCACTGTTGTTGTAAACAGCAACATAATCGTTGTAAACCAAAACACTTTTTTAAACATTCAAGGTCCTCCTTGCAAAATATGAAATTAATCAAAATTTTCTACCAACAGTTATAAAATCTTTATTTGCATGTGCATACTTTTTTGGATGTTGTACCAATTGAATGAAATAATATAGCGTATCCTAGTTCCACGACACTAATATTTTCCTAGTAAACTTACGATGAAGCTGTTTGACTATTTAAGAAGAAACGAAGCAAAGTTTGTTTCACCACAACAACTTCGATAGTTATTACAAATTCTACACCCGCTGTTCATATCATTTCTTAATGGTTACATTTACATCTAATTCAAATGTTCGATTCCAAGGAAAGGAAGCTGTTAAACCTACATTTAGCTCGGGATAATATTTTTCTAAAAATGTGTCCGTTGTTTTGTTTAATAAAGGCAATAACTTTTCTTCAACAGTACGCTTTGGAAGAGAAAAATTCCAAACATCCTCACCTTCACGTTTCAATTGATTGTTTAATACATTTCTAACAACTCCTTGGTAAAAGCAGTCATCTATGATCCTTTCTATTAAGAATGATAGATTTGCTGTCGGATCAGCCTCTTCTCCTCTTTGATACAAAGCGGAAAGTTGACCTAGAACCGTCCCGATAGAATTGGAAGCTGTGTTCCAAGCTGAATAGGCTGATAACTTTTCAATCCCCAAAACTGATATTATGTTACTTAGTAAAGCTAAACTTCCACCATTAGCATACGTTATATCAAGAAATGCATATGGATAGCCCTTTATCGTTTCTAATTCATACAGCATTTGCTTAGATAATTCCAGTTCATTATCGTTATCAAACATTAAATCCATTTGTTTGTCTGGAAATGGAGATACGAGTAAAACAAAATCACATGCAGCAATGTTGGACACAATCTGGACATTACTACTAACCATACTTTTTTCTAGATTTTCAATGAGTGGACGATCTTCATAAAGCGCAACAAAATCATTCTTTTTTCGCATATAATGCACATATATGTTTGGTTTTGCTTTTGCATTTTCATTAATGCATCTAGCAAATAGTAAACTAACTTCTTCATCTGTACCATTCTTTATTACTACTTTATTTCCAAGGTCTAGTTTCGTTATTTTTTCTCTTAACGCTGTCTGTTCAATTATTTGCAACCCATCAGCTTCAGAATCCTCCTGACAAAGATCTAAATAATCAATAATGTTTTCATTCACGTAATCAATACATTTTTGATTAATAAGGTGGTTTCTTTCACGAGCAGCCAAATAATTTCTGAGCAAATCTTGGGGAATCTTTCGTTTGTATTCTTGAAGAATGTCTGCATATTTTTTGTGATTTAATTTAGCTAAATGTGCATACTTACTATAAGAAGCTATATTTTTCCAGTGTTCTAAATAATCCGATGATGACGCTGTTATGGAAAGACGCATAATAACGCTAAACCCAAGAATTTTCAACTGCGGATTAATCGATTTAAGCTCTTTTAAAAGTAATAATCTATTTTCCTCATAATTTTGGTCCGTTTCTAAAGAAATGCTTCTAGCTTGTATTAACCCGCCATAGCATAACATATCAACAGATAACAAAAGATAGTCCCATTGGGGTGCTCCATTCATTAAAAAATCCCTAACTACTTCTGGATTCGCACCTTCCATAAAATAACCACAATCTTTTTTTGGCAGTGTATCTATCTCAATTTGTCCATATATGTTGCCTAAATCTGCCACAAAACTTTGATTACATGGTCGACTATCAACTGGTAGGACTCCAATTCTCATTATCTTCACCTCACTTAAGCTTGCTTATTTTCTCTCTAAATAATGTCATGCTTTCCTTGATCGTTTCTTCTGTATCTCCGGTAACTACAGCACCTAACATTATTCCTTTTACTCCGACAGCTGCTAAGCTTGTAATATCACCGACTTGAATTTTTTTCTGCGAGGGTACGATCACAGGTAGTTCAGTCGTTTTGACTAGTCTCCTATACTGTAATAAATCTCTACTATTTAAAGGCTCGCCATATAACTCAGGTGAAACGATAGAGGCCTCCAGCAATTGAGGGTGCAAATCTTTTATATACTCCATTTCACTGATATGGTAAGAATAATCACATGCAAGCATAGTAGTAGTATGCTTATGGTCCATTAAAAGGCGAGGTGGCGTATGGTGTATATAGAGCGATATAAAGTCAAATGGGTGATCCAATATTTTAGGATAATCCTTTAATACGGAATGTGTATCTGCACCAAGTACGATTCCAACTGGAACAGGTGATTCATCAACAATTTGCAGTAATGTTTCCTTTTCTTCATCAAAGGAATGAAACATCGTCCCACTTGCTCTATGAGAAACATTAATGTGTACCTTGATAGCATCAGCACCATTTTCCCAAGCAGCCTTTGCTAATTTACAGTCATTTTTCGGTAAGCTACTAATTAGAGTCATTTTTTGCTTTGTAATTTTATCGTATAAAGAAATCATTCATTGCCACGCCCTTTTCTGTTAGTTTTGAAATGTTCTGTTCCATCATAATTACAAACTCATTCCTACTTAGCCACCCTTTTTCAATAGCGATTAAGTATCCAATTAATCTAGGGTGGATAGGTAAGTTTAAATATTCGGTGACGAAAATATGTGCCCCAACTTCACTCCTTGCTCTCTCCAAATTCTTATTATTCTTCCCTACTACAGGTACTAAACCGTAATCCTCTAATACGTGAAAACATTCATGAGCAAGATGCATGTAATAGATAGTTTCTTTGGATAAATCTAAATCTAACTCTGCTATCTTCAATGGTTGAATCCATTCGCTGTATATGATTATTTTTTTGTTTAATTGATCATTCACATATAGAGAATGATATAATTCAGCCATTTGTTGATTATCGTCCATTTCCACCTTTATATGATAATCTTTAATAATATTTGGTATACGATAAGGAATAGTTGTAACCATTTTTTTCATTCTATTAATTTCTTTTCGTACATCTTCATAAGAAATATGTGTACGCTGAGAGTTGTTAAAAAACTCTAAAGTATGGAATAACAAATGATGATCTATTCCGCCTATCCAACTATAAACATGGTCTACATTATTTCTTAACAAGTAGGATCATCACCTTCTCATTGTTTTCCATATAATTAAAGTCGATATCAATGATAGGAAGAATTTGCTTCACAGATACGAGACCACTATAATCAAAGGTACGTCCTTTACAATACAAATAAACGCTTGGAATAGTTTGCCCTGAGACAGAATAGGAGGAATGTTCCTCTGTTACATTTTTTAGCGTTTCACGCAATTCTCCTTTTGTGGTTACTGCTATAAAGCTATCGGTTTTTCGCTGCAAAATAACCCCTTCGTTATTGACAATGACCATTATTTTTTTCTTTTTATTAAATAAATGAAGCCATCCTTTTGATTTCATTTCTACGCTATAACCATAGAAATTACCGGCTTTTCCTACTTTTACTAGATTACTTGTATCGACTCCCATAGCTTCAGCTACTTTTGATTGAATCTCTTCCTCAGCTAATTTAATGGTAAAAAGGTCTTGTTGCTTAAATTCAGTTGCTCCCATGGCAGTCGCTATTAAAATATGTTTCTGGGTATCGACTTCAACTGATATTTCTACAGTTTCTTCAAGGGCTCCCATACTAACTATTTTGTTTAAAATATCGTGTCGTATTTTTTTAATATCATCTGTATTTGGGTTTACGACCGACCTCTCTATTCGCTCACGAACCATAGCCATTGCAACGCCAATGGTTGAAATGTAAGGGGCGTTTTCGATAATGTCATACTTAACACCATTTTGTTTTGCTAAAAAGGCTGTTAACACAGAGGCTGACCCGCCTCCTCCTATTAATGTTAAGAAGTCTTTATCTAATTCATATTCCTCCATTAAATCTTCAATGGTTGCCCATACTTTCTCACTTGCTTTTTTCAATACTTCAGTAGCCATTTCTTTACTTGTTTTTCCGTATTTCTTTCCTAGATCCTCCCAGAACAACCGCGCATTTTGTCCGCAAGCATAAGCATAATCATCCTCTGGGATAATCCCTAGAGCATTTGCTGCACCTGCAAGGGTAAATGCGTAAGTGCTTCCATCTTCTATTTCAGCTATCGCATAATCACCTGGATCATCTTTCATTGGCGAAATATGTTTCACTTTTATTTCATGAGGCGTTTTTGAAATAAAACACTCGTAATCTTTTTTAGCTAAATGTGCTGATCTAGGTCCAACATCTACGATCTCGTTATCATTCACTCTAACCATTGTCCCACCAGCTACAGCTAAAGTTCGGATGTCAAGGGATTTGATATATGTTTTGTAATTCCCAACAGAAGCATTTTTTACCATGACCTTACCATCTTTAATAACGGACATATCTATGGATGTACCACCAATTTCTAAAAAGATACCTTCTGTTATCTTTCCATACATAAGTGCACCTGCTACTCCTGCGGCTAACCCAGATAACATAGTAAGTATGGGGCGTTTTCTTACTTCTTTGAGCGACATAACCCCACCGTCAGCACGCATAATCATCAATTCTGACTTAATCCCAACCTCCTTAATAACTGTTTCTGTCATATATGCTGTTTCCATCATTTTTGGTATGAGTGACGCATTAATAACGGATGTTCTCGTTCGAACCCTCAATCCATATAATTCGCTAATTTCATGTCCGCCAGTAGCATACAAATCACGCTCTTTTGCACACTCGATAACTTGTAGCTCGTATTCCGGGTTTTCGACAGAATAAGCAGCAGATGCTACGATGACTTGGGCACCAGCTTCGATTAATTTATCTATCGCTTCATGGATGGTATGGTTATTTAAGTCTTTTACATGGATAAACTCATGACTTACTCGTAAATACCTACCTTGAGCCAATTCGATATTTTCTATCCTTGTTTCTTGCTCAGCTCGCTTACTTTCGCCTATACCTATGATTCCTACAGGGGCTACATCTCCTTCTAATAGAGCATTCGTTGCTTGTGTAGTCCCATGTGCAATAAAAACTACTTCTTGTGGCGATATGTTGTTCTCTGTCATAATTTTATTAAGAATCTGTGTAATACCTGCTGCAACACCAGCTTTGCTGTAATGTGTAGTAAGAACTTTCTCTTTTGCGATGATTTCTCCTGAATGGTTATCAATTACAATACCATCTGTATATGTTCCACCCACATCTATGCCAATACGAACTTGCTTATCCATCAGTCGTCCTCCTAAAAGCCTAAAGTCGATCCTTCAAACAATACTGCGTATAATAAAATAAGAAAACTCATTAATATCCCCCAAGGGATGACCTTCTTCGTAATATCATTCACATCTACTTTCACATGATCTGCTACCCAAATATTGTGTGAGTTAGTTGGATCACCAAATCCTTGTAAATTTCCAGCCGCTCTTAACACCCAAATAATAGCTAACGGGCTAAAACCAGAAGCTGCGAATAATGCTGGTAAGGAACCTCCTATGCCAAAGGTATTTAATGGACCTCTATATAATGTAAGAACGGTTAATAATGTAAACCCAATTACATAACTAAACGGGTTTTGCAAAAATTGCACTCCCTTTGTTACAAATTGAGAAATAATATCAAGAACTGGTGGGTATTGAAAACCTTGAATCAAGATTCCTAAGCCTATTAGTAATACGATAACCCCGGCAATATCTTTTGTACCTTCGACAAAAGCTTGGGTTGTTGCTTGGAATGGGTTTTTTAGCTTAGTGACAATTACTGTATAAACAATCGCTATCACGAGAGCTACTTCGACCGGTATTGGATAATCCAAAAATGTGCCACCTAATATAAGAACAACCGGAATAATGGTAGACAGCATGGCCCATATACTAACTTGTTTTCTGTTAGAATTATTTGCTAGTTCAGAAGGCCAAGCTCTTCTGACTGTCTGATTACTTGGTACATTCATTAATATGTAAATGAATGAAATGATAAAAACGATAATAAAGACCGGAACTGACAGTTGAATAATTTCTTGCAGAGCTCTACTAGAATCGCCAGCATATATCGGTGAAAGCAAAGCGATAAACGTAGCATAATTCATTGGATTTAATATACCTCCAGTAGATAAACCAAATAAAAAGATAACAGCTGCGTGAATTGGTTTAATACCAGCAGTTAATAAAATTGGTAATACGATTGTTCCAATTAAAACGACAGATCCAATCCCTCCAATTGCCGTAAAAACTATCGTACAAGCAATATAAAAAACGATTGCTAATACTCTTGGTTTATCTCCTGCTAATTCGGCTGCTCTTTTAATGATGGTATCAATAACTCCCGTTTTCATTAATATTTTTGCAAATGCAGCTGCAAAAACAATTGCAGAGATAGCTCCCGCTAGCATGGTTACACCATTTAAAATAACGCTATTAAAGATGCCTACCTGCACAATTGCTTCACCATTTTCATCCACTTTTCCAGTCTCAAAATCAAACAATCCTAATAATGGGTATTCTCCAGCCGCTCCAATCAAAGCAACCATAATCCCCATGGAAGGCAAAGCAATAATAGTTGACAATCGTTTCGTCATCATCAAAAAAACAAACGTTATAATAACAAGAAAAATGAAAAGCAACTTAAAAACATCCATTATATTCCTCTCCTTTTTTGTATTCGTTTTCATTTTATCACATTTTGTGATATTTACAACACCTTTATTACATTTTGTGATATTATAACTGTGGATAGATGCGACATAATGAAGATAGGTTATAATCTAGATAGATAAGAAAATAAGTCAAGCAGTTTTATTGCCACCATAGTTGTGATAGCATTTACACGTGGTTATAAATTTTTAGTTTGCTGATTATAATGAGCAGTACAAAACTTGGGTTACACGAAATAGAGAATCGCAACTTAATCCAGGTATTCTTATGCTCAGCCAAAAGGGTGTGATTAAAATATTTCATAATAAATTAAAAGCGCTAAGACATAAAAGGAAGAAAACACAAAAGGAATTAGCCCAGGAATTAAATATCGGGCAAAGTACGATAGCTATGTACGAGAACGGTAAGCGCAAGCCTGATACAAAAACATTAAAAAAAATCGCCGACTTTTTTAATGTAACGGTGGACTACTTATTAGATAATGAAGTTCATTCACCATTTACAGAGGAAGAAGAATTAGATATAGCGAGAGAACTGGAAAGAACGATAGAACAATTAAAAGCAAATAAAGGGTTAAAATTTGATGGCGAGCCAATGGATGAAGAAACGCTACAATATATTCGATTTTCGTTAGAAAAATCAATCCGCCTTGCAAAAGAAATTACCAATAATAAATTTCAAAAAGAAAAGAAATGAGGATACGAGCAAGGCATGTATATTTTTAATATATGGTAATATAACGGTTTAAAGAAATTATTTAAATGAGAGTTAGAATCCTTGACAGTGTATAGAGTGTTATCGTTTCAGACGCTTTCTGAAATTATGACTACCTTACTTAATATAGACATTTCATCCTCCAATCTTAGCGAAATGTTCCCCACCGATAAACCTTTTACTATAGTGGATTTTCAACCCGTGTAAGTTAGTTTTCATATCTCTTACACAGACGGTCCTTATTCTAAGGGGAGACTTAAAAAACTCGGGAAGAATTAGCATTTAGGTGCTCCTTTGTTCATTTAAAATATTTTACAATTCAGATGCACCAACTCCTAAAGTGGGATTCTCCTATACAGGATAAAGAACACGCCCCTTTGGATAATCCGTTTATCCAAAGGGGCGTGTTACATGATTTTCAATTAAGTTAACTTGATTTGGCACTCCCTATGTATTTAAAAAAGAGAATATTTTATTCTTTCGCTCCAAAACTTCTAGGAACATCTTCATCCCATTGTTGCTACAACATTTATAAGGAAATAAACTGGGGGATAACTTAATTTTCAACAATGATATTATCTATTAGTCTTGCCTTTGAAAATTGAACCGCTGTCGCCAGAATAACTTTTCCACGTAACTCAACGATCTCTTCTAATTCTGGAAAGCTTAATAACTCAACATAATCAATTTCTACGCTTTTCCCCAATTGTTTATTTAGATAACTGCTAACAGCTTTAAGTATATCCGTTACATTAGACTCTCCTTCCTCGATTAGCTTTTTACCTAGTAGTAGACTTTGATATAAGACGGGTGCTTTCTCTTCTTCCTCAATGGTCAAATAATCATTTCTTGAGCTAATAGCTAACCCAGAGGGTTCTCGCACTGTGTCCACTGAAACAATTTCCACAGAAAAATCTAACTCGTTTACCTAAGCTGATACAATTGCGTACTGTTGTGCATCTTTTATGCCGAAATAAGCGCGGTTGGGCATAATCAGATGAAAAAACTTCGACAGTACGGTCACTACACCATCGAAATGCCCTGGTCGCTTTATCCCACACAACTTATCCACCTTTTCTGTTACCATCAGCTTTATGGACTGTTTTTTCTGATACATTTCATCAACGTTAGGCATAAATAATATATCCACACCAGCTTCCTCAGCCAATTTTTTATCCCGCTGTTCATCTCTAGGGTAAGTAATATAATCCTCACCTCTCCCAAACTGAAGTGGGTTAACAAAAATGCTCATGACTACGTGATCATTGGCTTGTTTTGCCGCATGCACGAGTGAAAGATGCCCTTGATGTAAAAATCCCATTGTCGGAACAAAACCAACTGATTTACCACTTTCCTGTGCTTGTTTTGCCCATTTACACATTTCTTCTTTAACGGTAATTATTTCCATTTTATTTCCCTCCCTAATAGAACCATTCCTTTTCTTGGATTCCTCACAATGTAAATTATTTATTCAGAAATTTTCTGTTTGAACATAGGTAGTTGAAACCACATAAATATGATCCATTTATAGATAGTTTTCTTTATTAACTTTCCCAGTAAACCAGCACCTATAGGTGGGGCTGGCATTGCTCTAGGAACTACCATCTAATCGTTAGTTTCTTATCCTATTAAGGTTCTTTATTCATTTAGACCCTTTTTCCAATCTCAAACAGATCTATTATAAAAATAGTAAAGTTTTTTACCGTTAACAACTGTTAACCGAACCATAACGAGATATTTCAAAGGCTATTCCTCCACATTTCAGTGTCGAAATAGCCCTAAAATAGAATGCAACTCCATAAATAACCTTAACTCCACTTTTTCACATCCGTACAAGCTTTGATTATCTGTCAAGTACCCCGTTATTTTGTCAAAGTTTATAAACACCGCAGAAGGACATCAGCAGGAATTTTCCTCGGTAAAACGTTAAAACAAATGTAGCCAGAATCCATTCTTGTGAAATAGCCTGTGTTTACTAACTTTCATTAAGATGAGATTCTTCGCATTGGTTATTTATCTGCCAGCCTTTTTACGTTTACTACGCAGATGCAACAAAACCCAAGCAAAAATCCCAATAATCGTCAAAGTCAGGGCTGGGAAAAAGTAAGGAGGATGATATACCATTTTGATATGATTTTTCCCGTTATGCAGTTTAAAGCCAATAAAAGCATAATTTGCTTTTTCAATAGCTTGTTCTTTGCCATTAATCCAAAGCTTCCAACCTTTTTCATAAGGAATTGGTAAAGCCATCCACTTCTCACTTGTCTGGTTATTGTAATCAATGGTTAGTTTATTTTTTTCCCATGTAAACGATGGGGAAGGAGCAGCAGATTTTACAGCTTCATGCAATTCCTTATAATCTTCTTCATAAAGCGATAAATTTTTCAGCTCATATTCCCCTTTTGGCAACCGAATCGAGATGATGTCATCAGCTGGAACACGAATAACTAGGTCATTTATATTGGTTTTATAAATAGAATGAGCTGCTTTTCTAGTTGTCCGGTAGTTATTTACCTTCAAAGCGAACTTATCACCATTTACGTTTTTTATAGAGAAGCCTACATAAAAGTCTTTTGTGTTTTTTTGCACTGATTCCGGAATAATATCGATGCCCCCCTTATCGTGAGCGACCAATAATTGGTTTTTCTTATAATTAGCGCCTACTCCTTGAATCCTTGCGTGTTTGATAACATTTTTCTCCTTTGGCAAAGGTAACTTTTGTCCAGCTGTTTCTGCAAACACAACTCCTGAAAGCATAGCATGTTCACGTTCCAATACAGAAGCGGATTGTAACTGCTCTTCGCTATAAATATGTTTACCTGTGCGGATAAATGGAAGGGAAAAATCATTTTTATAAACGACATATTGTTTGGAATTAGCAAACTTTGTAAAACCATAAGGTACATTCGCTTCTTGACTTTTCTTTCTCATCCAATATGTTGTTTGCAATAACGCATGCAAATTCGCACGATTGCCAAGGGTACCATAGCGACTTACAGTTTCCCGACCTGTATCTATTTTTAAGTCCCTCCAGTAAAACCATAGCAATGTTTTGTTAATGATACTTGAATAGAGACTTGTGCCATTAAAATTTTGTACAATCGGTGTGTTATTCCTAGTCGGTGCCATCCAATCGATTCGGGACAATGGATCGGGCTCTTGCTTTTTCACTTGTTCAATCAAATTCCGTTGTTCAGCGCTATTATATTGATCACTCCTTAAATAATTATAAGTTACTTTTTCCAGTCCACCATTGTCTGTTATCCCATATTTAGCTGCTGTATTTACTGAGACTATACTCCATAAAATGACAAATGATTGAATAATAACGAGCAAGATCTTCTTTTGAAAGTAAACATGCAGCACCATTAAGATAATAAAAATAATAAATAAAGCAAACACGGTAATCATTACTGCAGAAAACTCAGTTGCTGCTCGTTTAGGAATCTTTATATTGAAATCAAAATAATCGATACTTAGCAAATAGATACATAAAGAAATGAACGAAGCCACACAAATAAAACGCACAGCTATTTTATTTAATTGCTGCAAGCCAATAGCAACACAGCCACCTATAGTAAAGGATAATAGATATTCAAAACGATACTGCGGGGCAGAAAAGCCATTAAAAGCGCTAGCTGCCAAAGGGCTTAAGTGAAATATAAGCAATACGAAACTAAACACAGCAAAAAAGCGAAACAAACGATTACGATACAAAGGAAAGGAAAATATTAATAACATAAAAACGGGTGGTAGCACAATATAGGGACTAGCAAATAATATGTTATCAATGAAATCAAACAGTGGAATCTCCCGATCATAAGGAGGTCGATAATTGTTAAAAAATCCATAAACAGCGGGTATAAACGACACTGCGCTAATGCAAAAACTGATTAATCCACTTGATACTAGAAGTTTAAATTGTTTTATTCTAGATAACTCATTGTCAGTAAGTGGAATTATCCAGCGACCAAGAACATACAGGATTAAAAAAACGAGTTGGATATAGGAAAAATAGAAATTGCTAATCAGCATGGCAGACATAGTAAAAATCAGCCAACCTTGCTTTCCTTCTCTGATTAATTTCTCCAATCCTAAAACAACTAATGGCAACCAAATAAATGCGTCAGCAAAAAATTCCCAATAAACAACATGTCGCATGTACATGACAGAACAACCGTAGATGACCGCCCCCGTAAAAGCTGGAAAGGCTTGGATTTTCATATATCGAAACGTGTAAGATGTAATAAATAAGATCAAGCTTAAGCGTAGAATGCTGATAAACAAGTTAGATTGGGCCCAAAACTCAACATTAGAGGGGTCAACCCATTGAAAGCTATCCAAAATAAAAATAACAGCACCCGACACTAAAAAAACAAGGGATGTTGAAAAATAATAGGCTAATTGACTATAAAAACCCCCACCTAAGCCAAAATCCCAAGCATAGAAAAAATTACCACTTTTATAATTTTCATAAATAAATTTCTTAAACGTAGCAATTTGTGAAAGACCATCATTCGGTCCAATCATCCAATGCTTATCAAGCCATTGCTGATAGAAAAAAAAGTGTGTAGCTGCCGATACAAGTAGGCTACCTATAATGAAAAACCATAATCTTCGTTTCTTCATCTATTGCACTCTCTTTTTTTTAATATTTTTCCAGTTACCACAAAGGTCATTGGAACTGTAATAAAGACGGCAAGGAGAGGTGTGATTTTACTGTCCACATGGAATAGTTCTGTAAAAATAAACACAAATAGAGATGTGACACTAAAATTAAATAACTGAGTGATTGGAAATTTCAAAAATTTCCCCCATGTAGGCTTTACTTTAAATGTAAAATAAGTATTTAAGAAAAAAGAACCAACTAAACTTACCATAAACCCTGTAATATGTGCCGCCAAATAGTGAACATCAAAAACAAGATGTAATAATAGATAAATCGCGTAGTAATTAATAGTATTGATTACGCCGATGATGATAAATCTTAGAAATTCTCGACCTGTTTCGTTCATAGTTTTCTCCGTTCCTAATATTCGTTTCTTGAATTAAGTACTGAGGACGTTTCTTTGTTTCATAATATATACGTCCTATATATTCACCAATCACACCAAGACTTAGCAACTGAATCCCGCCTAATATTAAAACAGCAGTAATAATCGTAAAATAGCCAGGTACTTTAATACCATTTAGCAAAATTTGCACAAATATTATAATACTGTATATAATCGACAGCAATAAGATAAGTGCACCTGTATAAAAACAAATCCTTAAAGGGCGATTATTGAATGACACAACGCCATCTAATCCATAATTTAACAATTTTAATAAAGACCATTTTGTTTTTCCATTCTTTCGCGGAACATTCTCATAATCAACTATTTTCTGTGCCATGCCAATCCATGAAAACAAACCTTTAGAAAAGCGTGCACCTTCATCTAAAGATAACACCGCATGAACAGCACGTCGGCTTAGCAAACGAAAATCACCCACCCCATCCTCTAACTTGACATCTACCACCTTGTTGATGATCCGATAGTAACTAGAGGATAAAAATTTACGAATTGGCTGTTCACCACTACGATTACGCCGCGCAATCACCTGATCGTACCCATCTTCCCAACCTTTAACAAGATCAGGAATCAAAGATGGCGGATGTTGTAGATCGGCATCCATGATGATCACAGCGTCTCCTTGTACATGTTGCAAGCCAGCCAACATTGCGGATTCTTTACCGAAATTTCTAGAAAAGGAAATGTACCTCACATTTGTGCTTTTGGAAACTAATTGTTTAATTTGCTGTAAGGTTTTATCCATGCTGGCATCATCAATAAAAATTATTTCAAAATGATAAGCCAATCTATCAAACTCCCGCTTTACATTTTCATAAATTAACTGTATATTGTCTTCTTCATTATAAGTAGGAATAATAATTGAAATTAATTCCATGTCTTTGACACCTCTTTTGTGCTGTTAGCTGTTAACTTTTAATTTCCATCTTATTGTTGGGATGTTTTAGTAGTTCCTCTTAAGAAGCTCCATTAATTACAGTTATGGTGCAAGCCAATCGAGGTCACTAATTTCATCGTAAAAATATGCTCCCGGTTTTGGTCATCCATGCTACCTACATCGGTGTTACCCATTAAGTGCATATTTCTACATAAATAATACTCGTATACTAACTCTTATTCAAGAAATCACAGAAAAATCTTGGAACTCTTTCTTAGTTTAATAAGGTTTTGTTGATTAGTGAGAATTTTATGTCCAACTAACGCCATAACTTGGATAATTTACTAGTCGCTAGCGAACAATTAACAGTTAAGTTAGCTAGTAAATGGTTATCGTCTTAAGAAACGCCTCTCTGTATACCAAATTGTAATTAATTGCCAATTTAAGTATATTCGTAGATTGTAAAATAAGCAAGATACTAAAAAAAATGCCATGATATACTTCATCTATAACCTCTTATGTATCTAACAATACCCTACGCCAACTTCCCAAAACAGCGTTTGTATTCATAGAGGAATAGCATGAATTCGATCTTTCCGACCAAAGAATTTTTAAAAATTAAAGCGCGACCATAAAACTATTTTACCTTATCAGATAAATGAAAGAAGAACTTACTATGGTAGACGTTTATCTAAAATATCAAGCGAATAAAACTAAATGTGACCCATAAAAATACAATGAACACATACCGAAAAGGACAACATCAATGAAACGTTCGTGATGATTGAACGCCTAATGTCATAATCGGATGAAATAAAAAATCTATCTCCTAGCAACGTAGCGACTGGTGCGAAGCAACTGAGATAAAGGAATTACGGTGAGGTAACGAACCGATGATGACTTATCGTAGGGCGATTTCGCGAAGTCGCCTAGTTGCTGGGCGCTGGAGCCGGATGTAGCTTATTCGGTTATTTTCGTTATGCTCAAGTAATAAATTTTATACTTTCTTATCTTTGAACAAAGGCGAGAGCGACCGGTTAGCAACGTAGCGACTGGAAAGAAGAGGAAAATAAAGCTTTCGGAGCAAGTTCGGAACACGGTCGTCCAAATTCCAAGAAAAAATCCGGACATCTAGAAGGAGATACCATTGTGGGAAGTATTAGTTGAAAGTTTAACAAAATGGGGATTCGAAATAAATCAGTTGGGGGACAGGCTAGTATTGAACATTCCTCAATCCATAGTTTGTTCCATTACCAAAACCCTTATTTCGACAATGGATAAGCGTTTTTAAATCGGAAATCCATGAGTAATAAGCAAGGTGTAGTTATTTATTTTTCAGATTTCAACCCGCTATCTCCACGCCGGTGTCTAAAATGGACTAAATGATCACTCCAATGGACTGTAAAAAAGGATGGGGTGCCAAAAGAAATGGACTTCTATTCTGTGTCACAAGAGTATATTTCTAAGGTTGTACTCAGATAAAACAACATACCAAGGAAATCTCTACATTCCAAAACACCGATGGAGTATTTCATGAATTATATCGATCTAAATATGGCTAAAAACATGCTGCCTCTATTCATTTGCAACTTAAATTATAAGAAAAACTACTCTTTTCGCTAAAGTCTAGTCTTGACTAGCCAAGTTTTTCTAATTTGCTTAATAAGGCTTTGTAAAAATTATTGGGGCAAAAAATACCCGCTGTTATTTTTGTTTGCACAAATCCATAGCTATCCACTTCCTTATCAAAGGAACCAATTTTATTTTTCCTCTTTCTTATTTTAGTTTCCCATCTCACCTCCCATCTATCGTAAGCAAGTATTTAAAAAACAGCATTTGACAATCTGACAAATCCTGTAATTGCAACCTTGTTTTTCAGTTGTTTAACGTGGTGACACTCCTTGTAGAAGGAGTATATAAGCATAAAAAGTCTTCTATGCTTCGACTACCTTCTGCTTCCTGTCCTCTAGAATTTTTTTTATATTTTCCTTTCCTAAACGTTCAGGAGTTCTGCCATTCTTGCGCATATCCCTTTCTAAAGCAGCAGAGGCAATTTCAATTAAGGCAGTACAAACCGGTGTTTTTATCCCTAACTGCTTTGCAATCGATTCAAGCATTACTAATCCTTCTGGTACATCTTCTGTGATATATCTAGATTTTACAGAAACAGGACCTTTAGACCTATTCGGCATCATTGCATACTTAAAAAATACTTCCTTGGCATCCAATGTATCGTCTAAGGAATTTCGGTATTTACATGCTTCCACATACGCAATTCTTTCAAACCCAAGCTTTTCTAATACATTCATTTTCTCTTCATCTAATTTTTCTAGAATATTCCACACGCTAGGGGTAAAGACTTCATAATACATTACATAATCTCCGTTTGTTTTTTCAATACGTGGGATACTCATGATGGCACCTACTGTATGAACAATTAAATTAGGGTTATGCAAAGCCGCCTCTACAGTGGATGATAAATATTCAAATGGGTATCCTAAATTTTCAAGTTTGTTTCGCGCAATAGATACATTCTCACTTGGATATATACCTAGAGGGTTTCTTACATTTCGAAACCCAATATTGATAACGCCAGGCTCCATAATGCGACAATCAATAAATGAACTTTGTGCTTCTACAATGGTTATATTATGCGTGATACCATGTTTAAGCATATAAGCAGTAGAAAAATATCCAGGATTAAAAATAATAATTTGTTCGTCTTGTATATAGTCCTTGATTTTGCGTATTAAATCCTCATGATACGTTGTTTGAATGTAAACAATGATAATCTCTGCTTTTGATAGCTCTGATAAGTCTTTTGTAATCTTATTTATTTTTGCCGTTTTGGTTGCTTCATTTTCTCTTAATGTAATTTTACCGTTGTTTTTTAACAGATAATTAAAATTTTCATTATGCATGGAATTAGAAGTTTTAATCAAAGTTACGTCATGACCTTTGATCGATAAATCACCTGCGACTGCACATCCTGCATGTCCCGCACCTAAGATTGCTATTTTCATAATTATATTCCACCTTTTTTGTTAATTCATAACCTCTTTCTGTTCCGTTTTAGCTGTAAAAATTAACTATTCGGCGTCATTTTTTTATGAATTCTCTGAATTACAATGTAGTTCATCCCCCCTATTGCAAGTAATATTACTGTACGCCTACTTTCTATTATACCATTAATCTGTTTCTTTTGAAGATCACCTGATATATAACACCACATTCATGCCCCTATATGTCTAATAAGTGCATTTTATCTTGTTCCGTTCTGAATGGAATCAAAGAAACCTGGAGAGAGTTTTAGGAAATAGCTATAGATATAAAGTGAATCTTTCATCAGCAGGGCATTCTGCATGCCGGCTGATGGTTAGTAGCCCAAGGGTATGACCTAAAGGCCTTTGAATGAATCGGGGATTTAGGTGCTGTTACCTCCCACTTCGACTTCTTCCGATCGCATCTTCCATCTTGAAGTGGGAGTCTACAACGCCTTTTTACGGGATAAAGGAATCATGTCACTAAAACAGGAGTATGCCGACGTCTGGGCGGCAAGCCGGTTTTAGTCAGTCTTCCTCTTAGGGACGAACCGATGAGGCCATATCGGAGGGCGCATTTCTAAAGTCGCATCGTTGCTGGCAATGAAGCCGGACATGACTACCGGTTATTTCATTATTTCCAAACACCTCATTTTATTTTCGTACAAATGAATAGTATACTTATTTGAGTTTTGACCCTATGATAAAAACATCGCGTGTTATTTCATATTTTATAAGCCCCCCTACCGAATATAGGAGACATTTTGTTTTATGATAGCATCTTTTAACCACTTTGGATGCATATGAAGGAGGTCGTCTGGTAAATGGTTTACATCAAAGTAACGAACATCTAAGGTTTCTTCATTTTCCGTAACTAAATTTCCTCCAACTACTTCGCATTCAAAGCAATTCGTAATAAAATGACTCACTTTTCCATTAGGGTACGAAAAAACCTGTGACTCGGGATCAGAATAAACACCTATTAGTCGATTTACTTTAACTATTAACCCTGTTTCTTCACGAACCTCTCTGATGATCGCTTCTTCCACCGTTTCCCCTGGTTCGACGTGTCCGGACGGTATTCCCCATAGCCCGTTGTCTGCCCGCTTCATTAATAGCACTCGCTGGTCGCTATCAAATATTATTCCTGCTACACCAGCTTTAATCGCTTCAGGCCAAGCAAAGGCTGGTGCGGTCCATTTTTTCATAACGATGCTTGGATCAAAAAGACCTTTTAAATTCGCTATCGTCGCATCCGGATTACGAAAATCTTTTGCTACTGGAAAGGTTCTATTTTGTTGGCTTGCTACTAAGATAGCTGGTAGCCCTGCCTGATGCGCACCTAAAATATCCGTAGAAGGATTGTCACCGACCATTACAACCTTTAACGAAACATCAAAATCCTCAAGCGCCCTTTTAAACATATATGGATATGGTTTCCCTACAATAAATGGTCTTTTGTCTGTGGACACCCGAATTGCTTCTACAATCGCTCCGACTGCTGGCAAAGGGCCATTCGGCGTAGGAAATGTTTTATCTGGATTGGTTGCAACAAATTTTGCACCTCGATGAATAAGTGCAGCTGCTTTTTGAATATCATAAAAAGACAGATCATCGTTCCAACCGATCACAACTGCTTCCACATCTGTTTGAGCTTCTGTATCAATACCAACCTGTTCGCATTCCCACTTTAAGTTATCATCTCCCAAGATTAGTGCGGATTTTATGTTATTGTTTTCTAAATATTGTGCTGTCAACCACGAAGATGTGATTACTTCCTCTTTCCTTGCTTCTATCCCCAGACTAGTTAATTTCCTGACTGTTTTTTCTCTTGTTGTACATGGGTCATTAGTCAAGAATCGAATTCCTTTCTTTGCTTCTCGAAGTTGTTTAAGCGATTCCATTGTGCCATATAGTCGCTCTGAACCTATATAAATAACCCCGTCTAAATCAAATAAAAATACATCAAACTTATCAGCTATCGTCATTAGTCCCTCTCTCCTTAGAACAGTTAGTAGAATTTAGTTATTAACCATTCTAATCGAAAAAGTAAATAATTTCACTACTACTCGATTGGTTTAATAGATTTATAGATAGCAAATGGAGGAAATTCCCATTCGTTTTTCCAATGATGATCAGGCTGCTTTTCTTGAATCATTTTTAGTTCTTCACAAGGAATATCTTTAAGCGTCGGTTCAAGTATATCAATTTCTTGGAAACCAGCCTCAGTTAAAAGCTCTTCATACACTGACTTTGGCCAATGAAAATCATGTAAGATAAGATCCTCCTCATCCTTTATATGAAGCCATTCTTGCCGCGCTTCTCCACTCATGTATTTCTTTCCTTTTACACCATTTTGAAATGTGGAAAACTCAATTCCTGTCGAATCAGGATTGGTATCCAATATAACAAAGAGGGATCCAGGTCTTAAAACCCGATAAATCTCCTTCATTATCTTTAAAATTTGTTCCTTTTTTTCGGTATTAATAAATACATAACATGCCATAGCTCCACCTACTGAATTATCTTCAAGAAAGGAAAGATGGTTATTTTTTATTAGATGATAATTTATATTTGGATGATGTCTCTTTTTAGTTGCAATGTTAATCATTTCTTTAGACTCGTCCACAGCGAAAACATTTATACCCGTTTTTTTAGCCAATCTATGCGACACTTTTCCTGGGCCACAACCATAGTCAAGTACACTTGTTATCTTTGGATTGGATAGAAAGGTTTGAAAAACAAACCGAAAACCTAATGTTCGTTCAAGTATATCATTATAAGCCTCAAATTTATTCGCTATTATTTCCTTTTTAAAAGAAGTCTTCATACTCCTACCTCGCTATCGTTATATTTAATTTATTTACTTATTTTGGAAATGATGAGGCCATTTGCTAGCAATTAACTGCTGGTACACTGACCATAAATGATGATATAGAGAAAAATCAATTGGTCTTTTGTAGGCTATATATTGGTACAAGCTAAATAGCAATAAAACCTGTTTCCAATATTCGGGTAGATCCAGCTGTTCGATTTCACTGCTAGTCATACTTATTTGATCTTGTCTTAACAAGGATTCATATTTTAATACAAACTCTATGGAAGACCAGTTATTTACACATGGCATACTAGGAAACTCATACATTACATTCGTGTGTTTGGAGGTAGAATTAGCTTCTTGAAGCACTTTCTCTGTCCAATTGTCATCTGGCTGATAAATGTGGATAGAACCAACATTGTGAAAAAATTCCCCTATTTCTAAATTAAGTTCTTTTGCCATTAATTCTTGAATAAATGTAAAGGAAAAAATATCACTTACCATCCCACGAAATGCATCATTTGCACGCATATATGAAGCCATATACAATTTGCCTTCTCTTACAAAAAACTGCAAACCTAATGTACAAGAAATATCCATGTTATTTTCTATTACAAGCTCAGTTGCATCAAAAATCTGTATAAATGCTCTTTTGGAATCGGGATCTTTATTTGTTAATAACTCTTTCATTTGGTTCCATTGATTTATTTTGGCATTACCAAACTCAAAAATTTTGGGACCGTATGCTGTACCTGTTAATGTTTTTCCATTCATGGAGTATTCGTGCATTTTCTTGTTATAATAGCCGATAAAATCAAGGCTGTTGTCACCTGATAAATACCATAAAACTTCAGCAAAGTTAAAAACAATATTTGTTTTTCGGCTAGGTAAATAGCAAACTCGTTCTATGGGGTTGTGAATAGTCAAGTGATAATTTAGTTTCTCACGACTTTTATTTCCGCGTGGCGCATTGTAAAATTGCGGCTTGTGATATACATCATCAAGCGTTTCTATATACGCCTCATGAAAGCTGTTAAATCGCATGTATTTCATCCTCCATTTAAATTATAAGTTCATGTCTTCAAGCTTTGCTAAATAATCTTCTTCTTTTTGAAAATAGAGAAAAGTTACTTCAGCCACAGTTCCAAGACCTTGAATCAAAAACGCATAGTCTTCTCCTTCTTCTAATAGCAAAATAATAGGTTTTTGTTGAGCTGATGCCCAGCCAATTTCAATATGGGTACCCGGAGAAGGCGGAGCTCCTGGAAAGGCAACAAAAAGGTCGCAAGTACGGATTTCTTCAAAATCAATTGCTGTGCATTCATCAGGCGTCATAAATTCTTTTCCCCATCCCTCACGCTTATGCGCATTATGAACAGCAAATCCTTTATCTTCAAAAAAGGTAATAAGCTTTAGCAACTTTTGCTTTTCATAATGATTCATTTCTCCCGTTTTTGGATGAACAAGACTTTTAAATGGACCTGCAAGAAATACTTTTTTACGTTGACTCATTTTTTCACCCCTCAAAATAAATAAACACCTCAATTAAAAGCAATTATTGCTTTACATCCACTTTTCCTATACTGGCATATATAAAACATGTTCAAAAATTGAAAGACTTTAATCCCTTCTTACGCTTTTTCAAGAACAGCGTCTCTCCGAGTGTTTTTTATAAAAACCCTATCACTTATGTTTTTAGATATGAAACAACTTCTACCTTTGTTCAATAATTACTGCTTTCCCCCTTCCGAAACCAATTCTCTATTTAACTGAGAAACCATTGAAATAATGATACATCCTCCTATATTTGTAAAAAAACAGCCTATAAATGGTTATGCTAGCTTTCTTTATAGTAGAACAAATCATTAAAAAACGATTCTAAATTATGATTTACCAAATAACTTTATCGAAACCCTCATCATAAGCAATCTCGCTTGCGATGAAACTTTTAACAGTCGCCCTTCGTATTACAAACTATAAGGAGGTAAACGATGACTAAAAAATTCGGTCTAATCTTGGCAATCATAATGATTCTATATTTCATACCCAGCACTGTTTTTGCTGTTGATTTTTCTATTGATCAAAGTAAAATAGAAACTTTTTTACAAGAAAATGGAGAAGCTGAGGTGGTCGAACAGCATACTTACCAGTTTGATGGCGAATTTAATGGAATGACTCGGACGTTAATTCCTAAAGCAGGATCTTCCATCCATGACGTGAGAGCAACCGAAAAAGGCAAAGCGTTAGAGGTAAAGCAGGAAGATGATACCTATAAAATTTATCGACGTGGTGAAAACGAAACAGTAACCATCCAACTTTCCTATATCATTAAGGATAGTCTAAAAGCATATAAAGATGTGGTTGTATTTGCGTGGCCATTTTTTGATAGTAGTAATGAGACTGCTTATGAGCAACTCGATATCTTCATTCACCCCCCTAGGAAAACAGAGGATGTCGTTGCATACGGAGAAGATACGGCTTTTAAAACCGAAAAGCAGGAAGATGGCGGTGTCATTCATTATACGTTGGGATATGTCGAGAGCGGCGAAAATGGCGACATCACTGTTGCATATGATAAATCACTATTTCCTGGCGTCTCTACTACCGAAAATAAGCCAATGCGTGAAGAATTACTTGCTACAGAACAAAAGTTAATGGATAAAGAAAAGGCATTTGTAGAGAGACAATCCACATTAAAAGATATTTCACCTTACATTTTAAGCACATTTACGATTTTTAGTTTGGTCTTATTATTTTTCGCTTGGAGACGAATACGTGTACAAAACCAAGAATTAGCACGTACATCTGAATCCGCCTCCTTTTTACCAAAACAAGAAATGAGTCTGCCGGCAACCATTGCTTATATGAAACGAGGTCAAATTGGTTCTAAGGACATGACTGCTTCCTTACTTGACTTAGAACGAAAGGGATACATTAAACGTGATGAAAAGGATAAAAATAAATTTGTGGTTGTCCATAAACAAACTGACCATGAGCATGAGACAATTCTAATGGATTGGTTGTTTTATACAATTGGACAAAATGGCGTATTTCATGCTACTGATTTACAAGAGTATATAAAAACTCCAGAGAATCAAAAGACCTATCAAAAAAAGATGCTTGCCTATAAATATAGCGTGAAAAAGGAAATAGCTGACCATAAACTGATAGATAAACCATTTGGTATTCGAGTAACAGCAGCTCTATTAGGTTTAACCACCCTTCCGTTCATCATTATTTTTGCGATTCATGAACTCTTTGGTAGCATGGCTATTTCCTTTCTGTACTTTATTGTAGTAAGCTTATTTGCTATCGCATACCGTCCACGGACATTAAAAGGAGCACGGATTTATAAACAATGGCAAGAATTTGAAGAAAAGTATCCACACCTACCAGCTAAGGAGTGGAAAACACTTGTCAGAGATGAACAAAAACGGACCTTTATATATGGATTGGGCGTGAATCGTGCCCCAGTCACGCAAAAGAATAACCAGCTATTTGAAAATACTACATCATCACCATCCCATGAAGCCAATTCTGATTTAATGATGCTTCTGCTTGTAGCAGCGGTCGTTAACGAACAATTCGATGAGGCTAATTCAACTGTAACAGCAGCGGCAACTGATACGACCATCAGTAGTAGCGGCGGAGGAACCGGGGTTGGAGGAGGTGGTGGTGGTTCAGGTGCCTTCTAATCTCCGTTTATCCCGTATTGGTGCTGTAAGACTCGTTTTTCAGGAATAGGATAATCTGTACGGCAAACAAGTCTACGTGGAGATAATAAGCACCTAAATACCCTATTTTGTAAAAGACCATTGGATTAGTGGGGAGGAATAACAATAACTGCACTTGTTGAAGAATCACACTTTATTTTAAGGCAAAAAACAAAGGTGCAAGCGCCCGTTTAGCAACGTAGCAACTGGAACGAAGCAACGATAGTTTTAGGAAACATGGTGAGGATACGAACCAATGATGACTTATCGTAGGGCGATTCGTGAAGTTGCCTAGTTGCTGGGCGCTTAAGCCGGACGTGACTATTCCGTTATTTCGTTATCCCAAAGCCAAAATTTTTATACTTTCTTATTTCCTAAAATAAAACTTCATGCAGTAGGAGTATTCTTCCATCTCCTACTGCATGTTAGTACCGCCGCCAGGGTATGACCTAAAGGCCCTTGAACGAATCGGGCATGTAGATGCCGTTTTCTCCCACTTCGACCTTTTGTATTTACTCAAGATTTTGAAGTGGAAGTCTTACGGCACACCTTACATGCGGGATAAAAATAGATGAGAGCAATACATACTTTCGGCATTTTTACTTGCCTCTTTTATTCTTTTGCTTTCGCTAACTCATCCGAACCTTAAATATAGCAAATTCATTTCATATTTATAAAAGCTTTTATCCATGCTTGTAGTAGTTGCGGGTTGCGATAATGTACTATTCAAGTTCTATGATTTTTCGGAGGCTTTCACTTGAAGTTTTGGCGTTTACTATTGTCCTCAAGCGTTTTAGTTTACTATTGATGATAGATCTTTCATGTATCCTTTCCATCTTATGGGGGAAAGTTTATCTTATACTTCGGTTTATCCCCATTTTCGTTTATGGAACAATTTGCTTTTTGATTCCATTCGATCCATCTCAAATTAGTATTATTTTAAAGAATTAACTATTGATTTGCTCGCTTCATTGTTTGTCCCCTGCTATGAAGGATAGCTGCTGAACGGTTAATTTAATAAAAATATATTAAGTGCCATTCCAGATGTTCTTCTGTTCACTAATCGTTATCCCTCTCTTATCAATTGCTTTAATAAACATTTCATACGGAATATCTGTTGTAGGGGAAAGTACACCCGGTTTTGTGATGGTTTTATTTCCTACCATTTGTGCTACGATACTGGCTGTGTACCCAACTGTTTTATTCATAGCAAATAATCCAGTTTCCAAGTCCCTTTCATCTACCATTTCATAGATGATCTCAATATTCTTGCCATTTTTCTTACCTCTTATTATATTTTTCATTAACACAAGATCTTTTTCATTTGTTTTATACTGAAGGCGCGGTTCCAAATGTTTTAGTAAAAATTCATATGGGGTTACATTACAATCAAGCCCTGGAACAGGATCCGTTGTCAAAAACCCTAATTGAACCATATTGCGCCAAAATGAAGCATGCCCAGCCCATCTTATTGTCCTGCGTTCCGTATTTATCAACTCTTTTTCAATTCCTAGTAAGCTTGCAAACTGAATGGCATCGCCGTTTGGTATCGTTTCTAAACCTGATAATTCCCCTATAGTTATATTCTCTACCCATTCTTTGGCATGCTGATGGCTAGCCGGAATATCAATCACCTTTCTATTTCGTAACAGGCATGCTTTACGCTGATACGACATTAGTGTGCTATTAAAGTTCCAGCTAATTTTATAGCGCAAAGGATTATAGGCTGCCTCTGGTTCTGGAATACCTCCACAGTAAGAATATAATTCATGTACTTCATCTAGTTGACTCACTCCATAACCGCATAATACTAAATCAATTCCCGGATCTAAGCCAGCTTCTGGCATAATCGTTACTTGATTTTCTAGAGCTTTCTCATAGGTTTCTTTAGAGATCCCATTAGCATAGGAGCAATTCACCATTGGTATCGCAAATTCGACAGCGGCTTTTGCTATTGTATCATTGAATTGTTTTGGTAATAGATCAATAACTACATCAGCCCCCTCTCTAAACAATGAGGCTACATTTTGTTCAGAAGTAATGTCTACTTTTCTGTAAATCATTTTTTGTATTGCTAGATGATCTCGAAATTGATTTACTCCGGCGAAATTAACATCCGCACACACTATCTCCGTAACATCATCACTTTTACCTAAATCTTGTAAAGCTGCTCTTCCTTGTAATCCAGATCCCCCTAATACGATAACCTTCATTTTATAACCTCCCACCCTATAATCCTAATAATCCTAGTGTTAAATAGATGACCAATCCAATAATTCCTACTAATACAGCATAAGGAATTTGTGTCCTAACATGATCAATATGATCTACTGCAGCACCTGTCGACGCTAAAATAGTAGTATCAGAGAGTGGTGAACAATGATCACCAAATACTCCGCCACCAGCAACTGCTGCGATCGTAGCCAAAACAATCATATCGATCTCACCTCCTGAAAAGCCAATGGCAATCGGTACTGCTAGCGGAATCATGATGCCAAACGTTCCCCACGACGTTCCTGTAGAAAAGGCTATAACTGCTGCTAATAAAAATGTGATTGCTGGTAGTAAACCTGGATTTAACCAAGCTTCTGTAATTTGAATCATGTAAGTAGCTGTTCCCATTTGTTCACTTAATGCATTAATGGTGTATGCAAAAACTAGTATCATTACAGCAGGCATAATTCCTTTAATACCGTTAAGTGCTGTGTCCATAATATCTTTAGTTGGAATTCCTTGAAACCGCATGACGATTCCTAAAAATACGGTCGCAGCTAAGAACGCCTCCATTGTTTTAGCTGAACCGAGTCCGATATAAGTACCAAGTGCAATTGTAATAATAATCAGGACTGGTAAAAAGAAATTCCATCTAATACTAAGCAATTTGTTTTTAAAATACGGATCAATATTCGTTAACTCCTTTGATATTAATGGTGTTGATCCGTCACGGATTAATTTCCCCTCTTGTTGCGCACGTAGTTCAGCTTTACGCATTGGTCCAAAATCCTTAATTATTCCAGAAGCGATAAGCCCAACTAACACTACAGATAATACAGCATAGAAGTTAAACGGGATTGATTTCGTAAATACAGCTAGCGCATCGGTTTCATTTTGAATGGGTCCTAGACCAATTAACAGACCAGAGATAAATACAGCCCATCCAGTTATTGGAACAATAACACTTACTGGTGCTGATGTGGAATCGCAAATATATGCCAGCTTTTCACGCGACATTTTTACTTTATCGGTAACTTTACGCATAGTAGTTCCAACAAATACTGGACTAAAGTAATCACTAAAAAAAACGAAAAGTCCCATAAACCACGTTGATATTTCGATTCGCTTTCTTGATCTTTGTCTTCTACCGATGATTTCGGAAAAACTTTGAATCGCTCCTGTCCGTTGAAAAAATGCAATTAGTATCCCAATAAATATTTCCAGAAGAAAAATCCAAGAAAAACCTTCGTTACCTAAAGCCTGCTTCATTAGGTTAGGAAATCCTAATAACCCCTCTCCCGCTAAAAACACACCAATCACACAAGCGATTCCTAACGATAAGATTGTATCCCTTGTCCAAAAAGCGAGTACAATTGCAATTAACGGCGGTAATACAGACACAAACCCCAAGGTTGCAACTCCATTCATTTGAACATCCCCTAAAGAAAGCGTTTACATTTATATATGATATTATCCTGCATTTAGACCAATGATTTATTTTTCATTCGAGATGTTTTGCGTTAATCACATATGGATCCCGAACTAAAAAAGAGTACGTATTCATTTATTGTAAAGGGTTCAAAAAAACAACCACAACCCCCGGCTCCAACTATTTCAGGCCAAATTAAAGCAGCTGAGCTCGAAGTAATAGAGCTGAAATCGAAGGTAGAGTTTTCGGATCTTCTAAATGGAATAAAAATGACGAGAACACTATATGTTTTCGTCATTTTTATAGAGGATTTTTCTTAATCTTTATTATAGAACAATGGTGGAAACAAAAAAGTAGTTATCTGAAATAAGGTGCTTGTTGCTCGGTCCTAGCAAGTTATTGCTCGATTTTCATGCAGCTGGCTCAGTTCTAATAAGTTGTGGTGAAATTTTATATGTGTCTCACTCGTTCCGGGCTTATAGCTTAAATTTACGTACAAGCTCATTTAAATTCTCAGCGAAGGTTGCTAACTCCGCAGAACTATTAGAAACTTCCTCCATGGAACTACTCGCTTGTTGAGCCGAAGCAGCAGTTTGTTCCACACCAGCAGCTGATTCTTCCGCTACGGCTGCAATTTCCTTTATAGATGCATCCATTTCTTGCCCGCTTGCTGATATTGAAGCTAGGTTGCTCGTAACCATTTGAATCTTCACAACCATATTTTGTACTGCCTTTTGGATATCATTAAAGGTTTCTCCAGTTGTTTGAATCTGATTTGTCCCTTTTTCCACCTCTACATAGCCCTCTCGCAAGGATTTGGTAACTTGACTAGATTCGCTTTGTATATTTGCCACAATTGTTGTGATGTCTAATACAGAGAAGGATACTTGCTCTGCTAACTTTCTAACCTCATCCGCCACGACTGCAAAACCTTTTCCTTGTTCTCCAGCGCGGGCAGCTTCAATGGCTGCATTTAACGCTAAGAGATTCGTTTGTTCAGCAATATCTTTAATCACTTCAACTAATTTTGAAACCTCCTGTGATTGTGTATCTAGCCCTTTCACTTTTTCCACTGCATTTTTAACAATGTGATTAATATCACTCATTTGTTGAACAGACGCTCCCATAAGTTTACTGCCCTCATCTGTCATTCCAAGTACGCTATTAGAATAGTCGTGAACTACTTTTCCATTTACACTCGCCTCATCTACTTTAGAAGAGAAAGTATCCATCACTGATGATAAATTACTTGCATTATTCGCCTGTACTTCAGATCCAGTGGATAATTCCTGCATGGTTGAAGCAATCTGCTCTGTTCCTGATCGGATCTCACTTGCAGACTGTGTTAATTCCTCACTATGGCTACTTACGGTTTCAGAAACTTCGTTAACTTGATAGACAATGTCTCGAAGATTTTTACTCATCGTATTGATAGAGGAAGCTAAATGACCAATTTCATCTTTTCCATGATAATCAATTGTTCCTATAGCAAGGTTTCCATCGGCAATTTGATCACTGACTTGCACTACTCTATTAAGGTTATGAGATATTTTTCTACTAATAACAATAATTAAAATTACCCCAAAGATAATGGAAGCAATCATCGCCCCCAATAATACATAAACAGTCAGCTCCTGACTACTATGTACCTTTTTTATAGCTGTATCACGTTGTTTGTTAACAATTTCTCGTAATTCTTCAAGTACGGCTACGTTTTCTGATCGAATAACACTAGATTGGTCTACAAGACTTTTTGCTAAGCCCATATCCCCTTTATCCACCGCAGGGATGATTCTGTCCACAAACAGATTATTCATTCTCTTATCTAATTCAACGATTTTATTAAAGAGTTCTAATTCCTTTTCGGAGTCCATTTTTTTTCTTACATTGGCTTCTAAATTATTAAATGACTTCCGGTAAGCTTCATATTCATCAATAGTTTTCTCTCTTGGACTTTCCACATAACTAATAATTCTAATGCTTTTTGTACGAGTTACAGACCCCATGTCAGTTATTTTTATAGCTCTATCCCCTCTTCGTTCCAAAGCTTCTACATCTTCTCTAACATTAATGGCGAGAACAGTTACTACAGTAGTCGTTATTCCAAATAAAATAAAAATAATTCCTATTGTAAAACCATACTTCCAACCGATCTTCAGGTTTTTAAATCTTAATCTCTCTAATAGGTTAAGCAATGGTGTATCCTCCCTGTTTGCGTCATGTATGTAAAGTTGCTTATCTTATAAAATATCGACATATCTTTTAAATTCGTAAAGTTCATTTTTAATTTAATTTCAACTATATGAGAATTCACGATAAAGGGAAGCTTCAAATTAGGGAAATCTTTTCTCCTCCTACTGATTGCTTGATAAACAATCGGCCTTTTAGACGCTATTTTATCTACCACTTAGACTGGTGCAGTAAACCACTTTCCCTCCTAAAAGTGGGAGTGATACATACTGCAGGGCTCTTTTCCAGATGGAGTGGCTTACTTGGCACTATTGGCTTTCTTCTATTAAAAAGTAGTATGCTGTTTTTGGGGAGGGAAGCTTAAGCATAAAAATAAGAGCTCATTGATAAAGCGAGCTCTTGGCAGGTAAAGTGAATCTTCAAGCAATGTGGATTTCTTTCATGCCCCTAATTGGTATGACCTAAAAATCTCTTACGAATTAAAGCAATTAGGTGCTATTATCTACCAATTTGACTTGTTTCAGTACGAATTTAAAATGGAACAGCACCTTATATACGTTATAAAAATAACATTTAAAATTCTCTTAGTGCTAACATGAAGTGCAAAGTGATTCTCACCAATAATTACTTACCTTATGAAATATCTGGCATAGCATAACGGGAAACAATCCTAAATTTGGACTTACCCATCTTCAAACAAGAAATTTTTAGTTATCTTTTTAGCCTTGTTTATCTACATTCAATTGGCACAAGTAACCAAACAGAGTGATGAAAAGAAATACATTCGGATTTAGACGATTTGATTCATTCCGAAGATTCTATATAAAAGTTTGAAGATTCTAGCCACATAAATTAGGAGTGAGCTACATTATTTAACTCAACAAATAACTTAAAACTTTTTCTAAACCACGATAAGTGCGAAGTAAGTCACTTCTAACTTTTATTATTAAGAGAAAGACAAAAAGAGTGGTAAAAGCCTTTAGCTTTTACCACTTTTAAAGTATTTTAATTCAATTCCTATTTTCACTATGTTCTTGCCCTTATACCTGATTCCAGCCAAAGAAGTCATCCTTATCCCTTATAATATTATTCTATATCTTAAACGCTCTCAACTTATTCCTTTTTAAATACTGATGTACCTTTTCTTATTTTTTCCTGCCGTAAAATTAACGAAGCTGCAATATATGAAACAATGATAGCAATTCCAGCAGTAATAAGAGCAATAATGAAGTTATTTAAGCTTCCATCCGGTTCTAAGAAAAACAAAATAGTAAAGAGGCCTGGAGCTCCTCCCATCACAAAACTTTTTAATGAAAACAGACTAGCAAATAAACCTGCTGACACAGCTCCAATTGCCGTACCAATTAAAACTTTTGGTCGACCAATTAAAGCCCCGTAGAAAGCTGGTTCAGTTATTCCAAATAAACCAGTTAAACCGAACGAAAAGTAAGCACCACTTTTTTCTTTATCTTTCCTAACAAATCTTGCAACAGCTAGGGCTGTAGCACCAATACACAGGTTGGAAATAAACCCTACAACAATGTGTACAGGATCATAACCTAGTGACTCAATGGCCTGAAATCCAATCGGCATTGTGGCTTTGTCTATCCCAAACATGACCATGTAAGGATAAAGTATGGATAACAATGGTAACGCAATAAAACCTGCATTATTCATTAACCACATAATGAATTCACCCACATATTCGCTGACAACTATACCAATTGGTCCAAAAATTATTAAAGTAAATGGCACAACTATTAACATTGTTAAAAACGGCTTTAGTAAATATTTTACGAACTGTGGTATTATCTTATCCATAAATTTATCTACATAATACATAAACACTACACCCAGAACCACCGGTATAATACTTCCACCATATTCTACCGGGACTATTGGTATACCTATAAAGTCTAGTCCTACTACTCCACTAATTGATGAATTTACTAATATCGCTCCAAGGAATCCACCTAAAATCGGAGGCAGCTTTAATTTTCTTGCAGTAGTAAATCCTAAGTAAATAGGTAGCATACTAAAACCTGCATCGAATATTGCTAATATAATTTGAGCAGTGCCGCTCTCTGCTGATATACCAAAAAAGTTAATTAAGAAATTGTTAACTGCTAGGATAACTCCACCAGTAATTAGAACTGGGACAATTGGCATAAACAATTCCGCAAAAAACCCACCAACTAGATCCACATAATATTTAAAATCTTTTTTGGGATTATTATTTGTTGTTTCTTGATCAGTGACCTTATTGAGTTCAGTATTATACTCAGATTCTTCAATCATTTGGTTATAAGCTTGTCCAACATCGGCACCAATAATTAACTGAACTTGATTACTTTTGAAAACAGCACCATGAGACCCTTCAATATTTAATAAAGCGTCTTTATCTATTTTATTTTCATCCTTTATATTGATTCTTAGTCTAGTTGCACAATGACCAATGTGCTGGATATTTCCTTTTCCACCAATATGTTTGATTACTTTTTTAGACATATTTTTATAATCCATGTTCATTTTCTCCTAATAAGATATTAGTAATTCTGTACATCCTACAATTAGGAGTCAATCTCCCAATACTGGGAGCCCCTATATAGCGTTAATATTCAATAGATAGTGAATGCTCATTATTTAACATAAACGGTCTATAATAACCAACTGTACTATTTAAAGGTAATACTTCTTCTGACAATTGAATATTAAGTTCATCTTTCATATAATTTCTTCTTTTTTCAATGCGTTCCCATAGTGCCGGATATTCTTTTTTTATTGTATTTCTAAGTGCTTCATCCGCTAAAGCAACTGTACTTTCGGCTGAAACCCCGTGATGACCATCTTGTACAGGGATAAAATCTACCTGTAAAATCATTCCTGATTTTACAGTTGCATCAGAACCTTTATAAAATGGAGACGATAACCATTCTTCATCAGAAGTTAAATGACCTGGGCATAATTCCCAACCATAAGTTTCTTGCGGGTAGTAATTTTCAAAGTCTTTATAGAAATCACCGGCATTTTTTCCGATTTTTATGTTGGTAAGCCAATAATGGTAGGCCTTATAGTAGGGAAAAACTACTTTCTCTAAATACTCTGCATCAACCTTCTCCATTTCTTCCATGTTTTCAACAGCGTAACCTGCTCTACTTGATAACCCACCTTTATAACTAACTGTTAATGATACCTTATCTCCCTTAGATAATTTTTTACTCGTTGGATAAAGATTACCTTTTGCAAAACGGTCTCCAAATGCAGCAATAGTTACAACATTATTGTATTGCCCGTTTTTAGTTAAAAGTTCCCCTATTTCCATTTCACTTTTACCAATTTCCAGTTGATTCATTGCATCAAGCACAGCATCTGATGCAAGTGAAGCTCCATATTCATAATGAGCAATTTCATTTGCATTATTCGTAATCCTAGCTCCATTTTTTGGCCCAATATATAAATCAGTAGCATTTACCAGCTTATCTTCCCCTACTTCAGAAGATAAAGACTCCACAATAAACTGTGGAATATCGAACTGCTTTTCCATACCAGGTATTAATTTCCACCCTACAATTCCTACTAAATCGGATGTGTCAATTTTAATGTTTTTTATAATATTCCTTAGTTCTCTAAGATCTTCCATTGGTTGATTAGGTAATGAAAATGCCGTGCACTTTTTTCCTATTGTACTAATACGTGAATACCCAACTTTGTTAAAGTTTTCATTTCCTAAAATAGTTGTACTTGTTCCATCGCTATTCATTATAAATAGTGCTTCTTCAAATCTTGGTATAAATCCGACTAAGTATTCAAAGTTACTACCGTGTTCTTTATCTGCATATACAACAATTGATGATAAACCTTTTTCTTCCATTTTAATCAAAATTTTTTCTTTTCTTTCTTTAATTGTTTTATCCGTCAGTTGTATTTTGAAGCTTGGATTATCTTTGGTAGGTATACTTGTCTTTTTAATAGTTATTTTAATTGTAATCATCCTTTATATTATTATATTGATTTTATTAATCTAATTTATCAAATGGTAACATCGGTCTCATAATCTGTTTAAAAACAATCTCCTCCGTTTTTTGATTAGTTGGACCATCTGTTAAAGCCATAATAGAGTAATCGCAATATTCTTTTAAATAAGGAAATATATATCCTTGTTTTACTACAATAATATTGTAATCATGAATATCTACATTGGCAGCTTCAAACTGATGCATTTCTGCAAAACTAACTGATTTGTCTAGTAAAATAATATCAATTGGCTTATCTTTTATTGATAAAGTGATCGTCTCTCCAAAATTATCCGTATCACCAAAGACTTGTTGTAACCTACCACGGTTAATTATTTTAACTGTTAAATCTATTTCTTTCGATAAATGATCTGTGCCTGTTCCTAATTGAACGTTAAAATATTTATTGGTTGTTTTTTCCCTAATTTTATGAAATAGGTTATTGTCTGTAATACCTGCAAAAAGTAGCTTTTTATTGTTGTAATTATCAACAGCTAAAAATTCCTTCAATAGGTAAGTATTATCTCCTATTCCTCCTGACGTAACATTATCCCCAGAATCTGTAATAACTACATGGTCATAATTATTTTTTATAGATTGTTCCAGTGTTTCTGAAACCTCAAGGGTGTTTCCATGATAATGAAATTCACTATATCTAGAGACACAATAACTATACAATTCATCTAATACTTCATTAGCATATTCCGTATATTTATTGTCAGATGGAACAATAATTAAACCAGACCCTGCTGCATAATTATCATGTCTTAAATACCCCACATGGAATGATGCACTTAAAATTCTATCATCTTGTTCAATTTCATCTAGTTTTTTATTAATTGTTAACATCGGCTCGTCAGTTGAAACACTTCGTTCTCCACCTAATACAAATGGTAATTTTTTATATTGCGGTTTTAATGATTTTTTTTCCTTTAATAATTCCACTAGCATATATGCAGACTTTCTTTTTGTTTCAATCATATCTGTATGGGGAGATTCTCTATAACAGCGACCTATCGTCATATTTGAAACATATTCTTCAGTTAAGTTTCCATGTGGATCCATAACTACACAAATTGGCATATATGGTCCAGTAAGTTTTCGAATATCGCGTAATAATTGCCTATCTCCAGAGCCTTCTGGTAAATCCTCAACTTTACTAGCTCCATGGAGAAATAAATATATACCATCTAGTTCATTTAAATTTTCCTTAACAGTTCTAAGCATTTTATTATGGATATAATCATAACCTTCTTTACTCAAAACAGAAGCTGTATGCCCATTAGCAAAGATAGCTGGAATTATCTCAATATTATTCTTCCTGAAAATATCTCCAACTTTCATTGCTTGAACTAAATCTTCATCAAATTTCAAATTAAAACTATCTAGTTCAGTCAATCCTACTACATGCTCATTACTTTCAATAGTAAAGTGTCCCATTAAAATCTTCATTCACATAATCTCCAATCAACTCATAAAACAGTTTTACTAATGTAACTCTCCATAAATTCTTTGTACCAAAAATAACTTTTTACATTAACTCCATACCTTTTATTTTAAGTGTATATTCTATAAATTCACTAACAATGACTATTCGTTCACTACCTGTTTTGTTTACTTCTCCGGTTCCATTTGGAAATATTCGTGCCGATGAAATAGAAAAACGATAGGAATTTTGTGATCCTTTAACATTAATATTTAATGTACTATGATGATGGAAATAATCCCATCCACCTTGACCTTCCGTCTTTATTCCAAGCACCTGCACATTGGTATGAAGCTGTACCTGCCCCCATCAAAAGTCTCGATTTTTTAAATACGTCATTAAATGTTGGCAAAACTAGTTATTCCTCCTTCCGTAAATTAAAATATCGATGTTTCTTTTATATTTAATCGCTTTCTTAACTAAAGTATAAAGGAATAAAAAAGAGGCAGTCGTTCAGTTTTTGAACGCCTACCTTGAAGTTAGTATATTTTTTCGTTTCGTTTTTTATATTCATATATATAATGTTCTGAAATTAAATCAAATAGATAAGTTATGCCATACTTTCCAAACAGTCCAAAAGCATCAGACTTTATATCTTTTTTACTTAAATAAATAATTTCGTTATATGGCTTTATAAACTCTTCATCGCGATTAGCAGTTATTAAAACTTTTTTTCCCTTTGTATGATCCATAATATTATAAATTTCTTTAGCAAAAACACCTGAAACGGACACTACAAAAATCAAGGATGATCGCTTTGAAACTTCATTAAGAAACTCATTATCAAAATTATTATTGACTATTCTTATAATTTTATTAGCATAGAAAAGTTCTTGTTGAAATTTCAATAAATTGCTAGATGTGTTGTTTGCACTTAAAAGAGCAATATTTTCATATTGGTTTATAAGATGTGTTAAATACTTAATAGTATCATCAGTAATTACATGATTAATTCCTACAATTATATTTTCTAATTCATTGACGATATTAACTCTATACTTTTCTACAGGTTCAAATTTTCTTAAATGGAGATTGGATGGAAAAACTATGTCAGAAAAAGATGATTTTAGTTCACTAAAATTTTGATAACCTAAGTTGTTGCAAAATCTTCTAACTGACGAGTGAGAGACAAATGCTTGATCAACAATATTATTTATAGTGACATAACGAATATTGTCTATATTATATAAAAGAAATTCACTTATTGCTTTATCACTACTTTCTTCTTCTTCATTAATTATTTCGCCTAAAATATTAAGTAAACCTAAATTATTTATATTCAACTTCTATCTCACTCCCTCCATTACAAATGATTCCACTAGTTAATCATAACCTAAATTATCTAAATTTAAAATTTTTGACGTGCTTTTATTTGGAAACGTAAAATAAAATAACCATGATTTCAGAGCATCTATGTAATAATTTTCTTAAAGTACAAATTGGAAGTTGTGAAATGACCTTTAAAGGCATCCTCTGTTCGAAGTCCCTACAACATAATTGGAAGAGCAGATGCATAAAAAAGCATACACTCCTTTTTATGGTGAATTTTAGAACGAGGCAGAAACGTCCGTTTAGCAACGCAGCAAATAGAACGAATCAACGAAAGATAAAGTGAACCTTCCACCAGCGGGGCATTCTGCATCCCGCTGATGGTTAGTAGCCCAAGGGTATGACCTAAAGGCCTTTGAACGAATCGGGGGATTTAGGTGCTGTTATCTCCCACTTCGACTGCTTCCGCTCGCATCTTCCATCTTGAAGTGGGAGGCTACAACACCTTTTTACAGGGTAAAGGAATCATGCCACTAAAACAGGGGTATACCAAAGTCTGGATGGCAAGCCCGTTTTTAGTCGGCCTTCCTCTTTGTGACGAACCGATGAGACCTTATGGTAGGACGATTTGAAGTCGCATCGTGCTGGATTCATGCGCAGGACGTGACTATTCCGCTATTTCGTTATCCCAAGCACCTATTTTTATAGTTCACTTTACAGAGAAAAAGATTCCCGCCATCAATCATGATGATTGAAATCTTTTATTGGTACATTTTTAAGTTTTTAGATCTTTTTTGAAATTTGTCTTATATTCCATCGTTTTTCCATATCTGTTTTAACTATCAACGGCAGACTTCTTTATACAATATCTATTTTTCGCTCTTTTCTCCATCTTGCTGTTAAAATAGCTGCACCAAGAGCTATTAATCCTATATAAGTTCCGATTGTAATATACATAGGATACGCAATGTTAAATAAGTTTGACACCAGATACTCAAATATTAGAAGAATTAATACGACCGCTATTGGAATCTGTACACCAATTAGCGAAATATAATTACTAACAGTTCTTGATAAATAGGTTGCTATAGCAGCAACTACAAATGCTAGCAAATACACGCCAATGATGGTTATATAGATATACTGAAAAAAGGTTATATCCAACCAATTAACTGTATTGGCATAAAAGGATTGCAAGCTAGATTCAAAGAAGATTTGTGTACCATTAAAAGAATATAGTATTAAAAATGCCCCAATATACATATTTGTAATAAGAAAAGAGGTTATCATAGATGCTATTAGTTTCTTCTTAAATAACTTGCGTCCAATATTGGTGGTGTATTGCAAGTAAAGAGTATTATTGCGTTGGTCAGTAATAAAAATTCTGCTTACGACAACTATTACACTAAGAATGATGAGGATGGACAACATAGTGATTAGATTATTGTAATTTTCCACTACAAAACTCGGTAATATTTCGTTAATAGATCCATCTAGAATTTTCCGTTTCCATTCTGGATCATCAATCTGAGCTGTCTCCCCTTTAAAAAACTCTTTCCTCACCTCGTATGACTCCATAATGACTTCTCTAGACTGTAGTTCCCAAAAGACATCTATACCTTTCTCAAACATAACCTCCTCGAATAATTCATTAGCAACCTTATCTTCATAGTCCATATTAGTAAATTGTTCATAAGTAGTTACACCTGCTTCAACAAAATCATCCCGAGACTGTAAATATGCATTTGCTCTATCAACCTCTTCTTTATAGGTTTCTTTAAAGTCCTGAAATTCTTTCTCATCCATTTCTTGACCATATTTGTTAATCATTTGTTTCGTGACATTAAAAATATCTCCTAATGGACGACCATTTGGAAAATGTTCAAAATCAAATCTTAAGAATAGCTCAAAAAATAGTAAACTAATCAATAGTACTAACCCAAGAACTTTCCAATTTAAAAGTTTTCTGATCTCATACCAAATGACTCTCATATTCCCACCACTCCTTACTATAATTGCTGCCGGTAGAAACGATAGACGGTATAACTACCAACAGCTCCTAAGAAAAATGTCCATACAACCGTTGTAGCTAATTCATAATAGCGATAGATTGTGAATGGTCCATTTCCCATTAACCATTCATGTGGATTCAAAATAAAAGCGAACGGATTGCATTGTAATAAAAACACCAAACTACTACTCAACGGAACGAACCCAGGAATGGTTATTCCTAAACCAAGTAAAATTATAAAAGTAAAAAATACTAAGTACGTGTTCTTTATATAAATAGATAAAATAAAGCTGATACCCATGAATAATAACTGACTCATAATAATAAAGAGAACAAAAAAAATGAAGTATTCAATAAACGATAAATTCCACCATGAAATATAAGGAAGTGGCATTTCCGTATTAAAAAAGTTGCTAATTGGAACATTCCAAAATCTTGAATAATCATAGGTCAGGAAAAAGAAACCAAGTGTAATTCCAATTAAGCCAAACATGATACACCCATTGGTAATCATAGCTGCTAAAAATTTATCAATAATTAATTTACGCCCTCTTTTGGTCGTGTAGGTAACAAGAGTTGTCCGATGCTCAAACTCGTAATTAGTTATAGCAGCAGTAATTAATACAACCAGAATCATTAGCTCAAAGATTAATGCCATTCCAATGTGTCTAAAGAGGAAAGAGTGCATTTTATATAACTTTCCTATAAAAAAAAGATTTTTATGTTCCCCGTTATCAATAAGCTCATCTAGTCTTAATCCTAATTTTTGATATTGCTCCCTTATCACCTCAGCAGCATGACCAGTAAATCCATACGTACTAATCAGATATTCAGCACTACCACCTAAATCTATACTGTCATACTTTTTATCAATTTCCTGTGCACTTACATAGTAATTCTCTATAACACTATATTTCAGCAGTTTTTGATAGTCTTTATGGTTAAGTCTATTTTCATATTGAAACGAGTCGTCCAATAGTAATTCAGAAGGGTGTTGATAAATCTCTTTTTCATTAGGAGCAATTTCGTTTATCCAAGACACCTTATCTTGATAATCTTTTCCAAACGACTTCATCATGTTCTCATTGATCTCATACCCATAAGTATCTACTAGCTCGGACAAGACGGACAACTCTTCTTTTAAATAAGAATTACTCATCACAATGACAATGTTTAAAGCTATAAAAAACAGAATAACGATAGAAATAATCGGCATTTTGATTAATTTTAATAATTCCTCTTTTACTATCATTTCGCACTACCTGCCAGGGTATCATCATCTTCATACACATACAGAAAGACGTCTTCTAAGCTAGGAGTAACCATTTTCCATTTTTCACTCGGTTGATCCCTCGTAATAAATCGAATAGTCATGTTTTCTCTCTCTTGTCTTTCCGACAAAATCTGATATTTTTCACGCATTCTATACAAATCTGAATAGGCTACTTCTGCTTCATAAACTTTCCTATCTAAAGTAGCGCTAATGTTGGTTACTGTATCTTTATATAGAATAGTTTTATTCTTAATCATAATGATTTCATTAGCAATTGATTCGACGTCTGAAACAATATGGGTAGAGAGAATAATAATTCTATCGCGCGCTAAAGTTGTTAATATCTTACGAAACCGCCCTCGCTCCTTTGGATCTAGACCTGCTGTAGGCTCATCAAGAATAAGGATCTTTGGATCATTTAACATTGCCTGTGCAATTCCGACACGTTGGATCATTCCACCGGAAAACTTTTTCATTTTCTTTCTCGTCACATCTCCTAAACCAACAAGTTCTAACAGTTCTGAAATTCTTTTTTTCGACTCATTCTTGTCTAGACCTTTTAATGCAGCTAAGTAATTTAAATACTTTTCCGGCGTATAGTTTTTGTAATAGCCGAACTCTTGAGGAAGATAGCCTAGTACATTTCTATATTGTTCATCAAGTGATGTAATTTCGACTCCGTTGTATTCGATTTCGCCCTTCGTAGGAAATAAAAGCGTAACAAGCATTTTAATTAATGTTGTTTTTCCAGCCCCATTAGGTGCTAATAAGCCATAGACACCATTATTGAATTCTAGATTTATATCCTCTAGTGCTGTAAAATCACCGAACTTTTTACTTACATTTTTTAAAACTAGCACTTACATCCATCCTTTCATTTTTTGGGTGAATAATAACCCTTTTAAACTTTTCAAATAAAAAACAATCGCAACAATAGCAATAATCCCGTACACATAAAACGGAATTTGTTTTAAAAAATTCATATAAAAGCTCATACTATAGTAGGACGCTAGCAAATTACTTCCTAGCCATACAATTAATAGTATTATTTTAGAAACATGGGTTCTTGTATGAAATTGCACGTATAAAAATAATACTGCAAACAAAAATAATGACGTACTTGATAATAAAAATGCATAGAAAAAATTTAATTCATATTGAAGAATTAATGCATATATAAACAAACCATTCATAAGCATACTAATCGCACTAAACATGAGCATACGAAAAGCCGCTAGCTGGAGGAAATTATATTTACAAGTCATTTCCACTTCATACGTTGTCTTCTGCTTCTGATTCACAAAGAACAAATATGCCATCACCATATACGTCATCGGAGACCAAATAAATACAATCGTATACAAATTAACATTCCTTACGTGGATATAATCAATGGTGCTAAGTATAAATGCAGAACCAATGACAAGAGTTATAAGAAATGTAAAAAGTATTTCTATAAAGTCTTTAAACAAAAATTTTAATCCAATTTGTTTATAAATAGTTGCTAAGTAGGACCAAAAAGCCACTTTAGGGTCTAATCCATTAGTAATAATAGCTGAAATTTCTTTTTGCAGTGACTTTTCATCCAAATACGGAATATCCTTTAAATTATCTCTCATCTCCATTCTCCTTTTAATATATTTTTGAGCTTGCGTATCGTCGAATAATATTTTGTTTTTACTGTTGACTCTGGGAGTTCTAAACTCGCTGCTATCTCCGAAAATGTATACTCCCCATATATCTTCAGTCTTATAATCTGTTGTAGTTCTCGTTCGAACCTGGAAAGAACTTCTAATACTTTCCGAGCCTCTTCCTTCGTTTCTACATCTAAGGTAAATTCAACTGATCTGTAAATCGTTTTTTCGTCAATGGGCTCCGTCTTTTTATTTTGCTGATAGTATTTTGATCGATAATGATCGATCAACCTTGAGTTAGCAATTTTATACAACCAAGTTCGAAATGATGCCCTCCCATCAAAACTATGAATGGTTCTTAGTACACTAATAAATATATCTTGCGTGATGTCCTTCGTAAGCTCGCGGTCTAACGTCTGTTTATAAATAAATCCAAAGATTTCATGATAATACTTGCTTATAAGTTGGTTTGCCGCTTGCTCACTTGATTTTTTCTTGATTGCCTTTATCCATTTCATTTCCTGTGTCATTGCTCTCATGATCACATCCATTCACTGCTTTCATAATCCCTATTTATATATTCGTAATAAGACAATAAATAGTTTTTTTCTTTTAAAAGTTAAATTATTCTGTTAATTTTAATTATAATCCCTTTTCAAGCTTCCCTAATTCAATCTATGCTACATCTAAAACTTCACTCTCTAAACAAATTACCCACATCCTCTCCATCTAGTGCGTGGGCAATTTCCAAAATTTTGATCCTCTATATTCATAATGCAACTAACGCAAATTACTGTTTTTTCATCCAAATTATGTTTTTACACATTTATCTTTATCTGAATTTGCTTCCTACAACGTTATAATGAATAAAGGAGAGCAAAGGATGAGGACAATTCCCTTGCTACTGCAGAAAAGTTAACTAGAAGAGAAAGTTTAATTATAATAAACATACGCTTAGATTGTCCTTTGAAATCTTTTTAGAAGAGAAAGGTTTTGAGGATTTCATAAGTGATGTAGATGCTTTCATAAATTTCAATGCCCACATTTTTCACAAGTGCATAATAACTTCATATATTGCTATGGATTCAAGTACAGCCAAGATGAAGGTTTATTGGGTAATCAGATAAGCAGTTATTAGACTTTTAAAAAAACAGTTAAAAATGAGACAATTTATTGACTAAAATAAACTAGAAATTAACTTAAAAAATGTAAGTAATAAAAAATTTTCATACAGTAATTACTTGGGAGTGAACCAACACTATTTTGAATCGCTATTTTTTCTCTCTTAAGCTTCACTCATTTTATTACAATATCTTTTTAGATAATAGCAAAAAAATAAGTGCAAAATAGCTTTCAACCAATTTTACACTTATTTTTTATACGACCTTACTTCTCTATCTGTTTTTTAAATTCAGTCAAAACGGTTCCCGCCTCCGGTCCGATAATAATTTGGATATGTTTATTATCGACTTTCACTACGCCATGAGCCCCCGTCTGTTTTATTTTATCTTCATCCATAAGAGAGGCATCTTTAACTACCAATCTTAGGCGTGTCATACAATTTTCGTAATCGACTACATTTTCCTTGCCACCGATATTTTCTAATATCTTTTTTGCCATATATTCAAATTTATGGTGAGAGAGCTTCAACGACTGCTCCTTTTCATCGGACTCTACTCCGAATTCCACATCATCTTCTCTACCGATAACTTTTATATTTTTATTTACAATAATTGTATAAAAAGTAAAATAATAGAGTAATCCAAATGCTAATCCAATAGGAATGATCATTAAACCACTTTCAGAAAGACTTAAATTTAGACCATAGTCAATGACACTTCCTCCCCACGAAAATCCGTGCCTAACACCAAATAAATATAAAGTCGCTCCTGCCAATCCGGTATATACGGAGTGAATAAAGTATAGTAATGGTGACGTAAATATAAAGGTGAATTCAATCGGTTCTGTTAATCCGGCAACAACTGACGTCAATGCTCCGGAACTCATTAGCGCTTTTGTCTCCGCTTTCTTTTTCTTATGAGCGGCTCTCGCTATAGCTAAAGCTATTGCTGGAACCCCAAAAATCATGACGATGAAAAATCCACCAAGAAAGTATCCAGCAGTTGGATCTCCATTCATAAACCTAGTAATTTCTCCGGTTACAACTTCCCCAGAGGAATTTTCATAGCTTCCAAGACCAAAATAAATATACGTATTTAACACATGATGTAATCCAAATGGTAAAAGAAAGCGATTTAAAAATCCGAAAATAAATATCCCTACTGCACCGAGACCAACGAGAGCTTGAGCAAATGAATCAATGCCTTGTTGAGCGTAGGGCCATATGAGAGAAAAAATTCCTGCTACAGGTATCATCGTTAAAATGATCATTGTAATGGGGAATTTTTCTCCACCAAAAAATGAAAACATACTTGGCAATTTTGTATCTTTAAATCGGTTATAGATAGCTGCTGCCATTAAACCAGCTATAACTCCGCCAAAAACACTCATATCTAGGTCAGGATTCATTAGGACTAATCCTTCATTTAAAACAGTAATTGCTAAGAAACCTGTTAATGCAGGTATGCCACGATCCTTTGTTTTAGCGAGACCCATTGCGATACCAATGGCAATCAGCATATCCATATTCGCAAAAATGACCCCTGCAGCTTGAAATAACTTCCAATCTAATAAATCTCCTGCACTAAGTCTAAATAAAATTCCAGCTATTGGCATAGCAACAATTGGAATAAGCATGGATTTACCAAGCTTTTGCATAAACTTTTTCATCGTTTCAAGCCTCCTCTTTTTCTAGCTCACGATAAGTTATTAATTGAAAGTGTTGTTGCAATTTTTTCTCTACATCTGGATGTATAAGCATTGCTAATTCTTCAATCCGTGGTGTCGCATAAGATGATCCTGTCATTAATGATTTATCTAAATAAGCAGGATGGCACATGATTTCTATTGTTTGTGCTTCTTTATACTCCTCTAATATTGTGTTTACATCTCCTAACAGTATTTCAGGATTGTATTCGAAGTGATCTGTTGTGATTAGTGTGCCAAATTTAGGCTTCTTTTTAAAATTGTGGCGTACTGGTAATTTATATTCTTTTGCTAATTCTAGGAATACAGGCAATATAGATTCTAAATTGTTAATATGGTGATGACTATCTAAGTGAGTAGGCGTAAGCCCTGAAGCTAAAAATGTTTCAATTTGCGCTTTCCATTCCGCATATAATTCATTTGTGTCAATATGAAATAATTTTTGATAATGATAAAGCTTTTTGAAATTACCATCAGCATCTACTAAGGTACGGAGATTTTTTAATATTGGTTTTCCACATGTAAGTGTCAAATGAACGCCAATTCCTAGTGTTTCATGTTTTTCTCCTAATTCATAAGCGTGTTCTGCACCCGGCATATTTGTCATTAAAGTGGTGGACGTTAACACTCCTTCTGTATGGGCATCAATTATTCCATAGTTAACTGAGCGCGAGTATCCAAAATCATCAGCGTTGATAATTAGCTTTTTCACTTTTAATCCCTTCCCTTATGTTGGTAGTTTTATTGTTAGAAAATTGCATTTGTTAGTATTGTCTGTATCTAATCTAAACATGAACACATGTTACCACAGCAAGTACGTTGACCATTTTTCTCTTAGAAAAACTTGGCTTGTCGCCAAGTCTTATGACGAAAGCCTTTTGTTTTTCTTATACTATAAACCAAAAAAATTTTATACTTTCCTATAGTGGAACAAAGCGCGGAGCGCCCATTTAGCAACGTAGCGGCTGCAACGAATCACCTAAAGTTTTAGGAACCATGCCACTAAAACCAGGGGTATGCCGACGTCGGGCGGCAAGCCCGTATTTAGTCGGCCTTCCTCTTAACCACGAACCGATGGTGACTTATCGTAGGGCGATTCGTGAAGTTGCATCGTTGCTGAGCGCTTACGCTGGACGTGGCTATTCCGTTATTCCCTTATCTCCAAGCAGCAAATTTTATACTCCCTCTATATACTAACGTTTTCTCTTGTTTTCTTTGTTTTTCTTACTGCAATTCTGGCCAATATCCTTTATTAGCTTCAATTAGATCATTAAGTATAGCTTTTGCGGTTGGAACATGAACAACTGTTCTATTTAAGGTTAATGCTTGTAGAGCCTTGGTATAGCTATTTTCAAAGTACGCATCTGCGACTAACTTTTCGTAAGCAAACTGATTTTCAATTAAACCTTTATAAAACGTTGGAATTTTACCAACAGAGAAAGGCTTAGGGCCACTCGCTGTTAACAAGGCTGGAACCTCAACCATGGCATCCTCTGGTATGTTAGAGATAATTCCGTTATTTTCAACCATAACGATATATGTTTGTTTTAAGTTATAAACTAACGAAGCTGCTGCTTTGACCATGTACACTCCATGAATGTCCACATGCAGTTCAACATTTGCAGTAGATTTGTCTTGAATAATTTGGTTACAAAGCTTGGTTATTCTTTTTTCCCGCCCGTTGATCACTTGGCGTGCACGAGTATTTGTAGGGCTTTCTTTTTTAGCTAAATCATCGGGATAGAGATAGTATTGCAAGTACGTATTTGGTAAAAACTCTGGGAAATCAATCAGCATTTTCCTTGCTTGTTCAAATGTCTGCTTCCATGATGGATCATTAGCAATTTCCTGATCTGTAGGTACAAATCCTTTCCCCATAATAGTATCTTTAATGATTTGGGTTAAATCATTCCCTTTATTATCCTCGATTTTCGTAAACCAGCCAAAATGATTGAGACCGAAGTAAGATGGGACTAGATCCCATATGTTTTTGTTTAGCATCGTTGCGAAGCTATGCATAATAGCAATCGGCATATCGCAAATGTTTAATAGCTTAGGATCTTGCGGGAATTCTCTTTTCAATGCTTCCGCTACAATAGCTGCTGGGTTTGTATAATTTAGAATCCAAGCATCCTTGGAGTACTTTTTAATATCATAAACAAGCTCTATCATATCTTTAATCGAGCGTAATCCATATGCCATCCCACCTGGACCACATGTTTCCTGTCCGACCACCCCGTATTTTAATGGAATTTGTTCATCCAGCTCGCGCATTTGAAGTCCACCAGTTCTGATTTGAATAAAAGCAATATCTATTCCAGTAAAAGCTGTTTCTTTATTCGTTGTATAATGGAAAGATTTTAATTCTGGATAATATTCATCTAAAATGATGGCTGTTGCTTTAGCAACCTTTTCCTGACGTTTTTCATCGTTATCATAAAATGTAATTGAATTTAAAGGGAAATTTTTCTTTTCTGCAATTAGGCTCATGATCATTCCAATGGTATAAGTACTTCCGCCACCGACGATTACTAGATTTTGTTTCTTCATATGAGAAACCCCTTTCATATTTGTTGTTTACATAATAGCATAATTCTAAAACAAAATCAATACAACTTTAATACAATTTTAATGCTAAATTGTTTGGTTATGATAATTCGTATTAAAATGGTAAACTAAATATAGCATTATGAAGGGTAGGGAAATGAATGTGGAAGACTTCTTTGCCACTATATAGGCAAATCGCAAATAAAATTAAGGAAGATATTATCGAATCTAAGCTTTCTAAGGGTGATGCCATCCCTGCTGAGGCAAAGTTAGCAAAAACTTATGAAGTTAGTCGAGTCACCGTTAGGCAGGCGATAAAACTTTTAGTTGAAGAAGGGTTACTTTACAGCATACAAGGTAGCGGGACGTATGTTTCCCACAACAAAGTAGAGCATAATATTCTTCATCTCCAGGGCTTTACTGAAGAGATGCAAAAATTACAAAATAACCCCCAAAATGAAGTATTAGAATTTAAGTTGATGGATCCTATAGAGGAGGTTCAAGAGATTTTAAATATCTCAAATAATGAAAAGGTCTACTATATGAAGCGACTACGCTATGCTGATCATGAGCCGTTTTTATTGGAGGAATCTTTTTTACCCGTTGATTTATTTCCTGATTTTTCTATTGAAGTGATAAAAAAATCTAAATACAATTATATTGAAAACAAAGGATACACCATCGACAAAAGGTACGGTGAATTAATACCAATTCTTCCTAATGAAGAGCTAAAAAAAATCCTGCAATTGCAGGATAGTCAACCATTGCTATTTTTAAAGGCTTTTACAGTGTTTAAAGATGGGAAACCCTTTGAGTATTCTAAAGTATATTACCACCCGAAAAAATACTCCTTTAAATTCATCTCAGAAAAGAACCATTAACTAGGTAATTATTCTTTTGTTGATTTCGTCATAGTTAAGTGATCTTTATTTTAAACTGCTGTATAATTGATATGTAAAATAAACATGGGGTTATTCTTAGTGCGAACCTGAAGTGCACATGAAAACCCCGAGGGATTCGCACCACTATTTAAATATTTTATGGTAATTTATGGAACTAAATTAACGTTTATTTAATCAATATTATTGATTTCCTCTTTAAAGTAAGCACTTTTATTCGGTTTTTGTAATTTTTTAGGAGAAAATCGCAGTCGCACCTTATATAGGTGCGTGGATTGAAATATACTCACCGATAACTTTGTTTATACGTAAATCGTCGCACCTTATATAGGTGCGTGGATTGAAATCATGTGCAAATAACCTGTCTGTATCAATTATATTGTCGCACCTTATATAGGTGCGTGGATTGAAATTCTCGCTCTTTTCGTTTCCGATAAAGATTTACAATGTCGCACCTTATATAGGTGCGTGGATTGAAATTATTTTCACATCTACACTTACAGTAATAGATTCAGGTCGCACCTTGTATAGGTAAGTGGATGGAAGAATCAACTACTTTATCGAATAGTGGTGAAACGGAAGTAATCTAACCATCTCAATAAATTGAATCTTCAATCAGTGGGAAGTTTTCATTTCCCCCACTGACTGCTAGTACCATATTGGTATGACTTAAAGGCCTCTGCACAAATCGGTATTTAGATGCTGCTGTAATCTCCTACTTAGACTTGTTGCAATACAGATTATCCAACTCTTGAAGCGAGAGTCTTACAATGTTACAGTATCTTATATATGGTGACAAAAACAAAACTCTGTAAAACACTCAAAACATTAAGCGTTTAACATGTAATTCACCGCAAATTTTAATCTTTCTAATCCATCATATATTTTCTCTTTTGGACAACCTATATTCATTCTTAGAAATTTTTCAGTTTCGCCGTATACTTCACCAGACATAATACCTACCTTCCCTACATGGACCAAATAATCTTGAATCTTCTTATTACTTGCGTTTAGTTTGCTAGCATCAATCCAAGCTAGGTATGTAGATTCAGGTATTGAAAAATGTAGTAATGGAATTTCTTTTTTTAAATAGTCATACACTATTTCCATATTTTGATATAAATATTTACGTAACTCATCAACCCAATATTCTGCATAGTTATATCCTGCTATTAGTGCAACCATACCAAATATGGAAGCACTTCCTAAACCATCCCGATCTTTCATTAAAGATAAATACTTATTCCTGACTTTATGATCCGGAATGATAACATAGGACCCTCCTAAACTAGGTGTATTAAACGTTTTACTACCCGATGTACATATAAATACATTATTTAGTTCAGAGGCAACATTAATAATTGGAATATACTTATTTTCTCCATAAATAATATCCATATGAATATCATCAGAGATCACTTTAACACCATAACAATCACATAATTTAACTATTTTTATTATTTCTTCCCTCCGCCATACTCTACCAGTTGGGTTATGGGGATTACAGAATAAAAATACTTTTGATTCGGATTTTGCAAGCTTTTCTTCTAGATCTATCCAATCTATCCCATAATAACCATCTTCATATAACAAAGGATTTTTTATTAACTTTCTTTCAGATTGTTTAATCGTTTTGAAAAATGCATCATATGCTGGAGTTTGCATAACAATGGCATCATTTTCTCTTGTTAATAGTGCTATAAGTTTTGAAATTGAATAAATAACACTAGGACTATATACAATCCATTCACTAACTATATCAGCGTTATGTCTTTTTTTATACCATGTTACAATTGCACTTTTATAATCGCTGTTATTCCACCTCGTATATCCAAAAACACCATGGTCTGTCCACTCCTTTATATGATTTCTTATCTCTACTGGAGTTTGAAAGTCCATATCTGATATGGAGAAAGGTAAAATGTTTTTCTCGCCAAACCTGTCTTCAATATAGTCCCATTGTGTACAGTACGTTCCTTTTCTCTCTACTACTTTATCAAATTGTATCTTCATAAGTACCACCTGTAAATTTAACTATTCAAAAATCAATTGACTCTCTTCTTCATTTACATCGCTTTCTTTTCTAATTAGACCTACTACTAAAGCAATGGTAACAATGGATATCAGTAGACCTACTAGGAGCATAAGTGGCCTTTGTACAAAAGGGAGCCCCCAAATTCCAATGGCAGCAGGGATTGGTGCTTTTGCTCCTAATACCAAAGCAATTCCACCACCTATTCCTGAGGCTAATGTAATAACAGGTATAACTTTTAACGGAGTCGCCACTGCATATGGAATTGCTCCTTCTGTAATACCTAAAGATCCCATAATAATAGCTGGAACAGAATTCCCTTTTTCAGACTTCGAAAACTTTTTAGGAAAAATCAAGGTAGATAACCCCAACCCTAAAGGCGCAGCCATTATTCCTATCCAACATGCTGCCATTGGAGCATATATCCCTTCCGCCAAAGTAGCATAAGCAAATGCCAGGGCAATTTTATTTACTGGTCCTCCCATATCAAACGCCATCATAGCAGCTATAATAAATCCAAGAAATAATAAATTGCTTCCTTCTAACGATACGAGCCAATTCTCTAACCCTTCCATAGCAGGCGTTAAAGGAATGGAAATGATATACATAAAAAGTGCTGAAGCTCCAATCCCTAACAAAGGAATGATCATAATTGGTTTTATCACAGCTATATGGTGATGCATAGGTATTTTTTTTAATTGATTTGTTATCCAACCTGCAAAAAAACCAACTAAAATACCGCCTATATATCCTGTTCCTAATTCACTAGCAAAAACACCACTTGCCAAACCAACAGCTACACCAGGTCTATCAGCAATTGAATAAGAAATATATCCAGCAATCATGGGAACCATAAGACCTAAAGTCCATACACCATAATTAACTAATTGTTCACCCATTGCCGTTTCTTCTCCAAAAATTACGCCTAAAGATAATAATATTCCTCCTGCAACTACAATCGGAATCATATAAGATACACCAGTCATTAAATGCTTTTTTACATTATTCATAAGCTCACCCCATTTTCAATCTAATTCTTCTATAGCACTATCAATAACTTTAAAAGCATTTTTCACTGCAGAAGATACAGATGTCTCATATACATTTTTCGCCATAAAACGATTAGCTTTTTCAATTTTAGTATCAGCAGCAATTATAACCACATCGGCTTTATTAATTTCCTTTTCCTTTATTAATTTCCTTTTCCTTTAATTCATTTTCTATCCCCATAGAACCTTGAGTTTCCACTTTTATTTTGTATCCTTTTTCTTTTGCAGCTTTTTCCAGTGCTCTTTTTGCCATATACGTATGAGCAACTCCCGCCGGACAAGCTGTAATTGCTAATATATTCATGTTAATTCCTCCATTATATTTTTGATCGTTGTACATATACCATCTTTATTTGTTGAATATAATAATTGTTTTCTAAATTTTTCTTCCATTAGGTTTTCTGAAAGATTAGCTAATAATTTTAAATGCACCGTTCCTTTATATTTTTTTGGAATTGCTAATGCAACTAACATTTTTACAGGTTTATTATCAAGAGAGTTCCAATCGACTGGATTGTTTAAACGAACTACAATAATCGTTGGCTGTTTAACTATATCTTCTTTCGCATGAGGAATAGCGAAACCGTTGCCAAATCCAGTCGTAGATTCTCTTTCCCTTTCTACTAAGCTTTTATAATAAAGTAATTTATTAGTAACCCTTTCTGCTTTGTAAGCAATTGTTGCCACTTCACATAACGCTTCTTCTTTAGTTGTTGAATTACTCTCCATTTCAATCAGTTTTTCATTAATTAACTCTATGTTCTTCATAAATGTTCATCCCAACTTTGCCGTAATATCTTTTATAAACTCATCGAAATTATTTTTTGTTCGTAAATCTGCTATGCTATCATAAGAACTAGTTAGACTATATAATTCAGAAAAAATTTCTTGGAAATATGGCGCCCACTTATTTTCTAATACAATGATAAATACTATTACCACCCTTTCGTCTTTGTCCCAATCCATTTCATTGTTTAATATTGCCGTACAAATACAAGATTTACTTACTTCAATATTAATAGGGTGAGGAATTGCTACTTTATTTCCTATAGCAGTGGAAGCTATACTTTCTCTTAAAAATATAGAATCTTTAATATTATGAGTTATATATCCAGCATCTATCATCTTATTTGTCAAATAGTGAAGCAATTCTTCTTTATTATCTATGTCTACATCGTTAAAGAAGAGATTTTTTTTCATAAGATGAACTAATGATTTTTCGCCTCTATGATACTTATCCAGATCTTCTCGCAGAACGAAGATATCTTCTTCCCCTAAAATGTTTGAAATAGGGATCACAGGAATGTCTATCTTTTGTAATAATGGAACTGTCGTTAATATTAAATCAGGTTTTTGAATAAGTAGTTCTTCAATCTGATGAAAAGAATAAACTCCCATCATACGGTAACCCGGCTCTAAAACGTGAGATAATTTAGTTAACAATAGATTGGAAGTGGCGGTTCCAGAAGCACATACTAATGCGATTTTCTTTCTTTTTACAAGCTGTTGTTATTTCTGTTTTTCAATAGCAGCACCAAAGTGCATTGCCAAAAAACCAATTTCATTATCACCAATTTTGAAATTAGTTTCTTTCATAATTCTTTTAGCTGCTGCAACCCCTGCTTCAAATGCTAATGGGTACTTAATCTTTATCGTATTTAAAAATGGATTACTAATGTTCATTTGAAAATCTAACCTGTTTAGTAACTGTTTCAAGTGTATTCCCAAGCTGTAAATAAGCTCTTCATCTTTAAGTAAATCCAACCCTTTTAGATTATTGTTTACTTCTTCAATGACCGAAAGTGAAAGTTTGAGCATTTCGTCACTTATTAGTTCGTGTAGATCTGAGGTGATTTGATGTTTTTTAGCTATTCTATTTCCAATAAGATGCATCGTTATATAAGCTGTTTCTTCTGGAGAAAAGAAATACATTTTGTATTTTTGACTAATTGAGGCAATTATTTTTTCAGCTGTTTTAAATTCCTGTTCATTGGTAAGTTGATGTAACCTTTTAGAATTAAACTCAATATATTGACCATTTTTAATTCGATTAATAGCAATCACGATATGAATCGTAATTTTCTTTAAGGCGTAATCCGATATAGTCATATTTTCTTCTGTTAATATATCTAATATAGTTTTCTTTATATCTTTGATTATTTTATTAGTTGCCTCATTTTCAATATACATATAGTTGATAATGACTTGTTCATCAATCTTAGAATTTTGGTACAAAAAATCCGCGATACAAAAACGCTTATTTATTTCATGCCCTACAGCATATAATCCTGTGATACCTTTACTAATTTTGATATTATATTTATTTAATATTTCTCTAGCATGTTTTATATCATTTTTAATTGTAGATTCACTAACATATAATTCCGTAGCAAAATCAGAAATATTTACACAGTTATTTGTGTACAATAACTTCTTTACAATAAAGCGCATTCTTTCTTCAGGTGTAACAGGGTTTTGTAATGCTTTAGAGATAACAACATTCGTATTGTGAATAAATCTTTTGGTTAACTCATCTTTATTTTCACCTATAAGCTTATAACCACTTCCCTTCTTAGATGAAATTCCCATACCTTCGTTTGATAATTCAGAATTCAATTTCTTAATATCTTCTCTCACTGTTTTAGACGAGCACCCAACCTGTTTTGCTAAATAAGAACTAGTCAGATATCGATCCGCATTTAAAAAGCACGTTAATAGTATTTGCATTCGCTTACTTATGTGTAAAGGCACCTCAATCCCTCCCACTAATTATCATTATAGCTCAGTTAGAAAGGCTTAGACAGACATACTTTTTCCATTATAAAGTGGAAGAGTGTTATTGAAAGATGATAACTGCTTAATCCGCCTCTTTGCTAACTTAATTGTCACAATTTTATTTATATTTCCCCCGATGTTTAATGCTCATTGACAATTGAATCTAACTTCATTGAAAGTAGTTTGCCAAATAATAATTTTATTCCTTTTGTTGATGTCAAATTCTAATACCCAATCTTTTCTCCAACACCTTTTCCTTGTAACCTCGATTGCTTGAATAGCCGATTTGTTTGGT
>NZ_QWLJ01000030.1 GCF_009917385.1 Roseburia sp. 1XD42-34 | reverse complement strand
GACACCTCGTATCATACCAAGGGGGCATTTTTTATTCAATCCTCATTTTGCTTTATTACAGGAATGCTTTCTTATCTATGAACAAAACATAAGCGCCTATTTAGAACGCATCAACTGAGATAAAGTGAAACTTCAATCAACCGGGGTTTTCTTTCATCCTCCGCTGATTGTTAACTGAACGAATCGGAGATTTAGATGCTGCTATCCCCCACTTCGACTTGTTGCGAAGTATAGATCCAACGAAGTGAGGATCTTACAGTATCTTATATACGGGATAAATGAGTACAATTTTAACTAAGCTAGCTATAGTATTTTAATAATTTTCTTGTCCTTTAAAAGCTCGTCATTAATCATTTAGTCCGCAATGTTTTTCATGAAAAATGAACTCACCCAGCCCCCCACTTCCCTGAATACAGGCTGTGTAACTAGCAAAAACGGAGAAATCTTTATCTACCTCTGTTGGAATAAAAGCATCTTAAATAGATAGGTTGGATATTCTGGATAGTCTACAGGCAATAGAGTATATTATAATAAAAGCAAAATTTCATTCAATAGGGGTTTTCCTCACCTATTAAGTGTTGGTTCCATAGGCATATTCAGGTGCTGTATCTTCCTCTTAAAATTCTTTGTAGTAGTTTTAAATTCTAAAGGGGAGCCTCTTACGGCACATTACGTGCGAGATGAAATGATTATTCAGGTCTAAATAAGTGGGTGATACAGTTGATAAACACAGATTTATTTTTATTAATTGAGAGCTCTAGATTGAAATTTACCGTAGTAGATGAACAAATTTGCGCTTATTTCTTAGAAGGAAACCCTCCTCTCAAGCAATCATCTATTGCTCATAAAATAAATGTATCTACTGCTTCTATAACAAGATTTTGCCAGAAAATTGGCTTTGAAAACTATAAGGAATTTATCTTTACTTATCGAAATACTTTAGAAGAGCTTACCATCGATAAAAATAATGTTACGCATAATCTTAAGTTTAGGTATAAGGAACTTATTAATAATATTGATGAAAATTTAGATATTCAAGATATTCAAACCGTTTGTGAATATATTTATAGGCATAAAATAATCCATGTTTACGGATTAGGATTAAGCGCAATCGCGGGAGCAGACTTTAAATTTCGTTTCACAAGAATTGGAAAGTTTGTTGAAGTTGTCCAAGACCATAATTCGATTGAAATGATATCCTCCCTACTTAATAAGGATAATTTAGTGATTTATTTGTCATTACGCGCTAAAAATCAATATGTGTTAGACTCGCTGCTCCAGCTTCAGCAGCAAGGGACATCTATTATCATGATTACTTCAAACCAATCGCCAGAAATTAGAAAGCTAGCAAATGTTACGTTACTGACGTCCACTTTAAAAAACACGAATGAAGTTGGCCAAATCTCTGTACAGATTCCGCTTCTTATTATAATTGATATGATTTATTCCCAGTATATTAGCATGTACAGAGAGAATATAAGCAAATGGATCCACACAGAACATGCTTATTTACAAGGTCACAATATGTAATGCAAGCGACTGTAAAGTGAATCTTCACTCAGTGGAGGTTTTCATTCATCGCCGATAAATAGTTTATCGTAATAGTAGAACCTAAAGCCTTCTTTTGAAATAGGGATTTAGGTGCTGTTATCCCCCACCGAGGCTTGTCGCTGTACAGATTATCCAACTCCTGAAGTGAGAGACTTACAGCACCTTATATGTGTGATAAGAAAAACCTAAATTAGCAAGCAAAGCTATCCTTCATAAAATAAAGGAAAATTTTAATAGTAGCTGTAAAACAAACATAGTTATAGACAGTGAAAGTTGTAAGCTGTTTTTAACTAATCCTAAAATTCGGGGGAATGCTTTGCATCTTTTTCAACAGTACCAATTCTTTGCTGATTAAGCATTATGAAGCAAGTGGTTAATAAACCCACAGAGCCAATATTTTAATAGCTTAAAGAAAAGGGGTATAGAATGACACAATATCTCGCATTTGATTTTGGAGGCACTTTTATAAAATACGCGTTGGTAGATGAAGAGGCAACCATTTCTTTTGAAAATAAGATTCCTACTCCCGAAAGTTTACAAGGATTGATGAATTTTATTCAACAAACTGTCCAACAAATAAAGCTAAAGGAAGACATTCAGGGGTTAGCGATTAGTTGTCCAGGAACAATTACAGCTACTGGAGATGTACAAGGTACCAGTGCCATCCCATATTTGCACGACCTTTCCTTAAAGGAAACACTTCAAGAGATAACTGGCGAACAAGTTGCAATAGAAAACGATGCAAATTGTGCAGCTCTTGCTGAACTATGGAAAGGTGGTGCGGCCGGTCTTCAAAATGTATTAGTCATTGTCATTGGTACAGGCATTGGCGGTGCCATTATTTCAAACGGCAAACTATATCGAGGTGCCCATCTGTATGGTGGAGAGTTCGGTTATTCTATTTTGTATGCAGACCCAGAAACAAAAGATATCAATCATTGGAGTCACATGGGTTCGACTTCTGCAATAATAAGAAAAGTAGCTAAACAAAAAGGAGTACCAACAAATCAGTTTTCTGGTGAACAAATTTTTGCAATGGCTGAAGATGGAGATGCGATATGCCAGCAGGCTATTGATGAATTTTATTTCATACTAGCTACAGGCATATATAATTTACAACATATCTATGACCCAGAAATCATTTTAATTGGTGGCGGAATCAGTACACGACTCGATTTTATGTCTACATTATCTACTAACATACATGAGATCCAAGAAATGATGAAAATAGGTAACCCGCACGGGAAAGTTGCCACTTGTACTTTTTTACAACGGGCAAATCTTATCGGTGCAACGTATCATTTTATTCAAACCAATCACTAAAGAAAAGGTGGTAACTATGTCACAATACAGATTTCCAAATGACTTTTGGTGGGGAAGTGCTGCTTCGGCTACCCAAACAGAAGGTGCTGCAGCAATTGGGGGAAAAGGTAAAAACATTTGGGATTATTGGTACGAGCTAGAACCGAATCGCTTTTTCCAGCAAATAGGTCCAACTGAATCATCCCGTTTTTATGAAAAATATAAAGAAGACATCGCATTAATGAAACAATTAGGTCATAATTCCTTTCGCTTATCCATTTCCTGGTCTCGACTCATCCCTAATGGCACTGGAGACGTCAACCAAGAGGCTGTAGCATTTTATCATCAAGTACTGGATGAGCTTCACAAAATGGGAATCGAACCTTTTGTAAATCTATATCATTTCGATATGCCACTAGCATTACAACGAATAGGAGGCTGGGAAAACCGAGAAGTTGTCGATGCTTTTCAGGCGTATGCACGTGCTTGTTTTCAATTATTTGGTCCGAAAGTCAGCAAATGGTTCACGCAAAACGAACCAATTGTACCTGTGGAAGCAGGTTATTTATACGATATGCACTATCCCAATGTCATAGATTTTAAACGAGCTGTCCAAGTAGGATATCACTCTATCCTTGCTAGCGCTAAAGCGATTCAAGCTTATAAAGAAGAAAGACACCAAGGGAAAATAGGTATTATCTTAAATGTTACACCGTCCTACCCAAGAAGTAACCACCCCGCCGATGTAAAAGCTGGAAGGATTGCGGATTTATTATTCAACCGCTCTTTTTTAGATGTTTCTGTTAAAGGTTATTTTCCCGAAGAACTTGTGCTATTACTTGATGAACACGATCTTTTGCCACCTACTAAAGCAGAGGATAAAGCAACCTTCTCGCAGCACACGATAGATCTATTAGGGGTAAATTATTATCAGCCCCGTCGAGTAAAAGCAAAAGAAAACGCCCCTCATCCAGATGCACCTTTAATGCCAGAGCATTTTTTTGACGCCTATGAAATGCATGGAAGAAAAATGAATCCATACCGTGGATGGGAAATATATGAAAAAGGAATCTATGATATTTTAATAAATTTGAAAAACAACTATGGCAATATCGAATGTTTTATCTCTGAAAATGGAATGGGAGTCGAGAACGAGGATCGATTTAAAGACGCATCTGGGGTTATTCAAGATGATTATCGAATTACCTTTTTTAAAGAACACTTAAAATGGGTACATAAGGCTTTAGCAGAAGGCGTAAATGTAAAAGGTTATCACGTTTGGACGTTTATGGATAACTGGTCCTGGATGAATGCATATAAAAATAGATATGGATTAGTAGCCGTTGATTTAAATAATAACGCAAAACGTTCTATTAAGAAAAGCGGCTGGTGGTTTCGAGATGTTGCTACTTGCCAAGGATTCTCCGATGAATAAACAATATCGACTTACATTTCAGCCGTGGGATCTCCTCACGGCTTACTTTATTCAAAAACATACCAAAAAGATAAAGTGGAATTTTCAATCAGCAGAGGTTTTCTTTCACCCCCAACTCATTGTTAGTACCGTAATCGTAAGACCGAAAGGCTTCTTACAAAATAGTACATTTAGGTGCCGTTATCTGCAGCTGTTGTAGTATCAATTCCTCAATACCTGCAGTAGGATTCTTACAGCATCTTATTATGGCAAGGCAACAGTAAATGTCTGCTTACTGATTATTAATCCACCCTCTAGCCTGCAACGTTTTAATCCTCTGCTGCTTTCCTTTGGGATTAAAATGATGCAAATTACCTTCAGTCGGATGACTATGACAAGTTTTTTCTTGAACTCCTTCGTCTAAGAAAGTTTATTACTTAGGGATTTCTCATCTAAAATAAATGAAAAATAAACTTTAAAACCAATAAACTCCAAAAGCATCTTAGCCTATGTATGTTTACCTTTATCCCCCTTATCTGCAAACCGCTTGAAACTATCGTTTTCCTAGCCTACTATGCTTGGAGTGTTGCAATACATTAGATGCATCTATTAGTTAAAAGTCAATAGGTTAACCTACTAGTATAATTGTGAAATTTCGATCAATAATAAGAAAACAAATATTCTATTACTGATAACTAACTTTTTTAGGTGTTTTTGTCGATTTTTGAGCTTTTTTGTTGAATCAATTTCCCAGTATGCTATATTAAAAATGGGAATGGAAATATTTAGCAGATTTCAGAACTTTTCTGCTAATTACAAAAATATAATTCTTTAAGGGGATAGGAACATGACGAAACAGAGTCAATTTTCAATGCCGTCTATTAATCTATTTGGCCAAGGGAGTATTCAAGAAACTGGTTCACGCTTAAAAGATGCAAATGCCAAGAAAGCGCTTTTAGTAACGGATGATGGTCTATTTAAATTAGGAATTGCAGACAAAATTGCTAGTATTATTAAAGCAGCTGGATTGGAAGTAGAAATTTATCCAAAAGCAGAGCCAAATCCTACTGACAAAAACGTTGCTGATGGTGTGAAAGCTTTTAAAGCAGCAAATTGTGATTCCCTCGTATCGCTTGGAGGTGGATCTTCTCATGACGCTGCAAAAGGAATTGGGCTAGTTGTATCAAACGGAGGGACGATCCACGATTATGAAGGGGTAGATAAGTCTGAAAATCCGTTAGTGCCTTTAATTTCCATTAACACAACTGCTGGAACAGCAAGTGAAATGACAAAGTTTACGATTATTACAGACGTAAAGCGCCATGTAAAAATGGCAATTATTGATAAGCATGTGACACCATTAGTATCCATTAACGACCCAGAATTAATGGTTGGACTACCGCCAGCTCTAACTGCTGCTACTGGATTAGATGCTTTAACGCATGCTGTTGAAGCGTATGTATCAACTGCAGCAACGCCAATGACAGATTCAGCTGCTGAAAAAGTTTTTGAACTTATTCCTGAATATTTACCACGCGCCTTTGCAAACGGACAGGATATAGAAGCACGTGAAAAAATGGTTTACGCACAATTCTTAGCTGGAATGGCATTCAACAATGCTTCTCTAGGATACGTTCATGCGATTGCTCACCAAATGGGTGGATTCTATAACTTGCCACACGGCGTATGTAACGCGATTCTTTTACCACATGTATGCCGTTACAACCTAGTAGGTCGTGAAGATCGCTTTGCTAAAATGGCAGCATATTTAGGTGAAAGTGTAGAAGGCTTAAGCAAACGCGAAGCAGCTGAAAAGGCAGTTGCTGCTATCGAACGCCTTGCTAAAGATTTAAACATTCCAACAGGCTTTAAAGAGCTTGGAGCAAAAGAAGAGGACATTCCTACACTTGCAGAAAACGCAATGAAGGATGCTACTGCTGCAACGAACCCTAGAAAGCCGAAACTGGAAGAAGTTCAAGCAATCATTCGCCAAGCAATGTAAGTCTTTTCGGATATAGAATTAAATCCAACCCGCGCGCAAGAGGTAACTAAAAAAATTCAAAGATATGATTCTCCATTTATTCATGAGAATCATATCTTTTTCATTACAATAAAGTGAGGATAATGTCGGCTCTATTAATTGTACCCCTTTTACATTCTTATCCTGATTACCGCCTTTTGAACACACAACACATTAACTAACTTTATCTTGCAATTGAATCTCATGCTTTACCTTTAATCTTCCCGACCAACTCAAATATGTCCAGATACGCATCATCTTTTCAAATGGACCAGACCGAAATCTTTTTATATAATAAAAGCTTACCATCATTTGGATAGCAAAAATGACAATAGATAGTCCAACGCCAGAAAGAACGCCTAGTTTACCAAATAACCCTAGACCGTATCCGTAAAATATACTTATACATACCATTGTTTGTAATAAATAGTTACTTAACGAAAGCTTTCCAACTGCTTCAAGCCCTTTCACCACCATATCATACGATTTATGGTGAAACAGAACAGAGAAGGCAAAAATATATCCAAAGGCGAGCACTGGTCCACCTAAGCTAAAACATAAATTAGTTATTCCCTCTTCATTGATCATTAGTGGTAATGACTTAAGAGCAATACCGCTAACGATAAACAAAATCGCTAATCTTCTCCAACGCTTTTGGTATCTATCCAGATTTACAAACCATTTTCGGTTAGCTGCATACATTCCAAACAAAAACATAGGAAGCAATATGAAAGGTGTAATCAATAAGGTTGCTGCTAGTTCCTCTTCCGTAAACATTTCAAAGAAAGGATCCTCACTGCTAAATGCTAAAATATCCGCATAGCTACCATTTTGATAAACTTTTTTTGACTTTTCTATATGATCTTCCATCACGGAAGCTTCGTCTATAGGTGCGTCTACCTCTTTACCCCCGTAACTTAAAAATGTAGTTATAAGTAATAAGGCTATTGCCCAGATTAAAATCGTTTTCGTTCTTCGTTTTAGAAATAGGAGCAAGATAAATCCGATCATTCCATAAATGAATAAAATATCCCCTTCCCATAAATAGGAGCCATGAAGATAACCTATTATCGAAAGCAGGAGAAACCGCCTTGCTAAATAACGCTTAACAGGCAAACGCTTCACTTCTAATTTCTCTTTCATCTTTATCATGCCGTAACCAAACAGAAAAGCAAAAATCGGCATAAAGCTTGTTTCAATAAATATTTCAATTAAATGACGGGTGATATGATCAAACTTGGAAACGGAAAAATGCTCTAATTCATCTTTTCCATACATTCCATATTGAAAAATTAACATATTCGCCATTAATATGCCAAGTAAACTAAAACCACGTAATTGATCGACAACTGTTATTCTTTTGTTATTCAATCTTCCCATCCTCCACAATATAAGTTTAACTATGAAATATCATACATTCCCATCCTTACGTTGATCATTAATGCATATTACAAGAGGAGAAACACAGCTATAATGAGGTAAGGTTTTCGTAATGTTTCTGTGATAATATAAAATAGGAGGTAGGTGTCATATAATGGAAAATTTAACTATTTTATTAGTCGACGATGAAGTATCCATCGTACAAATGTTAAAAAAAGTGTTACATAAAGAAGGGTATTCCCATATTAAAACAGCTTACAATGCTGAGCAGACCTTGCAACAAATTAATCACTATGATTTTGATTTCATTGTTCTTGACGTGATGCTTCCAGACGGAAACGGGTTCGATCTAGGACCTAAGATCCGCGAAAAATCAAATGCACATATTTTATATTTAACTGCAAAAACAACTGACTTTGATATCTTAACAGGCTTCGCCATGGGTGCAGATGATTATGTAACAAAACCATTCAATCCGCTTGAAATTGTGGCACGTATGAAAGTAGTGCAAAGGCGGCTAACTCACTCAACAGACCAACAAACATCTAGACTTAGACCATTTATTCATAATTTTGGTCATTTTCAAGTGAATGAAATAACAAAAGAACTGAAAGTTAATGGACAAGTAGTCTATTGTCCTGCTCTAGTCTTTCGCCTGCTAGTGTTTTTATGTCGCCATCCGAATCAAGTTTTTACAAAATCCGAGTTACTTGAGGCAGTTTGGGGACTGGACCAATATGTAGATGAGAACACTGTAGTTGTTCATATTAGAAGAGTACGAGAAAAGATTGAACCAAATCCCAGCCAACCAAAGTACCTCATTACGGTTAGAGGCTTAGGGTATAAATTAATTGCGGAGCGTAACGTATGAATTCAATTAAACGGAGAATTGCTATCCATTTCTCACTTCAATTTATTCTAATGATTTTGTTAGTTACAGGTATTATACTTCTTATCTTATTCGTGTGGATAAAGGAATTAATAAATTATGAAATCCATGGTAATTATCCAAATGGTATGTTGGATGCTATTGTAACAGAAACCGTTGTTGATGATAACCATACTGTTCTTCCTGAAAAATGGATGAAGAAATTAAGAGAAAAAAACATGTGGTTACAAATCATTAATAAAACCGGTGTAGTTATCTATGAAGAAAATACTCCTAAAGATTTACCAAACCAGTATTCATTGAAAGAAATCATAAACTTAGATAAGCAGAAGACGTTAGGTGAGTATCAAATTGCTACATTAGTAGATTCTTTTTATTATAATGACCCTTATTACTTTGTCCTTGGTTATCAAGATGAAACTCAACACCTGTTAACGGAATGGGGACAGTTAGCTAATGAAGGCGGCAGTATTAAAGAAGAACATATTCCTAAATTGCAAAAGGAAGTAGAATCTTTAGGTGGATATTTAGACATCGTTAAGCCAAATGGCGATGTGATCAGACGAATTGGCAAAAGCAATAAACCCATGAAATACGATAATTTACAAATTACAGCACAGTTAGCTGAACCTAGCCACTATGGAACATCCATTCATGTAACAGATGTAGGAAATAACCTTTGGGTATTGCATTCCACATTGGATGAATATCAAGGAGAGGACTCCATCGTTCAGAAAGCTATTTTCGCTTTAATCTGTGTAAGTATTACACTACTAATCTTCATCATTTGTTTATCCATATGGCATGGAATTCGTTACGGACAACCTTTGCTACTATTTATCAGTTGGTTGGAACGAATGAAAAACGGTCAATTTGAAAAAGTGTTTACAGAAAAAGAAAAACAAAAATTATTTACTAAAAAAAATCAAATTAAAAGAAGATTTCGCCTCTACAGAGAAGTCATTGATGAAATTTACGATATGGCAGATCAGTTTTCCTCCCTTGAGAAAGAACGTGTACAACTCGAAAGGAAACGAGATGAATGGATGGCAGGTGTCTCTCATGATTTGCGAACCCCGCTTTCAACTATACAAGGCTACGCGCACTTGCTAGAAAGTGCACAATATCAATGGAATGACACTGAACTTAAAGAAATTGGTGAAGTCTTGCGTGTCAAAAGTGACTATATGCTTAACCTTGTAGAAGATTTCAGTTTTATTACTAGATTAAAAGAGCAAAAAGGAGAGGATGCCTTTTCAAGTATCGATATAAAAACAGTCCTAACAACTTGTCAATATAAATACAAAGAATATAAAAATATTCATATTTCTTTACCCAGCCAATCACTACTCATAAGAGGAAAGGAACAATGGCTAGAACGTTTACTAGATAATTTGATTATGAATGCCGAAAAACACAATCCTCCAAACACCCAAATTACTGTTACTGCAACATCGCTCTTACCCTATGTGGTTATTATAGTAGAAGATAATGGCATAGGAATGGATGATGAAACGAAACAAAATCTTTTTACTCGCTACTATCGTGGCACATCTAGTGCAGAACAAACAGCTGGAAGTGGATTAGGGATGAGTATTGCAAAAGCTATTGTCGAAGCGCATAATGGCTTCATTGAAGTTTCATCTCAACTTCAAAAAGGAACGCTGATTAAAGTAAAAATCCCTTCAACTAAAATATAATTAATATAATTCCATTATCTCTATAACTCCTAGGGCAAGTAGATATTTGTCACATTACTCTAGGAGTTATTTACTCACATAGACACAAATTTAGTATCCGTTTTCAACTTCAGATATGGATTCTATTATTGAGACTAACGTTTTACACTAAGAAGATTGGTAGAAACTAACTATTTAATTCTGTTCTTCCCATTTCGTCACCCTATTCAGCATAAGCCTCCGTTTTGATTAAATCTAATTGTATTGATCAATACTCCAATCAATATAGAGTGAAACTTCATTCAGTAGGAGTTTTCTTCCATCTCCTACTGAATGTTAGTACAGCAAAGGGTACGGAACTAAAGGCCCTTAAACGAATTGGGCATTTACGTGCCGTTTGCTCCCACTTAGACATTTTTGTATCCATTCAAGATTTTGATATAGGAGTCTTATCGCACCTTACATGCGGGATAAATATTACGATGAGACTCCCAATAGTTCAATTACGCGTTTCGTCAAGTTCGGTACAATCTCAAAAGAATATGTCATTTCAACCCGTTCCAGACTCTTATGCGCGTCCATACCGTATGGTCCAATATTAATCACTGGTACATTTAATTCTCGAATATCTTCATAAGATACCTTGTGCTTTGTTCCCCATCCAGGATTATTATCTATCACGGCTTGAATATCTTCTTTCGAATCACGGATAGCTAGAAAGCTCATATCTGAAATATGTGGAAAAAAATGCCGTGACGCTATAGGGTGCGGATAATTTGGTTGCACTTCCGCTACAGCCTGTTCCATAGCGGTTAAAATCGCCGCCTCTTTTTCATTCTCTTCCGATAAATCAATCCTTGGCGAATACAAAGAAGAGTAAAATAAAATAATAGCAGGTGCTTTATCTTTCATCCATTTCCAAGCCTCTTCTACTACATACACTGAAAATAGCCGCGTATCTAAGTCCTCTTGTTGGAGGAGAAAATTTTTAAATGCTTGCATATGCTGTATAAACGCCTCACCATGCTCTTCTATTAATAACTCCTTCATTTCATTGTAAGTAAGTACTCTAGGTCGCCACCCGAGAGTAGAAACTGCTTCTCCTCTTTTCTCCCCATATTGCTGAAAGCGCTGCTCTAATTTAGTAACTGCACGTTCAAAAGCGATATAGGCCTCTGTTTTCAATTTCTCCAATACCTCTTTTGGGGACCAGGAATGTGTAAAAAAATTATAGTACACATAGGCAGCTAAAGCCGTTTGCGTTGTATAAGTCGGTTTGAGATCAGATTGTTTAAGGGTTACCGGCGGCGGTGTCACTTCTCCGTATGCCTCATCACATAGATCTGGATTATAATTGATTTGACTGGTTAGCTCGGAAGCAATAAAATTAGGATCTAATCCTTCAAAGCAAGATCCTACATGCGTTTCTGCCCCGGTGATAAGAAATGTTGGAAGTAATTTCCCTACTGTTCCTTTATATATATAACGATTCTCGTCACCTGCAAATGCAGGAGACACAAAATCAGCATTGATAGCAACTGCATAGTCAAAGCCTTGTTTCGTTTGCAACTCTTTTAATATCTTTAACGCTGACAAAACGCCATGCGAGCTATCTTCCTCATCGCAAGCCGCTAAAAACACAAGATTACCATCCAACTCTTCTGGATGATTTGCATAATACTTCAATAAATATAAATGACTGGCAAGCCCACTCTTCATATCCAAAACGCCTCGACCAAACAACCAATCCTCCGATTCCAAATGTGCTTTTACAGATGATGACAATGGTTCATCGTGAAGGCGTGTCATCAATGCTTCTGGCGAGCATGCTTCATTTTGCAAATGCTGAAAATCAAATGTATCCACCGTGTCCAAATGTCCCATGAGTATAACCGTTCTACTGCTCTGTCCTTTTGTCCCTTTAACAAATGCAAGCACATTGTACCTCTCTATATGATCATTTACAGTTGGTTGTAAAATAACTTGATCTGTATGTTCTCTAAAATAATGGTAACTGGAAATAATGGAATAGAGCGACGACGCCAGCGTCTTTTCCCCATCCGTATTTACGACACTCTCTATTTGTACGAATTGCTTTGTCAAATGCAATATTTCTTCTCTGCAATCTAACATGCTATTCCTGCCTCCCTTATACTGTTTTCACAAGAAATCATACTATTATGATAACAGATTTTTTTCTGATTTTCAGGCCCTGCTGCAGTAACTTTTACCATAGGGATAAAAACCTTCCGTGTATACGTCCGCTCCAGCCAATTAACAATTGGCAACGAAAGGTCCCTTTCATTGATTACTCACAATATCCAATTATCCTTCTAATCCTCATTTGAATATTTCAATTATTTTTGTTATTATTTAAAAATTAACAACTTTCATTTTATACCCTTTCTTGGAATTAAATGATATGAAGGGAGCAAACGTATGCAAGAAATACTGCAATCTATTACAGAGCTTCTTTGGGGGCTTCCTCTCCTTATTGTTATTCTCTTTACTGGCCTGTACTTTACAGTTGGTAGCAAATTTTTTCAATTTATTTACTTGCCTCACATTTTTAAAAAAACATTGCTTAGCATTTTCAAAAGAAAAAGTTCCCATGATAACACAACCTCCAAAGGCATTATTACTTCCTTTGAAGCAGTAAGTACAGCTATTGGCGGGTCTGTTGGTGTTGCAAATATCGGCGGGGCATCAACAGCAATTGCTGTTGGGGGACCAGGAGCTATGTTCTGGCTATGGGTTTGTGCCTTGCTTGGGATGATTATTAAAACAGTTGAAGTAACCCTGTCTGTGCATTACCGCAGTACGGACGAAAACGGCGATCCATATGGTGGACCAACCTATTATATGGAAAAGGGGTTAGGAGAAGAGCGGAAATTTCGTTATTGGATGATACCTGCACTTTTATTTGGTTGTGGTATTTTCGGAACCTTCTTTTTCACCCTGCAAAACTACACCATTTCTGAAGCAGTAAGCTCTACATTTGACATAGGTATGATTCCCGTTTCATTAACACTTATGCTCGTTACTTATTTCGTCATTTACGGTGGTTTAAGACATATAGGAAAATTTGCAGCAAAGCTGGTTCCCTTCATGGTCCTATTTTATATTCTGTCTGGACTATATATTATTTTGAGCCACTTCACAGAGATTGGCAACGTGTTTTCTATTATATTCCAAGGTGCTTTTGGAGGAACTGCAGCAGTTGGAGGATTTGCTGGCGCAGCAGTGACTCAGGCTATTAGCATGGGAATGGCCAGATCCGTTTATAGTAACGAAGCAGGCTGGGGGACTTCTCCTATGGTTCACTCGACCGCTAAAGTAAACCATCCGGTAAAACAAGGACTATGGGGTGCTTTTGAAGTATTTATTGATACGATCGTTGTTTGTTCTGTCACTGCTTTTGTTATTATTATTACTGGAAAATGGTCTTCTGGCATGTCCGGTGCGGAATTAACGTTAGCCGCATTTGAAATGGGAATCGGTGGTACGGGAAGAATCATTATTACCATTTCCATCTTTCTATTTGGACTAACGACACTGACAGGATGGTTTGTATATTACGAGGTACTGCTTCGCCACTTATTGCGAAACAAAAATCAAACCTTTAAGAAGCGCATATTAACGTTTTACAACTGGTTCTACCCGATTCCAGGCACAGCATTAGTTATTTATGCTGTAAGTTATGGTCTAACAGGGCAAACCGTCTGGTACTTTGCCGATATCGCTTCAGCCATCCCTACATTCATTAATGTCGTGGCTATTTTGTTATTAAGTAAAACGTTTTTTACCTTGCTTCAAGATTATAAGGCAAGATATTTAGGCATTGGGCAAATTGATCCAACTGTACACCTATTTTATGAGGATACGCAGTCAAAAACAGAGCAAAAAATGAATATTTTGTAAACGTTATGCAACAAATACGATCACATAGTGTATTTGTGGGGAGTTCTTTGGTATGCTAAATTTATAAAGAAAACCTTCGTTCAGTTAAGATATTTTTCTTTCAACTCCTACTGATAGTTTACTCCAGAAGGGTATGACTTAAAAGTTTCTGAACAAATTGGGCTATAGATGCCACTTTGTCGTAATTAGACCTTTTATCAGCTCCATGCTCCTCAAAAAGCGGGAGACTTCCGAGAACTTACATTTCAAATAGTATAGATATTTTTTCTTTTTTCTCTGTACTTCCCTTTTTTATCATTGTCATTGAATATCATTTTCATTTGTTTTTTAATAAAAACATTTCATTTGCGCTTGATTTTTAAAAAATCTACAATAACCTACATGAATAAGGCTTTTCACCTCTCATTTTTCTGTAAAAAGTAGCAAAAAAGGTAAATCCTTGACAAACAACGACTACTAATTAATAATAGATGTGTAATTAGAATTATTATAGCTAAAGCTTTTGCTTTTTAGCTCATACATCAAAATACTTCTAGGAGGAAGATTGTTATGTCTTTAATAGGAACCGAAGTACAACCATTTTCTGCAAAAGCCTTTAAGCAAGGCGAGTTTATCGACGTTACAGAAGAAAATTTCAAAGGGCAATGGACTGTGCTCTGCTTTTACCCAGCAGACTTCTCATTTGTATGCCCAACAGAACTAGAAGATTTGCAAAATGAATACGAAAATCTAAAAAAACTCGGTGCTGAAGTGTATTCTTGCTCTACAGACACACACTTCGTACACAAAGGCTGGCACGACGCCTCTGAAAAAATCAATAAAATCGAATACGGCATGATCGGTGATCCATCTCAAACACTAACTCGTATGTTCGATGTGTTAAACGAAGAATCAGGTCTTGCTGATCGTGGTACATTCATCATTGATCCAGATGGTGTTATTCAAACTGTAGAAATTAATGCAGACGGTATCGGCCGTGATGCAAGCACGCTTGCTGATAAAATCAAAGCAGCACAATATGTACGTAACAACCCAGGTGAAGTATGCCCTGCAAAATGGAAAGAAGGCGAAGAAACACTTAAACCAAGCCTTGACCTAGTTGGTAAAATCTAAGGAGTGCTTTAAATGGTACTAGACCCAGAGATTAAGTCACAATTACAGCAATATCTTGAACTATTAGAAAACGACCTTGTGCTTAAAGTAAGCACTGGGGACGATGATATATCACAGGATATGCTAGCTCTTACTGATGAGCTAGCAAGCATGTCCAGTAGGATAACTGTTAAGCATACACCGTTACCAAAAACCCCAAGCTTTAGTGTTAACCGTGTCGGTGAGGATTCGGGCATTGCATTTGCCGGTCTTCCTCTTGGACATGAATTCAATTCATTAGTGTTAGCTCTATTACAGGTTAGCGGAAGAACTCCAAAATTAGATCAGAAGGTCATCGATCAAATTAAAGGAATAACTGATGAATATCATTTTGAAACATACGTTAGTCTAAGCTGTAACAACTGCCCAGATGTCGTACAAGCGTTAAATATGATGAGCGTGCTTAATCCAAATATTTCACATACCATGATTGATGGTGCAGCGTTCAAAGACGAAGTGGAAAGCAAGAACATCATGGCAGTTCCAGCCGTTTATTTAAATGGAGAATTCTTCAATGGTGGACGAATCACACTCGAAGAACTTCTAGAAAAACTGGGACATGGCGTAGACGCCTCTGAGCTTTCCGAAAAGGATCCATTTGACGTTCTTGTCGTTGGCGGTGGTCCAGCGGGTGCAAGTGCAGCCATTTATGCTGCGCGGAAAGGAATCCGTACCGGTATTGTTGCTGAGCGCTTTGGCGGTCAAGTTCAAGATACATTGAGTATCGAAAACTTCATTAGTGTCAAACGTACAGAAGGACCAAAGCTAGTAGCTAATTTGGAAGAGCATGTCAATGATTACAACATTGATGTAATGAACTCTCAACGTGCAAAGAACATCGAAAAGAAAGATTTATTCGAACTTGAATTAGAAAATGGTGCGGTACTAAAAAGTAAAAGTGTCATCATTTCCACAGGTGCTCGTTGGAGAAATATCGGTGTTCCTGGAGAACAGGAATTCAAAAATAACGGTGTAGCATACTGCCCTCATTGTGATGGTCCATTATTTGAAGGAAAAGATGTTGCTGTTATTGGCGGGGGTAACTCCGGAATTGAAGCAGCCATCGATTTAGCAGGAATTGTTAAGCATGTTACCGTTCTTGAATTCGCACCAGAATTAAAAGCAGACGAAGTTTTACAAAAACGGTTATACAGCTTACCAAACGTAACCGTTATAAAAAATGCACAAACGAAGGAAATTACAGGTACGGACAGTGTAAATGGTATTACCTATATAGACCGGGATAGCCAAGAAGAGAAATATATTGAGCTCCAAGGTGTATTCGTACAAATTGGTCTTGTTCCTAATACAGAATGGCTTGAAGGTAAAGTTGAACGTAATCGCATGGGCGAAATCCTTGTAGATAAGCAAGGACAGACAAATGTCCCAGGCTTATTTGCTGCAGGAGACTGCACCGATAGCGCTTATAACCAAATTATCATTTCTATGGGATCAGGTGCCACTGCCGCTTTAGGCGCCTTTGATTACTTGATCCGTAACTAGTCATATAGATAAGTCGTTATGCTGCCAAATGGCAGTATGGCGACTTCTTTAAAAGATAAGAAAGTATAAAATGAGGTGCTTGGGGATAAAGAAATAACCGAATAAGCCACGTCCGGCCCCATCACCCAGCAACTAGGCGACTTCACGAATCGCCCTACGATAAGGCCTCATCGATCCGTCTTTAAGAGGAAGACCGATTAAAAACGGGCTTACCGCCCAGACGTCGGCATACCCCTGTTTAAGTGACGTGATTCCTTTATTTTTAGTTGATTTGTTCCATTTACTACGTTGCTAAACGGGTGCTTGCGCCTTTGTTCCGTAAGATCATGTAGAAGTAATTCCGAATATTACTGTTATGAAAAAGTGAAAACGATTTGTACCATTCCTTTATTTTGAAATTCACCTAAATATAACTTTAGCTCCTTTCGGAAAAACGTCCTGCCTCAAAGTATACATACCTTTTCCCTATCTGTTTGATCGCTCTACATTAAAAAATGAGTCTCTACTTAAAAATATCTTTCCTAACTTTAACGTAAATAAATACACATCTGCCCATTATTTTGCATAAGATATCGTGCGTGATTACGATTATGGGAAGGAATGAATAACGTGTATAATTATCCATACTTGTACCCCACCTATCCTGGCTATTACAATGCACCGCTCTATCGCGGGAGCTATCAGCCAATGTACTTGCAGGAAGCTAACCCTATGGGTTACCAAGCCTCACCCTATTTTTTAGCGTATCCAGATCAAGGTCTACCGGAAGCCACTCGTGTTACAGATTATGGAGGACATCCATATGTTGTAAATATTGAAAAAGCTACCACGCAAAATAATACATTTCGTACTGCTATATGGACCGGTAACCATCTCCAAGTGACGTTAATGAGTATTCCTGTTGGTGATGATATTGGGCTCGAGGTACATCCAGATACCGATCAGTTCTTACGTATTGAAGACGGGCAAGGTTTAGCACAAATGGGAAACAGGAGAAACAACCTTTATTTTCAGAAAAAAGTATCTGCCAACGATGCTATTATGGTTCCTGCTGGCACATGGCATAATGTAACCAATACTGGCAGCAAACCACTTAAGCTCTATTCCATCTATGCTCCCCCAGAGCACCCTTTTGGCACAGTGGATCGAACAAAGGCAGACGCAGCAGCAAGAGAAGAAGAGCCTCATTATCAATAGCTATATTGAACAAATGCGCAAGCGCCCGGTTAGTAACGTAGCGAATGGAAAGAAGCAACGAAAGATAAAGTGAACCTTCGACCAGCAGGGTTTCTTCATCCCCGCTGATGGTTAGTAGCCCAAGGGTATGACCTAAAGGCTTTGAACGAATAGGGGATTTAGGTGCTGTTACCTCCCCGCTTAGACTTGTTCAGCTCACATCTTCCATTCTTAGACCGTGGGAGTCTACAACACCTTTTTATGGGATAAAGGAATCATGCCACTAAAACTAAGGTTATTTCGTTATCCCCAAACACCTCATTTTATACTTTCTTACCTTGCAAAAAAGAGTTCAATGAAATCAAACATTTCATTGAACTGTTTCCACGTATTGTCCCAATTTTGGAATGAAACGAATAGAGCAAAACACCATTATCCCTTACTAGGGAAAATCGTATACGACCAAGAATAAATAAAATCAGCCACAAAAACAATACTCCATATCATACCAATAGAAAAGATGGTTTCATTTGGATAAGGGGAATTTTTGATATCTCCCTGATCCACCCATGATAGATCTGTCAAATATGATTTCATTTCCTGCCAATTGTCTGTTCCCAATGACCAAAAAATCGTTTGTACAATTAGGAAGATAACGAAGTGAATGAGTGAAGAAATACGATACTTTTTCGCAACATATTTAGGATCTTTATTTCTTCTTATGGCGGCGTAATCTTTTTCTGTAAGCAATTCTACACCACGAAACTTGCCAATTTTACTACGCATCCAACGATCTAGTCTTAAAAAATCAACAATACCAAATGTACATGCATAGATGACAAAAATGGTAATAACGATAAGAAACGTCGAAATCTCCCCTGTCTGCATATATACATACACACCTAATAGAGCTTCTGCAGCTAATAAAAACAAGAATAAAAGAATAAACAGCACGCCCTGCTTCGGCCGATTCAAAAAATAGCGAAATATACCAAATAAAATCAAAGAACCAAGGGATAATATTTCCGCAGCAATAAACAATTCCCAGCTATAATCAACTACTATTTCCAGAATAACTTCTCCCTTCTTCCTTGGATTAACTCCAAATTAAAATATTAGCCTACTCGATTTTCCACTTGGTTAATCCAAGTCAAATCCGCCTCTAAATGTAATAACGTCCCAGTAACTAATAAATATCGACGCTCATCCCCTTCAAGTATTAATTCAGTTTTTAATTTTGTTAACTCCATAACTTCCTTAACGATTAATTCTTTTTGTTGTGTCAACATCAATTTTTCCAGTTCCGAATTCGTTTTTCTGGCACAGCTCCATTTAAAGAAAAAATCTTCTTTGGTGTTGCTATAGGCTACTGGTTCTATTAGCCATTTATTCAATTCCTCTTTCCCTTTTATGTGGATATCATATAACCTTCTGTCCTCCCCATCCATTCCTGGTGAAGTAACAAACCCATCCCGGATTAGACGATCAAGCGTGGTATATATTTGACCAGGATTGATTTTCCCCTTAAGTCCAAGCAGAGAATCCAGTTCTATTTTTAATTCATAACCATGACATTGTTTAACCGATAATAGTGTTAAAATCCCATATTTTACTGACATGTTAATCAACCTTCTTTAAGTGATGATGCAACGTTTTGACTCGTAACGTTTCTACTGGAAACCCAAGCTGCACAAAGACTTAAGGTAACACCAGCAATCATAGCTAGTATAACGTTAACAAACGGCAATTGAAAAGATATAAAACCTTCCATAAACGTCCATTCACTAGTTACATATATGAGGAGCGCACCGATTATAATCCCACCAAATACTCCAGCTAGCCCTATTAGCAACCCTTCCAAAAGTACCATTTTACGTACCTGTTGCTTTGTAAAGCCAATAGCCCGCATCGTACTAATTTCTGATTTTCTCTCTAATGTATTCATTAATAACGTATTAGCAGTACCAACGCTAGCTAAAAGGATAATCAGCAGCAACATAATTAAAATAAGGTCGTTCATCCCTTTGACAGCAGAAGTTGTCGATTCAATTTCTTCCTCTAGGGTTTGCACTTTTGCCAAATGGTCTCCTAAATCATTCCACAATTCTGTACGTACCTGTTCAGTTTGCTTATTAACCGTAAGCAAAATATCAAACGCGCTAGACCAGCCAAATTCTGTCTGAAAATGACGGTTATCCATAAATGCAACATACCCTGAATAATGCGAGGTATTTACTACATCGATCACTTCATACCTTTGTTTTCCAGAAGGAGTATTCATCTCTATCGTTTGCCCTATATGACCTCCCCATTCATCAAAGGCCCTACTTCCAAGAATAACCGATGGCTGATTTGCTAATTTCGTATAGACACTTTTTTCAGCCTTGAGTAAAGAGGGACCATTGCGGTTAACCGAAAAAACAGAGAATTGCCTATCTTCTCCTTGCGTCGTTTTCCAAGTAATCGGTTTTGCCTCAGCTAAAGGTTCAACATTTGTCACAGATTCGTAGGACTGAATCTTTGCTATATCTTCTTGTGTCCAAGGGGATTCAGACGTGACGCGAATATCTCCCCCATATGTCTCCCTAATTTCTTTTCCAATCGACTTAGGAGCTGATTCAATCGCAGCACCTAGCAATAGGATAATAGCGATACCTACAGCAAGAATAGCAGCTGTATTTGCATTTCTATTTAACTGTTGATCTAGGTTTTTGACAGCAACCCTACCAGGAAAATAAAACAAGAGCTCTAATACAGGTTTTAAAACCCATTTTAATCCCCTGACAAAGCAAGGAAATAGTAGAACCGAGGCTATTAAAATGGCAATATATGAAAGGGCACTATCTACAAAAAGAAAACCTAGCAATCCCAAACCTAAGATATTCCTGATTAAAAAACGATGCGATGTAGGTTGATTAGTGTTTGCTTCCTTTATAGCCAATAAAACAGGTGTTTTTCCCGCAACAAAACTCGGAAATATTGAAAAAATAACAGGAAATATGAGCCCAATCAAACTAGCTATAATAATTGGCAGTTCCCATTGCAGTGTGTAAACCATATCAAATTTAAACACACTTAGTAGCGTCGCCATAAATATATCTCCAAGCCATACACCCAAAGGCACTCCAATTAGCGTTCCTACTGAAGCTAGTAAGGTCATTTCAACAAGTACCAGCCTAAATACAGACCTTTGTAAATAACCGAGGCTTTTCATCACGGCAAACTCTTTTCTTCTTTCCATAACGCTTGTGTAAATCATATTAAACACGATAAACCCGCTAATACAGATAGATAAAACAGCTACTACATAAAAAAATGCATACAGCCCTTCAATATCGTTACTTTGTAAATCATCTGCAACTACTGGCTGAATATACATATTTGTATCTTTAAGCACTTGTTGCACGGATTGAAAAAGTTCTTCTCCATCCCCTTTTGTTTGAAATCGCATATAAGAAATATCGTTATCCATTCCTGTCCATTTTCTTAACATATCCAACGGAGCCATAATGCGAAAGCTTGTTGAATTAGCATCTTCCCAATTGTCAGGACTTGCAAGTAATTGGGTGTATTCTACAATTGCTGATACTTTTGCTGTTCCTAATCCTTCAATAGCAATAGTGTCGCCAACCTTTTTGTCCAACAACTCTGCTACCGCTTTTGGAATAACAAATCCCTGATTATCCAAGCTTCCCTCAATAACAGGAAGTTTAAGTAACGAACTAGCTTGATCACTTACGCCAGTAATACGAACAGATCTTTCCTGCAAGGTACGTTTTTCATTAAGTTCAAAGAAACCTTGCTTATCCAGTGCTAGTAAGGAGTTCGTAACTTCAGGGTTGTTTATAACACTAGATACTTCAGCTTCAGAATAAGTATGTTCATCACTTAAAATCCAATAATCGGCATTGGCTACATACATGTTTTCATAATATCGAAAGACGTCACTGGTCGTTCGATCAGCGATTAACATTGCTGTTAAAAAGGAAACCCCAAAAATAATTGCTACTAAGGAAAAGAAAAATCGCTTTTTATGGGTTGTCATATTACGCCATGAAATGCGCCATATATTTAGCATAATCTTCATCCTTCCTAGAAATAATCTTCTCAATAACACCATCCCTAAAAAGAATGATCCGATCAGCAAATCCCGCTGCAAAGATATCATGCGTAACCATGACAATTGTCTGGTTATGTTTACGATTAAAGGTCAACAATAAGCGTAGAATATCCTCTGCTATCGTTCTATCCAAATTTCCTGTTGGCTCGTCAGCTAATAATACAGAGGGGTGATTAACAAGCGCCCTCGCAATAGCTACACGCTGTTGCTGACCACCACTAAGGAGATTAGCCCGCTTTTTCTCAAAACCTTTTAATCCAACCTCTGAGATTAAGTTAGTTATTGATCGTTGGTTTCGTTTCCTTATTTTTCCATCAGCGTGAATAGGAAATGCGATATTTTCTTCCACTGTTAAAGTTGGGAGCAGCTGATAATTTTGAAACACAAACCCTAAATGTCGTCTGCGAAAAATTGTTCTTTTCTTTTCGTTCATTTCCTGTAAGGACTGTTGATTAATTTGTATATCGCCACTCGTCGGTAAATCAAGTCCTCCTATTAATTGCAGCAATGTACTTTTCCCAGACCCGCTAGGACCCATAACAGCTACAAATTCTCCTTCATTAATTTGTAAATTTACTCCTTTTAGTACTTGAATTTTTTCTTGTCCTTGCATATACTCTTTAGTTACATTATGGACTCGAATCACATCTAGCTCTCCCATCATTTTTTGTTTATCACGATTATATACTAAGTATATATAATAAATCAATTTTTTGCGAAAAATAGCCAAAAAAAGACCATTACCATATATACTTAGTATATATGGTAATGGGAGGTTTATTATTATTACTTCATTCTTTTATAAGTAGGAGGTTTTCACTCAACCTCACTAGTCGTTATAACCCCAAGCATATGACTTAAGATCCTCTTCTTAAGCGAGAGGGTATTTAAAATGTTGTTATCTTCGAATTAAACTTATTGGAATACAGACTATCCAACTCCTTGCGCAGGAAACTTAACGCACCTTACATAAGATAAAAACAGCATTTTAATTACTAGCTAATTACCGCTATTCCACTCCATCACATATTCTTTTTCTCCTGTCGGTTCATCTAATTGTTCGGCTTGGATCTGAAAGCCATTTTTACGATAAAAACGAATTGCCTGCTCGTTTTTCTGATACACTTTCAATTGAATTTGCTTCCGTTGCTCTTTTACAAATTGTAAAAGTTTTTTTCCGTATCCTTTGTCCTGATACTTTACATGGACGAATAACGCAGCTAAGTAATTATCGACCATAGAAATAAAGCCCACAATTCCCCCCTCTGCATGGAGGACACGCGTTTCTGCCATTGGTAAGTACGTTTCTTTCATCGCTTTTCGTTGCGAATCCCAATAGCTTTGCATGATAAAGCCATGTGCATATAGTGAACCTTCATACCAGATCTCTACTAACCTATCTAATTCATCTGGATGATATTTTCTTATTTTCATTCTAAATCACCTGTTCACATATTTCGTCTATTTACTGTTATTCTTAGTTACAATTATTTTACTTCCGCAAATTAATTTTAATTTTTACGTTCTACTACCCATCTCCTCTGTATTATCAAATGGGTCGAAGATAACTTATTTTACCAAATGAACTTTCATTCGCACAATACTTTTAAAAATAGTTCACAGTATCCATCATTCAATTGTAACAGTGAAAGTTGGAACTTTCCTTCCAAGGAGATGGGTCTTGCAGTTCATATCAATTTCCACACTACTTTAGAATTTGAAACGTAAAATATTATTTTTTGTTTATCACATGGGGAAATCATTTATGATGCAATGCTTTCTTTAAGCAACAGAATATGTACATGGATTAACATAGTAGCCCAGGCAATGGATTCATGCCAAATTCAAACGAAGAAATGCAATTATCCTCATTCAAAAACAGTTAATACAGCAAAGAAAATCATGAACATCTTTATTTATGATATCTGGTGGCACGTATTAACATCTATGAAAAGAGCATTATTCGACTTGTTAAATAAATCCGCTCCTCTATAATCCCATCGGTTGGTCATTACAAACTGCTATAATGAGTTAAGTAATAACTTCATTATAAACATCACTCCAGCTTTTTTTTGCCTTTTCCATGTAAATATCTATTGCTTCTCCAATAAATTTTTCCAATTCTAAAGACATAAAGCTGAAATGAAATAGAGCTTCACCTTCTAGTTCCAACTCATCAATTTGCTCTAATAATTCCTCCCCAAACATATTCACAATGAATTCCATTAGCTGTTCGAGGGTAGTCTGAACTTCAGCCTGATATGGCAGATATCTTTGTTGATGAAATTGTTGGAGCTGCTGAATATATATCATCGTCTCCCGTTCTATAACTAGCCTTTCCTCTTCTGATAAATGACGCATAAAGATCTGTTCAACGGTCGACGGTGATAAATGTTTAGCTAACCACGCCTCAGTATGTCTTTCAGTTTGTGTAGCGTGAATAAGCGTGAGTAACAGGTCGCTATCTATTTCATTGGTCTCTGTAATTTTCTCTACCCGTGAAATGGTGCGAATAACATGATCAAGATGTTCGCGCTTTTCTTGCAGTAATTTTTTTTGTTGCTCTAAAGTTTCACCCATGTTTTTCCCAGCGTTTTCACTAAGATGTTCTATAATTTCCTTCAAAGAAAATCCCAAATATTTTAAGGTAACTATTTTTTGCGCTTTAAATATATCAGCATGCGTATACAGGCGATGACCATGTTCTGTATAATCTGCCGGTTTTAATACCCCTTTTCGGTCATAATACTGTAACGTTCGCACCGTTGTACCAATCATGTTCGCAAATTGTTTCACTGTGAAATACTCTTCACCCATTCAAAATCCCCCTCTCTCACTTTTCTATCTCAGTTTACCTTATGACGTAGCGTAATAAGCAAGGGTAAGCTTGTAGATATCTGCTAATCAGTTTAAGCACTCTCAGGTCTTTGGTCCTTTGACTCCATTGTCCGCATTAATCTGTGGTGATGTACTTTATTGAAGAACTTCTCTAAATCGATATCGATAACCCAACGATAGCCATCCTTTATATAGCTTCTCGCTTTCCTGACTGCGTCATGTCCTCGTCTATTCGAACAAAGGCGCGGGGCGCCCGTTTAGCAACGTAGCGAATGGAACGAATCAACTAAAGTTTTAGGAATCATGGTGAGGCACGAACCAATGATGACTTATCGTAGGGCGATTCGTGAAGTTGACTAGTTGCTGGGCGATGGAGCCGGACGTAGCTATTCCGTTATATCTCACCCAAATATAGCCTCCATGAAGTTCGTGTTCCTAAGAGCGGAGATTCGCCACCGACTTCCTTCAGATACCTAGACACCCTTGTTTTAAACTAACCACTACTACTGCATTCGTGGATCGGGACTTCAACTTCAACCCAGAGAATATGCGCATGCCTGGCACACTAAAAAGTGCAGAACGTATACGTTTTGCACTCATTGTGCTAATTAAATATTACTTAGTTACTTGCCTATTTCAAGCATTTTTCATTAGAATTTGTTTCATTGTATATGTATTCGAAAAGTAGCCAAATATTTTTCATATATGAAACGTCAACAAAACAATTATGCGTCTTATAAATTCAAATTAAAGCTCCACATCTTCCACAAGATAATTCTTCTATATCTTTCATGCTCTAACTCCGACAAAGGAAGTAATATAAACTCCTTGCACTTCTACTTGTGAGCTTAATCATTGGAAAACAGCTTCTTAGATTCAGCCAATTTCATTAAGTAATAGCGCTCTTCCCTAGCCATATGATCAGCCATGGAAGCTGTAAACGTTCCTAATACTTCTGCACTCAATTCCATTTCTTCTAATTCATTCAAGAACGTCTTAAATAACTCCATCTCCAGTTCGACGTCATCTGTAAATCTATTTAATGCAGGGAAGGTTTGTACATTTGCTCGTAAGTAACCCGTTAATTCGACAGCTTTTAAATAAAATTGATCGAAATGCTTGTTAAATGCTTGGCTTTTTTCTTTTAGCCTTTTCTCAACCCTATCCATCCTAGAATCTATAGCACCTGCATGGCCAGAAGCATCTAAAAGCCAGATTAAATGATGATGCTAGTTCGTGAAAGATTGGAGGAATCTTCCCTTCTTTAAGATAACTTAACACGAGCTAATATTCTTCCAATTCATTTACCATATGGTTCAAAAAAGTAGGGGTAAGGTGGATACCAATATCCCCAAATAATTGGCGCTTAATAATGGAAAGCTTGAATGCTCTTAATTGTTCAACTATATTCTCTACATTATTTGCAAAAAGCGATTGCATTTGTTTCATTTAAAGATTTTGCTTTAATTAGAAGTTGATTGAAATGCTGAATAAAGTAAGTAGCTTTTTCAATATCCTTTTTCTCCGATGGATAAAGAGAATCATGTATAAACCTTGCATGATCTTCTAATACCTGTAGCCAAAACTCATGTTCAAACATAGCGCTTTTTAAGTAATTTTCCAACTAATCATCTCCTTTCACTTACTTCATTGTATTCAGTAGTTAACTGTATTATTAGTTTTTTTCATCAATAGCAAATTAACATCTATACACCCATTTGCACAGCTATGTTACGCCACTGGTAGTAAATATGGCATAAAGTGGAACTTCATTCCGTTGAGAATTTTCTCCATCTCCTGCTGGCATAAGTAGAACAACGGCTAAAGCCTGAAGCCTCCTTAAAACCTTTTTCCACTTGAGAAGTAACGCTTCCAAAGTTTTTTCTTATTACTGGAAAAAGAGGAACACTTCTTCAACATGCGATACGTTGCTGATGTAGCTTTCCTTGTCCTGAAACAAACACCTTTTCTGCATGTGAGGTCAACATCCTCCCTGATGCGTCGTATCAAAAAATGAGATGGTACTATCCATTCAGGACACAAGCTGTATAATTTGCTTTTTTAATACTGTCTACTTGGCAGGGGTCACATCAATCAGTGAAGGTTTTCATTCATTCTCCACTAATTGTCGGTACCGCCATGGTATCGCCTAAATTCTCTTATAATATAGGGCATACTGTATATAAACCAAACGTTGTACAGATATGAATCTAAAGCCAAATTGGAACGCTAGCCATTAATTCTGGTTGTACATGAAAGACGAGTATTCCCCTAATCCAAGGAGCGATGGTCGTACGATAATCAAATCCATTAGCATCGACATTAAAACTAGTTGCTAAAAGTCCAATAATGATTGCCATTCACACAAAAATTAAGGCTACCCAATCACTCGTCGAAGTCGTTACTTTAATTCGCTTTACACTTATTCGGCGATACATATTACCAAGAACAAATAGATCTAGAAAGGAAAGTATTCGAAGTAACCTCAGAAAGAATTATGATAACGAACCTTCCTGGAGAGATTCAATATGTTAACCCTGCCTTTACAAAGAGGACAGGCTACAGTAAAGAAGAAGCAATCGGGAAGACCTAGCCTGAAAACAGGAAAAGTCTTTTTATGAAATAATGTGGCAAGGTATAAATAAACATGGTTATTGGCAAGGAGAAATATGGAACAAGCGAAAAAATAGTGAAGTGTATAAAGAGTGGTTACATATAAGCACCATTAAAAATAATACTGGACAAATAAAATACTACGTTGGCATGTTTAATGTTTTATCTATGTATAACCGACCAATCATCAGCTGTAAAAATGTTTCTTCATAATAAAAGTTATTAAGGGGGCGTTCCTATGTCTATTTACAGGACTTGTAGAAGCCTTCTTTTGTATGCATCTCTTTGTTTTCACGTAAACTTTTTAGCTTACGCATTTTCATACTATCGGAAATAAAAATAGGGCACCAAATATATACGAAATTGTTTTTGCTTCCATTAATGAAGGGTATGGAATAATAGATACGTAATTATTATGGAAATTCAAACTGTAATACAGTACGTATGCATGATTGGAGGTAACGACAATGAAAAAGCGGCGAAAGATGATACGAGCTGTTAAGTATACTGGAGCTATCGTTTTAACTATCGGGATTTTAATATTTTTATATGGTTTCTTTATAAGTGACAGAAGCTATATAACAGGCATTGGGATCGGTACTGTTATGGGCGCAGGCTTCCTCTTTATAATGGGTATCTTTTTTGCAGCAACAGAAGAATCATTGAAAGAAAGATTAAGTAGATGGAGAAATACATTTAGACGAAAAAAATAAAAAGGTGGGGTGTTTTTCACCCCTTCTTCCAACACCTACGAATACTCGTCTAGTCGCTAAACAAGTAGTGGCTCTTCTAGTAAAAACGAGATGCTTAGAAAAACTTGGCTTGTCGCCAAGTCTTATGGCGAAAGCTTTTTGTTTTTCTTATACTATAAACCAAAAAAATCTTATCCTTTCCTATAGTGAAACAAAGGCGCAAAGCGCCCGTTTAGCAACGTAGCGAATGGAACGAATCAACGAAAGATAAAGTGAACTTTTGCATCTTCTATTCTTAGACCGCGGGAGTCTACAACGCCTTTTTACGGGATAAAGGAATCATGCCCACTAAAACAAGGGTATGCCGACTCTGGGCGGCAAGCCCGTTTTTAGTCGGTCTTCCTCTTAGAGACGAACCGATGAGGCCTTATCGTATGGTGTATTTCTAAAGTCGCATCGTTACTCGGCTCATGCGCCGGACGTGGCTATTCGGTTATTTCGTTATCCCCAAGCACTCATTTTATACTTTCTTTTCTGCCCAGAAAGGAAATCATTACTAAATATTATCTATTCCCAATTGGCATAGCTAAATGGAGCAAACAACATCCAAAAATTCCGGGTGACGATCCAGAGTGCAAAAAATGATTGCTTAAGGTTAAATAAAGCGGATCTTCAATCAGTAGAGGTTTTCATTCATTCCCCACGGCTTGTTAGTACCGTAATGATATGACCTAAAGACCTCTTACGAAACAGGACATTTAGGTGCTGTTATCTACAATTAGACTTGTTACAGTAGATTATTTGACTCCTTTTATGAAGTGGGATCTTACAGCACCTTATATGCGGGATAAATGATGTTTCCCATACGAATTCTAAAATTAGTCACTTCCGAATTTGTGTCCTCCCTTTCCTTATTCATTCACTTACCGCTTACCATGATATACTGTAATGCTAAAACCTCTCTTATGTAATTAAAATATATAAACAGGAAAAAAATGAGGTATAAATAAAATCTAGCTAACAATCTAATGGTTGGTCGTTTTTGCTAAAATCAGCTGATAAGTTAAGAGATATAAGGCGCATCCTTACAAGAAATACCACTACTATAGACAATAGCTATAATTTCATTTTAGTAGCATTGAATGGTAAAATAGTAATACATTATCACTCTTTTTAACAAAGAAAGCAGGTGACAGCATGGCAGACTTCTCACATTTTAATGAACACGGCAGGGCTAAAATGGTTGATATTTCTGAAAAAAACGAAAGTGAAAGAATGGCAATCGCCCGGTCAAGTGTAAATATGAATAAAATGGTTTATGAAAATATTGTCGACCAAAAGAATAAAAAGGGAGATGTACTGGGGGTAGCTCAAATAGCTGGTATCATGGGAGCAAAGCAAACATCATCGCTAATTCCGATGTGTCATCCGATACCGATTAGCAGTGTAGACCTTTCATTTACTTGGGTTGAGTTAGATGCCTATGATATGTATCAGTTAGTTATTGAAGCTGAGGTTAAAACAGTCGGTTCAACAGGAGTGGAAATGGAGGCGTTAACTGCAGCCGCCACCGCAGCATTAACTGTTTATGATATGTGTAAGGCGATTGATAAAGGGATGACGATTGGACCAACCTTTTTGCAACAAAAAAGCGGTGGAAAAAGCGGCGATTATCATAGGGACACAGACTAGCTACACATTACATCAGTAAAGCAGGTATATTGTTACATAGCAGGGAGGAAAATTCCCCCCCTGCTATTTTTTATGCTGTTTATTTCTCGTTAATCCGTTCATTAAGAATAATAAAACAAACGAAAAACCAATACTGATGAGGGCATAATAGGCTGCAATTTCTATTTGTCCCGATTCAATTGCAAGATAAATTGCGGTTGGAATGGTCTGTGTCTTCCCCGGAATATTCCCAGCAAACATCAGCGTTGCTCCAAATTCGCCAAACGCCCTCGTAAAGCTTAAAATAAACCCAGTTGCAATGGATCGATAAGATAATGGAATTGTAATGAAAAATAACAATTTCCAACTCGACGCTCCGTCTACCTTGGCCGCACCGCGAATATTATCGTCAACCATTTGGAATCCTGTTTTAAGTGATTGATACATGAGTGGAAAAGCAACAACGCTGGCAGCAATAATTGCCGCAGTGACCGTAAATAATATCGTTTGCCCATGTAGCGTGGAAATGGCTTGCCCGACAAAACTGTTGTTACCGAAAATCATAATTAGTAGAAACCCGATTACTGTTGGCGGTAACACAAGCGGCAAGAAAACGATAGTTTCAATGATCGTTCGCCCTTTAACATTTTTTTCTGTCATCCAGAATACAGATATAATTGCAAATGTAAAAACGATAACTGTAGCTATACTAGCTACGACAAGGGAAAGCTGAACAGGATGCCATGACCAAGCCATTAATCACCCACCGACTTATTACTGATAACAAAACCAAATTGGTTAAACAGCTCTCTACTCGTTTCATTTTGCACATAATTATAAAATTGTTGAGCTGCTTCTTTCTTCTTCGCGGATTGCTCATTTCCATTTTCGATCATCGCTACGTAATAGGATATAGGTGTATGTAACTTAGGATCAATCTCTTCCATCACCTCTACTCCGTTTACACGATGAAGGTCACTACTATAGACAATGCCTGCAGCAACCGCATTATCTTCCACTAACTGAAGGACATGGGATACATCTTTAGCAAATACCAGTCGCCCTTGAAGGTTCTCCCAGACTTCCATATTTTTTAACACTTCTTGGGCATAAAAACCCGCTGGAACTGCTTCTGGCGTACCAATAGCAAGTTTTTGTTCGGTATCAATGAAATCCGCTAGAGACTGGGCAGGTACCTCTTTTGGTTTAATAGCAATTAATTGGTTTTGTAGTAGCTCCTTACCTCGATCAATAAAGCCTTCCTCCATTAACTGTTCATAATCTTGCTTGGAAGCCGAAAAAAAGACATCGATTGGTGCTCCTTGTTCAACTTGCTTCCGTAACGCCCCTGTACCACCAAAATTAAATGTCACATCAATCTCCGGGTTCTCTGCAACAAATTTTTCTTTTACATCCATTAATACCTCGATCATACTAGATGCTGCAGAAACAGTAAGCTCAATAGGTTTATCAGCTTCAGAACTTGTCTTCGATGAAGTTCCACAAGCCGTTAAAAACAACAGCATCACTACGAAAATGAATATAATTGTTTTTTTCACGTTGCTTCATCCTTTTATTCCGTATCTAATTCTCATCATGCCCAGTGGGTTCTATTGGAAGAAAACAGAAAAAATTCCTGTTAAGCAGAAACCGCTATTATTGATCACCTTTTTTATTGACACTAATGAAAGAAAGTTATAGTTTCATTTTCGCTCTAAATCTTTCCTCACTTCCATTACCAAATGCCCTAGTTCTAAAAGAATAAGCTTTTCCATAGCTAATCTTACCGCCCCACTGGAACCAGGGATGGCAAAAACAATCCGGTTTCGAGATACTCCAGCTATCGCTCTTGATAAAATGCTTGCCGATCCAATATCCAATTGATAGCTGAGCATTCGAAACAACTCACCGAAGCCTGGTAACTCTTTCTCTAATAATGGCTTAACAGCTTCAAACGTAACATCTCGATATGAAATCCCTGTTCCTCCATTAATGATAACCGCTTCCACTTCTTTTCCATAATTTTTTAAACAGGACTGAATATTCGCCTTTTCATCTGGAATAACATCATATGCCCGAACAGCGTGACCTTCTTTTTCCAGAAACGACTTTATAAGCTTTCCACTTTTATCTGTCTCTTTATTCCTTGTATCGCTGACCGTCAAAATGGCACAGGTAACTGCTTTTGGTGAAAATTTTCTATGATCACGCAGCAATGTTAGCACCTCCAGTCTACGTATTTTCTGTCTCTCCAACATATTTTTTGTAATCCATTTGCCGATTTATATTTAAGAATGCCTCTACATCTTCTAATTCCACATAATGCGTATTTATTTTTTCTAACAGTTGATCTATTCTTCGCTCTCCCTGATCGAGCTGTTCTTTTATTCGTTCTTTTACAGAGCAATCGAATAAAGCAACAAGTGGTTGCATTTTTCCAGCTACGATTGGGATCACTGCATCTACATCACTCGAAGCGTGGTGGAGCAACATCTCTAAAATCTTCGGCTTCATAAACGGAACATCGACTGGCAACGTGATTAGCCACTCCGTATTACAAATCTCCATTGCAGTATATATGCCCGCTAGCGGGCCATGCCCCTGATAGCGAGCTACATCTTCTATCACCTGTAGCTCTATCTCGTCATGCTGAAAAAACGAAGCTAACTCAGGACTTGTAACCATGCAGACTTTCTTGACAAATGGACGCAGTACATCCACAGAAATTTGGTAAAAAGGCTTCCCATCTTTCTTGGCAAATGCTTTTGGGGATCCAAATCTTCTGGAGGCACCTCCAGCAATTACCGCCCCTGTTATTTTGTGCTTCACAAAAGCGCCCCTCTCCGATTAAATATCGTTTGCTAGCAAAACCGTTCTCTAAATTCCACACGCATTATCAAAAAGATCGTTAGGCTCAAATGGATTCCCGCTCATACGAGAACTGAACACCAAAATACAGTCTTCATAACTGCCCTTTGATTCTCTACCCTCCGCTTACTGGCGGAATAAAAGCAACTGTATCACCAGCTTTTATCATTTCCTGATCATTTACATATTCCTCATTAATTGCTGTCATCATTTGCTGAAGCTGAGGTAAGTGATGGCTTTCCTGGAGTTGTTTTTTTAATTCCTCAACAGTCATTCCATCTCCATTTACTTGTAATCGATCCGTCCCCAAATCTTCCTGAAGCTGTGCGAATAATAAAACATCAATCAATTAGATTATCCTCCTTTATCTTCACTATTTTAAAGTCCTTATTTATTTTAGATCTATGGTCGAACAGCTTCCATGTTCGTTCAACTATTAAGATCCAAATATCCTATTAGAGTTTCAATTGAGCAAAGAACAGAGGCGCGGGCGTCCGTTTAGCAACGTAGCGACTGGAACGAATCAACTAAAGTTTTAGGAATCATGGTGAGGCACGAACAATGATGTATCGGAGGGCGATTCATGAAGTCGCCTAGTTTGCTGGGCTTACGCGCCGGACGTGGCTATTCGGTTATTTTGGTATCCCCAAGCTCCTCATTTTATACTTACCTTTTTAGAAAGACTTAGCTTATCGCCAAGTCTTATGGCGAAAGCCTTTTGTTTTTCTTATACTATAAACCAAAAAAATCTTATACTTTCTTATCTTAAGAAGAAATGCTTTCGTCCATTTTTCCATCTATACTGCTTGTATTTCTGTAAGCTCAACCACCTATATAAGACATTTCGATTTTTTTCCTATTTTTTGCTGTTTCCTCTGTCCGCTCATCAGAGTACCGATCGTCTCTTTTCTGCCACGCAGACACCACCGCTGAACGTATTGCTTCATCGTCCGATTCAGAACGTAATATACTCCTTAAATCTAATCCATCTGATGCGAATAGGCACATATACAGTTTTCCATCTGCTGCGATTCTTGCTCTAGTACAGCTAGAACAAAAAGATTCAGAAACAGAAGTGATAAACCCGACTTCAGTAGTCGACCCCGTATACCGATATCGTTTTGCTACTTCTCCAACATAAGCTGGATTCACAGCTTCTAACGAAAAATGCTTTGTTAATTCATCGTAAAGTTCTTTTTTCGTAATCACTTGGCTAAAGTCCCAAGCATTTGTCGTACCCACATCCATAAATTCAATAAACCTTAGTGAAATACCACGTTTTTTAAAATAGGTCGCCATCGGAATGACTTGGTTATCGTTCATCCCCTTTTTGACTACCATATTCACTTTCACTCCTAACCCAACTTCCTGTGCCTTATCGATTCCTCTTAGAACCGTGTTCGTTTTGTAACTGGAATCATTAATTTCCGCAAAAACGGCATCATCTATAGCATCTAGACTTACATTTACCCTGTTCAAACCTGCAGATTTTAGTTCCCAAGCCATGCGCTCTAACAGAGAGGCATTCGTCGTAAGGGCTACATCTTCTAATTCAGGAATAGAGGCTAATTTTTCAATTAATACAGACAAATCTTTACGCAATAAAGGCTCTCCACCAGTTAATCGAATCTTCCTTACTCCCAATTGAACAAAGATTTTGGCGATCCGCTCTATCTCTTCGAACGAAAGCAGCTGCTTTCTCGGCATAAAGGTGAAATCTCTGCCAAACATTTCCCTTGGCATACAATATCTGCAGCGAAAATTGCAGCGATCCGTGACAGAAATCCGTAAATCTTGCAATGGACGCCCAAATTTATCTTTGATTACAGACATTGAACCCCCTCCTTCTCCCTTTCCTACTTAGATTCATTCTAACAGAATCAAACTCTAAATACCTTACAAATTGGTGAATTATTCGTATAAAAATACTGCCACTGAAATTATTGAAAGTACATGGTATTGTACTAGTGAAAGATAACCGAAGGAAGTTAAAGTACATCTTCTATTATTGGGGTATCATCCCCTCCTCACTGATTGTTAGAGAATGAAATATATCGGGAATTTAGATGCTGTTACCCCCATTTAGACTATTTTATCCAATTCCTGAAGGGGGAGTCTTACAGCATCTTAAAAACAGGGATAAAGATTTCACCCCTTTCATTATTATCAATGAACTTTAGTAATTAGCAGCTTCACTGTTCCTGCAGGTATTTCTACCAATACTTCATCGTTTTCTTTCCTACCGATCAATTTTTTTCCAATTGGTGAACTAGCGGAGATATGCGCTTTTTGCAGATTTGCCTCGGCAGGACTAACAATCTGGTATGTCTCTTCAAGTCCATCGGGTAATTCTTTAAACGTAACAAACGCACCAAGTTCAACGACATCACTTTTGGTTACTTCCATTATTTCTACACGGTCCAGTATGGATTCTAATTCTGTAATTTGCGCCTGTATGACGCTTTGTTCCTCCAAGGACTTTCTAAATTCTGGATCTTCATCAAAATCACAGAAAGCCCGCCCTTCCTTTACTTGTTGATTTACCTCTTGCAGCTTTACTGCTTTTAAATAGGTTAGTTTCTTTTGAAGCTCTAGGTATCCTGATTTAGTTACTTGTATGTTGTTTTTCAAACTATTTACCTCCACTAAACACAGCATACTATATCATTTGGAAAACAAGCTACCAACTGGCTCTCCGGTATTAGCGACAAAATCAGATCACGTCCTCTTCTTGCCTTTTTCAGCATTAGTATTAAATCATAGATACACTAGAAGCTACACTTATCACAAATCCAATAGAGAACCCAATAATAGCTCACCGACTAAATAGGAAGGAGATATTCATCTGGCATCGTTTCCTTATGGTTCTAACTCATCGGTTATGACCTTTACTTTACTCCATCTTCATTTGAAGTAAGTGTAAATTTTCAATAATTTATACTATCGTATCTGATTCCAAGCCTTTATCTCAACTCACGAACTTAGCAACACTTAAATACCGAGTAGAGGGAAGGATTAAGAACTTCTCACACCACCGTATAAAAAGTTCCGTATGCGACATTTCAATCTTTCTGTTCCATTAGGTACCCTTCCGTTCATTTACGGTTACTCCACTTGCTCCTTTATAACGTACACGCTTTTATAGCCGTCTTTCATATTTCGTTTGCTTAGAATCTCTTCTAAAAGTTTCACACTCTTTTCTTCCTTTCCATGACGAAGATTAAATCTATTTTTGAATGTCCTTTGAGATACGATCATACTTTCATCATTAACACATTCAGAAGTTTATCCTTCGTGAATTCATGGCATAGAAAATTATCCAACTCCTGAATCGGGAGTCTACAAGCCTTTTTACGGGATAAAGGAATCATGCCACTAAAACAATGGTATGCCAACGTTTGGGCGGCAAGCCCGTTTTAAGTCGGTCTTCTTCTTAGCGACGAACCCATGATGACTTATCGTAAGGCAATGAAGTGAAGTCGCCTAGTTGCTGGGCCTTAAGCCGGACGTGACTATTCCGTTATATCGTTATCCCAATGCTAAAATTTTTATACTTTCTTATCTCTCTTATCTCTTAAAAAAAGACAAGGCGATTAACCTTGTCTTTTCTACAAATAAATCTCTACTTTGTTTTCATCAGTTTGTAAATATTTTTCCAGTTCTTCGGCTTGGACCATGATCGCTCCCTCTCGATAAGGATTATCTGCTAACGACGTAATACCCACATTATTACCATTAATAATCACTTGTTTTTTCCCATGTTGTAAATGGTACTGATACGTTACTGGCTTCCTATCATATTGAAATGTGAACTCTAATTGATCCAATTCCATTGGCAAAACGGGGTCAATTACAAGATTTCCTTGCTGACGGCGTATTCCTAATGCATTTGAGATCAATTGATTCATATAAATCCCTGGTCCGCTTGAATAAATTCGCCATCCCGCTTTTACTGCAACATCTCCAGTACGGAGTTGAGCAAATTTTTCTCGTGCTTCATACCTTGTAGCAAATTTACCATCCGAACTGCTAAAGTACGTATTACTCTGGCGAATTTCTGCATGAGGTATTTCTTCTTGAATTAATATTGGATTAATTACAGACAAGCCTTTCCATACTTCATGATCATAACCAAGCTTTGCCATCGCTTCCACAAAGCGAATATGCGCATGCACATATTGCAGCCCTACTTCTCGACCGAAGTTCGCCGCCTGCTCTGCACGTTTAAAATGCGTACTTACTCCACCTTCATAATTTGCAGGGCGATTCATTAACCGAACGCCATCCGGAAAATACAGGTGTTCTTTAATCAACTTATAGTGTTGTTCAGCCTGCTCTTTTGTGAATAATTCGCTAATAATACTACGTTGCATTGGTAATAAGCGATAATGGATGCCCGTTTTTGAGTCCGTAGGATGAAGCATAAACTCAATATTACCTGGTTTTTCCATATATACAAAACCTGGAATGATATTCTCTGAAAGGATATATTTTTTAAAATCAGACTCTACACCTGAAGCAAGCTCTTTCATCTTTGACGATTCTTTTTCATCATACACCGCTAACGCTTGCGCCATTTTTTGTAATACTTGGTACGTTAGTGCGACCGTCCAGCTTGAGGACATGTATTTCTTTAAATGTTCATTCGCAGGTTGCAGTGTATCATCCCAATCACCATCATCATATAACGATAAAAACGTATCATGGACAAAGTGGTTCTTGATATAATCTACTTCTTTTAGAAGATGCTCCATAATCGTCGCTTTTCGTGTTGTAAATGCAAATGTACCTCTATCTGTATACGGAACTGCTTCCTCTAAGATGCTATAATCCCCGGTCGCTTCCAAATAATCAGCAACTACTTTAAGTGGCCAAACAATAATATCCCCATGGCTTTCTTCCTGTTGAACCCTCGTATACTTATCAAACATAAACCATTGCGGCCAATTACCTGTATCTTCATATTGATGAGAAAAAACGGTTTTAATAATATCCCGAACAGCTTGATCATTTTGCGTAGCTAGAAAATATTCGCTTGGACCTTGGCACACATCACGAGTACCCCAAGCGGCTCCCCCATATTGTTCTAATCCATGGGGAGATGAAAAATGTACGAGCATTTGATGCGTATACCACCAAGCTAACGTATTTATTTTCTCTAGTTCCCTCGTAGACTTACCAGAAGTAGTTAGTTTAAACCCCTTATTAACTTGACGGTAATAGATGCGATAACGCTTTATCTCTTTAGCAATATCCGACAGTTGAATGAGTTGTTCTTGTTTAGTTAATGAACCTTGGATGTTCAGTTTCCATTCAGCTGTAGGACTCATAGTCATGACTAAAAGTGATGCAGATAATGGAGAAATGTTTGTAGCTAATTCTCGCTCATCGTCAACGGTTATCTTAGTACCTGTAACGTGAATATAATAGTTTAACTCCGGATATACAGCCGCACTATCTGATTTAGAGTCGGCAGTACAAACAACGATATTTCCATTCTGTTTTATATGAAAAGGGACTTCATATTCATTATTATTCATCGTTACTTGATTTGTAACCATAAACCTATACGCTTTTCCTTTTTCCGATTTTACATGCAGCTGAATTACAGCTGCATCAACCTTAGTAAGATTAGTAATAACAATAACATCATCTAGAAATTTATAATACCATCTGGCATAATTAAAACCTATTTCGAACATAGAAGGCATCGTTAACAAACGATACGTTCCATCTATTTGAATATAGATCCTTTGCCCCGACGTTTTCATAATATTTAACGGATTTCGTGCATTAGTTATCATTTTATTCATAGAAGTATTACCAATGGCGGTCTGTGAGTTAAATATTCCATACATATATGAAGTAGTTGACATCGTATCTTCTCGCACTTGATCATTATGTCCACTCATGATGATATGCCCATGCGGACGCTCCACAAGTTCTTCTTTTCGCTTTAAAACGACATGTTCATACGTATCTGTAAAAAAGGAAAGTAATGTTCCCTGAGCAAACTCTTCCAGCTGACGATTAGGAAAATATTTTTCGATTTCTTGTGTTGTCATTTCCAATGTTTGCAGCGGATCTCCTATTTTAGATAACAAACGGACCCTTTTTAATGGACTATTATCTTTTGGTTCGGATCTTATATAACTCCATGCTTTTTTAATTTCATGATCAAATTCCAACTCCTGAATTGCAGAAGAATGATTTTCTTTAAACAAACCATAAAATACGAAATGCCGCTCCCCATTTAAAATAAGTTTCTCTGATTGTAATGCTGTATATGCAAATTCATACTGATAGTTTTTATTTGTTAAACAAGGTTTTGTTAACACTTCGGCTTGATTTGTTGTTTTATAGGATAAGCCAAAAAATTGAAATCCATCCGTAGAATAACCTACGACCTTGCTCAAAGCACCTTGCTGTATATAAGGGAATCCACTTTTTTGCGGTTGATTTTGTCTGGTACAAATAACATAGCCCTTTTGCTTATCTCTAAAAATAGAATGATCCATATATTGAGACATGTAAGCTTCGTTCGAGCGAACAGCACCTTTATCAGCCAAACCTAAATCTTGAGCATAAATTAAGTCTACTTCTATATCCTCTCCAGTTAACAACACATCCCAAAACCAAACTCCTGCATCCGTTAAATAGAAAGTGACCTCATAGTTTACATCCTCAAAAAAACCTTTCCACTTCACATATTTTTCAGTAGTAAAAATCTCACTATTCGACCGGATACCTATTAAAGGAACCGCTGTTATATCCCCATTGCGATATATCCGTAAATATATATTATTGAGCGCTCCATCAATAGGGTTTGACAGCCACTGATTAATCATTGTTTCTTTATGGGAAATTTCATAAATATCGCCACTTTGAAGAAATGTAAATGTGATGTCTCGTGCTTTTAAGTGAAATTTATCTCCTAGATTCAATAGTTATTCTCCTTTCGTTTTACGCAATTCGAACGACAATGCCATTACATCCACACTATTTGGACCAACATACACTTCAAATTTCCCTTCATCGCTATGAAATGATAAATCTGCATGATAATAACGTAGGTGTTCTTCTGTCAACATAAACGTAACTTCTTTTTCCTCACCTGGTTGTAAATATATCTTTTTAAATCCTTTTAATTCCTTAAGTGGACGCACAACTTCACCGACTAAATCTCGAACATAGAGTTGTACCACTTCCTCTCCAGCTACATCTCCCTTATTCGTTATCTTTACCTTGATCGTTAAAGGCTTATCTGGTGTTATCGTATCTGAAGAGAGTACAAAATTACTATAATCAAAACTGGTATAGCTTAATCCATATCCAAAAGGAAACAAAGCTTCATTCGGACAATCTAAATATTGCGATACGTACCGTTCCTGGGCGTTAATTGCACCTTTAGGACGTCCCGTATTATAGTTGTTGTAGTATACTGGGATCTGCCCTACACTATATGGAAACGACATGGTAATTTTCCCGGACGGATTTACCTCACCGAAAAGAATATCTGCAATCGCTGAACCGCCTTCTGTTCCTGGATACCAGGCTTCAAGCACTGCATCTACCTTATCAACGACACCATGTAAATCAAGCGGCCGTCCATTAAACAATACGGCAACAGTTGGTTTTCCTAATTCAGCCAATGCTTCTACTAATTGTAATTGAACGTGCGGCAATTGAATATTCGCCCTTGAACCAGCCTCTCCACTCATATCAGAGCTTTCTCCTAAGGCTAAAACAATCACATCAGATTGCTTGGCAACCTCTATCGCTTTAGCTAGCTCGCTCTCACAGCTAGTATCAATTCCGCAACCATTTGCTACGACTAACTTTGAAGCAGGTACTTTTTTCATAATTCCTTCATATAGCGTTACAGCGTCATCCTTTGCTCCAAGCCATGACCACGCACCAAGAATATCGTTATTGTTAGCAAACGGACCAATTAAACCTACTTTTCGTGTTGGATGAAGCGGCAATATATCTCCCTTATTCTGTAACAGGACACAGGATTTAGCGGCAAGTTCACGTGCAACCTGTCGGTGTTCTGAACACATAACGATCTCAGCTTCCCGCTTTTCATCAGCACCTCGAAACGGATGATCGAACAATCCCAACTTGTCTTTCAACTCTAGAATACGCATTACTGCTTCATCTAAAAGGGATGTATCGATTTGATTTGATTCTATGAGTGATTGTAGGTGATTAGCATAACAGTCTGTCATCATTTCAATGTCCACACCCGCTGACAGAGCTTTAGCGGCTGCTTCCGCTTCGTCCTCTGCAACACCATGCGGAATCAACTCTTTCACTGCACCCCAATCAGAAATAACAACACCATCGAACTTCCATTCTTCACGTAGTAAGTCACGCATCAACCATTTATTTCCACTCGCTGGAATGCCGTCAACTGTATTAAAGGCTGTCATGACTAACTCGCTTCCAGCTTCCAGGGCTGCCTTAAAGGCTAGGAGATATGATTCACGCAGATCTCGCTCTGACATATTCACCGTGTTATAATCCCGGCCACCTTCAGCTGCACCATAACCAGCAAAATGCTTGACGCACGAGGCAACACGTTCATGATCATGTTTTAAATCAGTACCTTGGAAACCACGAATCTGGGCTTTGGCAAATGCACTATTCAAATAAGGATCTTCACCTGTTGATTCCACCACCCTTCCCCAACGTGGGTCACGAACTAGATCCACCATCGGTGCAAAAGTTACATGTACACCACTAACAGCAGCTTCTTTAGCAGCAATGGTTGCGCTTTTTTCCGCCAATTGCAAATCCCAAGAGGAACCTATTGCTAATGGAACTGGAAAAATAGTCTTATAGCCGTGAATAATATCAGACATAATAAGTAAAGGAATGCCTAACCGATTATCTTGTAAATATTGCTTTTGGATCAATTTGGTCTCCTTTGCTCCAGAAGCACCTAAAACAGATCCTGCAAGTTGCATCATATTTTCTGGTATATTTATATCTTTCATTGGTCCAGTTATTTGCCCTTGATCAGAAGCACCTTTAAAAAATGGGGTGGCCAATTGTGTGACTTGTCCAATTTTTTCATCCAAGGTCATCTTTCCTAATAGATTTTTGATCTTATTTTCATTCAACGTTACCCCTCCTCCTAACTATAAAAAGCAACTTCATTCGAAACGTTTCAATTAAGAATACAACCTGGATTATAAGTGTTTATTTAACGTTAGTCAAATGGAATCCCGCTAAAATATCCTTTTAACATTGATTTATAAACATTTAACGAAAATATATATTAAAAACTTAAGTTGTCCACAAAAAATAGTTGAAAGCGACTTCAAATTTTATTATAATCAATTTATCGAAACGTTTCAATAAAATAAAAGGAGTGTTCTATAGTGAAAAAATGGTTGTTATTCTCTTTTATCGCAGCTCTGCTCGTTTTAAGTGCATGTGGAAATGATAAAGCTTCTAAAAAAGATAGCGAAAGCAGTGATGAAACCCTCACCGTTTGGGCAATGGGTGAGGAAGGGAAGCTTCTAAAGCAGCTAACAGAAAAATTTGAAAAAGAAAATGAAGGAACCAAAGTAGATGTACAAGCTATTCCCTGGGACAGCGCACACGACAAACTCTTAACTGCAGTTGCCTCCGGAAATGGTCCTGATATTTTGCAATTAGGTACTACTTGGGTTCCAGAATTTGCTGAAGCAGGAGCATTATTGGATTTAACCGAATATATGAAAGAGCATCCAGAATTTGCGCCTGAAAACTATTTTGATGGTGCTGCAGAAATTATGCAGTTTGATAACCAAATCGTTGGTATCCCATGGTATGTAGACACCCGAGTATTATATTACCGCACTGACTTATTAGCTGAAGTAGGTTATGATAAAGCCCCAGAAACGTGGGAAGAATTACAGGACGCTGCAAAGAAATTAGCAGATCGAGGAGAAGGCCAATACGGACTTGATATAGATCAAAATGACCAAATCATGCCATTTATCTTTGCTTGGCAAAATGGCTATGATGCAAACCTTAAAGAAAATAAATTAAATTTTGATACTCCAGAATTTATAGGAGCGATGGAATATTATACAAGCTTCTTTAAAGAAGGTTCTAGCCAAGTAGAACAAGGCGAAGAAATTATTCAAGCATTTGCTAATGGTAAAAAGCCAATGTTCTTCAGTGGACCTTGGATGGTTAATATTTTAAACGAACAAGCCCCTGATGCAGAAGGAAAATGGTCAGTTGCTGTTATGCCAGGCAAAGAAACAAAGGCTTCCAGCATGGGAGGAGCTACATTATCTATCTTCCACAATTCAGAAAATGTTGATAACGCATTGAAATTCTTATCTTATATGAATGAAACAGAAACACAACTCGAATGGTTAGACATATCCAATACATTACCTTCTAAGCCAGAAAGCTGGGAAAATCCAAAATTACAAGATGATCCAATGTATAGCGTATTTGGAGAGCAATTAAAAGAAGCAAAAGCAGGCTTGCAAACAGAGCAGTTCGAACGAATTGCCCAAGAACTGCTTAGTTCCTTAGAACGAGTAAATGCTGGTGGAGCCGATCTAAAAACTGAAATGGAACAATTCAACAAGACAGCTCAGGATTTATTAACAGAATAGCTTGTTAAGAAGTATATAAGACCTGGAGGTTCATGGTCTTATATACTTCCACCAAAATACGTTTCATAACGATAGGTGGTTTATGATATGTTAAAACATAAAATTCGTAATCGACATCCCTACATGTTTATCGCACCAGCCGTTTCATTATTAATCATATTTAGCATTATTCCGATTACTATTGCTTTTTTCATCAGCTTTACAGATTTGGATTTAAAAGGGTTAGCAAATTGGTCTAACATCAACTGGATAGGATTTGAAAACTATCAAAATTTATTTGCTGACGATACATTTTTAAAATCCATTTTCAATACTTTATTTTATGTCATGATCGGTGTTCCGCTTGTCATCATTTGTTCATTGGGAATTGCATTAATGCTTAATTATGGAAGCAACAAACTTTTTTCCATATTCCGGTCTGTATACTATATGCCCTCGATTACTAATATTATTGCAGTCGCCGTCATTTGGGGGTACCTATACAATACAGAATACGGATTATTTAATTATATTCTATCTTTACTTTCTGTAGAGAACATACCTTGGCTTCAAGAACCTACGATTGCTAAAATTTCGCTTATCATTCTCGCTGTCTGGAAAGGCATTGGGATTAACATGATCATCTTTCTTGCAGCACTGCAAGGAATACCAAGAGCTTACTATGAAGCAGCTAAAATGGACGGCGCCAACCGAATTCAAACATTTTTTAATGTCACATTACCCTTATTGAGATACGCAACGTTTTTCGTAACAGTCACCACGCTAATCGGTTGGATGCAATTTTTTGAAGAGCCTTATGTGATGACGCAAGGCGGACCGCTAGACGGAACCTTATCTATTGCATTGTTTATCTATAAGGAAGGCTTTCAATTTAGTGAATTTGGTTATGCTGCTGCTGGCTCTTTCGTACTGTTTATTATGATTATTATCGTAACTTTAATTCAATTTAAACTTCGAAAATCCGATACGGAATTTTAACCTTTCTGAAATGAGGGAATTATCTTGGCAATTTTAAATTCAACAAAAGGAAAAACAGAAAAAACCCTTATCACAGTGTTAATGATTGTTGGTGGGATACTGGTATCCATTCCATTCATTTGGATGATTACAAGTGCATTCAAGCCAGAAAGTGAAGCATTACGCATTCCACCGACCTTACTACCTGAAAACCCAACACTTGAAAATTTCAGGCACTTATTTACCGAATTAAATTTCCTGATTTATTTACGAAACACATTAATCATCGTATTCTTTTCATTCATCGGCTTGCTATTTAACGGTATGGCAGGATACGGATTTGCAAAGTTTGAATTTAAAGGTAGGGAAAAAATATTCTACCTTGTCCTAGCAACCATGATGATCCCGGGGCAAGTAACAATGATACCTGTTTATTTATTATTAAATGGTATCGGATTAACGAATACATTACCGGGAATTATTCTTCCAGGTCTAGTTGCTGCCTTCAGCATTTTTTTATTCAGGCAATTTATGACGACCATCCCGACTGATTTAATTGAAGCGGCACGGTTAGATGGAGCAGGTGAATTTTATATTTTTTTTCGGCTTATTATTCCAATAGCAAAGCCCATTTTCGCCGTACAAGGTATTCTCGCATTTATTGGTGCGTGGAACAGCTTCTTATGGCCGTTAATTGTCGCTAATGATGAAAGTCTATACACTCTTTCTGTCGGACTTTCCTTGCTACAGGGACAGTACAGCAACAACTTTGCTCTGCAAATGGCTGGAGCTGCATTTATGGTTGTACCAATCATTATCATTTTTTCATTCTTTCAAAAGTACATCGTTGAAGGGTTTACGATGTCAGGAATTAAATAAGAAAACGGTAGTGTATGCTCTTCAATATATTTCAAAATTGACTGGAACTAGAGACGTCAATGTGTGGTATTTTCTACCGGATGAATAACTTATCCTGTTAGTTACTAACTCTATCAACGCATATGGATCAGTAAATGTATTTCAAAATAAAAGAACACTACTAAAAACAACGTAGTACGACAATTGTGTTTTGGACAACCACTATTTTTCACATATATAGTGCTAATGATAAAAAACTAAGATACAATGATATTGAACAAAGCATGGAATCGTTTTTATGGAGGAAGTGTATTCATGGCAACAATAAAAGATGTAGCAAAGCTCGCTGGTGTAGCAGTCTCCACTGCTTCTTATGCATTAAACAATAGTAACAAAGTGAGTCAAGCTACAAAAGAAAAAGTAGAAGCAGCGGCAAAGACGTTAAACTATAAGAAAAATGGCTTTGCTTCTGATTTAAAAAGGACCAAAACGAATACAATAGCTTTAATACTAAGCGATCTATCTGGTCCATTTTATTCAGAATTAATTCAAGGGGTTCAAGATGTAACTACCGCCAACGGTTTTGACTTAATAGCTTGTAGTTCTATAGGGGGAGCAAATTCAACTGCGACGAAGTTTTTACAGGAAAAGCGGGTAGACGGTGCTATTATACTTGCACACAATATTAGCGATGAAGTAACCTTGCAATCTGCAAGAAAAGGCTTCCCGCTCGTTGTGTTAGATAGGAAATTAGACAGCAACTTTGTTTACAATATTGAAGTCGATAATACACATGGAGGCTACTTAGCGACAGAGCATTTAATACAAAATGGCCATCGTGAAATCGCCTATGTAAGTGGACCTTATAATTCTCATGATAACAACCTTAGGTTTCAAGGGTACATGAATGCTTTAAATGATCACGGAATAGCCTATCAACCAAAGTGGAAAATTATTGGCGATTTCACTCGTGAAGGTGGGTACCGTACAACGAAAATGCTAATCGCACAACGGAAATTTCCACACGCCATATTTTATGCCAATGATGAAATGGCCATTGGCGGTCTAGAGGCACTAAGAGAAAATAACATCTCTGTTCCCGATGATATATCCATTATTGGATTTGACGATATTCAACTTGCTGAATATGTTTCACCGCCATTATCAACAATTAAACAACCAAAATACGAAGCAGGCTCATTAGCTGTACATGTCATCTTCCAGCTTTTAGCTGGGGAAAAAGTTGACCATCATTATACACTATCCACTGAGTTAGTGAAACGACAGTCTGTTAAGCAACGGAAGCTACCTGAGCCTATAACCTAAAAGTTCATTCACGAAAGCCGACTTAAACAACATCCTAAGGCGAACCTTCAATAAGTAGGAGTTTCTTCACCCCCCTTTGAATGTTAGCACCACAAAAATATGACCTAAAGGGCTTTAATAGAATTGGGCATTTGACGTACAATTGGATCTCCTACTTGCTCTCTTGAGTTTCACTTCCCAGGATAGAAGTAAGGTCTTCCTGCCAGTTACTTACTTGATTAAACGAGTTATATCTATAGTATAAAACTAAAACTTTAAATAACATGAGCGTAGATTTTCCTGCGCTCAAATTTCATTCATCACATTATATCGATCACCTATCAGATTTTGGTATCTACTAACACAATTAGTTCCAATCTCTTTTACCAATATCGACTTAAACAATGAATTATCTTGTTTTTATTTATCTCTTTGTTCAGTTTCTTTGTCCCCATGTATTTGTTAATGTGTACTTGAGACTGCCACGAGTGGGCCTATTTCATTGAACCCAATTATTACTAGAACAAAAGCAATCAGCAATATAAACGGATGATTCCACAGCTTTTTACTTTCTACAGATGTTTGTCGTATTACCCACAAAATTAGAATCATAGTCATAAGAAAAATCATAAACATGACTCGAATAAAGGGGTCTTGATAATCCTGCATGATCATCTCTCCTAACATCGCCCCCATCATACTTCCCATCAGACCCGATAATGTTCCATCTAGCACAGCTAGTAAGCTAACTGGGATTCCTGCTAAGCAACCAACTACTATTCCTACTAGCATAGAAATTACTGTTGAATAAAATAAATTCCCCATTAACAAAATGCCAACAATGACTCCAATAGTAAGCCCAACAATCATTCCAAGCGCCATCGCAATCATCATGCCAGTCATGCTTGCAATCCTATCCCGATATATCATTGTAATTCCTATCACAAAAGTCGATAAAATGATAACAGTTACTATTACAATCATTAATGGCATAGTCATTTACATTTCCCCTTTATACTCGTCCTACTTTCAATATATGATTGTACTTCATAAAGATTCGCGTATATGCAAATAAACCATCAGAAAGTACTAATGCCAATAGTTTCCTCCTCTTTTTATACATGTTAAAACTCATTTAAATAAGGTTAAGCCTTCCCCTATGGCGTGATTTTTTTGGTCATCTGCTTTTCTTATTTCATAGTTTTTCAGTTGAATTATTGCTTTGTAATAGAACTGTTACAGTACTTTATAGGTAGTACCAGATTTTAAATAGTTCCATTTTATGTAAATTTTAAAATTACTATATTGTATACATTAAGTGCTTCTATTCCACAATTCAAATAGCAATCTCCTTTTTTTGTAATTCATGTGAGAGCTTTAATCAAACGTTTGTTTAGACTAACCTCTCTACGCACGCTTCGTTTTATAATATTTATCCATATTTAAAACATTTCCGAGAATCATACACCAACTTTTCAAGCTCATGTGGCTTTCTAGTTCATAAGCCCCCAAAAGAATTTGGACAATAAGAGTGCAAATTAATATAATACAAAGTGTCAGGGAGGCTATCATATGAAACGAACAAGACATTCTAAAGAATTTAAAATATAAGTAATCAAAGAAGAGATGGAGACTGGGAAAACATCTGTTGTTGCACGTCGATATGTTCCAAACACGGTGACAAGATAGGTTCGGGAGTACAAAGATGGAAAATATGGTGATATAGAGGTAGCTACTGTTCCAGACCTTGATTCCAAACACCTTACGAATGAAAATGAGCACTTGAAAAAAAGCATTTTAAGAGATCTCATAAAAAAGCAAAACCCCCACTTGCTGAAAAATGGAAGTAGCCGATACATGGATTCAAAAGGGATATGCCATTACATTGGTATTAAAAATATTGAAAATTCCTCGTTCTTATCGAAAGAATTAATCGTGTGAACGAGAAGCAAGTGAGGGAGGGGCGTCCAGCACCAGGCTACTCCATCAACGAGGACGGAAAGAAAATAGCTGGTGAACAGATTAAAGAATTTTTATTAGAGCTTATATCTGGAGAGTGTCACAGTTACGAAAATCTCAAATTAACTGTTATTCTTCGCCGTCAGTACACGCCAATCATTAATAAAAATAAGGTGTGGTGTATCGTCTCTGTAAAGAACTAGATATCTCTTACGTCCTCAAAGAAGGAAAAGAGTTTCACATCCTAGAAATTGGCACGAAATCATACCATTACGGAATCCAACCAACTTTAGGAGGCAGATATAAAATATGGATATATTTATGGTGAAGGTTGATTCCTGTTTGTCTTTTCCATTATCGATATTGGCGATAGATCCATCGTTGATTACCATATAGGGCTGCGTTGTGGGGCTAAAGATGCCGTACAGATAAATGGCCCACAGTTTATTTCTAACACATTTGAAGACTATTGTGCTATAGAACATGAACGAATACCGCCAAAAATGCCAAATATGAATGCACATATTGAATCATTCCATCGGATTATGGAAGATGATTGTATGTCCCGATTCGAGTTTGCAACCTATGGAGAAGCGTATGAAGCGATTACAGATTTTATGGACTTTTACAATCATCGACGTATTCATCAAGCATTGATGACTTAGCACCAAATGAATTTTATGAGTTGTATAAGGAAAAGAAGATAAACATAAATTAAATACGGGTTTAATCCCCCCTTTTTTCTTCCTTGTGTCCTGCCTTACACAACATGCCAATGCTGGCATGGAATCAAGGGCGAAGCGGAGCAAAGGGCAAAGCCTTTACTCTTGGTGGAATGGTAGCGTTGCTATTATCTTAGAAGGGCAAAAGTGAAGGTAATTCATGAAAAACAGCGAATTTCTAAGTAAAAGTTAGTTTAAGAGTGTTTTTGTCCACAATCAGGGGGTTAATCCGTTTTCGTTTATTATTGATGAAGTAAAAGAGAGTTCTTCAAATGTGAAGGATACAATTATTAAATGGCTAGATAGAGCTTGAAAAGCAATTTATTATCCATATAGATTACGATTGTATTAAAACCAATATAATAGTAATGTTATTACTGCGCTTTGAATTAATAATATTAAGGATGATTTCCATTTGATTTGGTAATTATTTTTTCTTATTATATAAGTTTGAGATATAAAATTAATAATCAACACTATAACCAGGACTAGTAAAAAGCTAAAGTAAAAGGGTAATTTCATAGTAATCATATAGTAGTATCCCTCCACATTTATTTTAGGGCGGGCATGGTGCATGCCCATCCTTTTACTTAAGCACTAATAGATGCTCTTGTAACTCTAAAATTACCGCTACCTAATAATTGTACTGTTAGGTAGGTATTATATTCGTCTAAATATTTTAAAGCTTTAAATTTACCGTGACTACGTACTTCCCATACACTTGGGTCAAGTTTATCTATCCAAGTTTTGTCAGACTCACTATACATTGCGCCAGACAATTTGACATCCTTTGTAGCTCCTTTAATTTTACCTCCACTATATGTAAATTCTCCAGCTAGTCTATGTTCAAAATTCCACCCGGCAGTGTTTTTTACATATGCGTGATATAACTTCTTTCCTGAAGGTTTAGAGGCGAGTAGTTGTACGTCACTATTATTATAAGTATTTGTATCTTTAACCTCAAAACCTAATTCGATAGTTTGATCACTGTTTCCTAGTTTTTCTTCAAGAACAATTTTAGTATCCCCGTTCTCAATTTTTTATTTGCCTCATTTATCATTTTATCGAGGGATTCGTTTACTAACTCAATTTCTTCTTTTGTAGGGTGGGTCAGATTTTCTTTACTTGAAGACTTGCTCGTGTCAGCGAAAGCAACGCTTGGAATGAATAAGACAAATAAAATTGTTATTTTTTTCATTTTCTATCCCTTTTTCGTCTTTTTAAACAAGTACGTTATACAGATTTAATGAAAAAAACACAGTATTTATCTTGATTTTTTTGATAAATATACTAAAAATTAACGTTATAGGGAATTATAATGCTATTTAACATTTTCATAACTTTCCTTGTACACACGATCCATTTCTTTAAGCTGAATGATGTTCTCTATAAAGCGGTCCACCAATGCATGACTCGCTTTTCCATTAAAATGTTGACTGACTTTGGTTAAGATGTTCTGATGTTTTTGGGAAAGTAACCAACCAGCATAACTATGTTCGAAGTGCAATTTTGTAATATCTATATTTCCTTCTAAATCTTGTTTGATTTGCTTCTCTAACGCTTTTTTTGCGCATTGGTTTCCAGGTAATCTTTCCACTAATCACTCATACTACTCATTACCACACCACTCCTATTGACGTATCTGTAACCATTGAGCAAGTATTTGACCCTCTGTTTAAAACCTTTATTCATTTTTTCACGTTATAAGCTATTTCCCCTGTATCATGTTGGCTTTTTTGCAGTTTTTCCAGCAGTTGGTACGCTTGAAAATGAAAAGAGGGTAGAACGGTTGGAAGATTTAAATAGCCCAGCTTTCTCAATATCCGGAGATTACCGTGAGAAGCTGAGAGACAAAGGTATAGACACCACAGGCTTTCACTCCATGGAAAGTGCAGAAGGAACGATGAGCGTGTTCGCCAGTCGCCTTAAAAACGGGCGCAGCTGGTGTGAAAAAGGACTTGATAAATTTATTGACATTATGGTTACCCTAAAAGATAATCTTGAGATTAAGACACACTACAGGGTATGCTTAAACAGACAATGGAAATAGCAGAAAAAAGCAAGAAAGAGAAGCCACCTAAACACTTTGTAAAGAAGTTGAAGGATAGTGCTGTAGAAGCAATCCGGAACAACTTGGGTTATTTAAAAGGGGCTCTTGGAAAACCAGTTACGGCTGCTTTAAAAGGGTTGCGAGGAATTTAAAAAAAGTAAAAGAGCTTTAAAGGATGAAGAAAGGGAAAGCTGAAATCGCTACCAAAAATGGAAGCTGAAACCATGCAAAATAAGGGACTTTAAAAATCTCCCACAAGTACTTGACACAATCGATGAACTCTTATCAGTTGCAATATCTTTTCATTTTGTTTATAATTGATTTATACTTCATATTAGCCCTCCTTGGTTCATTTAAGGGTTCATTTTTGCTGTTTAGCTTTGAACACCTCGTATCATACCAAGGGGGCTTTTTTGTACAATCCTCATTTTGCTTTATTACAGGAATTTTTTCTTATCTTTTAAAAAAATCCTGAAAGGGAGACCTCTCAGGATTTTTGCGTTGGTTTTTATTAATTGGACTTCTTCCAATAAGCAGCCTCTTTGTTAGAACGAATGGGTGGAAATTGGTCTCCACTGCTAAGTTTAATGCTTTTTTCGTCCTCTGTAACTTCACTTTCGTTTCCACCGTTTACTAAACCATCAAATTCGTAAGTTCCGTTTTCTGGTGCTTTTTCTCCTGTTTTGAAACGTTTAGTCATTGTGAAAAACCCCTTTGTTAGAATTTATAATTAGTGTGCGCACATTAATTACATACCCACGCTCAAATCCTATTAAACTACAAATATGCCTTTTTATTGTATTTAATTCTTTTTTCAATTGTTTATAGGATTGGTGATGACGATATCCAAAAGTAGTAGATAATATACTACTTCTTCATTCACTAGAATGTTACCGAACACCAGCGATTGTAGAAAAATACTTGTGGTGCACTAGGCGATATAAAAATCTTGGCTATAACTACATCTTTAGATATTTGAGTTTCTAATAAATTAATCGGAATAATAAAGAATACCGACAAAGAAAATAATAAAAACAATTATAATAAAAAATGACAGCTACAAGCAAAGTAACAATAGTAGTAGCTTTGTAGGAGTTGTGGCAGTTTGTTTTGGCGTACTTCTCCTAATTCTTTTACAGAACGGGACATGATATTCACCTCTCCATAATTTGTTCGTTATTTTTCCATCATAATTGTAGTAGTTATAGTTGTAATGGATGTATTCTTTGTTCTAATTGATGAGTTGGACCAGTAAGTCCATTTAAAAAGCTCCATCTCGTAAAGATCTAGTACTTGTTTTTAGTTTGTAAAAAATAACCTATTCCTCTTAGGGAATGCCTCTGCCTCTTCACTCCGACAGCTTTCTAACAATTTTGCTAGAATGTAAATGGTTCACTCACTTATTTTCTTTGTTCTCTACTCTATCTAACTCATTTAGAAGAGCATCTAATTCTTGAGACACTATTAAAATTTGCGAATCATTTGGATCATTTTTATAAATTTCATACATCTTTTTTCGTAATCTTTCTATCTTCTCATTTAATTGTTTATTATACAGCTTGAAACTTCCTCTCCACTTGAATGTTTAAAATCTATTTTGAGTGTCGGCGAAGAATTGACTTTGCTAAAATCCTATTTCATTCATTATATTAGTAACCTACACGTCTAGTAAGGGAATATACAAAGTTCATCATACAATATAATTATATATTGTGAACGCATTCACGAAAAATGCACAACTTGTCTTTTCGTATAACTTACTCTATTAAGGTAAATATTAGATATCTTAGCAGACAAACTCCAATACAATTTACATCACCGACAAAATATCTTATTACATATAATAGTAGGTATGTCAATCAATCCTACTCATTCATGAAAACAGTTCTTTTATTTCCTATACTTTCCTACTAATCCATATAATACATACCCACCAAGCATATACATTATATTTTGCTTGAAATTTCTTATATTTAAAGCTGGCATTTTTTGTTATATACTGACTGTACAAAATTATTATGGGGTGATTAAGTGAGAGCAATTATAACGAAATGTCGGTTATGTGAAGTTCCAATGGAATTAAACCCATTTTCATTTTGTCCTACATGCCTTGAAGACAGAGAGAAAATTATCCACTATATTATGGAACACCCCCAGTCTTCGATTAAACAAATAGCAAAATCCACGCAAATATCTTTAGCTAAGGTTAATAAATTAACCTCGTTGAAGCTTTCTCATAATAAAAACTGAACTACAAGACTTCTTCTTTTTCCCTACTTTTACCATATATGTATTTTCAACCTTATTTTAACGAACTATCAAAATTAATTACTATAGTAAATCGCTAAATGATAGTCATATACTACTCCTTTTTACAGCAAAAACTATTATATATTTATATTTTGTCACATTTTGTCAAGTTTTGTTAACTCCTTTTGTATGTATAGTGGTACAATAGGAAATGGATATAAAAGTTAATGTTTAGGAGGCTTTAAAATGGAGAAGGTAGCAGTAGTTACAGGATCCGCAGAAGGCTTAGGAAAGGGTATTGCACATCGCTTATGTAAAGACGGGTTCAAAGTAGTCATACACGATATTAATGAACCAGTTTTAAACGAAACGGTGAAAGAGCTTAAAGAAAGTGGATTTGACGTCATTGGCGTTGTAGGAAATGTCGCCAAGCGAGAAGATCAGTTTAATTTAGTAAAAGAAACAGTGGAACATTTCGGCAGATTAGATGTATTCGTTAATAACGCCGGTGTTGACACCGTTACACCATTCTTACAAATAGAGGAAGAAGAGCTAAACCGCTTATTCCAAATCAATGTAAATGGAACTGTATTCGGTACCCAAGCAGCTGCAAAACAATTTATCAAACAGGAAACGAAGGGTAAAATCATTAATGCCTGTAGTATTGCTGGTCACGAATCATACGAAATGTTAGGCACTTATTCAGCTACAAAACATGCTGTAAGATCTTTTACACATTCATCAGCAAAAGAACTTGCTAAACACCAAATTACTGTTAATGCATACTGCCCTGGTATAGCAAAAACAAAAATGTGGGATAGAATTGACGAAGAAATGGTGAAACATAGCGATAACTTAAAACCAGGTGAAGCTTTTGAACAATATTCTTCTGCAATTGCATTACAACGTTACCAAACCCCAGAAGATGTTGCGAATTTAGTTTCATTCCTAGCTTCAGATGACTCTGATTATATTACAGGTCAAACTATTCTAACAGATGGTGGACTTGTTTATAGATAAAGTAAAGTAACACCAAATCGGTACATTTGGTCAAATAGAATAAAATCTGCTGGTAACGACTAGCAGGTTTTATTTTAATTCCTACGATAGCAGCTTGTCAAAATAACCTTCCCTCTAATCATTAAATGGGTTTAGAAAAACAGACTGCTTCTATAACATTACCTATAAGGTATGCAGGGCTATACTATTCGTACCAATGATTTTTTAACAAATTCATCCATGTATTTTTTGAAATTAGTATTAAAATATTACGGATTTGCGGATGATAAAAAAACCCTCAAACAGTAAGAGTTCTTATTATCCTCCCACTGATTGTTAGAGGAACGAATCGGGTATTTAGTGTTGTTAACTCACTCTTAGATTTTGGCAGTGCAGATTATCCAACTACTGAAGTCGGAGTCTTACAACACATTATATGCATGATAAAAATACTATTGTTCAATAAAAATAAGGATTATTTCCTTTTAACAGCGAGAAATAGCATTATTATTTATTAAAAAATTATTTTTTCAAAAAATAGCGTTTATTTTGTTCAATCGTTTATAGTTTGATCATTCAGTGGAAGCCCCTTTCCACATATTGGATTACACTACATTATTCCATGCTTAATAATCTAGTTGCCGCAAACTTAAAATTATTTCCTCTTTACTATTTTTCTTCAGCTTGTATTTCCTCAACTTACTTTCAATCGTTTTTGCTTCGTTTGGCTTATTACTAAATTTATTAGCTATTTGATAAAATAACTCACCTAAAATATTGCTAGTCCCAGCTGATCCTAGCTCAAAGCCCAATGTTCCTTTCTCTGAAAGTGAGTGCCCTGTCAATGACATCACTTCATTTTTAAAGTCATCTTTAATTAATATTTGGGGTGCATTATTTTTCAAAGCCAGTAGCAAATCATCTATATTGGCAGCCACAAACATTTTAAATAAACCTCCCTTCATCCTTTGCAAGTTTATGTTACATAAACAACATATTCACCTATGTGGATTACATTAACATCAAAAATTATCTATGATATCACTTTCATTATACCATAATATTCCTTAATTTTCCTAGTATAACCATATTTTTTACCATTAATTAAGCCATTATAAAATTAAATAACCTCCTCTCTCTACCCAAAATTCCTCTTGCAGTATTTTTCATTCACAGGGAATCGAGTTGGAGTTCTTTCATTAAATCTAGACACTTTTGAGAATGACTCACAATAGTGCTAATCACTAGTTCAATTTATGTTAAGTTAAGTTAGAGATTTAACTCAGATTGTCAAAGCCTTAACGCAATCGCACGGACTCACATTTAAACATAGTAGTATTTGCAAAATTATAAAAGCTTTATTGTTAATAAGTTTTTCTCTACAGCCTTTTTATATTAACGCTCAAGCCTAATATGTTAAATCCCATTAAACATCCAACTTGCACCACCAGAAAATTTAACAATTCCTCTTTAATCCATCAGTACTTTGGAGCTGAGACCATTTCTTCATCGATCTTAATAAATAATTGTAAAAACCCTCAGGAAGACTCATTGTAATCCTCACCAACTTTTATATACTTAATAATATATATTACCATTTTTATACAATTATACAATGTTTTAACTTGAAGCTAATTGGTAATATATACAAATTATAGAGAGGGAGTGAGTTTTTATGTTAAGAGTTTCACGTTCAAGGACATTGGTTTTTATAAGTAGTATTTTTATCGCATTTATTATTATGTTGGTATTTTCAAATGAAGTATCTGCTCATGGCTATGTCGATTCCCCTAAAAGTAGAGCATTGCTCTGCAAAGAAGGAACTAATAGTGGTTGTGGAGCAGTAACTTATGAGCCACAAAGTGTAGAGGGACCAGGTGATTTTCCTAGTGTAGGAGCACCTGATGGAAAAATCGCAAGTGGCGGCAGCAGATTTTTTGAACTTGATCAGCAGTCACCTACCCGTTGGGCAAAAAATCCGATAAAAAGCGAAATGAATACATTTACTTGGACAATAACCGCCCCCCACGCTACAGAGAAATGGGACTATTATATTACAAAAGAAGGTTGGGATCCTAATCAACCGTTAAAGCGTTCTGATTTAGAATTATTCTGTAGCGTAAATGATGGCGGAAAAGTTCCGGGATTCAAAGTAAGTCATAACTGCTCTGTACCAAAACGTACCGGTTACCATGTCATCCTCGCCTATTGGGAAATCCAAGATACTACTAATGCTTTTTATAGTGTTATTGACGTTGATTTCGGCGGTAATTCTAATATTCCTACTGAACCGCCAGCTGATTCTGATAAAATTCCTACTTGGGATCCTTCCCAAGTATATGTAAGCGGAAATAAAGCTTCTTATAATGGAAGCATTTACCAAGCAAAATGGTGGGTAAAAAACGAAAAGCCTGACCAATCTCCAGCCTGGGAATTAATAAGCGAAGGTTTATCTGATAAGACTGCTGAAGATAACCGCATACTTCCTTGGGATCCGAATAAAATATATCTTTCTGGTGATAAGGTAGTTTACAATAACATTGTTTATCAAGCCAAATGGTGGACGCAAGGAAATACCCCCGATTCTAATATTGTTTGGGAAATTTCAGCATAGTAAAACATTAGCATAATCACAAAATAGCAGTCCCATAATGAACTGCTCCTCCATTGTTAGACATAATTCTAATAATTTGAGGAGCAGTTTTTTAGTTCCATTCAGCAGTATTGAAGAAGTATTCAAAACGAATCAGCTTCGTTTCTATTATATGATAAAGTTGTTCACTAAAATATGTTTGGAAAAAAGTAACTATCTAAACTTAGATAATGCTGGTCATGTACCTCCTATGCTCATTATACAATTAATAAGCTAATGCGCCTAATAGGCAAGAATTTAAAAATTCTTTCTGCTATAATTCAAGGTGTCGAACCAAATTAAGCATTCCTTATTAATTTACTTTTGAAAGGAAGTAACATATGTCAGTCAGAGGAAAAAGCATCAATTTGTATTTAATGGATGGAAGCCCAAACGGAAGGATAAAATGCACATTAGCGAATTGGACTGGGATTGCTTATAAAATTCCTCGTCCTGATCTAGAAAAATGTAAAAACAGAGAAGATTTAAGTCAAAGTGGGGTTTACTTTTTGTTTGGAATGTCAGATATAAATAATAAAAATAATGCATATATTGGACAAGCTAGCACAAGAAAAAGTGGTGAAGGTATTTTATCCCGCTTATTTGAACATAAAAGAGATCCTAAAAAAGATTATTGGACAGAAGCTGTTGTATTTACAACGTCTAATAATTCATTCGGACCTACTGAAATCAGTTATTTAGAAAATCGCTTTTGTAGATTAGCTAGACAGGTAGATAGATATATTATAAGAAACGATTACGATCCAGCTAGTGGAAACATAACTGAAGAAAAGGAAAGCGAACTAGAAGAATTTATTGACTATGCAAAAATTATAATGGGGACATTGGGACATAAAATTTTTGAACCACTTACCCAATCGTCAATAGTATCAAATAAATTCGTAAATGGAGAAAAGACATATTATTTACACAGAACAATCCGAAGAAGTAATAAAACAATTAAAGCTATATGTAAACAAACCAGAGAAGGTTTTGTAGTTCTTAAAGGAAGTCAAATAGAGATTAGCGATTCTAATAGAATACCGCGTAAAATTAAGGAAGTAAGAAAAAATGCTCAGGTTGACAAGAATGGAGTTTTACAAAAAGACATGCTGTTTAACAGTCCTTCTTATGCTGCTAGCTTTGTAATTGGAGGTCATGCCAATGGACTTATAGAATGGAAGACTGAAAGTGGATTTACTTTGAAGGAAATTGAAAATAATAGTAACTACTAAAAGCATGTTAGCCGCACCTATTTTCCATAATATCCCATGTAAAACCGCATGGCCTTACATTTCGAGTAGCGGCGTTTTCTCCTTGTTATTAAATGGCAGGCTTCCCGACCCTGCCTAATCTCTCTAATGAGACAAACCAATATGTCAGCTTACATAACACTAAACTTTTAATCTTTTTTCATCTATCCGGATACTTAAAACTTAGTTTTTTTCCAACCTTCAAATCCATGTTCCGTGGTTTAAGTTAAAACGGTTCTATGTCAAATGTTGGGGTGGAGTGAGATGGAATCTCACCTACCCAACATGACTTCCAATTTTTTTATACTT